>JBBRQD010000052.1:0-37534 GCA_038227045.1 Planctomycetota bacterium
TTATCGCGCCGCGCCGGGCAAGTTGAACGAGGCGGTCGAGCAAAGGCGTATTGGGAAGATACGCCGTGCGAGACCAACGAAGTTCAACGCCGCCCGCCGCAAGCGAGAATGATGCTTTAGAAATGCGCGGGTCAATAACGCGGATTACCGCGAATGCTTTCCATTGAATTTTATCTGCGCCCATCTGCGTTCATCCGCGTCCATCTGCGTCCATCTGCGTCCATCTGCGTTTAATTTAGAGCTTGAATAAACCGGTTATCGACGCAAACCCGGTTTAGATATCCACAACGAATTTCACACATTTTACTGGAGTCATGCAATGCGAAGAGCCATGGTTAAGTTGTCGGCGGTGGTGCTGTTCTTTCTTGCGGCTGTCGCGACGACACGAGCGGGCGACGCCACCGACCCGAACGCGCCAATTAATATCGAAAACTACAAGGAGACGATCAAGGTCGCGTGTATTGGCGACAGCATCACAGCCGGCGTGGGGTCAAAAGTGCCCTGGCCGAAGATTCTTCAACAGATGCTGGGAGACAAATGGCTGGTCAAGAATTATGGCATCAGCGCGCGCACGCTTCTCAAGAAGGGCGACAATCCGTACAATAAAGAAAAGCAGTATCAAGACGCGCAGAATTTGAAGCCGGATGTCGTCATCATCATGCTCGGCACCAACGACACCAAGCCGCAAAATTGGAAATTCAAGGACGAATTCGTCGCCGATTACAAGGACATGATCGCGACCTTCAACAAGGCCGATCCGAAGCCGCGCGTCTTCGCCTGCCACCCGCCATTCGTGCCGGGAGCCGGAAATTTCGGAATCAACGAAGCGGGCGTATTGGAACAAATTCCGCTGATCGACGCGCTGGCCAAAGAAGTCGGCGCGGGCATCATCGACATGCACGGCGCGCTGAAGGACAAAGACGCCATGCTCCCCGACCGAGTCCATCCCAACACCGACGGCGCGACAGAGTTGGCAAAAGCCGCATTCAAAGTGCTGACGGGAAAAGCATTCGAGGGCGAATTGAAACTCGATATCCCGGCGCCCAAGAAAAAAGACAAGTAATGTGGCGGGACGGTCCCTTCACATTAACGAGGTTTCGGGCTTTTCGCAGCCGGGTAATGCGCCGTAATGGTCGTGGAAATTCCGCCGCGCGCATTGAATTCGCCGACCAGCGTCATGCGCCGCGGCCGGCAGCTTTTGACGAAATCGTCCAGAATCGCATTCGTCACATGCTCGTGATAAATGCCCCGGTTGCGGTAGCTCTGCAAGTACATCTTGAAACTCTTGAGCTCCATGCACAGTTCGTCGGGCACGTACGTCAGCGTGAGCATGGCGAAATCGGGCTGGCCGGTCTTCGGACACACAGCGGTGAATTCGGGCGCAACGATCTTGATCTCGTAATCGCGATCCGGATGCCGGTTGGGAAATGTCTCAACAGGGCCGAGCACTTGCAACGCGGTTTTAATTTTCGATTTATCTTTCACGAATCGGATTTCCTTTTATTCTCTCGCAAAGGCGCAAAGACGCAAAGAACTACCATACAAAAAGGGATATGACTAACAAAACTTCCTCTTGTCTTTCCTTTGCGACTTTGCGTCTTTGCGAGAGAAAATGAAATAGTGCTGATGTGCTACAACGCGTCGGCGACGATTTCATCAAAGCTCTTGCGCCGCCGCGCAAGCGTCAATTCGCTCTTGTCGAGCATGACTTCCGCCGGGCGCGGGCGCATGTTGTATTCGCTCGCCATTACGTAACCATACGCGCCGGCATTGTGGATCGCGATCAGATCGCCGCGCCGCAATTCGGGCAATTCGCGCGCGGCGGCGACGTTGTCGTCACTGTCGCCGCGCGTGAAAATGTCGCCGCTTTCGCAGATGTTTCCCGCGACGAAGTACGGCCTCGGCGCACCGTTCGCATTCGTCAGATTCGTGATGTGGTGGTAACTGCCGTACATCGTTGGCCGGACGAGGTGGTTGAAGCCGGTGTCTACCCCCGCGAACGTGCGGTCGTAGGGCGTCTCTTTGATCGTATTGACCCGCGTGACGAGATAACCGGATTCCGCGACCGGGAAACGGCCGGGTTCGAGCATCAGCGTCAGATCCTTGCCGGCCTCTTTGCAGAACGCGCTGAACGTGGCGGATAGCGTCGCACCGAATTCCTTCAGGTCGATCGGCGTTTCCGAGGGCCGATAGGGTACGCCAATGCCGCCGCCAAAGTTGACGAACTCGAGATCCGGGAGTTTGTATGTGCGCAGCACGGTCAGCAGCACGTCCATCGCTTCCTTGAACTTCGATACCTCGCGAATTCCCGAGCCGATGTGTTGATGGACACCGACGAGTTTGAGCTTGCGTTTCGCGACGATCTCCAGAATCTGCGGCACCTGTTCCCACGGAATTCCAAACTTGCTCTCCGGCCCACCGGTGATGACGTGGTGGTGGTGGCCACCGCCAACGGGACCGTTGATGCGCGTGAAGCACGCGCTGCCTTCGGGCAGATCGCCGAGTCGCTGAAGGCTGTCGCAATTGATCCACACACCACCGGCCTTCGCCAAGTCAACGACCGCGTGGAATTCCGCGTCGGCCACATTGTTATTCGTGTAAAGAATGGCGGACGCGCCGAGCTTTTTCGCGAAGAGCACTTCGCCGAGGCTGACGCAATCGACGCCGAATCCCGCGCCGAGAATCGTGTGGACGACGGCCTGATTGGAATTCGCTTTCATCGCGTACAGCAATTTCTTTTTAGGATATGTAATGCATTCCTGAAGCGCATTGCAGCGGCTGAGAATGGCGGCTTTGTCGTACACGTAGACGGGCGAACCGAACGATTCGGCGGCTTGAGACAGAGAGGCGCGAAGAGCGGCGTCCATTGCAGAATTCCTTCGTTCAAAAATGAGTTTGGCGGCACTTGGGCCGCCTCTAAACAGAGCGACGCATTTTCATCTGGGGAATGTGAAAGTCAAGGAGTACCCACATCTTTCCACGCAATTGAGCGCAGCACTTTTCCACTTCTTTATTTGGCACTCCTCAATCCCATGGCATAGAATTCCACGATTCGAGAGAACGAATAAGAACTCCACTCTTCGGTGTCCATACATGCTGACGCGCTGTCCCAACCCGCAATGCAAACTTCAATTCGACGTGCCCCCCGATCGCGAAGGCAAGAATGGACCCTGCCCGCAATGCGGACAGGTGATCACGTTCCGTTCGCTGGCCGTGCTGAACGAAGTCGAGCGGCAGCAGCAGCGGCTGCATGAGGCGCGCCTGGACCGCTCGACGAAACCGGTCGAAGCCCCGCGTTTTTCGGCGCTGCTCGAAGATATCCGCAGCCTGTGGAACGTCGGATCGATTTTTCGCAGCGCCGACGGCGCGGGCTTCGGCAAGTTGTACCTGTGCGGCATCACCGGCTGTCCTCCGCGCAAAGAAATTGCCAAGACCAGCCTGGGCGCCGAAGACGTTGTCGGATGGGAACATCATGCCGGCGCGCTCGACGTCCTCCCCGCTCTCGCCGCAAGCGGCGTGCATATTCTCGCGCTTGAAAAAACTGAACACAGTGTGCCATTGCGCGAGGCACTCCGTGCAGGCGCGCTCGGCGCGCCGCTGTGCATGGTGATCGGAAACGAAGTGTCCGGAGTCTCCGCCGAAGCGCTCGCGCAAGCCAGAACCGTCTGCCACCTGCCGATGCGCGGAACCAAAACATCGCTCAATGTCGCCGTGGCATTCGGCATCGCGGCGTATGAGTTGCGCGAGGTTCTTGAATGAGTCGCGGATAACTTCCGACGCACTCCAAAACCACTCCGCGCACCGTTTGGGTTTGTCAAATTTCAAAGCGACATTATGATGCGGCGATGAATTCGATTCACGCGACTGCGATTGTCGATAAAAGCGCCCGGATTGCCGATGGCGTCCAGATCGGCCCGTTTACAATTGTGGGGCCGGATGTGACTCTGGGCGAAGGCTGCGTGATCCACAACCACGTGACGCTGGCGGGTGCGACGACGCTGGGACGGAACGTCCACGTTCATCCCGGCGCGGTGGTCGGCGGGCCGCCGCAGGATTTGAAATACAAGGGCGAAAAGACGACGCTGTCGATCGGCGACAACACCGTCATCCGCGAATGCTGCACGATCCATGTCGGCACCGAACTCGGCGGCGGAAGTACGATGGTCGGCAACAACAATCTGATCATGGCCTACGTCCACATTGCCCACGACTGCGTTCTGAAAAACAACATCGTGATCGCCAATGGAACGCAGCTCTCCGGGCACGTGCATGTCGACGACGGCGCGCGCATTTCAGGGCTTGCGGCCCTGCATCACTTCGTGCGCATCGGCGCCTGCGCGTTCGTCGCAGGCTGCGCTAAATTGTCGATCGACGTGCCGCCGTTCACGCTCGCCGAAGGCCATCCCGCGCGCATCAAGGCGCTCAATAAAGAGGGCATGAAACGCCGCGGGCTTTCGCCGGATGCGATGGAGGCGGTGAAAGAGGCCTTCAAGCTTTGTTTCCGCAACACCGACATGTCGCGCGAGGATGCGATGAAGCGCATTATGGAATCCAGTTACGAAAAGCATGCGGAAGTAAAGCTCTTCGCCGATTTTCTGCGCGCGACCGCCGAAGGAAAATTCGGCCGCGCTCTCGAAGCCGAACGCGAAGTAGTCCCGCCCAACGAGCGAGACGGCAAATTGAATTTCAAGATTTAAAACCAAGATCGGGAACACTCGCAGGAATGCCTGACGAAACCGTGGCCATCACTGCGCAATCCTTTCCCGCGCGCTTGGCCTCGAGCAGTGCGCAATCGGCGCGGTGCAGCAATGCAGCGCTGTTTTTATCCGAACTCAACGCCATTGCCGCGCCAATGCTGACTGTGATGTGCACGGTCACGCCGTTCAATTCAATCGGCGCGGCGCGCATTTGATTCAGCACTTTTTGCGCCAGATGCTCGGCACCGTCCAGCGAAGTCTCCGGAAGCACGATCACGAACTCTTCGCCGCCAAAACGCCCGACGGAATCGACCTTGCGCACCGATGCCTTAAGCTGCGCCGCCACGTGCCGCAGCGCGCGGTCGCCCTCCTGATGGCTGTGCGTATCGTTGATTTTCTTGAAGTTGTCCACGTCGATAATCAACACCGAAAAAATGCTGGTAAACCGCTCCCAGCGCAGCCACTCGGCGTCCGACAGCTCGAGAATTGCGCGGCGGTTGTGCAGGCCCGTCAATACGTCCTCGCTCGCCAATCGCGCCAGTTTTTCGTTGGCCGCCCCGAGTTGCTGTTCGAACAGTTTGCGCTCCGTAATATCCAGAGCGACACCGACCAGATCCCATTCGGACTCCGAGACTTTCTCAATCCGCACGTCTTCGTTGATCCAGCGTTTTTCGCCCCCGCTGGACGTAACCCAGAATTCCTGATTATAGCCCTCCGCGCCGCCGAGCATGGCCGATTGCGACGTCTCCTCCATTTTTTTCAATTGCTCGGGATGAATGTGCTTGGTCCACTCGCTCTGCTCGAGTCCCAAATCACGCCGCAATTGATCGGACGAATGAAAATCGATTTGCCAGTCGAATTTTCCACGCACTTGCGTAACGCGGGCATTCCACAAAATGCAGCGTGCTTTGGAGACGCATTCGCGAAGATTTCGCTCCGCACGAATTCGGTCCGTGATGTCACGGCTGATCCCCACAAGACCGATGGCTTTGCCGGACTTGTCGAACAACGGCGCTTTGGTGGTGCTCATCCAGGTCTCGACGCCGTTGACGGTGCCGCGTTCGATGCGGTCGCGAAGCGGCTGCCGCGATGACAGCACGCTCTGATCGTCGGCTCGGAACGCCCGCGCGTCTTCCGCAGCGAAAAAATCAGCGTCGGCTTTGCCAATCGCCTGCTCCGGACTTTGAACTCCCAGCGTTTTGGCGACAGCCTGGCTGACTCGGATAAAACGGCTTTGGGTATCTTTAAAATAAATCTGGTCGGGAATGGTATCGAGCAAAGTTTGCAGCAAATCGCGTTCGCGACCCAAAACGTTCAATAATTTTTGAGCACGCCGATATGCTGCCAGAACGCCGATCAATAGCACAACTGCCATGCCACAAGAAATTATCTGCCATATATTCACGATACTGGCCCTCATTGCCTATATATGCTTCCGATTCTGCGCCAATGTGTTCAATTTTGCAAGCAAAAAATACGCACAATGTGCAGAAATAATATATATTTCCGCCTTTTATACAACAGCTCGCTATTTGGCGTGAACATGAAGATTTAGTTTCGATAATATTTAATAATTATGACACGCCAAGCAGCGTTAAGATTTTTCCTGCGGCACATGCGCCTTTACGCACGCCGCCTTTCATATAACCTCCAAGGGAGTTTGGTACTGATCCACGCGCAAATAAGAATGGGAGCATTTGAAATAAACAGACAAATGTGGCATCGTTTATATCGCTTTGCCATTCCTAAGCGCTGACTCATCTCGTTTCAAAAACCTTATCCATAATTTACGCAAATCGCAAATTGTGTTATTCGCGGTTGACGCCGCGCCTGTTGCCAATTCTAATTGCACACTCGCAACCGGCCTTCGCCGGAGGCACACGAAAACGCCCCGCGCCGCACCGAATGGGCTTTGTATCGGCGCATTATCAGGAGATGGCTGACCCCAGAGTTCGGCTGCAGATCGCTCGCATTGCAGCCCAAATGATGTACGAACGCGCCGAATCGGAATACTTCTCCGCCAAACGCAAAGCGGCTCGACAAGTGGGCATCGACGCCCGCTATCACCCCAAAGACTTGCCTTCCAACGCCGAAATTCGCGATCAGGTTCAGATCCTCGCCTGCCTCCACGAAGGCGACGCGCGCACTGACAATTTGAAAAGCATGAGGCTCGCCGCATTGCGGTTGATGCGCCGATTGCACCGCTTCAATCCGGCGTTGATTGGCAGCACGTGGACCGGCCACATTTGCAAAGGGTCGGATATTGACATCCACCTTTTCGCGTATGCGCACTCCGCGGTCACGCTGTCGCTCGACGATCTCGGCGTGAAATACGATGTCGAACACAAACGCGTCGTCAAACACAACGAACAGCGCGTCTTCACACACATTCACATCGCCGGAAAATTTCCCATTGAACTGACCGTTTACGGTGAAGACAAGATCGGCTACGTCTTCAAGAGTTCGATCACCGGCAAGGCCATCGAACGCGCCACGCTTCCGCAGCTCGAACAGTTCATGGCGAGCGATTACCCGGAACTCGATCTGGATGCGGAAGACGACGATCCGCAACCGGGCATCGATCCGTACGATTTATTCAAACTGCTGCTGGAGCCGCTTGAGCGAGTGAAGCAGAATCCACAATACCACCCGGAAGGCGACGCACTATACCATTCGATGCAAGTTTTCGAGTTGGCGCGCCAATCCCGCCCCTGGGACGAGGAGTTTCTGCTCGCCGCGCTGCTTCACGATGTCGGCAAAGCCATCGACGCCCACGATCACGTCAACGCCGGCCTCGAGGCGCTGGAAGGCGCAATCACCGAGCGCACGGAATTCTTGATCGCGCACCACATGGAAGCGCACCAATATCGCGCACGCACGCTGGGCCACCGCGCCGCTCTAAGGCTCGCGCAGTCGGAAGATTTCGAAGACTTGCTGCTGCTCAGCGAATTGGACGAAGCCGGACGGCGCTGCGGGGCGCAGGTGTGTTCGGTGGCGGAGGCGCTGGAGTTTATCAGGACGCTGAATGCGGAGAATGGGTAACGGTCCCGCCACGGTCATTTCTTCAGCAGGATTTCTGGCGGCACGTGCCCATCGGCAAGCTGCCACTGCTTGATGGCCTGCACCGGATGGATCAACATGATGATATTGATCGTCAAATTATCGCGGATACATACCGCCAGCGCGAGCTCGATGCAGAACACAATCGCCAGCGATATTTTCACCGGAATGCGATGGGCAATCGCGAATCCCAGCGCGCACGCCAAGATGTCGGTCATCGAATTAATCACGCTGTCGCCATAGTAATCGAGCGAAATGGTGACCGCCCGATAGCGCTCGATGACGAACGAGCTGTTCTCTAAAATTTCCCACATACCGGCACATGCGATGGCCATCAGAAAACGCAGCCCGATGGGCAGCTTTCGCGCGACCAGCCAGATCAGGAAATAGTACATGAAGCCGTGAACGATATGGGTGAACGTGTACCAGTCCGTCAGATGTTGTGAGTTTTCGGAACTGTATACCTCGCCGTGCCAGAGCTTGACATACCCGCATTTGCAAATCAACACGCGGCCCATTAATAGCAGCACACAAGCGACGAACGGAAGAATCGCGGCGCTCGTCAGAATGTACGTTCGGAGCGACACGCGCTCGTACCATTTCATGGTTCAATTGTGTCCCGTTACTTCTGCTTCTCTTCCAATTCCGCCCAGCGCGCGTAAAACTCGTCGACTTTCGCCTGCGCGTCTGAGAGATCGTGGCAGCGTTCCATCAGCAGCTTCGGATCGCCCGCGACTTCCGGCGACTCCAGAACCCGCAGCAGCCCTTGAACGATCTCCTCGCCTTCCAGGATCGCCGCCTCCATTTTGTCCCATTCGAGCTGCTCCTTATAGGAGAGCCGCTTGTTGCTCTTTGGCTGCTCTTTTTTCGACGCGCCCTTATTGCCCTCCGTTTTCCGCGCGTCGGCTTCCTGCGAACGCGCTTCGTTTTGCGCGTTTTGCCATTGCGTGTAATCGGTGAAAAGCTCGTTGCCGCCCTTTCCGTCCAAGCCCAAAATGTCCGTCGCCAAACGCGTCAGCATGTAGCGGTCGTGCGTAATCAACACCAGCGCACCGGGAAAATCCGACAGACTTTCTTCGAGTACTTCGAGCGACGGAATGTCCAGATCGTTCGTCGGTTCGTCGAGCAGCAGAATATCCGCCGGACGCAGCATCAGGTTCGCGATCAGGATGCGCGCCTGCTCGCCACCCGATAGACTTTTGACCGGCATCTCCAATTGCTCCGGCTTGAATAAAAATCGTTTCGCCCACGACGCGACGTGTTCCGAACGGTCGCGGAACCAGACGGTGTCGCCGGTCGGCGCGAGCGCCCGGCGCAGCGTCACCTCTTTGTCGAGCTGCTCGCGGCTCTGATCGAAATACACGATGCGCAACTTTTCCGCGCGCTCAATCGTGCCCGAATCGGGTTCCAATTCGCCGGTCAACAAGCGCAGGAACGTCGTTTTGCCGCTGCCATTCTGCCCGAGCAACCCGAGCTTCATGCCGGGCGAGAGAATCAGGTTCAAACCGGAGATCAACTTCCGTTCGCCGAGACTTTTTTCCACATTCTTGAGCACAACGAGCTTGTTGGCTTTGCGATCGGACGACGTGAAATCGATGCGCACCGGGCTGCCCTGATTGTTGCGCTGTTTCACGTCGGCGAGTTCGTCGATCAGGCGGCCGGCCGAGTTAATGCGGCCTTTCTGCTTGGTCGTGCGTCCGTGCGCGCCGCGGCGGAGCCATTCGATTTCGCGCTTCACCACGCCTTGCAGCGCGCGCTGCTGTTCTTGCTGGCCTTCCAAAAACTCCTCGCGTTTGATCAGAAAATCGCTGTAGCGGCCCGTCGAGCTGTAAAATCCGTCGGGATAGCAGCGGTTCAATTCGAAGACGCGATTGGCGGCGTTTTCCAAAAAGTAACGGTCGTGGCTGATCATCAGCACGGCGAACGACGCGTTGGCCAGAAACTTTTCAAGCCACAAAATACCCTCGAGATCGAGATGATTGGTCGGCTCGTCCATGAGCAGCAATTCGGGTTCGCGAACCAGTTCGCGCGCAATCGCCACGCGTTTTCGCCAGCCGCCGGAGAGCCGCTCGACAGGCATCACCTGCAAATCGCGCGCAAATCCAACGCGCGTAAACACGGAATCGATGCGATAGGCGTGTTCGTGTTCTTCAAGATGCTCGCCTTCCACAGCCGCGGCGAGAATGGTCGTTGCCGTCGAACCGGGTTCAAACGAATCTTCCTGCGGCACATAGCCCATGCGCAACTGACGCTTGAGAACGAGCGTCCCGCCGTCCATCTCTTCCATGCCCGCGAGCATTTTAATCAGCGTCGATTTGCCCGAGCCATTAGGCCCAATCAAGCCAAGCCGCTCGCCTTCGTGAACGCCGAAGGTGAGACCATCAAACAAAACGCGAGTGCCGAACGATTTTTTGAGACCTTGACAACTTAACAAAACGGCCATGGTGCGAGGTTTTCCGAGAATAACGAATGGTGCCTTTCGAACTCGGGAGCAGTATAGCCGAGTTGGCTGGAAATAATAGCGGCACGATTGGCCTTATGATTCAAATCCCAGTGCCTTCAATTGCGCGGCCATGTACTTGAGCTGACGCGCTTCGCGTATCTGCCGGAACGGCGGTAGCGCGGCCCAGCCATACCGCAACGCGCCGCGCCATGTCAGTCGAAGTTCATCATCTGGCGACGCCGTTTCCAAAAGGCCTGCCTCGATCTGGACTCGGCGGTGATCCGCATAGGCCTCTCGAACGCAGTTGGCCGCATCGCATAACGAACCAATGGGCACACGCATTCCAACCTCGTCACGTTCAATCCGCTTCAGGTTCGCTCGATGCACATCAAACAACGTCGAAATGGGTGTGTCTTCGCTGACGCGCATCACGCGGAGTTTTGAAAATGCGTCGTCGTGTTCGAATATCGGGCTGGATGTGGTCACGGCGCGAACGCCGCATTCAAAATGCGTGCGAAAAATCAGATTGCGAAATTTGATCACGTTTCGTTGTGTACGAATCACGAGACATTGTGCCAGGATGTGTTCGGGGTGCGTCCAAAAACGAGAAACGGATGAATTGCCTTTCGACGTTTCTTCTTCAGTGCAATAGCCCAATGGCTTGAACCCCAGTGCTTCAACTGGCAAGTCAAACGAATTCAAATGATCGCGATCTTCGGGGCACAAGCTCGTGCCATCGTTTTCTTCCAGTTTTGCGCGCGCGGGATACCGATTTTTGCGGGCTAAAAAGGGCATGAGCGGAAAGAGAATTGGGGTCATCAAACAGATTAAAACAAATTGCAGACAGTTTCCCCCGCCCAACGAAAAGACGCTTTCATCTTTATTTATGCGGTCCTTCGCGGCTCCAATTTCGGGATGTTCTCGCTCAAATTTTCGGCATTTTCGCTCAACCAAATAGAGGGGCACAATCGACAACGCAAAGACGGCCAGTCCGATTGGCCCCAAGACGGGATTGCCCCATACACTGACGTAAAAAGTCACTACTAAGACGGCGAATCCAGCGGCTGCGATCCAATGCGCGCCCAAAATGCGCCAACGCACTTTGGAACGGCGCTCGTTCATGCGTTCCGCGCATTCCCAGCCGCGCCCGGTGCTCAGCAAAACAGCAGCCATGACGATGCCGACAAACCAGGACTTTTCATGCGATCTAAAACCAAAGGCATCAAACACGGCCAGAGCGCCGCTGGTAATTGCGCCGATGACAAAACCAGAAACCAGCCATTCCGCCAGACGAGTCTGCGGGCGAAAGAACAAATGATAAACAACCTTGCCAAGTAAAATTAAAATCGTAATGCAGATAAACGCGAACATGTAAGGCGATGTCTCGGAGTGACTCCCTTTCGATGGATACCAAAATACCACCATCATGATAACAAAATAGAACAGGACGAGCATACGCAAGGCCGTCAAGTCTCTTGGAGCCGGAGCACGGGGTTTTGCGGCGGGGGGAGTAGGCTTTTTTTCAGGTGCGTTGGAAGTGGATGACACGGAATTAACCCTGTTGCTTTCGCACTCTTGCCATCACTTGCTCCCAAGTCCGACCCAGATTCGGATTTTCAGCAAACTGCTTTTTATGCCGTCGCAGTTCGTCTCGTACAGAACCAGACACGCTCACAATTCTTTTCGAAATCATTTCGTGGGCTTCCCGTATTTCCGATTTCGCGGGAAAGCGCTTTATCATCGATTCTTTGCGCTGAAAAAATGGCTAATCAAACCATTGCGGACCTGCTGATACTGTCGCAGTTTCGCTTGGTACTCGACGGCAATTTTGTATTCTAAAATGAACTTCAACACAATTGTGGCGAGAAACACACATCCCACAATAAGGATATAATTCGGAGCGCTGCTCCAGATTGCGACAACTATCCACACAAGAAAAAAAGTAATGCTAGCGATTCCAATTGCAATGCATCGCGATTTTTCAGGCTCTACTTTTATCCTGCTGCACGATTCATCTCCCTCATCGTCTGAACCATCTTTCCTATAGTGGACATATTTTTTCTCTTCGTTTTCCCACGCCGCATCCAAGCACGCGATATCTCGATTCAGTTCGTTTTCATCGTATGTTTTCACGCCTAATTCGTCTTCCATTGTCGTAGACGCCCAGCGCGAGCGAAATGACTACGCCCTCTCCCGAAGGAGAGGGCAACTTCTGGTTATGTGATTCATACCGCTACCCGATCTTGACAATCTTCCCCTGCACCGCCGCTTCCATTGCGGTCAAGATCACGTCCAGCGAGCGGTAGCCTTCCATGCCGTCGATTGTCGGCGGCGTTTTGCTTTCGATGCTTTTCGTGAAGAGATCGATCACGCCGCTCGGCACCTGCTTTTCGTTTGTGGACATTTCGCCGACCTTGTGCATCTCTTTGTCGCCGTTGCGATAGTTGACGATCACGCCGTAGACCGGATCGGTGCCCAGCGACATGACGCCTCTTTCACAATACAGCACCGTATAATTTTCTTCCGCGCCGTAGTTCGTCCAGCTCAGGATCATGCTGCCGATCACGCCGCCGGTGGTCTTGAATGTCAGGTAGGCGTTGTCGTCGATGTCGATCAGATTGCCGTCCTGGTCCTTCTTGTCGAGCGTCGAGACGAAGCCGCCGACTTCGGCAAATTCCTGTCCGAGCAGCCAGCGTAGCAAGTCGGCTTTGTGGACACCGAGATCGCCGGTGACGCCCATCGATGCCTGGCCCTTTTTGAAGAACCAGCTCTTTGCGCCCTCGATCGCCCAGCCTTCGGGCCCGGGGTGCTTGAACGCCGTGCGGAACGCGAGCACTTTGCCGAGCTTCCCGCCGGCCAGAATTTCCTTCGCGCGCACATGCGGCGGCATCAGGCGCTGATTGAGGCCGATCATCAGATACTTGCCGGTCTTCTTGGACGTGTCGATCATCGCTTGGGCATCGGCGCGAGTCGTGGCCATGGGTTTTTCACACAGAACGTGCTTGCCGGCGTTGAGCGCTTCGATGCTTTGCGCCGCGTGCAGCGTGTTCGGACCGCAGACGACGATGGCGTCAACGTTGGGATCCTTGAGCATCTCTTTGTAATCGGTGTACGCTTTCGCGCCGTATTTGGCGGCGATTGCATCGACGCGCTCTTTGACCGGATCGGCAATCGCCGCGACTTTCGACGCGGGATTGGCCGCGCATTCGGGGATGTGGCGACGCTGGGCGATTGCGCCGCAGCCAATGATTCCGTAGCGGACGGGCATGGGGTGTGTCTCCTTATAGGGTGTGTTGTGCGATGATGGCATCGGCCCGTAGCTTCCGAAATTACGAGCGTTTTGTCAAGCGGCGGGAGAGGAAAACCAAAGATAGTCTCCGTCACATCCTCATTAAATCCTCGTCATACCCTTTAAGGAAGCTCGCTCTTGGAGTAAACTCTAAAGTGCGCGAGTGCGCCGCCGCTACTGGATCGCCCGAGGACCGTAATGCGTAAATATTTTGGACTCTTCATCTGGCTTTTTGTAATCGCCGCAATTGGCGGAGGCGCCTTCTTTTTTTATCATCGAGTCACTGCGGCTCCCGAGCGAAGCTACCGCACCGCGCCGGTGAAACGCGGCAGCCTTGTGTCATCGATCAGCGCGACGGGCGTGGTCGAGCCTGAAGAGGTCGTCGATATCGGCGCTCAGGTCGCCGGGCGCATCAACTCGTTTGGTACGGATAAATCCGGAAAACAGGTCGACTACGGATCGGTCGTCGAAGCCAATACGGTTCTCGCGCAAATCGACGCATCGCTTTACGAATCCGACCTCGCGCAAGCCAAGGCGCAGTTGGATGTCGACACCGCCGGTGTCGCCAAGGCGCGCGCCGATTTGGAGACATCCAAAGCCAAGCTCGAACAAGCGAAATCCGATTCGGAGACGCTGAAAGCCAAACTCGATCAAGCGAATTCCGATTTGACCCAATTCAACGCCAAGCTCGAACAGGTTCAGTCCGACTTGCAGCAATTCAACGCCAAAGTCGAGCAGACGAAGAGCGACTTGCAGCAATTCCAGGCCAAGTACGAACAAGCTCAACGCGACTGGGCGCGCGCCCAGAAACTCGGACCGTCGGACGCGCTATCCCAGGAAGCTTACGATGCGTTTAAAGGCGTATACGAGGCTGCGCTGGCCGGCGTGAACTCGGCCAAATCGATGATCGCCCAGGCGGACGCCAATGCCGTATCGCAGAAAGCAGTCATCGCTCAGGCCCGCGCGAATATCGAATCGCAAAAATCCGTCATCGCTCAGTCCAAAGCGGCCATCGAATCGCAGAAGTCGGTCATCGCGCAAGCCAGCGCCGCGATCCTCTCCTCCGACGCGGCGATCAAGCAAGCGCAAGGCACCGTGGCCCACGATGTGGCCGGGGTCAGCCGCGCGCAGCAGAACGTCGATTACTGCACGATCAAGTCGCCGGTGAAAGGCGTGATCATCGATCGCCGCGTCAACATCGGCCAAACGGTCGTCTCGAGCCTCAACGCACCCAGTTTGTTTCTGCTCGCCAAAAATTTGAATCGCATGCAGGTCTGGGTCTCGATGAACGAAGCCGACATCGGCAACATCAAACCCGGCCAGCCCGTGACGTTCACCATCGATGCCTTTGCCGGACGCGTCTTCAAGGGCAGCGTCCGCAAGGTGCGTCTGAATGCCACGATGACGCAAAATGTCGTGACGTACACGGTCGAAGTCGAGACGGACAATTCGAGCGGCACGCTGCTCCCTTACATGACCGCCAACGCGCAGTTCGAAGTGGCGCGGCGCGAGGACGTGCTGCTGGTTCCAAACGCCGCGTTGCGCTACGTTCCAAAACCGGACGAAATTGCGCCCGATGTCGTTCAGGAAGAGGAAGAAAAACCTGCGCGTGGACAAGGACGCTCGGGCTCGGAAAATCCTTCCACGGTGAAAGCCGAGACGACCGCAAAATCCGACACTCCGGAAAAACCCGCGCACGTCAAGTCCGGCATGGGCCGGGCGCGCGTCTGGATCAAGGATGGCAATTTTCTTCGGCCCATCCGTATTCGAACCGGCATCACGGACGGGGTCAACACCGAGGTCAAGAGCGACGAGTTGACGGAAGAAACGATGCTGATCGTCGGAAAACAATCGCAAACGTCCGCGGACGGCGACGCGCCCAAGAATCCCTTCGCGCCGCAATTGGGCCGGCCGCGTTCGAGTCAATCGTCGTCCACGCAGCCGAAGTAATGCGTCGAATTTGATCGGTTCGGAGTGTTGCATGGAACTAATGCAGTTAAACGACATTTTCAAGACGTACCATCTCGGCGAGATGGACGTGCCGGTGCTCAAGGGCATCACGCTGACCGTGAAGCGCGGCGAACTCGTGGCGCTGATGGGCGCTTCCGGTTCGGGCAAAACCACCTTGATGAATCTGCTCGGCTGCCTGGATCGTCCCACGTCCGGCAGCTATTGGCTGGACGGTCTCGAAGTATCGGCGATGAACGCGGACCAGCGGGCCTTGGTGCGGAATTCGAAAATCGGCTTTGTCTTCCAGAGCTTCAACCTGCTGGCCCGCACCAGCGCTCTTGAAAATGTGATGATGCCGCTGACGTATAACGCAACGACTTTATCCGAAAGCGACGGACGCAAGCGCGCGATCGAACTGCTGAAGCGAGTGGGCCTTGCCGACCGCATGGACCACGAACCGTCCCAGCTTTCGGGCGGACAGCAGCAGCGTGTCGCCATCGCCCGCGCGCTGATCAACAATCCGCCCCTGCTGTTCGCCGACGAACCCACGGGAAATCTAGACACCAAGACTAGCAAAGAAGTGCTGGCTATGTTCAAAAAAATAAACGCCGAAGAACGCATCACCGTCATTCTGGTAACACACGATAACGATGTCGCCAGCAACGCCAAACGAATCGTCAGAATTAGCGATGGATTGGTCGTCGCCAATGAGTACCCGACAGGGGAAACCAAGTGACAAGGTGACCCGGTGACAAGGTGAGGGGGTGAAACAACACATGAACTTCGAAACCAATTCACCATGTCACCTTGTCACCCCATCACCTTGTCATCGTTTTCTTCTCAGTTTGCACTAGAGAACCAAAGTCCATGAGACACATACGCACGCTCCGCACCGCCATGACCGCCCTGCGCCGCAACCTGATGCGCGCGGCGTTGACGACGCTTGGCATCGTGATTGGCGTCGCGGCGGTGATCGCGATGATGGAAATCGGCAAGGGTTCGTCGTCCGCGATTCAACACACCATTGAAAGCATGGGCGCAAACAATCTGCTGATCATGCCCGGAACGGCGGCCAGCGGCGGCGTGAGCTACGGAGCAGGCAGCATCTTGACGCTGACCGCGGCGGACAGTGACAGCATCGCGCGCGACTGCCCCGCCGTCAGCGTGACGGCGCCGGTAGTACGGGCGAAAACGCAAGTCGTCTATGGCAACAAGAATTGGGTTCCCATGAACATGTACGGGACCACGCCGCAATTCCTGGACGTGCGCGACTGGACCAACCTCGACATGGGAGAACCCTTCACCGAACAGGACGTTCGAAACGCCAGCAAAGTCTGCATTCTGGGACAGACGCTGGTGCGCGAATTATTCGGCAGCGAGTCGCCGTTGAACAAGGAAGTGCGCGTGCAGAACGTCTCGTTCAAAGTCATTGGCGTGCTCAGCCGCAAGGGCGCCAACATGATGGGCTTCGACCAAGACGACATCCTCCTTGCGCCATGGACGACCATAAAATATCGAGTCACCGGGTCGTCGGCCACCACCGCGAATCAAAGCGCGGCCAGTTCGACCACCCAGACGGTCAACTCGCTCAACCAGGTTTATCCCGGCGCGTCCGGCGGTCTTTATCCCGCGCAATCGGCCATCCAGGCCGCCGATACGCCGCAACCGATTCGCTTCGCCAACGTGGATCAAGTCCTGGCGGCGGCCAAGTCGGCGCAAGAAATCCCGGAGGCCATGGCGCAGATGACCAGTGTGCTGCGCGAGCGCCATCGCATCAAGAGCGGCCATCCGGAAGATTTTCAGATTCGCGACATGACCGAAATGTCGAAAGCGTTGTCGTCAACCACCGAATTGATGACCAAATTGCTGCTCTGCGTCGCCATGATTTCACTGGTCGTCGGCGGCGTGGGCATCATGAATATCATGCTGGTCTCAGTGACGGAGCGCACGCGCGAGATCGGCCTGCGCATGGCCGTGGGTGCGCGCCCGCGCGACATCTTGAGCCAGTTTTTGATTGAAGCCGTGGTCCTGTCCGTTGCCGGCGGCGCGATCGGAATTGGACTGGGGCGGCTCAGTTCTTATCTGGTCGCCACCATTCTCAAATGGCCCACGGAGATTTCGCTGCCTGCAATTTTCGCGGCGGTAATTGTATCTGCCAGCGTTGGCATTATATTTGGATTCTATCCGGCTTGGAAAGCATCTCGTCTCGACCCCATCGACGCTCTGCGTTACGAATGAAGTGGAACGGGGTCGCAGATGAATTGGGAACTGCGGCCACGCAGTCGAGGGGCTGTCGTGAATGTCTGGACGTTGGATCGGCCGGCTGTTTTTGACACGGTACTGAAAAAAGAGGGACACATGATCGCATTGCATTGGAAACGAATTCACGTGCTGAGTCTTTGGTTGCTGCCGGTATTGGCGGCGGGATGCGCCTCCGTCGGCCCGAACTATAGGCCAATACAGACGCAGGTGCCGGAATCCTGGCCGGGCATCTCGACGAGCATCAACAACTCCCTGGGAAAGACGTCCATGCCAGCCACCGCACCAGCCACATCAGGCACGGCCACGGTCACCGTCTCGACTACGGCCGTCTCGTCGCCGGCGGCCTCGATGTGTACGTCGGGCATGGCTACGGAAAACCTCACGCAGTGGTGGACCGTTTTCAACGATCCAATTCTGAACCAGCTCATCACCGACGCGATCGCCTGCAACCTGGATCTCAAGCAGGCCCAATTGCGCGTTTACCAGGCCCGCGAAAATAGAGGCATTGTTCAAAGCTCGCTATTTCCGCAAATCAACGCCACCGGGGATGCCCAAAAGGCTCGCGCGGCGGGCGCTGCCACCGGCAAGCCCGGATTTACGAGAGGCACGATGAACCTGTTCCAGCACGGCCTGGACGCCGCATGGGAACTGGATTTCTTTGGCGGCACGCGCCGCGCCGTCGAATCCGCCGATGCCAGCATCGAAGCGAGCATCGAAGACCGCCGCAACGTCATGGTCACGGTTATCGCGGAAGTCGGCGCCAGTTACATCAGCCTGCGCGGATTTCAGAAAGAACTGGTTATTGCGCACGACAATGTCGTGGCGCAATCGAAGAGCGTCGACTTGACGGACAAGAAATTCAAAGCGGGCATCTCGAACGCATTGGATGTCGCGAACGCAAGAGCGCTGGTGGCGACGACCCGCGCGCAAATCCCAGTGCTCGAAACAGCAGCGCAACAGATGACCTACACGATCGCCGTGCTGCTGGGCCGCGAACCGGCCGCGCTGGACGAGATGCTGGGCAAAACCGCGCCCATCCCCGCCGCGCCGCCGACCATTCCGCTGGGCATTCCGTCGGAACTGCTGTGCCGCCGGCCGGACGTGCGCCGCGCTCAAGCGCAGGTGCATGCCGCCAACGCACAAATCGGCGTGGCCAAGGCCGACCTATTCCCGAAGTTTTCGCTGACTGGCCAGTTCGGAATGTCTGGCCCCAAGCCGTCTTCGCTGTTCAATGTTGCGCGCCGCTTCTACAACGTCGGGCCATCGATTGACTGGCCGATCTTCGCGGGCGGGCGCATCGGGTGCAACATCGAGCTCCAAAAAACGCTCACACAGGAAGCCGAGATCGCCTTCAAGCAGACTGTGTTAACCGCGCTCCAGGACGTCGACAACGCGGTCTTCGCCTACGCCAAGGAAAAGGAACATTTCGAAGCGCTATCGGATGCGGTGAAGGCATTTCAACAAGTCGTCAACCTCTCACTCAAACTGTATACGGACGGCAGCACGGATTTCCTGAACGTGATCACCGCACAGCGCTCGCTGTATCAAGCGCAAGACGATCTGGCCCAGAGCGAGCGCAATCTCTCGACGGATGTCGTCGCCGTCTACAAAGCCCTCGGCGGCGGCTGGGACGAACCGGAAATTATCGAATGCACCCCCCGTTGCAAGGACCCCATCGGAATCCCGGTCAGCCAACACTGAAACCCGCTCGGCACATCGTGGCCCGGCGCGTTGCGCTTGCGCCGCAGAGTGGGCCGGATATACTGAAATCACGACATTTGGATATTCGTTCCCGCGAATATTGTATGCCGGAGTGGCGGAATGGCAGACGCAGTGGATTCAAAATCCGGCGCGCCCCTATGAAAATAAATCCGCTGCACAACACAAACACAACGTTTCTGCACAACACGGTAGTACAAATTGACCTACCCAATGTAATTTGGCCGTGGCAAATCTCTACCCTGTCATGGAAAACCGGTATAGGCTAAATAGTCAGGGCGGGGGTGCTCATTGACCGATTCGGCGGGAAGCCAAATAATGCAAGCGCAGTAGATATTCGGACACCGTACAGCAGCAGTCTTTCGCCGTTTGTTGAATACTCGCCTTGTCATCCGCGCTTAGCCGTATGTCGATTCGCTCAGTTTTTGAAACGGCGCTTTCGATTTTCGCGCGTTTCATTTTGCCAATTGTTGAAAGCGCGTTTTGCGTTGTTCCCATTTCTGTATTTCCTCTGATTTCTTACGCGGCGTTATGCTGCACTCTCGCGGTGGATGATTGCGTTCAACGTATCCAAACGCCATTTTGTATTCCCGGCACGGTTGCGCACGTTTCGCTTTTCGAGTTCCGCGCGAATTTTCCGCAAGCTCTTTCCGGCAGAATGCAATTTCAGGATGACTTGAATTGCTGGCGCTTCCAATTCGTTGCGTTCAAGTTTCACGCCGTCCGTTGAAACTTTGAAGCCAAGCGGAATCGTCCCGACGCGTTCCCCTTTGCTTTTCTTGTGCTGAAGTGCGCAAGACGTGCGTTCGCTGATTTGGTCGCGCTCGAATTCGGCCATTACGGCCATAAGGCGGAAAATCATTTTCCCGGCGGCGCTTGTTGTGTCGATTCGTTCGGACAACGAAACTAAATCCGCTCCGCTCTTGTCGAGTCGTTCCGAAATTGCAATCGCGTCTTTTGTACTCCGGGCCAAACGCGAGAGACTGTAAACGACAAGCGCTGCCTTTTCTTTGCAAGCGTGATTCAATGCGGCTTGCAATCCGGGCCGATTGTCGGCACGTCCCCCGGATAATCCCGCGTCCACTTCCACGGCGACAAGTTCAAAGCCGTTCAATTCGGCCCACGCCGAAATCTTTCCTTTTTGCGCGTCCAAGCTCACGCCGTCAACCGCTTGGCCTTCCGTGCTCACTCTGCAATACGCTATCGCCTTTTTCATTCTGTCCCCCTTTGGTTTCTCAATTTGTACGTACACATTGTATTCCGTACTACTCAAATTGCAAACAAAATCCGTCACGGAACGGAGCGGTTGCGGGACAAGTCGGGTTTTTGTCCCCCGGAATTGAGAATTTGGCGGTTTTTAGCAAAAGCCGGAAAAAGCGTTTGCGGGGCATAGGACGGTTTCAAGGCTTCAATGGCCACTTCGGCCAGATTGATTGAATTTCGACGCTGTGGCGCGCTACTGCGGGCTTTTTGGCACTAAATTGCGGCGCTTTCAGATCGGAACGCGCGCGAATTTTGTTTCCTGTGCTTGTCACGCCACTATTCAGTGGATAATCGACGAAGTACAGATTTTTTGAGAAGGGCAAAAGAAAACTCCCGCACTCTCCCTAATTTGATTTTACGGGGAACAAAATGCCAAATTCGGAATCAATTTCGATTTATTGCAGTTCTTGTAAGAAGAAAATTAAGACCGCCGCAAGCAACGCGGGGAAGAGTGGAAAGTGTCCACGTTGCAAGACAGCATTTACAATTCCCAATGTTAGCGCAATTGAACTGCCGATTGTACTACCGCCAAACCCCGGCGTGAATGGTGCGAACATTGACGATGATTTAGTCGCAATTTCTCCGAACAATGCAACGGTTGAACTTGCAAAGATCCTTTCGTCCAACGATGAAAGTGCCGAACGGCTGAAACAAATTAGAGAGCAAAGAGTAGCGGTTGAAGCGGATGACGCCAAATTCGGAAAAGGGCTGAAGGTTGCTGGCATGATCGCGCTTGCGGTCATACTTGTTGTTGCGGTGTTTTGGTATTCTCCGATATTCGGTGCAGGGGGAGCACTTGTTGGAGTAACGCTTTGGTTAATACTTCGATACGACCCTCACAGTTCTTCGGAAATTCAGATTTATTCTCCCGAATCGGGAGATTTGAGTCTTCCCGTCAAAATGCCGTGGAAGACGGATAATGAAGATCAAAAGACTATCACCGTCCAGATTCCTTTGCCGAAATTGACTATCGAGGATAGCAAAGTTCATATACCTAAATCGAGTAGTACAGATAACGCAAATCAAAGGGCAACGAAGAATTGTCCATTTTGCGGTGAAAAGATTCTTCAAGTTGCGCTTGTTTGCAAACACTGCCAGCGGGATTTGGATAAAACTGTTTTAGCGCCTGAATTCGCGCAATTAGGTGTCTCACCAAATCAGTCAGTGTCCACGCAAGTTAAAACATTCACATACAAGCAAGGGATACTTGGCGGATACAGGAGATTGGGAGTTAGTGGCGCATTAGAGATGAATAAGCATATATCGGAGATGCTCAGCGACGGATGGGAAGTTGTTAGCACGACTGCAAATCCCGGTTCCTACTTAAGTAAGCCAAGTACGATTATAGTTACGTTCAAATCAAAACGAACACAATCAGCGCAAAATTCGGTGCAAGGTGTGGGAAACATAGTTGCTGGCTTCGTTGGACTCACGGTTATTGTCATTGTGTGCTGTGGTCTACCCTTTCTTTTTTTTGGCGGCGGAAAGGTCGAAGACAGTGATACAAGTGTTCCCCGCAGTACTTCAGATTCGCAATCTCAACCGAGTAATGCCCATTCACAACAGTCTTTTCGTTGCGGTAAATGCGGAAAGTCTGTTAGCTTATGGGATGGTCACCTTGGATCACGACCGGAGGATAATCGCTGCGCCGCTTGCCTCAAACCCTATAAAGATTTGCAAGAAGAATATGAAAGACAACAGTATTTGAAGGGCTTGAAAAAGTGAGCTTGCATCATGATGTACTTTCCTCACACAGTCACAGCGGGGTTCGAGCATAAAGACTATTAAAGCCATTTTGGGTCCAGGGGAAGAAAAATGACCGAACCCATCGCTTCCGTAAGTTTCATAAAACCGAGTTGGTTATTCCCTCACCTTCTGTCGTGTTGTCTCGCTGATTGCCGAGTTTCATTTTAGGGTGCGCACATGAATTGTATCCGCAAAGTGTCGCGAAGTGTCATTCTCGGCAGCTTACCCTACTTTATTTCGCTCGTTTCCGTCGCCGCGTCCGCCTTCATGGATTTTAGCGGTGTAGTACAAAGCCGTTGAAGCCGTTCAAGGTCAACCTACCTTCATCGGCTTTGCCGACGGTTGAATTAGGGCCGATAATCCAATTGGGAAAATCGTATCTATCACGTACTACTTTCAAAGCTGAGTAAGGTCTATCCGCTATCCTATAGAAAACTGTAGGTTTACGTATTATACAGCGATTGCGGATGCTCCAAAATCGAGCGCTTTGTATTTGCGCTTGTCGATTTTGTATGACGTTAAGAACGCCAGCGGAAGCGGCTTCAAGAATTTCAGTTTTCCAACCGACTTCCCGCGTTGGAGCAAGTCGAAGATTTGCCGATACGCCATGCGATCCAATGTCCTTTTAACGCTGGTTGACTGCCATTTCGTCGGAATGCGTTTCTTCGTTTTCGCCTTCAATTCTTTCGCCCCGCGAATACCGTTTTTATTGAACACGTCCGCAATTTCACTTCGATTCAAGCCGAGTGATGTAAGTGCGAAAATCGACGCGACAATCCGAAAGTTTTCGTCGATTCGATTTGCCGACTTTACACCCAGCGGCCAAGGTCCATAGCGTTCATGTCGTCCCGGCTTTGTCGGGGGGACAATTCGCTTCCATTCCCGTTCCGCGTCCCGCGCTTCTTTTAAAAATCGCTTTTTGGAGTACGTCTTGCCAGTGGCAAGATTGACGATTTTTGCGCCGATTGAATCGACTTCGTTCCAAATGTATTCCGCCGCTTGAAAGTTTCGAGCCAAGCGCGAAATGGCGTTGTGCTTCCCGCTTGGAATAATGCCGATACGCTTTTCCTTTGCAGAGTGGCCTTTCAAAAGCGAAATGACGTGTCGCAGTTTCCGTGGAATGTGTTTACGCGGATTGCTCGCGTCAAATTTCGACGCGCCGACTTTATCCGAATAGATCGGTATTCCCGGAAATCGTTCGTTCAATTCTTCCCGGCTCGTTTCGGTTTGCTTGCTGGTAGGACTTGAAGAGCGGAGATATATGACCCAGGCACGGCCCCGCTTGTCAATCCATACGCGGGGCGGTTTGGGGCGGTCATTTGTGTAGGACAGAATTTTTAATCCTTGCGCCATTTGAACGGCCAACGCTTTCCGCCGCTGAATGCCGCGACATAGTGGCGTTTTGCCACATCTTCCGAATTTCCCATGAGGGATGAGATTTCATAACCGCTAAATCCGGAATGGCCTAACGCCGTCCCGAAACAATGTCGATATTCCGCCGGTCCGTACTCCCAAAAATCCCCTGTCCCTTTGACGCTCTTGCGCGCCTTTTCCAAAATCGGACGCAACGAATCCAAGAAGCGAGTAGTACCGGACCATTGCCCCGGCGGTGTGGCGGTGCGCTTCAATTCTTCCACGGTTTGCGGGAAGAGCCATTCGTGTACTCTGTCATGCGACGCGAGATACTTTTTCAGAATCGGCGCAAGCGTTGTCGTTTCAATCGGAATGTTGCGCTCTCTTCCCGTTTTCGTGCCCGTGACTTTCCGCCCCGAACTTCGTGACGCAATTCGAATGTATCCATTGTCGAGATACACGTCTTTCACGCGCAAATGGATTTGTTCGGAAAAGCGCGGTCCCGCCAAACACCCCAAAGCGACGTAGGCTTGCCAGTATGTATGACATTTCAGCGATTCAATCAAGAGTTTCAATTCTTCCGGGCGTCGAATCGCCTTGATGTTTTCCGGGTTGCGAGCAAGGCCGGGAATGTGTCCGGTTTTGTGGAGCGGATTTTCCGCAAGATCGTAGTTCCGAACGGCCCACGAAAAAAACGTCGATACGTATGCACGAACGCGGCGCTTTGTCACGGGGGACACGTCCCCGCCGGTGACGGCGTTTTTGTATGACGAAAGCCATTCGTCGATATTTCCGGCTTTGATCATCGAAAGCAAAATGCCGGGGGACACGAAATCACGGAACGAGCCGACAGCCGATTTTGCTTCCGTGACGGTGTGCGGGTTGCGCCCGTTCGGATAATACTTTTTCCATTGCTCGAATGCCTCTTCAAGCGTGACGGTGACGTGTTTGTTTGCAGCGCGACGCAAATCCGTATTTTCGCGGCGCAACAGTTCGTTGTCATGCATGAGTTGCTGAACGCGGTTTTGTAGAACGCCGTTATCGCGGCGCGCGTCGGCAAGCTCTTCGCAATGTATCGCGCCCCAAGAAAATTTTTGTCCCCCCGGCATGGTTTCAATCATCTCAATGCCGTATTCGTGCCCAGCGATTGTGCCGTCAATTTTAGGGCGCGATTTCTCGAAAAAGAGTTCGTATGCTTTCGGATGCAATGTAAGCGCGGCGGGGTGCTCTTCGTTCCACCAATCGGGGTTATCACAGAGCCGTTCTAGGTGAAGACAGATTTCTTTCGCTTCGCTTAAATCCGTTGTTCCCAAACTGCGATTCAATCGCTTTTGCTTGCGCGGATGCAAGAATGTAGTACAATATCCCGGTCGTTTAGCGGATTGATACGGCGAGATTGTTTGTCGCTTGTTTTTCATGGTAGTACAGCATAATGCATACACAACGCCGCACAACAAATATCTTGCCGTCATACACAACGCGTGGCTTTCGATTTCAAAAATCGGCCCTATGAAATTTCGCAAAGTATGACAATATAATGCTTTGCAGTAGTACAAGCCGGAGTGGCGGAATGGCAGACGCAGTGGATTCAAAATCCACCGAGGGCAACCTCGTGAGGGTTCGACTCCCTCCTTCGGTATCGAAAACTTCTCCTCTGAAAATTTAACGTCTTCTCTTGGCGCGTTTTCATTCTCCCACGCGCCACGGGGAACGGTCCGCCCACGTCTTCAGCGCTTCTGCCGTCCAGGCCGTCGATTTGTCCGTGTGACAGACATTGCAGGCGTTTGGAATCTTTAGGGCGTCTGTTTTTGCGGGCATGACAAAACGAAACGTGTGGCTGCGGACGTTTACGTCGCCGAGTGTCTGTGCGATTTTGGGCATGTGGCAGGCGATGCATTCGCTGCCCGTGCTGCCGGCTTTGTGATGCGTGTGCGCCTCCACAGTGGCGGCGCGCGGCCCGCTGGGAGAATTCGGGCCGTGGCAGTCGAGGCATAACGTGCTGGCCGGCTTCCTCAGCAGTCCTTCGTGGGGGGTGCCGTGTGCGTCGTGGCACGTGTAGCACGAGACGCCGTGCGTGTACATTTGGCTGGTGACATAGTCATTGCCTTGCATACGATTCTTATGCGCGGTTCCGTCGCCGAAATGCGTGAAGGACGTCTCTCCCAGCTTGTGATCTTCCAATTTCCAAAAATCGCTCAACTTTTTACCGAGGTGAAATCCCACCGGCCAATCGTAGTATTTTCCCTCAATTGGATTTTTCAGCGGCTGGCCTTGCGAATGGCACTGAATGCAGGTATCAGCGGCTTGAACGTAGTCCATGCGCGATGGATTTAAGATGGAACCCCCGACGGGCTTTTTGACATGCTCGCTGCCGGGTCCGTGACATTTTTCGCAGCCCACATTCCATTCCGTGACCGCTTTTGTTGCAATGTCAAAGTTTACGGAATGGCAACCGTCGCACAGCGCACTCGTCGGCCGCTTGAAATTATCCGGCGGATAATGGGCGGCCCACCAATCGTCCTTCACGAAGTAGGGCTTCCACTTCTTGTGTGTCACATCCCATTGAGCCGGCTGCGGATAATAATCGTCGCCGACTTTCGTGAAATAGCGCTGCTTCCATTTGGTGCCGTAGACGAACGCCACGTCGTCTTTCGTAAATTTAACCATCGGATCGGCCTTTGACAGATCGGGGGTAATGGCATCCGGGTGCTGGCGTGGATCGCGGACGACGTTGGCCATGAGCGTCGTCTTCCACCGGTCGTAAATCTCACGATGGCATTCGCTGCACGCGGCCGACCCGGCGTAGTGAGCGCCCGATGGCGCCGCAGCAACCGCGGGAGTGACCGCGGGCATCGAGGCGACTTGCGGCAGATTGCGAAGGGCCACGACGAGTTGCCAGGCCTCCCGATCCGTCAATTGCCAGCCGGGCATGCCGGTGTTGCGAATGCCATTTTGGATGAGATAAAACAATTCGCCGTCGGTCCGCTGAGCAAGCGCCGGCCGGCGCAAATCGGCGGGCGGCGGGTACAAACCGCTGCCCGCGACTGTTTTTCCAGCCCCGTCGTAACCGTGGCAGACTTCGCACTTATTGTTGTACACGATCTGACCGGCTGCAGCTTCGGGACCGTCGACAACGGCACTGAGCGGATTCTGCTGGCTTTTTGCCGCATTTGGAATGCTTATGTTCACCAGATGATTGGCAATGAATTTTTCGAGAGCGGGCGGAGTTTGTCGAGCGATCATGCCGCCGTTCACGATATAAAGATAAAGGCCACCCGCTATCGCGATGAATCCAACGAGAAGAATACCACTGATTTTTACCCAGCGCTTTTTGAAAAACATGCTGCACCTCTTTGGTTTTCTGTTTCACTCAAGTGCTTAAAATTTGAATTGAATTCCGAAATAAGAGAAAAGACGGGGTTGATCTTTATCGGCCCGCTTGGCCGCCGTTCCCACTGACCCGAGTATGGAAATCGTCTTATTGATTTTGATCTTAAAACCTCCATTAACGATCCAATTCAGTTGACGAAGGGTCAGATCCGATGTTTCCCGAACTTCTCCGAGCACTACAAAGCGCTCTTTGAATTCATGGGCCAGCGTCATGCCCGCAAAGTCTCTGGGCTTATGTGCATTCTGCAAGTCGACTCCATATTCAATCCCGATCTCGACGGAGCCCAATTTCTTTGCCACTTCAAACGGCAGCAACAGATGCGTTTGATCTGGTTCTTTGTCGTACGAAAATTTGAAGGAATGCCAGCCAAACTGCAGTTGTGGGTAAATGGACATCGAAACCTTATTTTTCTCTTCGTCGATTCACTCCGGTCGATGAGCCGCCCAAGCCGCTGGGATGATGCCCCGTGTCGCTGGCGACCGTGCTTTCCCATGGGATCTGGACACTCACCTTCAGGTTCTCAAGGACGCCGTAATTCACATCGACCAGCGGGCTATTCACATTGCTTTCATGCTGGGCTTGCGCGTAGGTGAAGCCCAGATTGATCTCCCAATGCCCGCGTGCAGTTGTGCCGGGATCATCGGTGATCAGTGGCGGTCCACCCTCAGCATAGAGCCGAAACGAGATCAGGCTCAAAAGCAATGTGTAAAGCACCCGTCGTTGCAACTGGAAGCTCCCCCTTCCGCGGTTCGTGCTCGTTTTAGTCGTTATCTTCTCAGCCCGGCAAATAGCGCATCGAAAAGTTCGAAGCCCTTGGCCAAAATTTGTTCGTCAGTGAAATTCAAAACGGCGAAGCCTTTCAGCACACGGTCGAGGCCAACACATTCGGTGCGCTTGAATCGTCCATCTTCGAGATCGGCGTCGTGGACCATTTCGGCGATGGCCTGGACGAATTTGTCTTCGATGCCGAAGCGTTTGACGAGCGTCTCGAACGTGCAGTCCTCACCGTGATGCGTGAATTCCACCTCAAACATGTCGTATGGAACTGCATCGGGAATGTCCCTCGGGTTCGGCGCATAAACAAACTTTGCGTCTTTGTCGATGAAATGGCGGATGAGCCACGCCGATGCGACCCGGTCGATCTCAGGACGCGGACGGGTGAGCCATTTGCGGCCGAGAAAACGTTTCTTATCGACTCGCGGCGCTGCGCCCTTCGATTTAATCAATAGACCCTCGGCCTGGCGCAAGAGCATCTGTGCGTCCTGTGCCTTGGGACAGTTGAAATAGTCCATCTCGCGGAGTTCATGAAAGCGGCTTTGGAATTTCTCGAGTTCCGCGTGAAATTCCGCGCCTGCTTTTTTCCTATTCTTGCGCAGAAACTCGGACAACTCCGCGATCAACTCCGCGTAATCTTTGGCGCGCGCGTCATTGAACAATTGCACGACCTTTTCGTGCGGCAGTCCTTCAATCTCGGACACCTTGATGAGCGTGGCCTCACCACCGCCTGTGCGGATCTGCTCCGCGAGCCATTGAAAGCGTTCGTAGTGCATCGGCTCGTCCGGAAGCACGTACGCGGAGGTTTTCAGCGGCAGCGCGCCGAATTTCTTAAGCTTGCGCCAGAGCTGCACGCGCCCGGCGTTTTGGCTGGTCGGCAGTGTATACAAAATTAAAATCCAGGAATTCATGCTTGTGCCGAGCCTCCTTTTTCATAAGTTACTTTGTTGTAATAGATATTTCAAGCGCCATTCGACTCGACAACTTTTTTCGCGGAGTCTATCATGCTCAAATTCGCGGTACTGTTCACGTTGACCCTGGGGTGTTTCATGATTCGTGCGGAGAACGTCAATTTCGACGATGCCAAAACGGGTGAAGTTCCGAAAGGCTGGACGGGGGGAGTCACCGGAGACGGCACGCCGAAGTGGACCGTCGAGGCTGACGCGAGCGCGCCGAGCAAGCCGAATGTGTTGAAGCAGTCGGGCGAAGGAACGTATCCGTACTGCGTCAAGAACGACGTGGCGATCAAAGACGGATTCGTCGAGACCCGGTTCAAGCCCGTCTCAGGCAAAGAAGATCAGGCGGCTGGAATCGTTTGGCGATTCAAAGACGGCGATAATTATTACGTCGCGCGCGCGAATGCACTCGAAGGCAATGTGACGATTTATCACACAGAAAAAGGCCGCCGTGTGGCGTTCAAGAACGTGAGCGCCAAAGTTTCATCCGGCGAATGGCACACCCTGCGCATCGATTTCAAAGGCTCGCATTTCACGGTCACGTTCGACGGGAAAGCCGTGATCGAAGCCGACGACACGACGTTCAGCGATGCCGGCGCGGTGGGCGTATGGACCAAGGCAGACAGCGTGACCTTGTTCGACGATTTTCAATACGGCGAAGCGAAGCAAGAAAAAAGAGCGTATTCAATTTAGAGGCTATATCAAATCCCGACGCGGGCATAAAACGACGCTTTTTGCCCGGCTCTTCGTTGCGGACTTCAAGCGTTATCTACTCTGGATAGTGGGGGCCAGAAAAACTTATTGCTGCAAACGAAGTGGTGTACACGCATGTAAAGGATCACCCAGCACATGCCCCCAAGCCTGAACCATCCTCCCTTATCGAGACAACGGCTTGTTCGCGGGAAGTGGATCAGCGTGCTAATCGCGGGAATCGCTTTCGGCGGTTTGAGCATGATCGCAGCGGAGGACGGCAAGCCGTCGAACGACCCTGCCAAACAACTTTTCGCTCAGCACTGTGAGAAATGCCACTCGGGGCCCAAGCATAAGGGCGACTTCCAGATCGAGAGTCTTTCACAGAACTTTTCCGACAAGAAAAACCGCGAACTGTGGCTGACCGTGCTGGAGCAGCTCAAGTCGGGCGAGATGCCGCCGAAAAAGGAACCGCGTCCTCCCGCGCCGGAAGTTCAGGCCGCGGTCAATTGGATCAGCGCACGAGCCGGAACGGCCGAGATCGCGCAGAGGACTGCGGAGGGCCGCGTGGTAATGCGGCGTCTGAATCGGGCCGAGTATGCGAACACGATGCGCGATCTGCTCGGCGTGGAAGTCGATCTGACCGACCTGCTGCCTCCGGACACATCAACCAGCGGCTTCGACAACAGCGCCGAGTTGTTGCACACGTCCTCGTATCTGATGCGCAGTTACCTCGATGCGGCCGACCGTGTCCTGGATGAGGCCATCGCCAACAAGCCGCGGCCCTGGCAGATCAACAAGAAGTTCGACCTCAAGGAAGAAAAATCCGTCAAACTCACGGGAAGCGTTTACCGCGCGGTGGACGACGGCGTGGCGATCTTCGCCTCTTGGGAGTCGGCCAACATCCGTGTCACGATGTGGAACTTTCGCAGCCATGTGCGCGGCAAGTATCGCTTCCGCATTTCGGGCTACGGCTATCAGAGCGACTCCAAGTCGGTCAACTTTCACGTGACGGCCGGCACGCTGAAAGAAGTAACTGAGGAACGTCTGATCGACTACTACGCCTTTCCCGCGAACAAGCCGACGGTCATTGAATTCACCGAACAACTGGAGCCGGAAAACCGCATTCGCATCATCGCGGACGGCCTGCCGGTGAACCCGCCTGCGGTTGAGAAGGCGGGCGCCGACAAATACACGGGGCCGGGCCTGGTGGTCCAGTGGGTTGAAATTGAAGGACCGCTGATGACGTCTTGGCCACCGCCGAGTCACGTGGCGATTTTTGGGGACTTGAAGCAGGCTGTCGTTCCAAGCCCCGATGATCCCAAACGCCTGGAAGTGGTCTCGCAGCAGCCAATGGTTGACGCCGAGCGGATTCTTCGCGACTTCGCACGCCGGGCGTTTCGGCGCGCGGTGACGGACGAGGACATCAAGCCGTTTCTCGCTCGCGTCAAGACCCGGTTGGAGCAAAAATACTCGTTCGAGCAGGCGATGCGCGTCGGCCTCCGAGCCGTGCTGATTTCACCGAGCTTCCTGTTCCTGCGCGAAAAGCCAACCACCGCAAACCCGACAGCCACGCAGACTCCTGCCCCGGTCGCCCGGCCGACCGCGCTCGACGACTACGCGCTGGCCAGCCGGCTCTCCTACTTTCTGTGGAGTTCGATGCCGGACGAGCCGCTTTTCAAGCTTGCCGAAACGGGCAAGTTGCGCGAGCCAGGCGTGCTCCATCAGCAGGTCGAACGCATGTTGAGCGATCCCAAGGCAAAGGCCTTCACCGATAACTTTACCGGCCAATGGTTGAGCCTGCGCGCGATCGACAACACGATGCCCGATCACACGCTCTATTCCGAGTATGATGACATCCTCAAAGTTGCGATGGTCAAAGAGACGGTCATGTTCTTTGACGAAGTGTTGAAGAACGACCTGAGCCTGACGAACTTCGTGGCCTCTGATTTCACCTTCCTCAATGGACGACTGGCGAAGCACTACGGCATCCCCGGCGTCGAGGGCACGGAGATGCGCAAAGTCACGCTCCCGCCGGGAAGTCATCGCGGCGGAGTTCTGACGATGGCCAGTGTGTTGAAAGTGACCGCCAACGGCACGACGACCTCACCGGTCATTCGCGGTGCCTGGGTGCTGGAACGCATTCTGGGAACGCCGCCCCCGAAGCCGCCGGCGGATGTCGAAGCCATCGAGCCTGACATTCGCGGCGCCACAACGATCCGCGATCAACTCGCGAAGCATCGCAAAGTCGCCACCTGCGCGAGCTGCCACAGCAAGATCGACCCGCCGGGTTTCGCGCTAGAAAGTTTCGACGTCACCGGCGGGTGGCGCGACCACTACCGCGCCACCGGCGAACCGAAAGAAGTCAACGGCCACAAGGTGCGAGTCTGGCAAGGCCCCGCCGTAGACCCCGGCGATGTGCTGCCCGACGGGCGGAAATTTCACGACATCGACGAATACAAGAAGCTCATTCTCGACGACAAAGACCAGCTCGCCCGCGCCCTGGCTGAAAAACTGCTCGCGTACTCCACGGGCGCGGCGCCAACGAAGGCGGACAAGCCGGAAATCGAAATCATCGTCCAACACATCCGCGACAAGAAATACGGGTTCAAAGCGCTGATTCACGAGATCGTGCTAAGCCCGATTTTTCAGAGTAAGTAGTTGTTTTGTCAAAAGGATACTCCCATGACCATTCCCCGCCGCACCTTCCTCCGCACCGCCGGCATCGCGCTCGCCCTCCCGTGGCTCGACACCTTCGCAGACGAAAAGCCAAAGGGCAACTCTAAACAGCCGCGCCGCATCGTCTGCATCTGCGCGCCCCTGGGATTGCATCCGGACAATTTCTTTCCGAAAGATCCCGGCAAAGATTTCGCGCTCTCGCCGTACCTGGAGATCCTCAAGGAACACCGCGACGACTTCACGGTCATCTCCGGTTTGCAACATGCGGGGATGGGATCGAGTTTCGCGCATCAAGCCTCGGCCAGTTTCCTGACCGGCGTGCCGGGCGCCGGCAGGCCAGGGTTTCACAATGCGATTTCGCTCGACCAGTTCGCTGCCGACCACATCGGCAACCATACCCGTTACCCCAGCCTGGCCTTGTCGGGCGAAGGGTCGGGCGGACTCTCCTGGACTCGCACCGGCGCGCTCATTCCCTCCAACAATTCTCCGTCGAAAGTCTTCGCGCAGTTGTTCCTCGAAGGCAAAGCCGACGAAGTGAAGGGCCAAATGCGCCGCCTCGAAGACGGCCGCAGCATCCTCGACGATGTCCGCGACCAGGCGAAGTCGCTGCGCAACGGTCTCGGCAGCGATGACAAAGAGAAACTCGACGAATACCTCACCAGTGTCCGCGAACTCGAGCAGCGCATGGTCAACGATGAAAGTTGGGCCAATAAGCCCAAGCCGAAAGTAACCGTCGAGCCGCCGAAGGACATCCCCAACGCCGCCGACCTCATCGGCCGCACGCGCCTGCTCTTCGACCTCACCCATCTGGCGCTGCAGACTGATTCGACGCGCCTCATCACCATCATGCTCGCCGGCTCCACCTTCGCGCCGCCCATTAAAGGAGTGACGCTGGGCCATCACGACCTCTCGCACCACGGCAAAGATCCCGGCAAACTCGAGCAGCTCAAGATCGTCGAAGAGGAGACGATGAAGACCGTGCGCGACCTGCTGGGCAAGCTCAAGCAGTCGCAGGAGGACGGCGCCAGCCTGCTCGATCGCACCACAATTTTCCTCGGCAGCAACCTCGGCGATGGCAGCAGCCATTCCACCAGCAACCTGCCAGTGCTCCTCGCCGGCGGCGGCTTCAAACACGGCCAACACCTCCACTTCGACCCGAAAACCCCGCCGCCCCTGTGCAACCTCTACGTGAACATGCTCCAACGCACGGGCATCGAAGCCGAAAAGTTCGGCACGAGCACGGGGACGCTGACGGGATTGGAGATGGCGTGAGCTAGAATGTGGTTTAAGAAATTCATATGGACGACTATTTACTTATCTTGGTAACGCTCGTTTCATCCTTTTTTGGGTATTGGTTTTGTGGTCATTGTATTGCAGTATATCGAAACGGCGGACCAAGAGGTGATGGATATGAATCGTATCAAAGGGAATCTAATCCGAATCGTTTTTGGGCCTACGTTATTTTCAACGGCATCATGGGAATTGGGGCACTCAATTACGCGGTTTGTGGATTTATCCAATTGTGGCGATTGATTTCTCATGGATAATCCGGCGCGGTGTGCCGATTGAGAACCATGCGGCGCGTGATACGCCGCTGGATCGTGTTGGATTTATAAAGCGAAAAATCCACGCCGGAATGGTTGCGCAAGAGCAGTAGAATGCGCTTGAAGGTCTCTTCTTCTTTGGTGGTTGCGCCGTTTGTTTCCGCCGCTTCGGCACGAGCCTGTGTCGCGCCGGTGGAGGGTGAACCCTTGCCGCCGGACGGCAGCGGGGTGTCGTCGTGTTCATGCAGTGTCGCGATCTGACGAGTCGTTTCGGCCAGGCTTAACTTTTTGCCGGCGACATAGGACGGATGGGAGGCAATGCGCGCCAGTTCCACGGCTATGCCTTGGGGCGAGAGCACGAAATCCACGCATCCCGACGCAACCGCACTGCGCGGCATTGAATCATATTTCGCTGATTCGTCCTGAGCAAAAGTGATACCGCCTTCGGCTTTGATAGCTTCGAGTCCTATCGTGCCATCCGTGGCGGTGCCGGAAAGGACGACGCCCAAAGCGCACTCGCGCACGTCGGCGGCGAGTGATTCCAAAAAGACATCGATGGTGCGCAGCGCCGTGCGTCTTTCGCGGGGCGGGTTGAGTTTGAGAACCCGCCCTTGTATGGTCATTTGAACGTTGGGGGGTATGACATAGACCTGATTCGGCTCGACCCGCAGGTTTTGCGTTGCCTGGCGAATGGGCATCTTGATCACCCGACTCAGCAGGGTTGTCAGCGCGCTGTCATGCTTGGGGTCCAGATGTTGAATGAGCACAAAGCACAGGCCGGTGTCGACGGGGAGATTCTTGAGCAGCTCGGTAAACGCTTCAAGTCCGCCGGCTGATGCGCCGACGCCTACGATTGGAAAGTTGCTGACTTCGCAGCCGCTCTGGAGTTTCTTTGTGCTCTTTTTCGTGCCCGATTTCATGAATTCCCCGCCTTAACGATGCTTCCTTTAACATTTCCAAAAGCGGCCCCGCTCCTCACTGGTGTGGCAATATACCAGTCCGGAGGTCCAAGAGTTCAACTGCCTTCAGTGTTGATCGCCGGCAGCCGGATGACGAACGTGACGCCCTTGTCCCTGCCCCCGCTCGCCGCCTCAATCGTTCCGCCATGTGCCGCGACCAAATGGCCGGCGACATTCAAACCGACTCCCAAGCCTTTGTGTTCGCGCGACGCCGCGAAGTTGGAAAAGCGGAACCAGTCGAATAGGTGGGGAATTGATTCGGGAAGAATGCCGATGCCGTTGTCGCAAACGGTGAGGGTCAGCTTTCCGTCCTCTTTGCTCAGTTGCGTCCTGACTGCGCCATAAGACGGGGTGAATTTCAGCGCATTTCCGACGACATTGAAAACGACCTGGCGCAGGCGATCCGCATCGCCCTGCATTTGATAGGATCCGCTATCCACTACATGGTCGAATTTAATATTCTTTTCGACAGCAAGATTTCGTTCGCCTTCAATAACCGAATCCGTGATCGCTCTAAAATCGATAAGGCTGCGCTCCAAGGTAAGCTTTCCGCCCATGATTCGGGACACATCGAGCAGGTCGTCAATCAGCCGTGTCTGCAAGTGGATGCTGCGATCGATTGTTTCGAGGCCTTTTTCAATTTCGGCGGCCTTAAGCCCTTTGCCGCGCAACAATCGCGTAAGCACGGGTTTGGCACGGAATGTCGTTTTCTGTCGCATAATAAACTTGCGATTGCCGAACACGATAAACTTGTTTTGACAAAACACAATAGACTTGTAATGGAAACGCATTATAAACTTGTAAAGGCGAGACGCAATACACTTGCAAAGCTCAGTTCGCCTGTCGGGGGGAGTATGCCAACGCCAAACGAAAAACTTGCTGATTCACTTGTCGTCCTTCGAAAACTTCAAAAGGGTGGTCGGCAGGTATTTCAATCCAAGGACATTGGCCGTCTCCATCGGGAGCGATTACTTCGCAATGGCTTTCTCCAGCAGGTCATGAAAGGCTGGTTGATTTCCGCAAGCCCAATCGCTTCTGACGGAGAAAGTACCCCGTGGTATGCCTCGTTCTGGGAATTCTGCGCCAGTTATTGCAATTTTCGCTTCGGCGATCAGTGGCACCTCTCGCCGGAACAATCGCTCCTTCTTCACGCCGAAAATACAGTCATTCCCACACAGGCAATCATCTACACGCCCTACGGCAAGAACAACATTATGAATCTGCTGTTTGGCACATCGCTCTATGACCTGAAGCATTCGGAGAAGCCGGCAGCCTCAGATTTGACAGTTCGCGACGGATTGCGTCTTTACGCCTCCACAGCCGCATTGATCAAGGTCCCCGAAACCTTCTTCAGGCGTTACACCATCGAATCGCAAGTCGCGCTCGCGAACGTCGGTGATGCCTCCGACGTTCTGCGGCGCTTGCTCAGCGGTGGGCATTCCGCAGTTGCCGGAAGACTAGCCGGTGCGTTTCGCCGCATGGGTCGAAATGATGTTGCTGATGAAATCTCCGCGGCGATGAGGGCTGCTCATTATTCCATCCGGGAGACTGATCCTTTTGCTGAGCAACAAGCATTCGGAGCAATTCTTCCAAAATCTGCACCCATTGTTGGCCGTATTCAAGCGATCTGGAAAACCATGCGGGAAACCGTTCTCACAATGTTTCCGAAAGCGCCGGGATTGCCAAAATCCAAGGGGCCGTATCTGAAATTCGTGGATGAGATTTACCAGAGCGACGCGTACCATTCATTGTCAATCGAAGGTTACAGTGTCACGCCCGAACTGATTGATAGAGTACGTGCGGGAAACTGGAACCCTGACCGACACGACGATGACCGCCAGAGCCGAGATGCATTGGCGGCTCGCGGCTATTGGCAGGCATTTCAGTCCGTGAAAACGACCGTCTCCGAAATCATCAATGGAGCCAACCCAGGCTCACAAGTTCGGAAAGCCCATCGCGACTGGTATAGGGAACTCTTCCAGCCCTGCGTCGCGGCTGGTCTACTACGACCGGAAGTGCTGGCGGGTTTCCGCGACAATGCAGTGTATCTGCGAACATCGCGTTACGTACCACCCCGTTGGGAGGCTGTTCGAGACGCAATGCCAACGCTATTTAGTTTGATCGAACAGGAACCCGAACCGAGCGTCCGTGCCGTCCTCGGACATTGGCTGTTTGGCTTCATCCATCCGTACCCGGACGGTAACGGTCGCATTGCACGCTTTATGATGAACGCGATGCTGGCATCAGGCGGTTATCCATGGACGGTGATCCGAGTTGAAGATCGTACCCCCTATTTGAGCGCCCTCGACAGCGCCAGCATCGATATGGATATTACTCCATTTGCCGCGTTCATCGCAAAGCGGGTACGTTGGTCCTTGGACCAATCAAAGCGGAAATGACGTTGCTGATAAGCATGTTCGTCTTGTCAAAAGGAGTCTACTAATGCGTGACTATGATCAAGATTTGGAAAGCACGTACATTCCAAACCATCTATTATCACACCCACTTTGCGAACCACTGAAGACCATTGGCCATCGGGAATACAGTTTGAGATATTGTCAAAAGTTGTGGATGAGCGAAATTGAAAAGTGCGGCATATCCTTGGTGATCGAATCAAGATTGTCCAGCGACAATCATTCCTCCGGCCGACGACAATTAGATTTCCCGGTTCGCCTGGGCAACGATCGTTGCGCTGAAGCAGGCTTTCTTTACGATCCAACTTGACCAGCGAAACGGAAGCGAGCTCTGCTGAGGAGCAA
>JBBRQD010000053.1:0-36948 GCA_038227045.1 Planctomycetota bacterium
ATGCGCAACGCCATCCTTTCGGTTCTGCGGCAAAACAAAATAAAGAACGTCGCGCGAGCCTTGCGGCGCTTCGCCGCACACCCCGGCGAAGCCATCGCTTTGCTGGCGCGCAAGGCGACGGACTTTTGAAAGGCCCTGGGCGCAGCCGCCCCTAACCACTATTTTTGCTTTTTACTTTCAAGGACGCCGCTAATATAGAACGTCCTTTTCAAAGGAACTCAACAGACACTGGAGGCGCGTGCGCATGCATCTGGGATTAATGGCGTACCAATTGGCCAAAGAATGGGACGTCGACACTACGGCGCGGATGTGCAAAGAAGGCAAGATGGAGAGCTTCGAGTTCTTCGCGCATCCGGATTACAAGCAAAAAGTCTCGCTCGACATGCCCGCGTCGGAGGCGAAAAAAATCCGCAAGGCGTTCACGGAAAACAATGTCAGTATCGCCGGACTGGCGATCACCGAACGCTACGACTGGCCGAATATCGCCCAGGTCAAAGAAGCCATCGCGCGCACCAAGCAATACGTGCTGCTGGCAGTGGACATGGGCGCGCCGCGGCTGCGCGTGCTGGGCGACCAGTTGCACCCGACCGAGCCGAAGGCCTGGACGATTTCGCGCGTGTCGAACGCGCTGACCGAATTGGTTCACTACTCCGCCGGACTGGGCGTGGACATGGCCTTCGAGATGCACAACGGCTTTGCGAATTGGGACGACGCGGTCGAGGTGGTCAAGCGCGTCAACCACCCGCGCTGTTACCTGATCCACAATTCACAGCCGCAGAACACGCCGCCGGAAGATTTCGACCGCGTCTTCGAAATCGTGCGCCCGTTTATCGGCCACGTGCATCTGCACGATCTGCTGGACACCAAGTTCCCGTACAAAAAATTCCTGCGCAAACTGCGCGATTCGAATTACGAGGGCACCTGCTCGCTGGAATTGAATCCCTCACAGGATCCGATTCGCGTGCTGCATTTGACGCGCGCGGTGTTCGAGGAATTTATTGCGAAGTAGCGGGAAAGAAATTGAGGACCGAATCGGAGCGTGGGCGGGTGAGCAACCCGCCCACGCGTTTTTATTATCGAATTCGTTTGGCCGAATCCAACAGCGCCTTCTTCACCGCAGACGTGACATATTCCTTGACGCCTTTGCGTGGAATCAGTACGTAATCGAATCCTTTGGGGAGGTCGTTCCGAGCTTCGCGAAACGCGGCGCGAAACACGCGCTTGATGCGCGCGCGCCGGACGGCATTGCCGTGTTTTACGCCCACGGAAACGCCGAGCCGCGAATACGCCAGACCGTTGGCGCCATAGGCGATCGTCACTTCAGCGGCATTGATCGATTTTCGCGCCGCATAGACGCGCTGAAAATCGGAGCCGGCGCGAACGCGCTGGGCGGCGCGTAACGTGGGGCGTTGAGGATCTGGAAGTTTGACCGGAGCCGCGTGAGCCCGCGGCGTGAGTGCTGGACGAAGCTTGGCGTTTGAAGTCTTTGACTTTTCCAGCGAATTCAAATCACTGACCTCGACTCTTCGCTATTTGGTGCCAAACGGATTGGTAGCAGCGTTGTTTTCCTTGAGACCGAGACCGATGTCCGGTCCGGGAAAATCGGTGGGCTTGTACGTTTCTTTTTCGATAAGTTTCATCGCAATCTGCACGCGGTCGGCATCGGTCAGCGGCACGCCTTGTGGAGGCAGCGTGATTTCGGCATGCATGGTGGCCGCCAGAATCGCCAGTTCGGTCTTCTCGTCTTCGACGCCCTCGACGGACGGTTTGTCCGTGATGAAAACCGCCTGATCCTTGATTTCGGCGTAGGTGTTGGACAGTTTCGTCAGCCACTTGATGAACGTGCCCGAATCCATGTCGTTCACGCGCAGATTCACGACTGGATCGTCTTTGCGCACTTTCGGATCGATGATGATGGTCAGACCGGTGAATTGTGAGACGAAATTACATGCCTCTGACAATTTCGTATCGACGAGATCGGCGGTCATTTTTTTATTCAACTGACCCCACATGCGCTCTTCCCAAGTCTGCGCGCGGACGGATTGCGACAGGCACAGCGAGAGCAGCAGCGCGATAAACGGAAGCGTACGCATGGCGGAATCTCCTTGATGTGGCAACACGTCACAGATGTTAGACGCAATTTTTGCGGCGGATGCGTCGAAAAAACAGTTTCATTCAAACAGAGCGGTTTGTCAACCCGCACCGCGCCGTTGTTCTTTGCGTCTTTGCGTCTTTGCGAGAGAATAGAAAAGAAGCAATTAAGGGTCTTGAAATGCCCATACTCAAAGACGACGTCCAAATCTTGCGCGTGCGCGAGCAGAGCAATTCGAGTCAGATCGCCGTTGCGCTGGGCCGGCGGCTGGGGCAATTCCACGTCATGGCGAAGGGCGCACGGCGCTGGCCGAAGAAAGGCTTCGAAGGCGGCTTCGACCTGCTCGCGCGCGGCGAATTGCTCGCCTATCCGCGGCCCGACGAGCAACTTTGGATTTTCAAGGAATGGGACGAACGCGCGCGCCCGCAAATCGGCCAATCCTATCGGATGCTCGCGGCCGGCAGTTACTTGGGCGAACTGACCGAAGTCCTCACGCGCCACACCGCCGGATCGGCTTACGAAGACGGCGCGCCTGCGGACGACAGTTCCGCGAAACTATACGATCTTCTCGCGGCCTCGGCGGACGCGCTCGCGGCACAGGCGGCGCGGCCGGGCGCGCTGCTTCTGGGATTCACATTAAAAGCGCTGGAAATCGAAGGCGTCCTGACGCCCTTGAGCAAATGCCACTTATGTGAAAAGAAATTTTTCGACGGCGCGGGAAAGGCGGAAGCGGCGTGGCTCTCGTCGAGCGGCCTGGAATGCAAAACGTGTGTCGATCTGAAGCGAAGCGGGGCAAAAAATGCCGCTGTTCCTTACGGCGTCGAACGCGGCGTATGGCTCGGCCCAGAGGCGCATCGCGCGCTGCTGCACATCCGCCGCACGATCAAACCGTTGAAGCTCAGTGAAACGGCGGTGGAACAACTCGCACGAGCGCTGGCGATACTGGTACACGGCGCGCTGGAACGCGATCTGAGAACGCTGCCATACGCGATGAAATTGGTGAAGGCAATGGGCAAAGGATGAAGGATGAATCCAAATGGTTTCATCCTTCATCCTTCCTAATTCATCATTCCGTTAGTTCGCCGGAATATACACTTTCGTGCCGACCGACAAATGGTTCGGGTCGTTAAAGTGATTCGCGTCCAGAATCGTCTTCGCTTTGACGCCGTACTTGCGCGACAGAGCGTAGACTGTTTCGCCTTGCTGCAACGTATGGTACTGTCCGCCGCTGCGAACCGGCGCATCTTGAACCAGGGCTCCCGCCGGCGGCTGTGCATACGCTTGTGTAGCAACAGGCGGCGGAGGAGCGACCGGCGCGGAGAAGACCGGCAGATCGCGGCTTTCACCCGCGCGTTCCAGCGACGCGTTGGTGCCGTTGTAGTTCGATCCAGTCGAATAAGCCGGCGCATTGACAAACTGGCGCGGCGGCGTTTGAACCACAACCGGCTCGCTCAGGCTCGCCGGCGCGGTGCCGACCGTGTTGCACGTACCCGTCTGACACGCGGTGCAGACTGTGTTGCTTGGCACCGAATTGTCGCTCACGCCGCACGTGTTGCAGGTGCTGCATGAATTGCGGTGGCAACTGTTGCACCCGCACTTGTGACCGCAGCCGCTCAAAAAGAGCAGAGCAATTGACAACGCCGCAATTGCGGTAAAACTAAACAGGCGTCGAAGCCCGTTGAATGACGCGTTTTCGCGCATGACCGATTCCCCCCGGAAAAATGTGTTGTTGCGGCCACACTGCCGCGTACATGCTGGCTATCTTTTCGGAACGCCGTTTCACGCGCTTTAGAAATTTTGCAATTAAAATGATTATCGGATGCAACGCTTGCGAATAATTCACACAAGGTTTTTCGCCCGGCGGCGTCATTCCTTGCGAACCAATTGCCGATGAAAGTCTGTCGTTCGTGAAGTCAGTCCACCCATTAATAGGAGAGCCACCACGCATGGGCAAAGAAATTCCAGACCACCACGATCTCGATTTGACCTTGAAATTGTACGAAATGCGCCGCGAAACGGTGACGCGCCAATCGCGCGATGCGTTGAACTTTAAATTCTGGCCGAAGAACTACGCCGACATCAAAGCGGTGGCGTCAAACTTCGAACACGAACTGAACGCGCCCTGGCGCCAGATTACCGGTTACTGGGAAATGGTCTACGGATTCGCGCGCCACGGCTTATGCAACGCGGATTTCCTCGTCGAGAACAATGGCGAAGGCCTCTTCCTGTTCGGAAAGATCAAGCCGTATCTCGAAGAGTTCCGCAAAGAAAACTCGCCGACCGCATTCCAAAGCACGGAATGGATCTCACAGCACTGCGAGATGGGCCAGAAACGCTCCGCCATGATCGACGCGCGGTTGAAGAGCATTTACGAAAAAATGAAGTAAAAGGACGCGTCTTCAGACAGTTGCGGCAGGCAGTTTAAAGCGGCGTGGACCGGATTGACTTCCGGTCCACGCCGCGTCATTTATTTTTCGCTTTGAATTTGATCTTGGCGCAATAAAACTCCACATTCATGAATGCGGCAATTTCACCGGCGATACCGCGCATGGCGTCTTCGTTGGCGCAGTCCAGCACGTTGTAGCGGATGATTTTCCCGTCCCTTTCCAGCACCAGATTGACTTGAAACGAGGGGTCCGGCGCGTTCGGTTTGCCGCCCGGTTCCTTGCCTCTGCAGAACTGCACGCCCCTCAGCCGGGTCGATGCGCCCTTGAATTCAGTGTGCGAAATCCCCCAGATTTGAAACTCGCCATTTGAACAATCGAAGCGCACGCGCGTTCCGCAGAATTGCTGGACAAACCACATCACCGAGGGCAAACCGATGCATGCCCCGATGATCGTTTTCGCCGTATCCGATACCGGTCCCGGCACGAATTGGCAGTACAACGCGGCCAGCACCGTCATGATCAGTGCGGCGAAGAAAAAAGTGTGGCGCGGGTGGACCATCAAAATGTGGTTCAAAGGACGCACGAGAATATGCAGGTTGGCGCCCGCCGAAATCTTCGCCGCGGCCGGACCATCGGGGATTTCCGGCCGGTCGGGGGATTGGCTGATCGTGTCCATGATTTGCAGAGCCGCTCCGAACGAATTTCTCTCGCGATAGACGTTAAATGGATGCGCTCTACGTTGCCGGACGCGCACCTGTTGTCAAGTCCGTCGAACATGAGTTGTCTGGCATGTCGTCTGCAATGGATATACACAGTGGCTGTTAAACCGAGGAGTTGTGTCTGATATTCCGGCACACGGGTGGGAGAATACAACATGGGTGCAAGATTGCTCTACACGCTGGCGTTAATGCTGGCCGTAACGATGTGCGCGGGGTTGCGCGCCGCCGATGGCGAAAAACCGAAGGGTGGCGGGGCTCCCGGCCGGCAGATTCAGGCGTTGCTCGATCACGCGGACGACTTGGGGTTGACAGCCGAACAAAAGTCTAAATTGCAAGAGATGGCCAAGGGCCCTATGAGCGTCTTAACCGATGAACAAAAGACCAAGGCAAAGGACATTTTGCACAAGGCCACCGAAGGTGGCGAAAAGAAAATGAAGAAGGAAAAGGGTGACGGCGCGGATGCCAAGAAGCCCGAAGATAAAAAGCCTGACGAAACAAAACCCGGCGAAAAGAAAGCCGACGACGCGAAGTAAAAAGGTGTACAATATAGCAGCGTATTAATTGTGGTGCTGGCTTCCAGCCTGCAATCTGGCAGTATTGAACTAACGGTGCACGAAACATTATTTATTCATAAGGAGCGAACCATGAAGACTCACTGGATGTTATCCGCGATTGCGGTGGCTACGATTGCGTGCACGACGATTTCGGCTGCGCGCGCGGGAGAGCGAGGTGGCATGGGCGGCGGACCGATCCAGCATATTCTGGATGCGGCCAAGGAATTGAATCTGACCGAGGATCAAAAAACCAAACTGCATGCGCTCGCGAAAGAACTCGGCGCGACCCACGATCCGGCTGCGATGAAGGAGAAATTCAAGAACAATCCAGCCATGCTGGAGACCCTGAAGGAAATGAAAGCTGCGCGCGAATCCGGCGACGAAACCAAGCTCAAGGAACTGCGCGCGAAACTGATGGCGAGCGGCGGCGAGGGCGGTGGCAAAGGCGAAGGCGCGCACGGCGAGATCGTTCAAAAACTGATGCAAATCCTGACACCCGAGCAAATGAAGAAACTCAAAGAAATGCGCGAGAACGCAGGCGAACGCAAAGGCATTGAACTCCGCCCCACCGACAGTGACAAGGGTAACAACAAGAGTAACAAGCCCGATGCATCAAAGGGTGTTCCCGTTCCGTTCGAATAGCTTTTTTACAATTGGCGAGCAATTACGCAAAGAGCCGCGACCGCAAGGGAGCGGCTCTTTTTTTGCGAATCGACGATTATCGCCTTGACTGGCAGCCGTCTTGCGCGTACATCTTGCGTACGTTACTTCAAAAGGAATTTGGATCGGCGTGATACGCAATCGGCTCAAATGGATTCGTGGGATGATGGGCGGCTTGGCGCTGCTAGCCGCGCTGGCGTGTTCCATTTTACCTGCCGGATTGATGCCGAAAGTCGCTGGACGATGCGGACGCGTACTGTGCAGTTGCGAACCCGAAATAGAATTTGCGCCGTGCAACACATGCCGGCCTCACTCGGCTCAACACTGCAAAATGAAAAATCCGCTGACCTTGGTGACCACGACAATTTCCGGTGTCGATGCGCCCGGTCTTGCGTTTCAAGTGGTGTTCAGCGGCGTGCTTGCGCCTCAAAAGACTCCGTTTGCTCGAGCGTCTGAAAACGCCGAGCGTGTTGTGCCCGAAAATGCCGCTTTCGCGCTGTCCTCTGTTTCATTCGACATCGTCACTCCCCCTCCCAAAGCCTAGTTTCCTTATTTCGTCTCCGCGTTTTGCGAGAGCGTTTTCGATCGCGCCCTGATTTTAAAAGATTGCCGAACGGTTCATGCTGAAACAGAACGCGTTCGATCTATGAATGATATGCGGCGCAATCTCCGGTCGTTCGCGGTAACTGAAAACTCTCGAAATTCGCGCAGTCGCGTAGTGCGTCGTCGTGGAAATGGCGGCGCATCAGGCGGCTTCGACGGCGGTTGTTTCGCCCAATCCCAACCAAAATTCAGGCCTTGCACCGATGGTGTTTTTCTTCGGCGCGGCCATTTCCGCTGCGCGTTCTATATTGAACTCGCGCGCGCAAATCTTATCTTAAGAAAGGCTCGACCATGTTCCGCAGAATGTTGTTTCCACTCGTGTGCATGCTGGCTTTTCCATTGAGCGCTCTGGCCTGCGATGCGTGCGGCGGCAGCATTGGCGACCCGTCGCGCGGAGGCGGTTCCGGGATTACGGCCGGAATTGGCGATGTGCGCCGGCCGCTCACGGATCTGATTCTCTCCAAGAAAATGGCCGACCGCAAATCGCCGGAAACGCCGCTGGCCAACGACGTGCCCGACCTGACCCAACCGGCTCCGCCGCCACCGCCGGAGCAGCAGGAAACCCGGCCGCGACGCTGGTCGTTCGACACCACGTTCGAATACCGGCGTTTCCAGCAAAACAGAGCTGAGAACTCCTATGCCATCGTTCTGGCCGGCCACGACCAGCACGCTTATCGCTTCGATTATTCCTTCAGCGAACACATCGGCTACCTCGTCACGAACGATCTTTCCGTCGGACTCGGTGCGGGATTCCGCGATCTTCACAAACTTGACGTGGACGTGGCCGACCGCATCGGACAGCGCGAAAACAGCAGCGGTCCGACCGACCCGACACTTGACGTGAAGTACCGCTTCATGCATCAGACCGAGTGTTTTCCGCTGGACCTCGCCGTCTTCGCCGCGGTGAAGACCGACCTCGGCCTGACAAACAACCGCAGGCCGACCGGTGAACTCTTCGAAACGGAAGATCAGCCCGGCACCGGCAGTTGGAACGAAACGCTGGGCCTCGCCGCGTCGCACGGCTGGGAAAAATGGGGCGCGTCCGGCTCGGCCAGTTACACGCACAAAGGCGAAGGCGCCGAACGCTTCAAGGAAGGCGACGTCACGCGCCTGTCGGTGAGCGCCAGCCGCCTGCTTACGCCCGAATGCTGCTCGTGGAAGGCCTACTTCAGCGCGGGCCTGCAAGGCTTGATCGAACGCCACGCGATCGACCACGGCATCACCGATCCGGACCACGGCGGAAAGTTCATGTACTTCATTCCCGGTGTTGCCGCGAAACCCAACGACCGCCTGATCGTCAGCATTTCCGCACCCATTCCGGTCATTCAAGACGAGAACGGCACGCATCAGAAGCAACGTTGGAATCTGCAAATCGGCGTTGGAGTGCGATTCTAATATCCCCGCCATCGGAACATCGCGCTTCCATTCACATCCGATTCTGTTAAAATCGTGTAAAAAGATTTTTTCTCTTTCTGATCTCAAGGAGAGACGTGCCGCCATGCCAGAACAATTGAACGCCATCCGCAGACTCTACTCGTCCATGGCCGACCGCCACGCTGCGCTCCGCACGCGCCTTGGGCGCGACCTCACACAGGCCGAAAAGATTCTCTTCGCCCATCTCGACGATCCCGCGCATCAGGAACTCAAGCGCGGCGAGTCGTTCCTGATGCTGCGCCCCGACCGCGTTGCGCTTCAGGACGCCACGGCGCAAATGGCGATTCTTCAATTCATCTCCAGCGGCAAAAAACGCGTCGCCGTGCCGACCACCGTGCATTGCGACCACCTCATCATCGGCCGCACCGGCGCGGAATCCGACATGCAGGTCGCCTTGCGCGACAACAAGGAAGTCTTCGATTTCCTCGCGTCCTCTTCGCAGAAATACGGCATGGGATTCTGGAAGCCAGGCTCGGGCATTATCCATCAGGTCGTGCTTGAAAATTACGCCTTTCCGGGCGGCTTGATGATCGGCACGGACAGCCACACACCCAACGCCGGCGGCATGGGCATGCTCGCGATCGGCGTGGGTGGCGCGGACGCCGTCGATGTCATGGCCGGCATGGCCTGGGAACTGCTCAATCCGAAATTGATCGGCGTAAAACTGACCGGCTCGCTGAACGGCTGGACGAGCGCCAAAGACGTGATCTTGAAAATGCTCGAATTGCTCACCTGCGCGGGCGGCACGAACAAGATCGTCGAATACTTCGGGCCGGGTGTCGAAAGCATCAGCCTCACCGGACGCGGCACGATCACCAACATGGGCGCCGAACTAGGCGCAACCACATCGGTCTTCCCCTTCGACAAGCGCACTGTCACCTACCTCGAAGCGACGTTCCGCAAGGAAATCGCCGCCGAGGCCATCAAACATTTTGGAGCGCTCAACGCCGACGCATCCGCGCATGTCAATCCTGAAAAATACTACGATCAGGTCATCGAGATCAATCTCGACGAACTCGAACCGATGCTCGTCGGCCCCCACAGCCCCGACATCGCCCACGCCGCGTCGGAAATGAAAGCGCATCAGCTCAAGGAAAACTATCCCGACCTGATCAAAGTCGGCCTGATCGGTTCGTGCACCAACAGCTCCTACGAAGACATCGGCCGCGCGGCGTTCGTGGCGCGGCAGGCCATCTCCGCGGGGATCAAACCGAAGGCGAATCTGTTCGTCTCGCCCGGCTCCGACCAGATCCATTCGACGATGACGCGCGACGGCCAACTCGAAACGCTGAAAGAGTTGGGCGCGACGATTCTCGCCAACGCCTGCGGCCCGTGCATCGGCCAATGGAAGCGTGAGGACGTGAAGGAAGAAGACGGCAGTTCGAAGGTTCCGAACGTGATCGTGACCAGCTTCAACCGCAACTTCCGCGGCCGCAACGACAGCTTCGCCAGCACGCTGGCGTTCATCGGTTCGCCGGAGCTGGTCGTGGCGAAAGTGCTGGCCGGATCGCTCTCCTTCAATCCCATCACCGACACGATCCCCGGCCCGCACGGCCCGGTGAAACTCGAAGCCCCCAGCGCCCCCGAACTGCCCGCAAACGGTTTCGTGCGCGACGACAAAGGCTTCCAGGCCCCCGCCGCCGACGGCAGCGCGGTGGCGGTCAACGTCGCCGTGAATTCCAAGCGCCTGCAACTGCTCGAACCGTTCGCCGAATGGGATCGCAAGGACATCGTCGACGCGCGCATCCTGGTGAAAGCACTCGGCAAGTGCACGACGGACCACATTTCCGCCGCCGGAAAATGGCTGCAATTCCGCGGCCATCTCGACAACATCTCGAACAATCTGTTGATTGGCGCGACAAACGCGTTCACCAAAGAAATCGGCACCGCAAAGAATCTGCGCACGGGCGAAAGCGGAATCCCCTACCCCGCCGTCGCCCGCGATTACAAAGCCCACGGAATCCAATGGGTGGTCTTCGGCGACAACAACTACGGCGAAGGCTCAAGCCGCGAACACGCCGCGCTGGAACCGCGGTTCCTGGGCGGCCGAGCCATCATCGTAAAGAGTTTCGCCCGCATCCACGAGACAAATCTAAAGAAGCAGGGCATGCTCCCACTCACGTTCGCCAACCCCGCCGACTACGACAAAGTTCAGGAAACGGACATGGTGAGCCTGATCGATCTCGCCAAGCTGTCTCCAGGCAAACAAGTCACGTGTGTGCTGAAACACGCGGATGGAAGCGAGGATCGCATCAAATTGAATCACACGTATAACGCGGAACAAATCGAATGGTTCAAGGCGGGTAGCGCGTTGAATTTGATGAAGAAGTTGGATAAATAAATCAGCTCCATGAGTGATCCCATTCAAATAGATGCGTTTTCCAAATTGGCTGAAAGAATGATTGATGCCGCGTAAAATCCGTCAGTTAATCGCCGATCTGGAGACGGCGGGCTTCATTGCCGTGCCAGGCGGCAAAGGCTCGCATCGCAAATACCGGCATCCTCGATTCGCCGGCTCTGTCATTTTGAGTGGCAAAGAAGGTGATGACGCGCATCAATATCAGGAAAAACACATTCGTAGCGCAATTCGCGAGGCCAGCAAATGAAAGCAGAGGACCGGTACCTTAAGTTTGTACGCTGGAGCGACGAAGACCGCGCATATATCGGCTTCTGTCCCGATCTTTTCCCATGGGGTGGCGTCTGTCACGGCAAAGGCGAGGAACAGACATACCGCAAATTGTGCGAACTGGTGCGTGAGGAGATCGATGCGATTCAGGCCGAAGGCAAAGATCTCCCGGCGGCCGCGACCCGGCCTATGCGCGAACCTGCCGGAGTATAACGGTGGTGCGCAAACGCAACGCACGTCCCTTGGCAGAACCCGCCCCGCGGACCGCTGAGCACAAAAAACTACGGCACCCGTGCGGCCACCTATTGGCAGCCGCACGGGTGCCGGCGGCTATTAATTCCGAAATTACCAATCCATTGTTTATTACTCATTCCGCCGACTCGCAATCACCCCCGTCAGCGTCCAAAACCAAATCCCCCCAAACGGATTCTCCAGCACTACGCCGAACGACATCGCCAGCAGATAAACCGACCACACGCTGAGCAGCGTGGTTTCGGCGACAAACGATGCGTGCTCCGCGGCGAATCGATCCGGCGGGCCGAATCGATAGCTAACGCGCTTTTCCCAACAATTCCGCAATCCGCGAGCGAAAACAGCGCCCAACAATCCCAGCCACACGATCAGCCCCGTTCCGCCGAGCCGCGTGAAAATCGTCACGTGCGCGGAGTGCGGATTGCGGTTCGGCGAGCCATATTTCGCCGCGTTTTGACTGTCTTCAAACATTGGCCATTCAGGCGTGCCGCGCAGCAAATCGGTGAGATTCGTGCCGAAGCCAAATCCAAACACGGGCGCGCGCCGCGTCGTTTCGTCAATGCAGCGCGTCCAAAAAACGAGCCGCCATTTGACTGAATGCGCGGCGATTTGCCCTTGGCGCGTTGCGAAATGCTGCTCATTGGGATCGATCAATGCGTCCATGCGCTCGCGACCTTGCCCGTTGTTGTGCTCATATGCCGCCCAAATTGAAATAGTCATCACAACCACGATGGCGAACCCGAACATCGCGACTTTTCGCTTGTTCAACGAACCGGCCAGCGCATTGAATGAAAGCATGACGAAAGAAATAAAAAACGACAACTGAATCGCGCGCGTCGGCATGCTCAACAGCAATAGGAGCGCCGCGCAGAACACAATGGCGGTGAAAAAATAAAAACCGAGAAGGCGCAACAATTTTATTAGAAACTCACGCGAACGCCAATTTTCATTTGTCCGCAATTCACACAAGCGCCTCATTGCGCCCATTGAAAAAATGCTTGCCCAAACGGCGAAAGCGACCGCCGCGGAGAGCGTGAGAAAATCGACCTTCACATTGGCCGGAGCGTGAATCCAGCCCAAATAAATTCCACCCGCCCAGACCAGCGCCAAAAACGTTACGGGTGCCAGGAATTGAATCATACGCATCGTCGTGTCTGAGCCGGTCTTGTCCGCTAAAAGCCACGGCCCCAGAAACGCCGCCACTGCGTAAAGACAAATCACGCCATCACGCGCCGCGTCCATTCCCCGCGACGGCGCGTCGATCGCGACGCGTGCCATGCCGTAGAACATGAAGAGCGCGACAAATTGCATTGCGCGCGACCGCTTCAACGGTTCGATGAAGACATTTTTAAAATCGAAAAACGCCGCAAAGAGTGCCACTCCAAGCGCCATCTCGCCGACATAAAACGGCGGAAAACCCAGAAGCGCAAAACTGCGGTTAAAAATCAAATAGCCCGCAAGCAGCAGCAAAAATACAATCGCCGCTGCACGGCGCAGCATCGCCGCGAAGGCTCCTCCTGTTTTGTTCTCGAACGGTGGCGGAATCATTTCTGGACCTGAACTCTTGACTGGACGAAGCCGCGGCTCCGTTCTACATTCCGTATCCTATGGCATACGACCGCATCGTCCTGATCGTTTTCCTCACATTCTTCGCGCTGGAATTTTTTCTTGAACGCGCCCTGGCATGGCTGAATGCGAATCATGTCAAGGCGCACGCCGCTTCCGTTCCCGAGGCACTGGCCGGGATCGTCGATCCGGAAACGCACCGCAAGAGCGTCGAATACACGCTCGCACGCGCGGCCTTCGGCCACATCGCGGCGCTTGAGGACGCCGTTCTGAATCTGTTGCTTTTGTTTGCGGGCATTCTGCCCTGGCTGAGCGCACTGTCAGCGCGATTTGTGCCGAACGACTACGTAAGCGGCGCGGCGTTTCTGCTCGCATTTGGCTTCCTGAACGCGCTGATTCGCACGCCGCTGGATCTCTACAGCACATTCAAAATCGAAGCAAAATTCGGTTTCAACAAGACCACATTCGGCACGTGGCTCCTTGATCGAATTAAAGGCACGATTCTGGCCGCGATCATTGGCACGCCGTTTATCATGGCGTTGCTCTGGCTGACGCTCCGCACCGGCGCCTTCTGGTGGCTCTGGGCGGCGCTGTTTGTGATCGCGTTTCAGTTTCTGAGGATGCTTCTTTCCCCAATGGTCATCGCGCTTCTTTTCAACAAATTCAAACCGCTGGAGGAAGGCGAACTCAGCCGCGCGCTGACGGACCTCGCGCGGCGCTGTCAATTCGGCGCGAGCGGCATTTTTGTCATGGACGGCTCGCGACGCTCCGCGCATTCGAACGCCTATTTTACCGGCATCGGCGGCGCGCGTCGAATCGTGCTGTACGACACGCTCGTCGAACAGCTCACGCCGCCCGAACTGAGTGCCGTGCTCGCGCACGAAATCGGACACTACAAACTCAAGCACATTCCCAAGGGCATGATGATCGGTTGCGCGATGACACTCGCCGGTTTTTACGGGCTGAATCTGATCCTGCATTGGCCGCCCATTTACGAAGCATTCGGTGGCGGCGCATGGCCCGCGGAATCGCACACGCCATTGGGCGTCGCGCAAGGATTCGCAATCTGCTCGCTGATCGCGGAGCCGCTGTCGTTCTGGACGGGGCCGCTCTTCAATGCGCTGTCGCGAAAATACGAATACGAAGCCGACGCGTATGCCCGGACCCAAACCGGCGCGGAATCAATGCGCGGCGCGCTACTGAAACTTTTCGAGAAAAACCTGAGTAATCTGACGCCGCACCCGTTGTTTAGCGCCTACCACTATTCGCATCCCGCGCTGCTTGAACGCCTCGACGCGCTGAAATGAATTTGTTAAAGTGCCCGCTTCAGCGCCAGCAGCCGCTTCGTTTCCGCGAGCAAAAAATCCACGTTTGTAAAAGGCTCGTAGCCAATGTCCTGCCACACGATCAATCCATTCTTATCGAGCAGGAACGTGCCGTGCAGCGGCGTGTTTTCGAAGTCGTCGAATGCGCGGTAGGCCTTGAACGCGTTCTTGCTCGGATCTGCGAGAATCGGAAATGGGAAGCCACTGCCGAGCTTTGCTTTTAAAAGCGTCTTGCCGACGTTCTCGGGCGGATCGATTCCTATAGCCAGAATAGTCACACCTAGCTGCGAAAACCGCTCGTTCACCGGCGCGAACGCGTTCAGTTGCTCGATGCAATGCTTGCATTCGTGGCCGAGATAAAACATCAGCAATAGTGGATGGCCGCGGTATTGGCTCGGACTGAACGTCGCGCCGCCAGGACCGGGCAATGCGAATTCGGGCGCGGGTGATGGTTTCCATAGGAACGGTCCGAGCGATTCCAGCGCCGGGCGCACGCCGACATCTTTCGCCTCGGGCGGCGTCACGCGCCAATCGTCGGGAAGATTCAGCGCCTTCGCGATCGGCTTCAAGCGTTGAATCATCGGCAGGTCGAGATCCATCTTGCCGTCGAGCTCGCGCAGCTTTTTGAATGTCTCTTTCGCTTCATCTTGTTTTTCATTGCGCCAGAGAATGTCGGCGAGAATTGCCATCGGCGGAACTTGATTCAGATTGTCCTTCGCGAATTGCCGCGCCTGTTTCTCCGCTTCGGCCTTGTCGCCGGCTTCGAAACGCAGACGGATTTTCAACTCGCGCGCAAGCGAATCGACTTTGTCCAGTTTTGGCAGAGCGTCCTTGGCATGACCGTCGTTAAGCAGCCGCACGGTCTGCAAATCCTCAATGCGGTTGCCGATTTTTTTCAACACATCGACGGCCGTGTGTTGCGCGTCTTCACGGATCTTCGCCATGTCGGCCGCATTCTTCTTTTCGTTGACCGCTTTCAATTCCGCCTCGGCGGATGCGGCGCAACGCTCTTCGGCCAGCACACGATATGTTTTCGTGATTTCGGCCGCGAACGCATCGCCCGCCGCGAATTCCTTCTTGAAATAATTGGCGAGCGCCCGCGTTCGAACGACGCGCGTGCGCTCCAGCGGCTCGTCCCCCGTGTCGAGATGCCCGTCCGCTTCCAACACAAGAGCCTCGTCCCAAAGTTCGAAGCGCGACGGGATTTCGATCAGCCGTTCGCGCGCGAGTTTCGCGCTGGCGTTGTACGCGTTGTATCCCGGCTGAGCTTTCTCCAGAAGGAGCGTGTTGTATTTGGGATGGCGCGGCATTTCGGCGAGATTTTCGGCGATCTGCAGCGCGGACCGCACGCGGCCCAGGATGCAGAGGTTGCGCGCGAGCCAGTCTGAATTGTGCGCGTAATTGTGGATCAGATCCGGCATCACGCCGTCGTGAATCATGTGAAAATGATCGACGCGGTTCGAAGCTTCCTGCTGCCAGACGGCGTCGCGGTAGCGCTTCACCGGCGTGTAGGTGTGCCCGCCGGGCATGTGCCAGAGATGCGCGATGCCGGGACCGGACTGTCCGCAGAACGCAGCCGAATCCAGCGAGCGGCGCGCGTCGTCGCTGCCGTCCCAAAGATGGACGCGGTAATGGTGGATCGGATGCATCGGATTGACGCGCAGCACGTCCCGCGTCAGCGCGTCGATGGACAGGCGGCTGACAATCGGCCAGTCGCCGGCGCTGTCCCAGATATGAAAAACCAGAAACGCCTTGGCCTCGATGTCGTCCGGAAACTCTTCGATGATATTTTCGAACGCGGTCACCATCGCTTTGCGCCGCTGTTTGGGATCGTCCTTCTGGTCCTTCGGCACGTTGAGCCGGTAATACGCGGCGAGGCTGTCGATCCACATCTGCTCACGCTTGGTGACGTCGCTTTTGTGCTCGACCGCCTTCGCGATGAAACCGCGCCCGCGTTCCATGTTGTTGATGTTCGCGCGCGCCATGCCCCAATACGCCATCACGCATTTCGCATCGATCTTCAGCGCCTGCCGAAACGAACGTTCGGCTTCGAAATACCAAAAGCCGTGCAGTTGACCGAGTCCCTGATCGAAAAACTTCTGCGCGTCTTCATTGGAATGCGTGACGGCAAAATGAACCCTCGGCATCCCATCCATCAAATACGCGGCCTGACGCGGGCCTTCATTAAACGCGTCACCATGGACGGAATGCCCGGCGGGATTTTTCTCGTCGTCGCCGTCGGCAAATACACTCGGTGAAAAAAGAAGTGCGAATAAAAGAGCGCACGCGATGCGAAGTTGTTTCATAGGTGAACTCATCTCAGAACAACTTTCTCTCGCAAAGACGAAAAGGCGCAAAGAACGGCGAAGAGAATTTTTCACACGTCGCAAATCTTCACGCCCTGCCTCAGTGATCCGATCAAATCCTTCTTGCGCGGAATAAATTCCTGCCCGAGGAACCCTGTGTAACCGGTCTCCACAATCGCGCGGATAATCGGCGGGTAATTGATCTCCTGGCTCTCGTCGATTTCAGCGCGTCCGGGATTGCCCGCGGTGTGATAGTGGCCGATGTAATCCTTGTATTGCTTGATGCGCGTGATGATGTCGCCTTCCATGATCTGGATGTGATAGATGTCGAAGAGAATTTTGAAATTCGGCGAGCCGATTTTGTCGCAGACTTTGACGGCCCATTCGAGCGTGTCGGCCTGATAACCCGGATGGCCTTTCATGCTGATGTCCACGCGCGAATTCAGCACTTCGATACACATCGTCACCTTTTTTTTCTCGGCGAAACCGAGGACTTTTTTGATGCCTTCGACCGTGTTCTTCTGACCTTCTTCGTCCGAAATCTCCGGGCAATTCGGGTCTTTGGGATCGAGCTTTTTCATGCCCGAAAAACAGATCACGCTGGGGCAGCCGAAATCGCCGGCGGCCTCAACGACCTTGCTCACCCTCTCAATACACATCGCATGATTCTGAACATGGTTGAAGCCGCTGACGAACCCGTGGCTGCTGGCGATAGCGCAGGTCATGCCCAGATTTTTCAACGTGGGCCAGAATTTCGGGTCGCACAGTTCGACGGACTTCAAGCCGAGTTTCGCGGAGGCGGCAATCAGCTCTTCTTCATTGACGCTGATCTTTTCGCCATCGACGGGAACGTTTTTGAAACACCATGGCACGACGGACTGCTTGATCCGGCCTTTCTCGATCTTCCAGTTGGGATCGACTTCATCGGCGGACGCGGTGCGCGCGCCTAGCATCGCTGCGCCGGCGGTGACGGCCACGGCGCCTTTAAGCATGCCGCGGCGCGAAAATTTGTCGGACATAAATGGAACTCCTATCTGAAAATTATTGGCACTTCAATGACCTTGACGATTCATTAAACACGTAAACCGATATGGCGTGAATGACGCGCGATTTCTGGGATCGGCGCATTGCGCAGAGGGGGATTCATTTTCCGAGTGGGATTGCGGATGGCGGATGGATGGGATGCACAACAATTTCTTTCCGCCACGCGGCGCGCCCGCGCGCATCGAATTCGAAGATGAAACACGTCACCGGTCCCGCTAGTTTTTCAGCTTCTGCCGCATCGATCGGCACTGCGGGCCTTTCAAGCGTCGGCGACTGCATCAACGGATAATAAATCCAAAAATCGCCTTTTTGCTCCGCGGTGTCCTTCAACTGAAGGGCCGTCGCGCGGATCACCGGCAGGCCAAACAGCACGCGGATCGTGGGCTTGTCGGATATTTCGGGAAGAAAACCCGTCAGCTTATCAAAGTCCTCAATCGTGGCCTGTCCGGCCGTGACCCGATGCGTGAGTTCTAGGTAGCCGATCCGGCGGCCCTCGCGCGACGCATAGCCCGCGTAAAGCAGCGCACCGGCGAAGAGCGCTTGAGTAAGGAGAACGATATTGAGCATCCGAGGGTTCATGCGATTTCCAGATCGACCTTTTTTAATTCTCTCGCAAAGACGCAAAGAACGACAAGAAAATTTTGTACGCATTTCTTTTTTTGCTTTGCCGTTCTTTGCGCCTTTGCGTCTTTGCGAGAGACTATCTTTATTCCTTCGCTTTCAAAACCGCTTTCGCCCAGCGATCCGGGTCGAGATATTTCTTCGCCGCCATCTGCAATTGTTCCGGCGTCACTTTTTCCAGGCGCTCTTTGCGCGAGAACACGTGCGCTGCGCCTTCGCCGTAAAGCTGCGCCAGCGCGAGGCGCTGGGCCACGCCGGGCTGGTTCTGCAATTCGATCGCTTCGTTGCCAGCCAGGAAATTCTTGATCGAATCCAGCTCCTTCGCGGGCACCGGTTCGTCGCGGAGCAGTTTGGCTTCCTTCCACATGCCGTCGATCGACAGACCGAGCGACTTGGCATCAGTCTTGATGTAAAACACGATTGCGCCGCCGCCGAGTTGCGAATCGTTGTGCACGGAAACCTCGTAGGCCAGTCCCTGCTTCTCACGCAGCGCAACGCTCAAACGCCCGCCAAGACCTGACAGAAGATTTGCGATGAGATCGAGCGTTTCGCGGTCCGGGCTTTTCAATTCCGCGCCGCGAAAGCCGAGCGTCAACACCGCGCCTTTGATGCCTTCTTTGATTCCTTCGCCCGACACACCCTTGCCCAATTCCGGGATCGGCAGAACCGGCGGCGCATTGAACGCCCCCGCTTTGAGTTCGCCGAATTGCGCCCGGATGAGTTTCAACGCGTCCAGCGCGGAAACATCACCGGTAAAGCTGACCGCGAGATTTTCGGGATGAACCCACGCGTCGTGAAGTTTTTTCAGATCGTCTGCGGTGATCTTCTCGACGGATTCGCGGGTGCCGTGCGTCTGGCGCGCATAGGGGTGGTTGCCATAGAGCAGCGGACGCAGAATCTTGGTGTTCATCGTGGTGATCGATTCGTCTTCCATGGCGATATTCTGCAGCGTCTCCTGCTTGAGCAGCGTCAGTTCATCCTTCGGAAACGATGGATGCAGCATGCAGTCGGCGGCCAGATCGAGCAGCTTGGGCGCGTCCTGCTTGAGGCCCGCCGCCATCACCCCGAACGACGAACGGCCGCCGAAACTGCTCAGCGTCGCGCCCAGGTTTTCGGATTCTTCGGCGATCTTCAATTTGTTGCGCGTGGCCGTTCCGCGGTCCAGCATTTCACCGAGCAGCTCGCCGGAGCCGCCCAGTTCCGCCGGTTCCCAGCGCGTGCCACCCAGCGCGGCGACCGTGAGACTGACCAGCGGCAGCGAACGATCCTCGCGCACCACTATGCGCATGCCGTTGGATTTAAGTTTGAATTCGAAGACGGCTTTGCCGGGCAGCAGCGTCGCGTTCTCAATGCCGGGATCGGCCTGTAGCGCTTTCAATTCCGCCTGAAGCGCCACGCCGGGATCCGTCTCGTCTTTGGCCGCGGCGGCCTGCTCTTTCAATTCTTCTTTCGGCAGCATGACCGCGACGTTCAGCATGTCCGCCAGAAAATATTTTTTAGCGACGCGCACGACGTCGTCGGCCGTCACATGTTGAATGCGGTCCACGTAGCGGTCGGAGAAATCGAGATCGCCGGCGACAATCCAATCGGAGCCCAGCGCGCCGGCGAGGCCGTCGGCGGTCATTTGAGCCATCACGCGCGCGGTCTTCATTTTCTGCTTGGCGCGGTCGAGTTCGGCCGCGCTCGGCGGATGCGTCTTGATATCGTCGAGCACTTTGACAATCGCGTCGCGTGCCGCGTCGATCTTTCCGCCTTCGACCGATGCGTTGATCACGAAATAACCTTTGTACATCGGCGTGTAGTCGCTCGCGGCGATGTCGGTGACGAGTCCCTTGTCTTTCACTTCGCGGTACAAACGGCTGGAGCGGCCGTCGCCGAGAATGCTGGCGAGCAGATCCATCGCGTACAGGTCGTCGTGGCGCAGCGCGATGCCAGGATAGCCGAGCATGATTTTGGGAACCTGGCAGAGCGGATGCGTGATCTGAACACTGCGCGGCGCCAACTGTTCCGGCTCTTCGTCAATGGGCGCGGGCGGAACGCTTTTGCGCTTCCACGCGCTGAGCGTCGTGGCCATCTTCGGCATGACCACTTTCGCGTCAATATCGCCGACCGTGACGAAGCAGCAACTGTCCGGCGAATAACGCTCCTGATAATACGCCCAGACTTCGTCGCGCGTCACGCGCAGAAAACGGTCCGGATAACCCAGCACGGGAATGCGGTAGGGATGCACTTGATAGAGGGTCTGCTCAAACGTCTCCCAGAGCACGCCGTCTGTATTGTCGAGAAAGCGTTCGATTTCCTTGTAGACGACTTTGTGTTCTTTGACCGTCTCGTCGGGCGGAAACGTGGAATCCATCAGCATGTCGGCAAGCACATTGAAGGAGGTTTCGAAGCCGCTCGACTGGCACGTGATGTAATAGACGGTGCGCTCGCTGTTGGTGTAGGCGTTGTCGTCGCCGCCCGCGCCGCGAATCTCCTGATCGAGGACGCCGGTGGGCCGTTTGGTGGTGCCTTTGAACATCATGTGTTCGCAGAAGTGGCTTAAGCCCGCGCCGACAAATCGGGATTCGTGGATGCCGCCGGTGCGCATCCAGCCCTGCACGGAGACCACGGGCGCGGAATGTTTTTCAAGCACGATGATTTCGCAGCCGTTGCGCAGCTTGGCATAGATCGCGCCATTTTTCGCGCGCCGCATCTCCAGCGGACGCGCCTCGATGGGCAGCGCATCCATCGCAGCAATTACTGCGCTGGGAACAGCGGGCGCATCAAGAGCGCGCAAAGCGGACGTCAGTGAAACCAGCGAGAGCACGAGAATGGCGTAGTGGCGCAAGAAGGAGTCCTCCAGAAGTGTGGCCGTGTTATATATAAGGTAGGCGGGTGTTTGTCATTCGATAAATCGGTTGGAAAGACTGCGAAAGGAAACGGAAACGGCTTTTTAACCGCGAATAACGCTGATCTTCGCGGATAAACGCGGATAATTTTTGGATTGTCGACGCGGGTTTTGAAACTCAATCTGTCGCCGTCAGTTCCAAGTTTTTTATTAAAAATGCGCCGATGGCAGACCGTCGAACAGCCAAGCAATTCGAGATCAAACACCTTAAAAACCATTTGCCTTTTATCCGCGAAGATCAGCGCTATCCGCGGTTAAAAAGCCGTTTATGTGACGGCAAAAAAACGGCCCAAAAGCAGGCCGTTCTCCTCCATCATTAATTCAGTGGCTCATGCGCGGTTACTTCCCGCAGCCGCAGTCGGACTTGGGTGGCGGCGGCGCATTGCACGTGTCGCAGCCGTTGAAGCCAAAGCCTTTCCCGATTGTTCCGCCCACGGAGTGCACGAAAAAATTCTTGACCGGGCTTCCGCAGCGTTTGAGTTTTTCGCCGGTGGAGCACGCATCGCACGCCGCGCACTTGGGTTTCTTTTCGTCGCACGCCTTGCAGCCGTCGTCCGCGCGCAAACCCGCGCACAGGGACAACGCCAGCATCGTGGCACAGATGGTTCTCAACAACATGGATCCCTCCTTCTCGTTATGAAATGCCGTTCGCATTTCGATGTTTAATGAGACGCGAGTGGCTTGGCGGGCTTCAGCGGAATTTTTTTGCCGCAAGAGGACGCGGAGATGCGCGGAGGAAATGAAACAAAGAGTAGAGGCGTAAAATCGCCAATTTCAAACTGACAAGGACTGATTCGCAATTATGCTATTAAGTTACGTAATTGAAGTGTCAACCTGAAACCTGAAACCCAATCCGTTATGTTCGAACTGGCCTCCAACTACGCCCCCGCCGGCGATCAGCCCAAGGCGATCGAGCAACTGGTCGAAGGTCTGCAGAGCGGCCTGCGCCATCAGACGCTGCTCGGCGTGACCGGTTCGGGCAAGACGTTCACGATGGCCAACGTCATCCAGCGCCTGCAAAAGCCCGCGCTGGTGATCAGCCACAACAAGACTCTGGCCGCGCAACTCTACAGCGAATTCAAAGCCTTCTTCCCCAAAAACTCCGTGGCCTACTTCGTCAGCTATTACGACTATTACCAGCCCGAGGCCTACATTCCCTCGCGCGACATCTACATTGAAAAAGACGCCGCAATCAATCAGGACATCGACCGGCTGCGCCTCGCCGCGACCTCGGCGCTGATGTCGCGCTCCGATGTGATCATCGTCGCCAGCGTCTCCTGCATCTACGGACTGGGCTCCCCGGACCTGTATTCGCAGATGGCGGTGACGATCGAGAAAGGCCAGACCGTCGACCGCACCGCGCTGCTGCGCCGCTTCAGCGAAAATCATTACCAGCGCAACGAACTGGATTTCGCGCGCGGCAAATTCCGCGTGCGCGGCGACGCCATCGAAGTCTTCCCGGCCTACGACGAGACCGCCATCCGCATCGAACTCGACTTCGACACCATCTCAGCGCTGTACGAAATCAATCCGCTGACCGGCGAAATTCTAAAGGAGTTCACCAAGGCCGCGATCTTTCCCGCCAAGCATTACGTGATGCCCGAGAACAATCTGCCCAACGCCATCGAAGGCATCACCGCGGAGCTCGAAGCCCGCCTGAAAGTGCTGCGCGACCAGGGCAAGATTCTCGAAGCCCAGCGGCTCGAAATGCGCACGCGCTACGATCTCGAAATGATCGAGGAGGTCGGCTACTGCTCCGGCATCGAAAATTATTCGCGCCACCTCGACGGCCGCGCGCCGGGCACCCGCCCCTTCAACTTGATGGACTTCTTTCCCAAGGACGACTACCTCCTCTTCCTCGACGAATCGCACGTCACCATCCCGCAGGTCGGCGGCATGTACGAAGGCGACATGTCGCGCAAGCGCACGCTGGTCGAGCACGGCTTCCGGCTGCCCAGCGCGATGGACAACCGCCCGATGAAATTCTCCGAATTCGAAGGCGTCATGCCCTCGACGATCTACGTCAGCGCCACACCGCGCGACTACGAACTGAAGAAATCGCAGGGCCGCGTCGTCGAGCAGATCATCCGCCCGACCGGACTCGTCGATCCGCCCATCGAAATCCGCAAAACCGATGGCCAGATCGAGGACATACTGAACGAGTGCCGCATCCGCGCGGCGCGCAACGAACGCGTGCTGGTCACCGCGCTGACCAAGCGCCTCTCCGAGGATCTCGCCACCTACCTGCGCGAAGCCGGACTGCGCTGCCGCTACCTGCACTCCGAGATCGACGCCATCGAGCGCGTGGAAATTTTGAAGAATCTGCGCCAGGGGAAATTCGACGTGCTCGTCGGCGTCAACCTGCTGCGCGAAGGCCTCGACTTGCCCGAAGTCTCGCTCGTGATGATGCTCGACGCCGACAAGGAAGGCTTCCTGCGCAGCAAGAGTTCGCTGATCCAGAACATCGGCCGAGCCGCGCGCAATTCCGCGGGCCGCGTGATCCTGTACGCCGATCGCATGACCTGCGCCATGTCCGAAACCATCGCCGAATGCGACCGCCGCCGCACGATCCAACTGGCCTACAATGCCGAGCACGGCATGGTCCCTACGACCATTCTAAAAGAGATCACCGAAGGCATCGAAGCGATCGTCGCGCAGCGCGAAAGCCGCGAACTCGAAGAGGCCATCACCGGAATCGGCGCGGACACGCTGGAAAAAGTCGAGCAGATCAAAGCGCTGGAAGAAGAAATGGAGCGCCTCGCCGACGAGCTGCGCTTCGAAGAAGCCGCCGCGATGCGCGACCGCATCCTCACGCTAAAAGGCGAAAAAAAGGCCGACCGCGGAATCGGAGGCCTGCGCAAAAAACGCGGCAAGCGCGGCGCGCCCTCCAATTCCATGCGCGGCGAATCCACCCCGCTCCTCGAATACCCGGACCTCATCGCAGCCGAAGACCCGCGTCCCTATGGCCGCCGCAAAAAGCATTAACCGCGAAAACAGCAACGGCTTTTTAACCGCGAATTGCGCGGATTTTCGCGAATGAACGCGAATAAAGACGGATAGTTTTTAGGTTGGTTTGGTCTCGATGAAGTGGACCATTCAATGGTCTGCCGCGAGAGTCTTTTTTGTTAAAACCGCCGATTAATCAAGGCGGATAGTGTTTCAATACACGCACTGACAACCCCTGAAATTATTCGCGTGAATTCGCGAAATTCGCGGTTAAAAAGCCGTTCGCCGTTCATTTCGCGGTCACTGAAATGATGTTTTCAACGGACCGCACCCCGGCCTGCATGCGCGCCAGTTCCCCGCAAAGGGTTTTGTCCAGAATGGTGGGGACTTCGCCGCGCAGGCAGACGCGGCCGTCCGCGCACGAGACACTGACGCCGTCCATTTCGAAATCTTCGCAGTAGGCCAGTGCGCCGCGGACCGCGCGCGCCGCGGCTTCGTCGCTGACTTCCTCGAGTGGATCGACACTCAGCGTGTTGACGACGCCGATCACCCCGCGGCAATGGCTCGCGACGTTCTCAGCGAGGAACCGCTCTTCCGCCGAACGCACGTTGCCGTTCAATGTCGCCACGCCGTCCGAAACGCGGATTACCGCCGTGCCCGACGGCAATTCGGCGTGAGCGTCGAGCGCCTGGCGGATGTGCTCCGCGATCTTTTTGTCCGCGATGCTCTCCGCCGGATCGACGCGCAGCAGATCCTTCAAGGCTTTGACGCCGCGCAGGCCCATCGTGAAGCGGTGCAGCAATTCTTTCTGCCGGAACGAGCGCACCGCGCCCTCCAGCGTCACGAATCCGTCGCGCACCTCGACCTCGACATCGGTTGTTTTATAGACGTCGCGCAGATGCGCCGTGATCGACGCGCGCAATTTTTCGTCCCCGGGCCGAGCGGGCGGGCGGGCGGCAAGACGGGCGCTGGCGGACGATGTTTTTGAGTCGCGTCTGGTCATAGTGACTAAAGGATAGCGAGAGTGCGCGGGCACTCAAGCGAAAGGAGCGGGGCGGGGCGAGCCGCATGTTTCCGGCATTCGTTTGTTTTGGAGGACGTCCGCGCTTTTCTGCTATTAAACTTTCGTTAATTCAGCAAATTCAATTCATTCCCGCTTTGCTTGATTGGAATCGCGGGTATAAAGAAAAGTCAATCCTTACACTCGGCTGCAAGTCCAACGAAGCGCGGACTTCGAAGGTTCCATTGCGCAAAATGAAAAAGTTCTTCGGACATATCTGGGGCAACGCCCACGCGGCGCTGAATCTCACGCGCGGCTCGGGCTTCGCCGATCTGCTGCTGCTCGGCGGGATCGCCGGAATTGTATTTGGCCTCTTCAATTTTTCGAATGAATGGGCAGCGCCTTCATCCGAAAACACACTAATCGACCTTTCGCCCTGGGCGCTTCCGAAATATACGTTCTTCTCGCTAAGCCGCGGGATCATCGCGTACATCTTTTCGCTGCTATTCACATTGCTGTATGGCTACTGGGCGGCGAAAGACAAGATCGCTCAACGCGTACTGATTCCGCTGCTGGACATCCTTCAAAGTCTGCCGGTCCTGGCGTTCCTGCCTGTGGTGTCGATCACGCTGATGAACCTGTTCAAGAACAACAAGATCGGCCTCGAGTTGGTTGTGATCGTCATGATTTTCACCGGACAGGCCTGGAACATGACCTTCAGTTTCTTCCATTCCATCAATTCAATTCCCATTGAAATGCGCGAAGCCGCCGCCGTCTATCGTTTGAATTGGTGGGAACGCTTCAAGTGGATGGAACTGCCGTACTCGATGATGGGACTCGTCTGGAATTCGATGATGAGCATGGCCGGCGGCTGGTTCTTCCTGATGGTCTGCGAATCGTTTACGCTCAACGACAAGCCCTACAGTTTGCCAGGCATTGGCGCGTACATGGCCGCAGCCTGCGCTTTGGACGACCCGCACAAACGCCACACGGCGCAGTTTTGGGCCATTTTGGCGATGGTTCTAATGATTGTGTTGCTCGACCAATTACTGTGGCGGCCAGTCGTCGTCTGGGCGCAAAAATTTCGCGTAGAGGAAGGCGGCGCGCAGGAGAACGCCACATCCTGGTTCCTCGACTTTCTGCGCCGCTCCAAGATCTTGGCGCTGCTCGAAAAAATCTTTTCGCACAATGAAAAGCCCACGCCGCTGACCGCCGCTGACGCGCTTAAGCCCATCGCGCAAGCACTGCCTTCATCCGCTCTTCCCGATATCAACAAACTCAATATCGTCGGAAAGACTGTTTCGACACTCGTCTTCGTTTTCTTTATGGGCGGTTTGGTTTGGGGTGGCGTGAAATTGTTATTGCTCTTGCTGCAAGTAGGCGGCAAAGATTGGATGGAGATCGGCGTCGGAGCCTTGGCGACGTTCGCGCGTGTGATGGCGGTCACGGTCGTCGGTACGTTGTGGGCCTTGCCCGCTGGATTGGCAATCGGTCTGTCGCCAAAACTCTCCCGTATTTTGCAGCCGGTGGTGCAGGTCGCCGCGTCGTTTCCCGCGCCGATGCTTTACGCGGTCGTCTGGCTGGTGCTGAAGCCCTTGGGACTCAATACCGTCGCAATGGTCTTGATGCTGCTTGGAACGCAGTGGTATATTCTGTTCAACGTGATCGCCGGCGCCATGGCGATTCCGGCGGACCTTAAAGAGATGTCGCACAGCTTCGGCGTGACGGGGTGGCAGCGCTTCTGGACGCTCTATGCGCCAGCTTGTTTCCCGTACCTCGTGACCGGCTGGGTCACCGCGGCAGGCGGCGCGTGGAATGCGAGCATCGTCTCGGAGTATCTGGTTATCGGCAGTGCCACGCCTGAAAAGGCTATTGGTCTGGGCAGAAAAATCAGCGAAGTGGCCGGAGTGGCCGGCCAGGAGCCGATTCTGGCGGCCAGCGTGGTGGTGATGTCTGCGATGGTGGTGCTGTTCAATCGGTTCGTCTGGAAGCGGCTGTACGATCTGGCCGAAACGCGATTCTCGTTAAGTAAATAACATCGGTTTCAGGTTTCAGGTTTCAAGTTCCAGGTTGATCGTTGGACCGCGAACTGAACCTGAAACCTGAAACCTGGAACCTGGAACCTGAAACCATGAGTAACGGCGAAGTCCTGTGCGAAGTGCGTGGCGTGTCGCACGAATTCACCCAGCCCAACGGCAATCCGTTGCGTGTGCTGGAGAATATCAATTTAACCGTAAAAGAACACGAGATCATTGCTCTGCTGGGACCGTCTGGCTGCGGCAAATCGACAATTTTGCGCATCCTCGCCGGGCTGATCAAGCCGACCAAGGGCGAAGTCCTCTATCACGGCGATCCGATGCCGGGACAAAATCCGGGCGCGGCCATCGTGTTCCAAGGCGCGGCACTGTATCCCTGGATGACCGTCACGCAGAACATCGAGATTGTGCTGAAGGCCAAAGGACTGGGGCCGTCCGAAATCGCCGAACGCGCGCCGAAGACCATCAAACTAGTCGGACTCGCCGGCTTCGAAGAAGCTTACCCGCGCGAGCTCTCGGGAGGCATGAAGCAGCGCGTCGGCATCGCGCGGGCGCTGAGCGTCAATCCGGAAATTCTCTTTCTCGACGAGCCGTTCAGCCAGATCGACGCGCTGACCGCTGAAAGTTTGCGCGCGGAAGTGCTCGATTTATGCGGCAGCAAAGACCGCAACCCAAAATCGGTGCTGATGGTCAGCCACGACATCAAGGAAGTGGTCTTCATGGCCGACCGCATCGTCGTGCTGGGCGCGAATCCGGGCGTGGTGCGAACGATCGTCGAAGTCAAACTGCCGCGTCCGCGCGATTACCGCTCGCCTGAGGTGTTGCGCATCGTCGATCAATTGCACGACATCATCACCGGCAGTGAAATGCCCGACGTCCCGGAAACGTCCGCCGCCACGGCCGCCGCTGCCGCGCCGATTGCAATCGAGCCACTTCCGGACATCAGCTCCAGCGAAATCGTGGGTTTGCTCGAATACCTCGACGCGCGCGGCGGCAAAGAGGACATGTACAAAATATCCGCCGACACGCACACCGAATTCGGCCGGCTTTTGTCCGCCGTCAAAGCCGCCGAACTGCTTGAATTCGTCGACACACCCAAACGCCTGGTCGTGCTGGAAGCGGACGGCCAGAAGTACGTGAAGGCCACGATGGATGAGCGCAAAGCGATCTGGCGCGACCAATTGATGAAGTTGCGGATTTTCAAGGAAATCGTCGAACTCATCCGCCGCCAGCCCAACAAAGAAGTCCACCGCGATCTCGTGCTGGAGACAATCGTCTTCCGCATGCCCTTCGAGAACTACGAAAAAGTCTTCGACACCCTGGTGCGCTGGGGCCGCTTTGGCGATCTGCTGGCATACGAAGAAGACAGCGAAACGCTCTGGCTGCAGCAGGAAAAACCCTGAATTTTTCACAGTTCGCAGTAAAGCACCGCGCTGAGTGTCTTCGCGTCGCGCACCTTCCCGCTGGCGATTGCTTTCTTCAATTGAGCGGGCGAAAATGGAATCGCTTTTTCGATGTATTCGTCCTCGTCCTGTTCGCCGGACGCTGCTTTCAAATCCCACGCTTTGAACAGGTGAATCACTTCGTTGCTGTAGCCTGGCGCCAGCAGGATTGCCCCGAGCTTCTTCCATTTCTTCGCCGCGTATCCGATCTCTTCGATCAATTCGCGTTTGGCGCAGCCGAGCGGCACTTCGCCTTTTTCAAGCGTGCCGGCGGGAATCTCCAGGAGCCAGTCTTTTGCCGCCGGACGGAATTGGTTGACGAGCAGCACGTTGCCGTCGGCGTCGAATGGAATCACCGCGACGGCGCCAGGATGGTAAATGGTGTGCCGCTGGAATGTAATTCCGTCGGGCGCAGTCCATTGTTCTTCTTGAACCGTAAATATGCGGCTCTGCAACACGTTTTTGTTCTTCGACAATTTGAATTTTCCAGCCATCGCGATGCTCCTTAAAATTTTTGAAAAACGGATTCTATTTGACGCGCGTCAATTCGGAACTGCACTCTTTTCCGGCACCTTTGAAATTCTTAGATTCACAATCCAAAGCCCCAGCACAATCATCGCCGCTCCAACATACAGCCGCCACGTCGGCGCTTCATGGCGAAAGACGATTCCGAGCAACATGCCAACAAATGGATACAGGTACGCGCTGGTCGAGACGCGTGACGGTCCCCACTGCTCGATCAGATCGAAATAGGCCACGTATGCCCAGCTCAAGCCCAGAAATCCCAGCCAGCTCAGCGCGATCCACGTCAGGGGCAGCACGGGCCATTTGACCGGATGTTCCGTGATCAGCAGCGCCGGCAGCATGATGATAAACGCGATCAACAGCGTCATCGTCGCGGTGATGATCGGCCTCTGGCCGCGCAGGAATTTCTTCGCGTAACAGTTCGCCGCCGCATAGCAGAACACCGCGCCGAGCATCGCCAGTATACCTGGCAACGTCGTAAGCCGCTCGCCCTGTCCGAAGGCCTTGCTCGCCAGCACCAACAGTCCTGCGAAGCCGCAGAGCAATCCGAACGCGCGCCGCAGCGACATGCGTTCGTCGTGAAATAAAAAGTGCGCGAAGACATTGGTGAACAGCGGCACGGTGCCATTTAGCACGGAAGCCATGCCGGTATCGATGCGCGTCTCCGCCCACGAAATAAGGGGAAAAGGCAGCGCCGTGTTGAGAATTCCAGTCGCAATAAAAAGCGCCCACACGCGAGGCTCGCGCGGAAGCGCAACATTCTTCAACCGCACCACAAGCAAAAGTCCGCTCAGACCCAGTCCAACGCGCACGGTAGCCAGAGTCATCGGCGTAATTTTTTCGTCCAGCGCAATGCCAATCCACAAAAACGACGCACCCCACACCGCGCTAAGCAAGCCGAAGACAATCCAATTTCGGAGATTCATCTGTGTAGTTTAATGTGGCGGGGGAGGATTGACTATGGACGAATCGTGCGTGCGCAGCCATTCTTCGGCGTCCGCTCGGATTTGCCCAAATTCGTCAGTTTCCTCGCGCGTTTCAGGCAGAATATTTTCGCTTTTGCCGCCAAAGTCGAAAACGTCCTGGATGCTTGAGCTAGATTTTAGCCCCTGCCTTTCAAAATCGAATGTCGTTAAAAGGCATTTGGCAGCTCCACGACGTTGCGACACGACATCTTCGTTTAATAGTTCGAGAAGCCGTCGCACGCAATTGCCTTTTTGTGCTGGATCCAGACACCACAGCGGGAGACCTCGCTCCAAAGCTTCAAGGCGCACAACATTGCTTTCATGCTCGATCAGCATCAGAAACATTTTTGTCGCCAATACATGATTTGCCGAGAGGACAAACGAGATGCAGCGTCGCCGAGCGTGCAAGTTTGGTACTGCACTTTGGAATAATGAAATGATGCGATCGCCCGGGAGCCATTTAAACAGCGGGATTAGTGCACCATAATTGAAGTTATCGTCGCTGCGGAGAATCGCATCGAGAATGGGAATCAACGACTCATCGCGGTCGCCGAGGCTCAAGGCATAGAATACGGCACTTCCACCCACATTTTTGCCATTGAGGACTCGTTGCAGTTCCGCTTTTTTTTGTGCGCTTGTGCCGTATTGAGCTACGCATTCATGAAGCATTTCCACATATTCTGCCCCGGCGGCCGATCGGGGAACAAAGTTCTCGGCGATTTCTTCCGCGTGTCGCGCTGCCAATTGGGGGCGATGCTTTACCAATCCATCGAGCGCACATCTGCTTATTTCAAGGTCCGTATCGTGAACTCGTGTTTCCAATTTTGCAAGAGACACCAAATCGTTACTGAGCAAAATTGCCAACGATTTGCGAGAATTTGACGCGTACAGAATACTTTCTGAAATGTCTCGGATTAGTTTGGGCGATTCTTTCAAGACTGCAATTCTAAAGCTCGATCCATGCTCAAAATCGATTGAGCCATGATCCGACCAAATACGCGCGGATACCAAAAACGTCGCCACTGGAATCGATACGAAACCCAATAACAGGGCGTAAACGCTCCAGAGCGCGAGAGCGTTTCGCCAGCGCCGGCGTCGAGACCATAAAGGAAGGCCATGTCGGACACGGCGACGTTCGACAATTGAGAGGAGAATTTTTATCGCAACCGTGCCGGTAATGCACGCGAATGAAAGAAAGGGGATCAAGGCGCAACAAAGAATTGCGATTTCAAATATCGAATCCCGGTCGGCAGCACTCGGCAACAGATACCACCCGTAGCACCCGCCAGCCGCCGGTAAAAGCGTAGCGAAATTAACAAGCAGTATCGGCAAGAGTGAACGCTCGCCCGCGAACAGCGCGCGTATCGCCAAAACAACGGACCAGAGTATCAATACGCCACCCGCGACCGCGCCCACGACCACTACAGTTGGACCGTCGCCATTTTTGAATTTATCACCGAACAAAACAGCCGGAACGATCATGGACGCGGACATTGCGAAGGCCACGCCCATGATGAGCCAGGCGGAGCGGCCAAGGCGATTCACGCGGGGCGGCGATGGGTTTGGAGTCGTGCTATACATCATTTCAAACCGCCTCGAAACCATCTGCGGTAATCCGCGTTAATTCGCGTTCATCAGCGATTAAGTTTGACTCTGAATTCACTAGGAACGTCTGAAAAATCACGCATCGCTAACAGTATCCACGCCGGCCAATTCCACACAACTTTTATTTCAATATCGCACTGGCGTCCTTACCCAAATAATTTACAATCTTTCATAGATAAAAATGCCGATATTTAGTTCGGTGAACTCTGTCGTTTATCGCGTCAGAAATCGACTCGTTCGGAGCCATTAATGAGCCAGACCAACGCCCCCGAAACACCGCCCGCGCCTGTTCAGGAATTCAACAACTCATCGTCCGTCGATGCCGGAAATTATGGCGCGGATGACATCCAGGTTCTCGGTTTTCCCGAAGCCATTCGCAAACGCCCCGGCATGTACGTCGGCGGCGCCAACGAAAATGGGCTGCATCATCTCGTTTACGAGGCCGTCGACAACGCCGTCGACGAAGCGATGGCCGGCTATTGCAAAAACATCAAGGTCCAGCTTTACAAGGACGGCTCGGTTTCCGTCGAGGACGACGGGCGCGGCATTCCGGTCGCCGAGCATCCGTCGGAGAAAGTCAGCACGCTTGAAGTCGTGTTGACCAAACTCCATGCCGGCGGAAAATTCGGCGGCGAAACCAAGGGCTACAAAGTCTCCGGTGGCCTTCACGGAGTCGGCGTCAAATGCGCCAACGCGCTCAGCGCATGGTTTCACGTGACCGTGCAGCGCGACGGCGGCATCTTCGAAATCACCTTCGAACGCGGCGTCCGCAAGGCGCCCGTCGCGCGCACCGGCGATTCCGCAAAGACCGGCACCAAGCTGCACTTCAAGCCCGACGCGGAGATTTTCCCCGTCCCCGAATTCAAGCTGGAAACGCTCACGAAGCGTTTCCGCGAAATGGCCTTCCTCAACCCCGGCCTGCGCATCAGCATCTTCGACGAGCGTTCCGGCCACAACGAAGTCTACGATTATCCGGGCGGCATCAAGGCGTTCGTCGAGCACCTCAACGCCGGGCGCAACGCCATTCACAAAGACGTGATTTTCTGCCGCGCGGAAGCCGAGAATATCGCCGTCGAAGTCGCGTTTCAATACAACGATGGCTATGACGAAAAGGTCTTCTGCTTCGCCAACAACATCAACACGGCCGGCGGCGGCACGCATCTCTCCGGCTTCAAAACCGCGATCACCCGCATCTTCAAGAACTACATGAAGAACAACAACCTCATGGAGAAGGACATCGAGGTGTCGGGCGAAGATTTGCGCGAAGGCTTGACCGCGATCATCTCGGTGAAGATCCCCGAGCCGCAGTACGATTCGCAGAACAAATTCAGGCTCTGCAACGCCGAAGTCGAAGGGCTGGTCAACAGTCTGCTCGGCCAGAAACTGGAAGAGGTCTGCGAAACCAATCCGAAGGTCGCGACCGTGATCTGCAAGAAAGCGACTGCGGCTGCGGTCGCGCGCGAAGCGGCGAAGAAGGCGCGCGATCTGGCGCGCCGCAAAGGCGCGTTCACCGGCGGCGGCCTGCCCGGAAAACTCGCCGATTGCCAGTCACGCGACACGGAAGAGACGGAGCTTTACCTGGTCGAAGGCGATTCCGCAGGCGGCTCGGCCAAAAGCGGGCGCGACCGCAAATACCAGGCGATTCTTCCGCTGCGTGGAAAAGTGCTGAACGTCGAAAAGGCGCGCGCCGACAAGATGCTCGCCAACGCCGAAATCTTCACACTTATCCAAGCCATCGGCGCGAACATCGGCGAGGAATTCAACATTGAAAAGCTGCGCTACGGCAAGGTTATCATCATGACCGACGCCGACGTCGACGGCTCGCACATCCGCACGCTGCTGCTGACATTTTTCTACCGGCAGATGGCGGCGCTCATCGAACAGGGCCGCGTGTACTGCGCACAGCCTCCGCTTTTTCGCGTGCAAAGAGGCAAGGCCAGCGAATACGTGCACAGCATCGACGAGATGAACACGACGCTGCTCAAACTCGGCACGAAAGGCACGCGCGTCGAATGCGCCGGCCGCGTCGCGCAGATCGAAGGTCCTGATTTGGAGCAGTTGCTCAAGCCGCTCGTGCGGCTGGAAGCCCTGCGCAACAACCTCAAGCGCAAGGGCATCATCTTCGAAGATTTTCTAAAACTCGATCAGGACGGCTTCTTCCCCGAATGGCACGTCGTCGTCGGGACGGACGAAGGCTTCTTCCTGACGGAAGACGAAGCCGAGATTTTCCGCAAATCGAAGATCGACGCGCTGCTGGCGAAGAACGCCGAAGAAAACGCCGCGATCGGCGCACCTAAGAAAACGAAGGCGGGCGACGAAAACGGAAACGGCGATGAAAATGGCGACGCTGCCGGCGCGGGAGAAGGTGGCATCGCCGGCCAGGCCACGTTGGTCGCGGCGGGGCTGGGCGTCGAGAAGCGTCACCTCAACGAAGCGGCGGGATTGAGCGACTCTTTCGCCGAAATCGCAGTGTGCGGTTTTTCGCGCCAGGATTACCTCGGTTACAGCGTGGAATCCGGCTACAAATTCAAAGTGATCGACGACAAGAATGTCGAAACGCCCGCCGTATCGCTGGCGGCCGTGCTTGAAAAAGTGCGCGAGAACGGAAAGAAAGGCATCGAGGTTCAGCGCTACAAAGGTCTCGGCGAAATGAACGCCGAACAGCTCTGGGAAACCACGATGGATCCCACAAAACGCACACTGATGCGCATCCGCCTCGAAGATGCTTATGCGGCCGACGACATGTTCAAAATTCTAATGGGCGACGTGGTATCGGCGCGCAAGGAATTTATTGAACAGCATGCGTTGGAAGTGACGGATTTGGATGTGTAAAATTCAGTCCCGAAAGGGCTAATCGTTCACACCAAATTCCCATCCGGATCGTCATTCCCGCCTTTGCCATAAGCCCTAAGCAGCATCGCGCGTTCCGCGAATTCGCGGGCTTTCGCGTACATTTTTTCGCTTTCGAGATGCACCGCGATGTCGTCGATGGTGTCCGGATCGTTGAAGAATCGGGCCGGGATCATCTCGAGGTATTTCAGCGACTCGCGGTCTTCGCCGGACTCCCGGTGCGTTCTGTAAAGCATGTAGTAGGCCACGTCGCGGGCTTCGCCCGGACCGTCGCGTGCCACCTCTTTCAAGACTTCGATCGCGTCATCGAAACGCCGCGTCTCGACGAAGACGCGCGCCAGGCCCAGTTTCGGCCCGGGTTGCGCGGGGTCCAACTGGCGGGCCTGCTCGAAGTAGAACTGGCTCTCCGCAAAATTCCCCGCCAGCATTTTGATTTCGCCGAGACAACTCAACGCTTCCGTCGGCGGATTTACCAGGCTCAGAGCCTTTAGAAACAGCTTCTCCGCCTCGGGCGCGTCTTCGGCGTGAATCGCCAGGAGCCGGCCGAGCGAGATCAGCGCCTGGCCATCCTTGGGGTGCAGCACTTGAATCTGCTCGATCAGCTTTCGTGCGTCGTCTTTCTTGCCGCTCTTGAGCAGCACACATGCGGTGTTGACCAGCGGCAGGCTCCACGTCGTGTCCTGCGTTCCGGCGTCGTTGAACGACTTCAACGCGCCCTTCCAATCGTGCTTGGAGACGCGCACAATGCCATCCATCAGCAGTTCGACGTTCTTGTCGAATGTTTTCTTGCGCATCTCCCACTTCAAGCGCCAGAAATCCGAACGCGCCGACGGATGCCGTCCGCGCTCCTCAAGCAAACGGCGCAGCAGCAGGGACAGCGGTTCGGACAGGTCGTCGCCAAAACGGTCCCAGACATTCAGCGCGTCTTCGATCAGTCGGCGCTTCGCGTCGCGATACACGCGGCCGCGTTTGCAGCACGCGACGACTTCGTTCAGATCCGCCGTCGGGTAGCGGAAGACGCCCATTTCGCCCCACTGGTGGTACATGCCTTCGGCGAAATAACGCGGAATGTCCGAACTCGTAATGTGCCACGACGGCGCGGCGAAGAGCGCCAAAAAGCGCGCCGCGCGGCGCAGCGTGTCCGTTTCGTAGGAGAGCATGCCGTCCTGTGAATGGCGTTCCAGCAGCTTTGCCGCTTCGGAGTACGCGCCGCGCTGCATCAGCCTCAGGCCCGCCAGCAATGCGCCGCCGCCACGCGCAAACACTGGGCGCATTTCCTTCCACCAGGCGCTGAAGCGTTCGTGCGCGCTCAACAAGTGCGAGCGGCCCGTCAATACCGCGAGAAGTTCGTGCGCCTGCGACGCGAAGGGCGACGCGGGATCGTTCAGCGATGCGATCAGGGCGTCGATCAACGCCAGGTGCGCGCGCGCATAGTCGTCGAGATTGGCGCTCGAAGCGCTTTCGAGTTCCTCGTCGAGCGCCTTCATGCGCAACGGCGCGCGCAGGATGGCGTGGCAATGCATCAATGCGTGAATGTTGGGAAAACGCTCGAGCTTCGCGGGCAGTGTTTCGAAGGGCAATTGGCGCGCGATCCAGTGCACGCCGGCCAAGGCGGCAAGCCAGCGCCGAGCCGGCGCATCGGGCCCCTTGGGTTCGCACGGAGGCATTCGCTGCACAATTTCAAGCGCGCGCAATTCGTCCCGGCGCGAAATGGCCGCAGCCGCGGCAATCAGCGCGTGGCGATCCGTCTTGGCATCGGCAAACGCGTTTTGGACGAGGCGTTGAAAACGCCAGCGTTCGATCAACGAACGCGCCGCCGGCCCCAGCACGATGTACATCGCGGTGCCAATCCACAAACTCCAATAGGGAATGGCGTAGGGTGAACCCGCGAGCGAAAAAAAAGACAGCCCAATGATAAAGGTCGTGGAGAGCAGTGTGAAACGAGTCACAATTCCGACAATGCGGACCGGCCAAGCCTGGGGTATTGCGGGATGCGACGATTTCCAAAACATATCGCCAGCCTTCGTCTGAAAAGAGGCGCTTCCGGTGCCCCCTATTAAGTAGACTATCACAAACGGTGCGGATTCTAATAAAAATTCATGAAATGTGAAACGAGCGTAATCACCTGTTCACATCGCTTTTAAAGAGAATCTGTCTTGTACAAAAGCGCTACCCTCCTCAAAACATCTCATAAGCCCCAATCTCCTTGATCTGCCGCTCAATCTCCTCCAAAGAAAGTGTATCCGGTGCCACGGAGCAGTACCCTGCTCCGTGCTGCGGAAGCTCGCCCGTCACATTTTTCTCACCCCCAACAACCTCCGCCAAACACTCCTCAATAAACCCCATCTCCAACTGATGCGGCGTCTTCCCAAAAACCGAAACACAAGCCCGATAAAGCCGCCGATAACTAGAAAACCCAAACCCCTGAGCCCAAGAATTCGAAGAAAACTCAGGCCAACGCCGACTCGTCTTAAGCCCCTTCCAAACCGCCCACCGATCC
>JBBRQD010000054.1:0-36922 GCA_038227045.1 Planctomycetota bacterium
AGCCTCATCGAGCCTCCTTTTTCGACGCGTATGGAACCAAAGATTCCTCGCCCCCTCTCCCCCCCGCCTCCCTGCCGCAGGAATTGACATACTCGTCCGCAAATAGAACAAAGCGGACAAGTTGATGACTTCGGCAGACGGAGCCATTGGACTTACATCCTCTAATTCGGTTCTGGAACTCGTCCGCTTTCTTCCTCCCATCCCTCAAAACAGGTCGTTGACCGCCTTGCATCGCTTCCCCAGCGAGACATGCGTATAAACTTGCGTCGTCGAAATGGACGAATGCCCCGCCTGATCCTGGATCATTCGCAGATCGTTCGTCTGTTCGTAAAGGGCGGACAGATGGAAATGACGCATCGAATGGACTCCGTACCGCCGATCCAGTCCAGCATGGCTGAGCAAGCGTTTGAACAGGTGACGGATGCCTCTGGTTTGGAAGGCGCTTAAAGTGTCTCGCCGCTGGCCGGAGTTCTGTTCTAATAGCTGGGCTTTAGAGTTCGGATTTTCGTCTTATCGAAGGATGTATCGTGCTTGTATGGCTGTTTGGAAACAAACTCCACATCAAATGGAGATGAAATTGATCGCTGAGTGCTTGAAACTCAATGATAACGAGGAAATTGTCGACAGTACATCCGATGAACCTACCCTATCCGATATTGAATCGCAGATTCTCGCGGTGCAGTGCTACTGCGAGGATACTTAATCGTCGTCTTCTATCCATTGATTACTTCGGATACTCCGGGATATTGCGATGCAGCCGGATGGTTCTGCCACATTCAAGTGTGAGCAGTGATCGCACAATTGAATTCACATCCGGCCTTTCGCCTCCACCTGAATCCGGTAGCATCAGCGCATGTCCAAAAAAGATAAAGTCACTTTCTTCTGCAAACTCTGCGGCCATGAAACGGCGCGCTGGGAGGGGAAGTGTCCTGGGTGCAATGAGTGGGATGCGCTGGTTGAGGCGCCTGTTGCCAAATCGGGGCCGGCCATGCGGGGCGGCGGCGGTGCGGGGTCGGTTGCGCGGGCGTATTCGAATCCGCTGAGCACGCGGCCCAAGCCGCTGAAAGAACATGCGCTCGAACACATTCCGCGTCTTCCCGTTTCGATCGGCGAATTCAATCGCGTGCTGGGCGGCGGGATTGTTCCCGGCGGCAGCGTGCTGGTCGGTGGCGAGCCGGGAATTGGCAAATCGACGCTGCTGCTTCAATTGCTCGGTGCGCTTGCCGACGCGCAGGAATGCGCCTGGGCTGCGGGCGGCGCGAAAGTGGGTTCGAGCTTTCTGTACATCACCGGCGAAGAAGCGCCCAGCCAGATTGCCGCACGGGCGCTCCGCATGTCCGCCGACGCGACGAAGAAAACGCGCGGCGCAAGCTTCGACAGCGCGCACCTCAAACTCGCCAGCGAAACCGATTTGGCGGGCATTCTCGAGATGCTCGAAAGCGAGCGTCCGACTGTGGCCGTGATTGACTCAGTGCAGACGCTGCGCGACGCGGGCATTCCCTCCGCGCCGGGATCGGTCAGCCAGGTGCGCGAGTGCGCCATGGCGCTGGTCGAGGCCGCGCGGCGCTTGAATTGCGCGATCTTTTTGATCGGCCACGTGACCAAGGAAGGCACGATTGCCGGGCCGCGCGTGCTGGAGCACATCGTCGATACCGTGCTCAATTTCGAAGGCGAACGGCGTCTGGATTTGCGCTGTCTGCGCGTCGGCAAAAATCGTTTCGGCAGCGCGTCGGAAGCGGGTTTCTTCGAGATGACGCAAGGCGGCCTGCGCGAAGTTCCCGATCCGTCCGCGCTGCTGCTCGACCGCGAAGGCCACGACGACAAAGGCGCGGGGACGGCGATTGGCGCGACATGCGAGGGCACGCGCGTGCTGCTCGTTGAATTACAGGGGTTGACCGTGCCAGTGCCGGGCGGCGGGTCGCCCCGCAGAAGGGCCAGCGGGCTGGACGTCAACCGGCTCGCTCAATTGCTCGCGGTGCTGGAAACAAAAGCCGGCGTGCCATTCGGCATGCTGGACGTCTTCGCCAGCGCGGCGGGCGGATTCGCCATCGACGAACCGGCGGCCGACCTGCCGCTGGCGCTCGCGCTTGCGTCGGTCGCGACGAACCGCCGCGTACGCGAGGGCCTCGTCGCGGCAGGCGAAGTGGGTCTCGGCGGCGAAATCCGCGGAGTGCCGCGCTTGGAGGCGCGCGTCGCGGAATCGAAGCGGCTGGGTTTCAAGACGATACTCCTGCCGGCGCGCGGCAGAACAGACTTTTCTCCTCAGAGCGGAATAAGGATTCTTCGAGCACGGACGCTGCGCGAGGCGCTGGCGATGGGATTGGAGTAAACCAACATTGTATTTAATGCACAGTGGGGTATACTGATTCAATTATTGTTGAATAATGTCGTCGTTTCACCACGTTGCCCATAAAAATGAGGATTTTTATATGAGCCTTCGAAGCGTTTATTTTGTTGTGATCGCTGGACTTTTACTGGGCGTCGCTTCAGCCGTACACGCTCAAAACTTCCCCGTAGGCGTCGGCGATACGGCGGGACTGATTGCAGCGATCAACACTGCCAACGCAACGCCCGGGGCCAACACAATTACATTGACGGTTGGCACCTACACGCTCGCCGCCGTGGATAACGGCACGGCAGGTCCGACGGGATTGCCAGCGATTACCAGCACCCTGACGATTGTGGGCAACGGCGCGAGGATCAATCGCGCGTCGGCTGCTTCCTTCCGGCTGTTTTACGTGACGTCCACAGGCTCATTGACTTTGCAGAACATGACCCTGAGTGGCGGACTTGCGAAGGGCGGTGCAGGCGGACTAGCCGGTGAAGGCGGCGGCGGTGGCGCGGCCGGTATTGGTGGAGCCGTTTTCAACCAAGGAACTCTTAGCATTACCGGTTGCACCTTATCAAGCAATTCGGCGCAGGGCGGCAATGGCGGTAACAACGACGATTCCTTTAATAATGGGCAGGGTGATAACGGTTCGGGAGGCGGCGGTCTTGGAGGGGACGGTGGACTGTCACCAGGAAATGGTGGTGGGCCGAACGGTGGCGCGACTGGACCACAAGGCAGCGACGGTGGTTTCGGTGGCGGGGGTGGGGGAGCACAAGACTTAGGTTTAAGTGGGGGTCTTGGCGGTTTTGGAGGTGGTGGCGGCGGCAGTGCCCTTTCGGCTCCCGGCGGCATTGGGGGGTTTGGTGGCGGTGGTGGCGGAGCGGGCTACGAGGGCGGGATTGGTGCCAATGGAGGCTTCGGCGGCGGTAACGGCGGAGATGGGGATATCGGCGGTGGTTACGGCGGCGGTGGCGGCGGCGGTGCGGGCATGGGTGGTGCGATTTTCAATTTCGGCGGTAGTGTTACAATCTCTAACAGCACGCTGGCGGGCAATTCCGCCCAAGGGGGCGGCGGCGGCGTTGTTATAGCGGGTGGCGGTGGCATCGACGGCACGGCAGGCAGCGGCTTAGGTGGCGGGATTTTCAGCCGCAACGGCACAGTCACGCTGCTGAATACGACGATTTCCTTTAACACGGCGGCTCAGGGAGGCCGCGGCGTTTATCTCGTCAGCGATGGCGCCGGAATTACCGCGAGCGCCGTCGTCAATAACACCATCCTCGGCCAAACCGACAATACCATCACCGACTTTGATACTGGAACGGTCAAAGGCGGCACCGCTCCAATATCGAGCGGCACAAATAATTTGATCCGGAATACGAAGGCCTTTGGCGGCACATCATCGGCTGCCGACCCGCTTGTCTTCGGACTCTCGAATAATGGCGGACCGACGCAAACGCTGCTACCCAATTACGGCAGCCCCGCAATCGACGCCGGCAGCAACGCGGCGGCGGCGGCACTGAATTTCGACCAGCGCGGTCAGCCTCGCAAGTTCAATGGCACTGTGGACATTGGCGCAGTGGAGGCCGCATATGCACTTGAAGCCAACGCCGGAGACGGGCAATCGGCATTTGTGGGCTCGCAGTTCTTTACCCAATTGCAGGTGAAGGCGATTGAACTGGGCAGCGGATTCGTTTACACGGGCATACCCGTTTCGTTCGCCGTGCCCGGTGCGGGCCCATCGGGCGCTTTTTTCGCCCCAGCGTCCGGCACGACCGACAAATTTGGCCTCTATACAGCGCCCGCGTTGACCGCCAACACAATTGCTGGCGCGTTCAAGGCGACCGCCACAGCGGCGGGTTTCGCATCGGTTGATTTCAATCTGACAAATCTGCCCGGATTTCCCGCGTCTCTGGTCATCGTGACCGGCAACAATCAAAACGCGCCTGCGAATACGGCGGTAACGATCCAGCCGACTGTGCAAGTCAAAGACTCTTTTGGCAACCCCATACCGAATACAATGTTGAAGTTTACGGTATCGTCCGGCGGCGGCTCTGTGACGGGTGGAACCCAGTTGTCGGATGCGAACGGAATAGCGGCGGTCGGGAGCTGGACTCTGGGTCCCGTCGCGGGAACAAATACGCTTACCGCGAGCACCAGCTATATCCTGCAACAGCCGCGTGCGCTCTCGGGGAATTTATCCGTAACCTTCACGGCAACCGGCGTCAATCTTCCGCCGGTCATCGACAGTGTAAGCTATATGCCAACCTATCCCGCCATTGGCGCGCCGGTAACCGTTACGGTTGTAGCCCACGATCCGGAAGGACAGCCGTTGACAATCACCTATGATTTCGGAGACGGAAACATCGTCACCAATCCGGTTCATACGTTCCCAGCAGCGGGCGTTTACACCGTCATTATCACGGTCAGCGATGGGACGAACACGGTAACAACCTCCGTGACAATCACCGTGTCAAATCTGATGTTCCGCGCATTGCTCAAAATGACGCTCTACCCGAAAGCCTCCGGAAACGACACCATCACAGTCTATGGCGTTATGCACTTAAATAAGGGCGAGGTGATTGCAAATTCGACGTTGGTGCTGACTGTTGGAGGCAATGCGCAGACCTTCATACTGGATGGCAACGGGCATGCGACAAATGCGAACGCCACCTTTCAACTGCGTTTCAAGAAGGGAAATCCGATCGCCAGCCAGGAAGCGCGATTCCTCGCAGTTTTCAAGAACGGCGGTTATGCGGCCAACGTGTTCGCGAACGCGACGTTGACCCCCAGCGGATTCCCCGACCACGCGACCACGACACTTCTTTTCCAAAATCAGTTGCTGTCCGCGATCGTACCGCTGACATTCAAGAATATCCCCAACGGGGGAATCAAGACCGTCAAGCAGAATACGAATGCGAAGTGACATTCGCATTCTGTACGAAAATGGCGGTTTGATCGCTGTTGACAAGCCGGCTGGACTCGCCGTTCATGCCGCGCCAGGCCCCGGAAGTTCGGTGCTGAAAGAACTCACCGCACAGACGGGAAAGATCGATCTCACGCCCGTGCATCGCCTCGACAAGGATGCGACGGGCGTGCTGCTGCTGGCGGAATCGAAAGCGCTCGCGGCGGAAATTCAGCGGAAGTGGGACTGCGCTGAAAAAACGTACCTGGCGCTTTGCGACGGCGTGCCGGCTGAGCCGCGCGGGCTGATTGATGCGCCGATTCTGGAGCATCAAACCGGCAAACCCGAGCGCATGCGCAACGCGCTGCGTTATTTTGAAGCGCAAAATCCCGGCATCGAAATCCCTCCATTGCCCACGCCCAAAACAAGCGCAGTGCATCCCGCAGGACGTCTCAGCCAAAGCGGTTATGCGCTGATTGAAGCGTTCGCAAAATTTTCATTGATCGAAGCGCGCCCCAAGCAGGGCCGCATGCACCAGATTCGCATCCATCTGACTCATCTTGGCCATCCGCTGGCCGTCGATCCGCTCTATGGAAGACGCGCGAAATTGCTGGAGCGCGATGCGGGTGGAACGAACGATACCGTGCTTCTGGAGCGGATGCCGCTGCACGCAGCGAGCCTGGCGTTTCAATACAAAGGCGAAACAATCACGGTTGTCGCGCCGCTTCCGAACGATATGGAAAACGCAATGCGGTATTTACGAATGGGCTTGGTGCCTTAACCACCCGTCTTCGATTTCAAACATTTGCCATCACGTTGCGCGCGATGGACTCAGCCTCGCGTGCGCCGCGCAGCAGCCCTTCGATGCTTAAACGGTAGTCCAGTAGCGGCCAATGTATGCCCGAACCCGCCCCACAGGGTTTCCAATTTTTGAGTTGCTTCGAGGTGGCCTGCACCAGTGTCGGATACCAGATCAACGGAGAACTGATGACGCGGCTGTCCGTCAGTTCTACTGTAAGTGCTTCGTCGCTTACCGTTACCTTTTTAACTTTTGCGTTTGGAAAACTCATCCCATTTCTCCAATAACCTGGCCCGATCACGTCCCGCAATCCGCATGATTTGCCTGATCTCTTTGACTTTCAATCCTTCGGCGCTTGCCAGTCGCAACGGATTGAGCCACAGTTTTGCCGTTCCATCGCCTTTATCCACATGCACGTGCGGCGGTTCGTTGCCTTCTTCGGAATAGAAATAGAATTCAAAGCCTTGCTCTCGGTGAACGGCCGGCATTGTCGCCCTCGCCCTAATTCCCCTGCAACAGCACCTTCTGTTCCATGAACGCGTCCACCTTGTGGCAGAAGTCCTTGAATCCATCGTATTCCGCGACGCCAATGCGCGTCTTCGGCAATTCGAAGAGTTCGTCGATCGCCAGTTCGTCCCCGTTTTTCGTGACGGTGCGCACGTATTTGCCGAACGGTTTTTCGATCGTCTGCGTTTCCGGCAGCGAGGCGATTTTCGTGCCCGGTTCGAAATGGTAATGGATCGCGGTTTTTCGCGACCACGGCACGTACAGTTCGATGTCGTGCGTGCGCTTCGCGTCCGACGCGTAGCGCTGTGTCAGGCTGATCGGTTCGAACGCGGCCGGAAACGCGAGACGCTCGCCGCTGCGCGCGCCCAAGTTCGGTATCGCGAGTTCCATCTCGCTCCATGCCGGCCCCTGGCTCAGCGGCTCGGACGCGCTGAGTTTTTTCACTTCCGCGCCGTTGAAGCGCCGCGCGGCATAGTCTTTCATGTTGCTCTCGAATTTCCCCGGCGTTTCAATCGATTCGCGCAACATCGGCGCGAAATGCCCGGTGCGCGTATCGCGGACGGTCAGCGTCGCCGCGCCGCCTTTCGTGACGTGCGCCGTGAACACCTGATCGATCAGGTTGTCCGAGCCTTTGCTCTGGGGTATCTTCATGAACTTGCCGCCATCGGGGCCGGCCACCAGCACCTGCGCGCCGTGATCGGCGGAAGGCAATTCGCCCAGGCGATAAAAGTCGGTCGTGCCATCGATCCAATAATCCTTGCCATCGACATTGGGAACATACGCGATGCAATGGTTGTAGATGTTGGGCATGGGCAGCGAGTCGGGCGAGACGCTGCCGGAATCGACGGTGCGGATGAGCACGAGCTTGCTTTCGATGCCAACGGATTTGAGCATCGCGGTGATCAGCGTCGCAGTGTCCTTGCAGTCGCCATACAGCGCCTTGTACGATTCCGTGGCCTTATGCGGCTTGTATCCATTGCGGCCGAATTCAATGCCCAGATAGCGAATCTTGCGAATCACCCAATCGTGAATCACGCGCAGCTTCTCCGTTTCCGTCTTGCAATCCTTGGTCATTTGGGCGATGTCTTTGCGCATGTCGTCGTTGACCACGACCTGCTCCTTCGCGAGATTCCAGAACCACGTCCCGACCTCCTGCCAACTGCGCATCGTGGTCACGTGAAGCTGCGGCAGCGCGTCAACCACGGGCGGCATCGAATACTCGCGCTCGATCCCCTGCGTCTCCTTCATCTCCCATTTGACAATCTCGCGGTTTTCGTCCTTCGTCTGAACGTGCTCCATGACTGCGGTGGTATTCAGCGTGTTCGTCTGAACCGCCAGCGACTTCGGGTAATCGAGCACATACTGCGAGCGCAACGACGGATGACCGTCGTTAAAATAAAAACTGTCGGCAAAGTAGTCGCCGTAAATGTTGTCGCCCGAATCACGGATGGTGTACTGCAAATCGACCAGGCTCCCCGGCTCGAGATCGTTGAAAGTGACGTGCTTGAGATGATGCTCGTCGTAGATGAGCGTCTGCACGCCCATCGCGGCGCTGGTGGAACGGTCGTGAATGACGGCACGGGCCAATTCGCGCCCATCGGGCGTAATGACCGCCGCGCGCAGAATGTCGACGGTCTGCCGCCCGGGCTCGTAATAAATGTAATGCTCACGGATGTCGCGCACGCCGGCGGGGCGCAGCACTTTCGCAACGAGATGGGTCATGCGGCTGGTACTGCCATTGGGATTGACGCGCACCACCTCCTGATTCAGCAGTTTGACGATGTTGTCCTTTGGAAACTGATCCGGCTTCGGCATCGTCAAATCCTTCAGCGCGATATCGTAGGGCGCGAAAAACTGGCGGTCGATGCCGACGCCCGAATCGAGCAGCACGAGATAATCCTTGAGTTGGGGCGAGTTGGGCTTGAGAACGAGCGCTTGTTTGAGCAACACGGCGGCTTCGTCCGGCTTGCCTTCGCGATGGCGCTGTTCCGCGACAGCCGCGAGCACGTCCGGATGCTCCGGCGCCCAGTGCCGCGCGTCGCTGAAAAGACGGTCCGCCGCTTTCGTGTCGCCCGCGCGCCGGAATTCGTTTGCGGCGACCAGCGTCTGAGCCACGTCAAAGGGCAGCGCCACGAGGCTCTCGGCGGCCATTTTCGCGGTCTCGACATCCTTGCCCAACCGCGCGAGATCTTCCAGCCGCATCAGGCGCAGGCGCGCGTTGCCGCCGCAGAACTGCAGCGCTTTTTCGATGGTTTCGCGCCGCAGAGAACGCGAGTCTTCGAGTTCCGCGCGACGAATCCAGCCTTCCGCTAAATACGGGTGCTGCGCAGTGAATTCCATCAGAATGCGCCAGCCTTCGGCGCGCTCGCTCTTGCCGCTCGACCCCCCTGCCCCGCCCCCGCCCGGTGCGCCGCCAGCGTTATTAAAAGAGCGGTCCACGCCGCTGATTTCGTCGGCCAGCACCAGCGCGGACATGCCCGCTTTTTCCGCGCCCAACCGCGTCCACGCCTTGCGCGCGTAATCTTCCGCGGCGATGTGCGTGTGGTTTTCGTGCGCCAGATAGGCCAACGCTTCGAGCACGCAGGGCAGATCGGGATGCGTTTTGTACGCGGCCTCCGCCGCGAGCCGCGCTTCGTTGCTGTCGTCCGAAATATTGGCCAGATCGATTTTCAGCAATGGGTTCTTGGGCGCAAGCGAAATGGCTTTGGTCAGCAGTTTCTCGGGAGACACCGCATCGCCCGACGAATTGTTCTTTTCGCCGAGCTTGCGCAGATCCATAAATCCGCCGAGCAGTGCCAGCGCGTAAGGATCGTCGGGGTGCTCGATCGCAAAGGTGTGAACGACGTCACCGAGACCCAGTACTGGCGCGAGCACTTTATCGCTGACGGCGCCATGGCTCTCATAGTTGGGCGCGGGCAATTTCTCGTTCTTCCATTCCGCCAGCGCCTGCGGCGAATTGTCGAATGTCACCCCGCCCAGCCACTCGCCATTTAGTTCGCACAGGCGCAGCGAAAAAGCCCATTGCGTTTCTTCCACGACGGCGGACTTGACCAGGATAAGATTCCAGCCCTTCCGCAGGGCGACGGGAATGGTGAGCTTGTCGCGGCCATAGTCGTTGTATTCGGCGATCTTGCCGCACAATTTGCCATTGACCCAGACGGCCAGCGCGCCGGCACACCCGGCTCGGAGAACCGCTTTCGTTTCCTTTTCCGATTTGACCAGCGTCGCCGCGTATGCCAGCACATGAATGTGCGGCTCAAAAATCTCGGAGGGAACAATGCGCCCGTCGCAGCCATGCGTGTCGAGCGGGAACCAGCTCACCCGGCGATTACGCCCTTCGCAGGATTTCTCAAAATTAAGCTCCTTTTCAGGTTCTTGAGTTTGATCGAATCCGGCCTTGTCGCGATTGTCGAACGGACCGATCAACGACCATTTATCGACGTAGTGGAGCGGTTCGGCGGCCTCAATAGCGTCCGCGTACTTTCCGCGCATGAGCATCCATTCGACCACGCAGGCACGAAGCGTATGTCGAACGTGGGCGCTCAATCCCTCCTTCAAATCCAGGAGTTTGAGGAACGGTGCGGGATTCTTGCAGAACGGCAGCAATCCCATTGCATCTTCGACGGCCAGTTCAGCCATTGGATTGCGCCCGCCGGCCGCGATGGATTTACAGCGAAATTCGAGCGCTTTATCGTATTCATTGTGAGCCGACGCCAGCGCGGCAAGCGCATCGAGCGCGGGCGCATCTTGTGGGTTGGATTTCACCGCAGCCGAAAAAGCAGTCTCCGCGCCGGGCAGGTCGCCATCGGTCAACAACGCGTAACCGCGCACGGTATCGGCAGCGGGCACTCCGCCCCAAAGTTTCAGAAAGTCCGACGGATTGGATTGCGCGGCGCGAGCCGCTTCGCCAACCCCGGCGAAGAGAATCAAGAATGCCGAGAAAAAAAGAATGCGCTTCATTGAGCGGCGGAGGCGGATTACATGCGAAAAAGCCTGCATCGACGATCCTCGGTGAGAGTGAACGAATGAACCTCAAAGGCTCGTGAAAACATAACCGGGATTTTGCACGGAAGTAGCGAAAAAAGATGTCGGTTCGCCCCTCGCCCCTCACTGCTCAACCTTGTCATCCCGCCGTTCTTTGCGCCTTTGCGTCTTTGCGAGAGAATAAATAGAGGAGGCTGATTGCCAAAATCACTGTTTACTTTCAGAGTCTGTCATGCAAAATACGTCTGTATCGTGCGGCGCAATCGCTTGGCCGCTGGGGTATATAAGTCACATGCGCATACTCGCTCCTTTCCTATTCGTCGCGCTCACGCTGTTCGCCACGCTTCACGCCGCCGAGCAGCCCGGCACCGGCGCCGCGGATTCACCGATCGAAAATGATCCGGACATCGCGCTCGCGTTCAGGCTCGAACGCGCGTTTCAAAAATTAGCCAAGCGCGTGGCGACCTGCGTGGTCAGTCTTCAGGTTACCGCGCGAACGAAGGATTGGCCCGATGAACTGCGCCGCATGAGCGAGCATCTCGGCCCATCCTCTTCGTCGGATCGAACATTTGAAGGCTCCGGCGTGATTGTCGATCCCAACGGCTGGATCATCACCAACGAACACGTCGTCCGCGAAGCCGACTCGATCTTTGTGAAATTCTCCGACGGGCGTGTGTGTCCCGCCACGGTTACCGGTCTCGACAAGCGCAGCGATCTGGCCATGATCAAGCTGACGGGCGACGATGCGCCGACCAATCTGCCGTGCGCCGAGTTGGCCGATTCGGACAAGGTCCAGGTCGGACAGTATTCGATGGCCGTAGGCAATCCGTTCGGCCTCTCGAATTCGTTCACCTTGGGAGTCATCAGCGCGCGCGGCCGAAACCGGCAGGGGTTATCCAACGATGTCTTTTACGGAAACCTCATCCAAACCGACACGCCCATCAATCCCGGAAACTCGGGCGGCCCGCTCTTCGATTTGAGCGGCCGGCTGATCGGCATCAACACGATGATCTTTTCGCTGACCGGTTCGTCGCAGGGCTGCGGCTTCGCGATTCCGTCGAACCATTTGAAACCACGAGTCAATTATCTGAAAATCGGACGCGAGATTGAATACGGCTGGCTGGGCGTGGCCTTGAAGGACATCGCGCCGCTGCAAAAGGAATTCAAAATTCCCGACAACAAGGGCGTGATGGTCGACATGGTGATCGCCAACACTCCCGCCGAACGCGCCGGTTTGGTGCACGGAATGGTGATCCTCGATTTCGATGGCACGCGCATCGGCAGCCGCGACGAGTTGATCGCGGTGGTCAGCGCCACGCCGGTCGGACGAAACGTGAAAGTCAAAGTGCTCGACACGGCGGGCAAAGTAGCCGATTTCAGCGTGCGGATTTCGAAGCGCAACGCCGACCTCGCGCAAGCCCGCCAAGCGCATCCCAATCTCGATCTTGAAAACGAAGCGTTCGACCTCAGCGAAATTCCAGGCGGAAACACCACGCCGAAAGAAGCGCAGGGCAAACCAGAAAAGAACGAAAAAAGCCCGCCCTTCATCTGGCGCGGCATGCAGTTCAAGGAACTCACAGCGGAAGACGGCAAAAAGAAGGGCGGCCGTATCGAGATCATTCGGGTGAAAACCGGCTCGCCCGCGGATCGCGCGGGATTGTACGAAGGTGCGGTCATTACAGAATTGAAACACGGCGGCGATAGCGCGATCAAAAAGCTGGACACGCTTGACACGCTGAAAAAACTGTCCGCGCTGGCAACCGGACCGGTGGCGCTCTACACGCCGTTGGATGGTTACGTCACGGTTGACGAAAAATAAAGACCCGCGACTTATGAGCGATTCAACGCGGGCTCCCCACAGAAACGACCGCCCTATTATTGCCGTCACGATGGGCGACGCCGCCGGTGTCGGGCCCGAATTGTGCCTGCGTCTGCTGGCGCGCAACGATCTGTCCGGCAATTCCGTTCCGCTGATCATCGGCGATTCCACCGTGCTGGCCCGCGTCGCGCGCGTACTCAAGCTGGACTTCCACACGCCGCGACTGGATGCCGCGCCCTCTGTTTTAGACGCTCCCGCCATCTTCAATCCGCCTGGAACGCTTTCGGGCAACGCGGTTGAACCGGGGAAGAATCAGGAAATCTGCGGCAGGGCGGCTGTGCGCTATATTGAGGAAGCGGTCAAAGGCTGCTTGGACGGGCGCTTCGCCGCGATGGTCACTGCGCCGATCAGCAAAAAGGCGATGAATATGGCCGGCTACGATTATCCGGGCCACACCGAGATGCTCGCATTTCTCACGCGCTGCAACAATTACGCGATGTTGTTGTACAGCGAAAAAATTGCGTGCGCATTCGTTACCTGCCACCAATCGCTGCGCAGCGTCCCGGATTCGCTGAGCGTCGAGCGGATCGTGGAAGTCGCGGAACTGGCGTCCAAGAGCATTCTGGCCATCCGCGGAAAAGCGCCGCATCTTGCGTTGCTTGGGTTGAATCCACATGCCGGAGAAGAAGGCCTTTTTGGCGACGAAGAGGCCTGCATCGTCGAACCGGCGAAACGGAAAATCGCGGCGCTGGGTCTGGACATCGAAGGCCCGCTGCCCCCCGACACCGCGTTTACGCCGAGCGCGCTGAAGCGCATCGGCTGCCACATCGCGCTGTACCACGATCAAGGTTCGATTCCGTTCAAGATGCTGGCCTTCGACACTGGCGTGAACGTGACCATGGGTCTGCCAATCGTCCGCACATCGCCCGATCACGGCACCGCGTTCGACATCGCGTGGCAGTGCAAGGTCCAGCCGGACAGTTTCTTTTCGGCCTATGAGCTGGCGGTGCAGCTCTCCAAATAGGAAATTCGAGACGCCGAATCCGGCCAGCGACGCGGCGTCTTTTCGAGTACAATCGCGGCATGATCAAGCGTACCCCGTCCGATTTTCACGTCGAAGAAATTCTGCACCCGGATTTTCCAGTTCAGCCGTCGTCGCACAATGACGCGGAAAAGCCGCAGCCTCCCGCGCCCGCGGCGCGCTACGCGCTGTGCCGCCTGACGAAAGAAAGCCTCTCGACGCCCGAAGCCGCCGCGATCGTCGCGCGCGAATTGAAATTCAAACCGGGCGTCGTCGCGTACGCCGGATTGAAGGACAAGCACGCCAGCACAATTCAATACGTCACGATCAAACTCGAAGACGGCGCGACGCTCCCGGCGAACGCGGCGGGCACCGGCTGGAAACTGGAGAATCTCGGACGCGACGTTTCGCGCTCGATTCAATCCAGCGACATCGAACGCAACGCGTTCAAAATCGTCGCGCGCAATCTCACCGAACAGGACTGCTTCGATATGGACGAAGCCGCCGATCTGCTCGCGGCGAAAACGGACGGCGCGCGCGCGCTAAAGATCGTGAATTATTTCGGCGATCAGCGCTTCGGTTCCGCGCGGCACGGGCAGGGTTTCCTTGCAAAATTCCTGATCAAGGGCGATTTCGAATCCGCCCTGAAACTGGCCATCGCCACTGAAGCGCGCAAAGACCGCATGCAGGACAAACTCTTCAAGCGCACGCTGCTCGAAAGCTGGGGCAAGTTCGCCAAAGTGCTGCCAAAGCTGCGCCCCTGTCCAGAGCGGCGCGCGGTCGAGCGGCTCGCGAATTCCAGCGGCGATTTTCGCGCCGCGTTCTGCGCGCTGCCATACCTGTTTCAACAACTGAGCGTCTACGCCTACCAATCGTATCTGTGGAACGGCATCGCGCGGCGCTTGATCGAAAAGCAATGCGCCGAGCGCGGAAAGATCATCGCCGCCGACGACCCATTCGGCGAAATGCTCTTCCCCGAAGCTGCCGCGATTCCAGCGGAGTTGGAATCAATCGACCTGCCCTTGCTGGCGCGAAAAACAGAACTCGTCGCGCCGTGGAAAGACGCCGCGGAAGACGTGTTAAAAGAAGAAGGGATCGAAGTGACGGAACTGCAAATACCCGGAGTGCGGCGGCCGTTCTTCGGAGAAGAACCGCGCGCGTTATTTTTCAAAGCCGAGAATTTCGTGCTGGGGAAACCCGGACGCGATGAGACCGCCGACGATAAAAAGCGCAAGAGCCGGACGATGAGTTTCAAATTGCCGCGCGGGTGCTATGCGACGGTGTTGTTGCGAGCTTTGGGACAATAAGCGATATTTTGCTGAACCTTTTGCATTCTGAAACCGTAGTTGGGTTGGGAATGCAATTGCAATGCGCTGTTGTCACTCGGACGAACTAAACATGGCAGCCCCCAAAAACGTCTTGCCAATCGGAATTGCACTGGCCCTTTTGGTCGTGATCGGCCTAGGCACTGGGCACATTCAATACGCCGTTCTTTGCGCGAAATATCAAATGATCCACGATCCGGAACATGGATGGGCGAAGAAAATAAGCATCGTCAATAAAATGGCCGCGTTCAACGGCCCGTGCGCCGATTATGCGTTGGAGGATTCTATACGTCTCATCAATAAAAAAGATCACTTCAATTTTACCGATCGGGATTCAATAGAAGTGCGACACAGGGTATTCATCGGACGAAAGTGGTCTGATATCGCGCCCAATTTCTTAGTCCAATTTGAAAATATCGATAACTGCAAATGTGTTGAAGTTGGCGGAGCGTGTTATGGTCCTCCAGATATCGATTACCCGAATTTTGGTATATTTGTCGTCGAATTCGCAATTGATTCGAGTGGCAGAATCGAGGCAATGGTGGTACGCGGCAATCCAAAATAAGCTCATTCGTCAATTCAGCTTCTGCCGCTTAAAAAGATACTCCGCCAACACCTTGTCGAACGGCGTCTCCGTATCAATCAACTGGTAATCGACAAGCATGTTCGCGCACTTCTTGCGCATGTTTTCGGTGAACTCGTTCAACGCCGCTTTGTACGCGTCGCGGTACGCCATTGGCGCGACTTGGACACTGTCGCCGGTTTCAAGATCTTTGAATTCGGAGAGCGCGCGGTACGGAAACTCCAGTTCCTTGTGATCGAGAATGTGAAACAGAATCACTTCGTGCTTGTTGAAGCGGATGTGCCGGATCGCCGCGAGGATTTTGTCCACGTCGTCGTACAGATCCGAGATGATCACGAACATGCCGCGCCGCTTGACGGATTCGGCGAGGTGTTCCAGCGCGCCAAAAATATTCGTGGTGTTCTGTGGCGTGGCGGTGGCGAGCACGCGCGTGATATCCTGATAGTGGCGCATCGAGGCGCGCGGCGGAAGGTAGTCGAGGATCTTCTCCGCGAACACCGCCACACCCGCGGCGTCCTGCTGCAGGATCATCAAATGCGCCATCGCCGCGGCGATCGCCTGTCCGTAGCGCAGTTTCGAAACCGGTTCGCCGAAGCCCATCGACGCCGAACAATCGAGCAGCACGTGCGCCTGCATGTTTGTTTCGGAGTGGTATTTCTTGACATACTTGCGCTCGGATTTCGCGAGGACTTTCCAATCGAAATGCCGCAAATCGTCGCCGGGCGTGTACGGCCGATACTCGGCAAATTCGATGCTGAATCCGTGGTACGGCGACTTGTGCAAGCCGGAGATAAATCCTTCGACAATCCAACGCGCAATCAAATTGAGATTCGAAAAGCGGGCGAGCGCGGAGGGCGGGAGGAGTTCGCTGATGCTGCGCATGAAATAGACTATGGCAAGTCGTTGTATACGCTGCTGCGATGCTGGCAGCGTTTAAAAATGATGTCGTAGTCATTAACAGAAAAACAAAGGCGATAGTCGCCGACCCGAATGCGGTAGTAGTTGGAGCCGCCCTCCAACTTCTTGATTTGCGGGATTTCGCGCAGCGACTTCGCCCTTTCGGCATTTTCCAATGCCTTCGCGATTCGGCCCAACAGTGCTTGGTCTTTTAACTTGCTCAGTTCCTTTTCAAAGGCCGGCGAGTAAAAGACATTCACTTTTTCCCCCTCAAAATCTTAAAAATCCGGTCGCGGCTCACGGTCGGAGAATCTGGAACTTCATCCATCAATTTTATGAGCGCAGCATCACCACGCTTTCGGACTACAGGATCTTTGGAATCTTCCATCGCCTCTAACAATTCTGGATCATCAACTTCCTTAATGTGGCGCTTTTTTGAGTGCTTTTTCAAGGTCTCAATAACTTGATCCTCATTTACGCGAGGCGACCTCAATGATTTTTCAATCATCTTTCCCATTCCGAAATCCTCAATATGCTCGAGAATTGCAGCGCTAAAGCGCTCATCCCTCTTCTTCACTAAAGCGAGCAAAGTACTCTTACTGGATTCTTTCAGACGCTTTGAACGCAATGCCGACATGCTCAAATCCTCCCTTCGTTTTCGTAAAAACTATCACATCGCGATCACTTCGGCAAATCCTTAGCGTTCGGTTCCTTCACCGCCTCAATCAGCATCGTAATCAATTTCTCCGACGTCACACCGTCGGCGTCGGCGTTGAAGTTGGTGAAGACGCGGTGGCGCAGCACGATCTGCGCGACAGCGCGGACGTCGTTGCACGACACGTTGATGCGCCCGTCGAGCAGCGCGCGGGCTTTTGCGCCCAGCACCAGGAATTGCGCGGCGCGCGTGCCCGCGCCCCACGTCACGAAATCGTTGACGAACTTCGGCGCCTGCGGCGTCTTCGGGCGCGTTGCGCGGACCAGGTCGGTGGCGTACGTCGCGACGTAATCGCTCACCGGAATGTTACGCACGAGGGCTTGCAGCGAGACGATTTCGTCGCCGCTCAGCACGCGCTGCGGCACGGGCATTTCGTTGCGCGTCGTCGCCTGCACGATCTCGATTTCGGCGGAGCGCTCCGGGTAATCGAGCTTGAGCATGAACATGAAGCGGTCGAGCTGCGCTTCGGGCAGCGGGTACGTGCCTTCCTGTTCGATCGGATTCTGCGTCGCCAGCACGAAGAACGGCGGCTTGAGCGTGTAGGTGTAGCCGGCGGCGGTGACGCGCTGTTCCTGCATCGCTTCGAGCAGCGCGGCCTGCGTCTTCGGCGGCGTGCGGTTGATTTCGTCGGCCAGCAAAATATTGGTAAAGATCGGCCCCTTGATGAAACGGAATACCCGTTCCTTCGTGTTCGGATCTTCGTCGAGCACTTCGGTTCCGGTGATGTCGGAGGGCATCAAGTCGGGCGTGAATTGCACGCGCTTGAAATCGAGGTCCAGCGCCGAGGCCAGGGTGCGGATCATCAGTGTTTTCGCAAGGCCGGGGACGCCGACCAGCAGGCAGTTTCCGCGCGCAAAAAGCGCGATCAAAATCTGCTCGATGACCGGTCCCTGCCCGATGATGACCTTGCTGACCTCCGCGACAATCGCGTCACGAGCCGCGCGCAATTTCTTGATCTGCGCCGCGGCTTCGCCCGTCAGTTGCACTTGAGGCGCAAGCGTCTCGGCCTCCGGCGACGCGTCCGTTTTGGCAGGCGCGACCGTCTTGACCTCATGACTCGAAATCGGCGCAGCCGATTCGAACTTCAGCACGCAGGTTCCGCCGACGCGAATCGTGTCGCCGCTTTTCAGCAGCCGCTGCGGGCTGTTTTCGCCGTTGACGTGCACGCCATGCTTGCTGCCCGCGTCGACCAGCATCCAGCCTTCGGCCTGCCGAATCACTTTCAGATGCAGCCGCGAGACATCCGATTCAGGCAGCCGAATCTGGCATTCGCGCGCCCGCCCGATGGTGATTTCGTTTTCGTTGAGAGGATAAGACGTGCCCTTGGCCTGGCCTTCGACGACGATGATTTTGTCCATGCAAACTCCGCTTCCTTTTTGTCTCTCGCAAAGACGCAAAGGCGCAAAGAACGGCAAGAAGACAGAGGAAAACACGGGCGACGAATTTGAATGGGTGTCCGGTCTCCGTTAGTCGTTGCGGTGTTTTTCTTCGTCGTTCTTTGCGCCTTTGCGCCTCTGCGAGAGAATTAATGAGTCATCGAGTACAGAATAATGTTCACGCCCATCTTGAGCGAATCGTTCGGCATAATTTCGTACGCGTAGGGGCGTTCCTGTCCGTCCCAGCCGCTGCCCAGCCCAAAGCGCGAGTAGATCACGCGGGTGTCTTCGCCGAGCGCGATGCCTTCGAGAATCGGCGCGGTGGCATCTTTGATAGATGCCTTCACCTGCGCGGAATATTCGATCGCGTCGAGCTTGTGAAGCGTCGAAAAGACCGGGTGTTCCTTCGGCAGCATTTTCAATTCCGAATCGGGCAGCACCTTCTTGATCTCGCGGCGGAATGCGCGGTCGAATTCCAGATTTCCACAGCAGGCGTCGGCGAGCAGGAAGCCGCCGTTGTTCAAAAACTTCTTGAGGTTCGACGCTTCCGCTTCGGTCAGCGAAAATTCGCCGTGGCCGGTCAGGTAGAGGAATGGGTAGCTCAACAGATTCGCATCGGTGATTGGCACTTCTTTGCGACCGAAATTCACCTTCGTGTTCGTGGCGGCGAGCGTCGTCTTCAGCACGTTCGCGAACGCCGACGGGTGCGGGTCCCAGAGTCCGTTTGTCTTGAGCTGCGCGAAGACGAAATCACCTTTGAGATTGTCGTCGTCGGTGTCGAGCGCCTTGCGCTGGGACAGGTAGCGGCCGAGGTTGTAGTACGAGATCGTATAGGCGCAGAGATTGATGCCCAGGCGCATCGCGTCCTCGCCGACGATACACTTGCCGCCGGCGGGCACATGGAACGAATCCCACGCGCACGATAAATCGAACGGGAACAGGAACACAGCGGTGCGGCAGCCGACATAGATTCCTTCCATCACGGGCGTCTCGTCGAGCCTGTTGCAAGCCGGCGAATACTTCACTTTCGTGATCTCAAAGGAACTGCGGTAGACGGGATGATCGGGCGGCAGGACGGCCATGGGGCGGTCGGGGAAAATCTGTTTCATTTCGTCGCGAAACGCTTCGGCGAACGAGTTCGATCCCGTGCAGGCGTCGGCCCAGATGTACCCGCCAGCGAGAACATACGCGCGAATTTTCTTGCGAATGGCGTCGTCGAATTGCGGCGCGCGGCGGCCCTGGATGTACACGACCGGCACTTCCGTCGGATCCCACGAAAACGTTTTCGGATCGACGTTCACATGGCGGTAGCGGACGTTCAGTTTTTCATTGGCGAATTTCATCAGGCGCGGCATATCGGACGGATCGGTATTCCAGTCGTCCCACGCAGCCTTGCGCCCGTCGGGAAACTCGACTTCGCGGTGCTGGCCCCACATCAATTTTCCGACGAGAGTCGGCGGCGCGGGTTCGCGCTTGCGCTCGGAACGGCGCAACGGCGTCGCTGGCAGCGGAAGCGGCGCGGTGGCTTCGCCGCCTTTAATGCGTTGCGGCTTGGCTTCGGGCAGCAGACCGCACGGCTTGTCATCTACCGTGCCCTGTGCGGCAAAAGCGCGCGCGCCGATCAACAGCGCGGCGAAAATCAAAGAACATGTTCCGCGGGCAAAAAGGGGTGTCATCATTTTAACTTCTCCTTGGCTCGAATCGCCAGATTCGATTCCGGAAAGTCCTTGATCAATTTCGCGTAGCATTCCTTCGTTTTCGCCGCGTCCTTCAGCCCTTCGTACGCCGCGGCTTTATAGAACAGAATCTCGTCGGTGAACGGCGCCTTGTTGTCGGCCTGCGTTGCCCGTTCGAACTCCCGCAGCGCCAGATTGAAAAGCCCTCTGGCTATGTACAATCTACCCCGCATGTAGCGCGTTTGCCCGGTTAATTTGACCGAAGGCGTCTTCCATTCCCACGACACAATTTCCTTCATCGCCGCTTCGAATTCGCCCTGGCGCAGGTACTGATAAAAATTCAGCTCGTGTGAGCCTTCCGTGACGTCGATGTCGCCGGTCCATTTCTTCCACTTCTCGGCCTTTTGAGCGTCGTCGAGCGTTTTACGGGCCAGCGCGCGGTCGCCGCGAACCATCGCATATTCACCCATGCGTATATAGGCCATGCGCACGTGATCGGTGTTTGCCTGGCTGTATTTCAGCAGCACCGCCTTGCACGTCTCAAGCGCGGCGTCAACGTTGTTCATAAAATCGTATTGAATCTCGGCCTTCCAATTCAACACCATCGCGGCGACGTCGTCGCTTTTGGTCGTCTTGAGCAGATAGTCGCAGACCCAGATGGCGTCTTCGAATTTTGCGGTGTCGCGGTAGAGTTCGTAGAGCCGCTGGATCCATTGCGATTCTTCCGCGTTCTTCGGCACGTAGCCTTTTTCAAACGCAGCGCGAAACGCCTTCGCAGCCGGTTCGAAGCGCTGCGCTTCATGGCAGATTTGCGCGAGTTCGAAACACGCCGACGCGGAGAGCCCGTCCAGCGGATACTCGCGGATAATCGCGGCGTAGTCGGCAATTCGTTTCTCGTATTGCCTGCCGCGGTGGCCGTGAATCGGCCGCGCGAGCACGTTCTGAATCGCGCTTTTCCCATCGATCTCGCATTTGACTTTGTACACGCCCGGTTCGATGTACACGTGCAGCGGAGCTTCCAGAAAAGAAATGGAGCCGTCACCGAATTCCCACTTCACGACTTTTCCTTTTGCCAGGGCCGTGAATTGAACCGACGTGACCATGCGCCCCTCAAGTCCAAGATCGTCCGAAATCTGCCAATCGAAATCGGCGACCGCGCCGGCTTTCGATTCCGCCGGCCCGACTTGGGCGACGAGGTAACCCGCGAACGCCGCTGACGGGATCGGCGTAAAACCCTTGTCGCCGGGCTTCTGCCAACCGGCGAGGCACGCGCCGTGAGCGTTGAATAAATTGATGTATTCGATGCGGTGCGCGCCGGCTTTCAGATCGAGCTGGCCTTGGTTGAAATGCTTCTTGGCGTTCTTCGCATTGTGCCAGCCCGGCCAATCGACGGCCAATTTTCCGTCGATTAAAATGAACGACGCGGCGAATGCGTTGCTTTGAAATCCATAAGTTCCATCGCCGGGAATGTCGAGCGTGGCGGTTTGAATATAGATGCCTCGATCCCAGGGGCCGAAGGGATTGAAACTCACTTCGAGATTGTGCCAGAGCGTCCGCCCCAAAATCGTGGGGCTGCCTTGGATCAGCTTTTGAGCGTCGTCCCAACTTGACGGCGTGCCATCACGCAGTTCGCGAACCTCAAGGACAATGCCCGCGTCCGGCTCGTACTTGATCGCCGGCTCCTTCGCGCTCGGATTTCCGAAATAGAGTTTGTAGACACCTTTTTTTACGGCTTCAAATGCAATGATCGCGTGATCGTCGAATCCGCTGGAGATCACACTGGACCGCACTTCTTTACCGGCATCGTTGACGACGCGAATGTCGCTTGCGGCGGGGTTGCATTTTCCAAGCGTGGGCACCGTCGCGTAAGCCACCCAGCGCAGTTTTCCGCCGTGTCCCACGTCACCGACTGTCAACGTGCGGCGCAGCGGCCAGGCGTCGTTAAACCAGGTGTCTGCGGCGAATCCTGTGTGAACGGAGACGAACACAAGCCACAGAACGTTCAGCCGTTTGAATCGCAATTCCCTGACCACTCATTCCTCATTCCACTTCGTCGCCCGTATTATCAACTCCATCCGGCCCCAGCGACTTCAACGTGTATTCCTTGCCCTCGACCGTGTATTTCCACGGCTTGCCCCAAGGGTCTTCGCCAAGGTCCAGCACATAGGGGCCGGACCACTTCGGCACGCCCTGGTCCTTTACCAAATCTTGAAGCGTCTTAGGCAGAGTGCCGGTGTCTGACTTGAATTGATCGATGCCTTTTTTCAGGTAAGCCAGTGCGGCGCGCGCTTCGCGGATCTGATCGTTCTTTTCTTTGTCCGCGTCGCCTTGTGCGGATTTTTTTTTCTTCGCCCAGCGTTTCGGCGCTTCGGGATCGAGACCGGCTTCGACGACTTTGATGTTGTCAAACCAATAATTCTGAGGCGTCCAATACGCCCAGATTTTAACGCGAATCCATTTCACGTCGTCGCGCGTGCCAGTGGGGCTGAAGGTGGCGGACGTTGTTTTCCATTGCTTTGGCGCGGGAAAATCGAAATCTCCTTTATACGTGATGCGGCGCAGCGGCACGGTGATGGGCTTGCCCTTTTCATCGGCGATTTCGGTCATCTGTTCAGTATAGCCCTTGATAAAAATCTTCGGCGCGCCGCCCGTCTCCGACCGGCAATCGGCGCTGAGCGTATACTTCATGCCGGGCTTGATCTCGATGTACTCGGAGTAATACGGCACCCCGTCGTTGCCGCCCACGGTCTCATATCCCGGCGGCTTGCAGACGCGCGGCTTCTTTGGCGGCGGCGGATTTTCGAGCTTCATTTCGTCGTAACGCTTGAGGAATTCGTCGTTGTCGATGTTGGTGTACAAGCGGATGCACTTGCCGCCATCGGGCCGCTGCTCGTCTTTTTCCCAGAACATGGTCAGCCCGTCGGGGCGGTCCCAATGGGCGGGGTATTTGTCGCCTTCTTCGAAACCGGGGTTCTTGACGAGGTTGACTTCGGCGGCGGAGAGGGAAAGGGTGAGGATGACGAACGCGAGTGTACAAAACGCAGGTGTGAAAATTCGCGTATTCAAAAAATCGCGCGCGTTTTCCCTGCGTCCCGTCAGGGACGCAATGATTTTAGCCCAGCACTTCAGTGCTGGGTGAAAAACACTAAAGCCATCTTTAGTCCCGTAGGGACGACCGAAAATATTCACGCGAAATCGCCTTTATGTCCAAATCGTCGGCATCACCCAATTTTTCAATTCCGTTTATTGAATTCGAGCCGCTTCGAAACAAGATGATCCGCGATTAAAAGAATTTTTGGATACAGATTGTTTTTACTGTCCAACGGCATCACGCCTTGCCAAGGGGTAGATTTTCCTTCAACGGAGTCGCCATACTTGAAGAGTATCAAACATGCCAACAACACGTCATCATATGCCGCATGCCGTAAAAACGAGTTGTCTGCAACTCGCTCTGCTGCATTCCGAATGTTTTCATTAAACTCCATTGTCCACTGGTATTCGCGCTCAAAAATCGAATTTATGTCACCGGCAAGACACAAGTATTTCTGAACGTCATCGAAATAACGATCAAGACGAGCAAGCAATTTAGGCCCCTTGTTCTCTGCGTTTCGAGCGGTAAAAATTGCCGCGACTTTTGCCAATTGTTGTTCCCATGCTTTTGTTTCAACGAGGGAATTCAGTTCGGTCCAATGACGTTCCTTATCGGTTTCCAATTCATAGAGCAATTCGTTATCGTCTTCTTCTGAAACGATTCCCTTGTCTGAAAAAAGCCGTACGGCCGAAACGGTCGAAAATGCGTAAACTACTTCACCCCATTTTCCCTGCCCGCAAACAAACAAATGTTCGAAAAGTTGATCCATTTTTGAATTGCGAACAAAATGAATATCCTTCGTAGTCTTATCAAACGAAACCAATTCAAAACCGTCGTGCTTGAGCAACTCCACTAATCGCTTTTCGCTGAGTTTCATTTAACTTTGAACCTTGAACCTGAAACTTTGAACCGCCTCTCACTGGCTCAGCGACTTATAATATTCCTTCACCCAATCCTTGAACTCCGTCGGCACCGGTTCGTCCATGGCGTTGCGCATGTCGTCGCGGCGCTGCTTGGTCAGCGGGCGCGCGGTGTCGCGGCTGACGTCTATGGAGTCGCGCACGGTCTTCTTCGCGGAATTGAGTTTCTCGCCAACTGCTTTCATTTCGCCGGTGTAATTCGCGCCGCGCATGCCTCTTAGCTGGCCTTCGATTGTCTGCATTTTTTCGATGGCCTTCACGAGATCCTGCGAGACGTAGCCGCGCTTCTGCATGGCGACGTTGGCCTTTTCCGCGGCGTTGCGCAGGTCGGCTTGCGTGTCGGCGAGGCGGTCCATTTTTTCTTTGCTGGGCGGCGGGGGGACGCCGCGCAGTCCTTCTTTATTGCCGCCACTGATTTTGCCGCCGCCTGTCGAACCGCCGGATTCCTCCTTCGATTTGTCCTCGACGCGGCCGGCTTCGAACGGATCGGGCGTTGAGCGCGTGGGTGTCTGCTTTCCGCCTTTGCCGTCGGCGGTCTTTTCGGCGAACTGGCCGGAGCTCTTGCCGTTGCGCCCTTCGCCGCTGCGTCCGTTGACTTCGTTGTCGTTGGGCTGAACGTTGCCGGTGATGCCCTTGGCGCTCATGTCCGAAATCGGCCCGTCGCTCACGCCCCAGCCCACGCCTTTGTCCATTGAATCCAGCCAGTTGCTGGTCACGTCCTGAGCCTCTTCGGCGAGCTTGTCTTCCTTGTCGATCAAGTCGCCGACGATGTCTTCCAATTCGGCCGGCAAATCCTGCATCGGCACGTCGACATCCTTGTTGTTGTCCTCCATGTTCCACTTCACGTCGTCGGGTGCGCCGGCGAGGAATTTTTCGATGTTCGATTCGATCGACTTGGCCAGTTCCAGTCCGCCTTCTTCGAGCGGGATCGCCAATTCGGTCGCCTTCTTGTCCGCTTTTTCAGCGGCGGCCTTGATCTCGCTGGCGATTTCGTTGAGCTCTTTCGACGACGTGCCATTGGTCATGTCCTGCGGCGAGAGGCGGGAGAGATCCGTGGCTTTTTCCTGGAAGAACTTGCCCCATTTTTCTTCCGTCTGCTTGATGTGGTCGAGCTTCTTCTTGTCGTCGTCGGTGTAATCCTCCGCCGCTTTGAGCTTCAGATCCATCGTCTCCTGTATGATCTTTTTCTGCTCACTTTCAAAATCTTTCAGGCCGGCGAGAATGTCCTTGGCCACTTGCTTCGGCGTTTTTTCAGCGGCCTGTTGCAGCGCTTTGTCGACGCCGTCGATCTGACTCTTTGCAACGACGCCTTCGAGCATCGCGACGATCGCTTCCAGTTCCGCCACGACCGCATCCTGCGATTTCAGCGCCAGCGGAACGTCGCCGCGCAGTTGCGAGACAGCCGATGTCGCGGGGCCGGCGATGACGCCTTCGAGACGCTTGCGCGCGCTCATGTGAATCAGATCCTGATTGTCCCACGAGGCGTGAATCGCCTTCAGCGTTTTGTAAATCGCGGCCTGCTCCTTCACGAGCGATTCGATCAACGGCTTCGACACCTGCGTCAATCCGTGCACGCGCTTCTGTTCGACGATGGCTTCGCGCAGGCGCGCGGCGATGGTTTTGACTTCCTTGATCGCCTCTTGTTTCACCGTCGCATCGGCCACGACATGAATGTAAATACCACCGCTCGCGGCCTCCTGCCCTTTTAGATCTTTGGCGGATGCGTAGATTCCAAACGCGTCGCCCAGCTTGGCCTTGAGATCCTTCATCGACAAATAGTACGAGGTGCGAAGGCTGCGGCGCTGCTGTTCGGCGATGGGAAACTCCGCAATCACGACTGGATTCTGGTCGCCCTTGCGCGTCTTTAAAATCACGCTCGCCAAACCGAAATCGTCCGTCGCCTGAACCACGACCGAGACGCCGCCGTCGGGCTGGATGCTGACATCGCGCGCCGGTTCGAGCAGGCGCACGGTCGGCGGCTGATCTTTCAGCGCCGTGATCGGATACGCGGGACTTTTGCCGGAGAGCTTGTCTTCGTCGATCCAGGTGAATGAATAATTGCCGATCTTCTTGACTTCGAATTGCCACGTCCGGTCTTTTTCCTCGATCGCGTTGCCTTCGGAGATCGCGGCTTTGAACGCGCTGACGACTTTGTTCGTTTTCAGCGAAATGCTCACGCGCGTGCCCTCCACGACCGACACCGCGCCGGACGACGGATCGTCGGTGCGCGGCGACATTTTCAAATACTCTGGGAACTCGTACTTCAGCGCGAGCTTCTCGATTTTGCAGCGCTTGAGCACGGTCACTTTGTACTCGTCGCTCTGCGCATCGCCCGCCTGGACCGTGTAGTTGAACGACGATTCGACATTCTGAAATTCCTGCACGAACGCGCTGCCGACGAAGCGCATCACATGCGTCGTTTTGCCGGTGTACACGCGCGCGTCGGAGGGAATGTCGCCGCCGACTTCGGCCTTGATCGCGACGGTGTCGCCCTCGACGACGGTGATGTCGCCGGGCGTGACCGTCAGCAGCGTGCGCGTGATCGGCGGGATGTACGAATTCGGGCGCGTGTAACGCTTGAACGCGTTGTTGAAATGATCCGGAAAAAGCGCCGCGTATAAGAGGAGGCCGAGAACGGTGGCCGCCGCGAAAATCGCGAGCTTCTTGAGCGGGTTCAGGGGCGTAACTTTGCGCAGATCGAAGACGGCGATCATCTGCGCGGCCTCAGCCTGAATCATCTGCAAAATCTCAACGGGCGTGCGCGCGTCGCGCCCGAGGCGCTCGGCATTGATCAGCCGATTATCCAACTCCGGCATCGCGCGCTCGATCATGATGACTGCTTCTTCGCGCGAGAGCGGTTGAAGCAACGGATTCAGGCAAAAGTGCACCCAGAACGCTCCGGCACCCAACACGAATACGGTGCTCAACGCGATGCGCCAGATGGACCCGAGATGGAACAGGTTATCGAGGCCAAAGAGCACGATGGCGCCGCCAGCGAGAAGGACGGCGAGGATCAGCATCGCTTGCAGGGCGCGGAAGAGTTTTTGCCGCGAGTGGACGGAGGATGCGGCGGTGTCGATGGTGGTGAGATTCATGGTGAGTCCTTAAGGCTCTGGAACGCCAAGGTCTTTACAAATTTTTCTCGCGAGATGATCCTTCACTTCGTTGTGACGGGGAACTGCGGTTCGCCGATTCAAAGCCGGATTGTGCCACCACGAATGCTTTCCACCTTCTCGCAGTAATGAACAACCATGCACGGAAAGATGCCGCAAGAGGTCGCGGCGCTTCATACCGCGATGCCAAGTTCTTCGAAGCCAACTCCGGCAGCGAGACGAGCGTCAATGCGGTTCATTTCCAAGGCTTCAGCCAAAGTGATTTGAAGAGTTTCAATCAGTTCATCACGCGTCTTCTCTTGGCAGTTGACGCCTGGAATTTCCTCGATCCAACCGATCCACCAGTCGCCGTCCTGCTTCAATACCGCCGTATATGTTTGTTTCATTGTGATTTTCCTTTAATGCATTTTGCCTTGCGGTTCATACGATTCACTCTACCACAGAAATGCCTATTATACTATTCCACCACCCCATTCTCGGAAATCCCCTTCAACTTCCCATCCTCCACATATTCAAACACCGGCAGTGGTTCCTTGTCTGGCAATTTCTCTCGGAAGAGGAACAGGCGTTTGCGGATGTCCCACGTTGTAGAGGTCGGTTCCAGCGTCCACATTTCCCAACGGACGATGCGGAAGCCGGCGTCGTAGTTGGCTTCGGCGCGGGTTAGTTCCATCAGCGCGTAGATCGTTTTTCCCGATTTCATGGCGACGACGATGTGCTGCTTTGTGAAGAAATTTTCGACGAGGTCGATCTTGGCCTGCATGGCTTTGACGTCAGCGTCTGGCATCTTTTCGCCGCTGAGTCCGTAGCGGATTTTGTAGGGGGTTGTGCCGTGCGGGAGGGGGAATTTGTCGTGGAAGACGAATGCGTCGTATTTGCCGGGGACCATGGCGTTGAACGGCGCGTCGAAGGTCATTTCGCGCTCGGCGCTGAATAGGGTGGTTTTTGGCGGCGCTTTGATTGTGCCCAGTTTTCCGTCGGCTGCTTTGCGATTCGGGAACGCGATTTCCTTGATGAATGAAATGTCGTTGAGCGTCTGGCCCTTCTCGCCTTTTTGATTGGCTACTAATAGATAACGCTTCGAATCGCCGTCCTTTTCGAGATAAAAGACGCCGTTGCAATGACCGTGCAGCACCGCACCGGTGTTGAGCGTGATGTCGGTGAATAATTGGCGCAGCGGATAGAAAAAAGGAAGCTTGATTTTGTCCTTCAAGCCCTCTTCGCGAAACATCCAGCCCTGCTCCATGCGCTCTTCTTCGACGCTGACCGACACGCGCACGATTTCGTCCGCCGCGACGCTGAAACGCTTCTTCTTGTTCACGTCGAAGATGTCGAGCTTCTTGCCTTGGGTGAAGGAGAACTCGCCCTCGGCTTTGTCGCCGCTGGAATAGGCGATCTGGGCGAGGTCGGCGTTCTCCTCGGCAACGAGGAACGAAGGAAGTGCCATGGCGAGTGCAAGCAGGAACATTCGCATGGTTTTGTTTACACCACACGCACTTCGAAAGTCAATTTGCGAAACGGCGGGGACTCCATACATTTTCTCTCGCAAAGGCGCAAAGAACAGCAAGACAAGGAGACGGGGAGACCGGGAGACAAGGAGCAATGAATTGAGCATACCGAACAGCATTTGCGTCACCGTGTGGAATGAATTTCGCCACGAGAAGAGTCATCCAAAGGTGATGCCGATTTATCCTCTTGGGATGCATGAAACCATTGCCGCGCATCTTCGCGCGCAAGAGGGTATGGAGGTGCGCTGCGCCACTCTTGACGAACCGTCGCATGGCTTGACTGACGAGGTGCTCGCCAACACTGACGTGTTGATCTGGTGGGGGCATATGGCTCATGGTGAAGTGAGCGACGAAATTGCGAAGAAAGTCCGTGATCGCGTACTTGGAGGAATGGGGCTGATTGCTTTGCATTCGGCGCATGTGTCGAAACCGTTTTTGCTGTTAATGGGGACCAGCGGGGCGTTGAAGTATCGCGAGGATGGCAAGAAGGAAATCCTCTGGGTGACGAAGCCGGGGCATCCGATTGTGCGGGGGATTGGCGATCATTTTGTGTTGAACGAAGAGGAAATGTATGGCGAGCACTTCGACATTCCCGAGCCGGACGAATTGATTTTCATCAGTTGGTTCGAAGGCGGCGAAGTCTTTCGCAGCGGCTGCATGTGGCAGCGCGGCGCGGGGAAGATTTTTTACTTCCGGCCGGGGCATGAGACATTTCCGACGTATCACGATAAGAACGTGCTGACGGTGATTTCAAATGCAGTGCGCTGGGCGGCGCCGAGCGGGGTGCCGGGGGTTAAGTATTGGAAGCACGAAAGTATACTTTGATTTCCGCGTTTCAATTTTATCGCGGATGAATGCGGATAAGTTGAGCTATCGAACAACAAGCTGCCCATGAAATGTTTTCCGGTTTAGGCATTTCCGTTGAATTTCGGCCTTTGCTCACTATGCTATTTTCCCTTGTTATTGCATTTGAGAGGCTTGGGAAAGCATGACCGAAAACGACGCTTTGAACTCCGGCAGTTTGGCCTTCGCCGAGGGCTTGTATGAAAACTTTTTGCAGAATCGGAACTCCGTTCCTTCGGATTGGCAGACCTATTTTGACAAGCTGACGCCCGGCCGCGCCAAGCGCGTTGGGCCGTCTTTTGAAGCGTCGAGCATCTTCAATCCACCCAGCGAAGGGGCCGGCAATTCCAAGGCCAGCGGACAGGGCACTGTCGCGGATCATCCGCATCTTGAGGCGCTGCAGGAACGCGTCGATATGCTCATCCGCAACTTCCGCGTGCGCGGCCATATCGTTGCGCAGATCGATCCGCTGGGCCGTCCGCGCCCGCAGCCGCCTGAACTCGATTACAAATACTTTTCGATGACCGAGAGCGATCTCGACCGGCCCTTTTCGTGTGAGACACTGTCCGGGCCGGATAAGACGACGCTTCGCAAAATCCTCGAACGGCTGCGCAACACTTACTGCCGATCGATCGGCATTCAGTTTTATCACATCGACGATCTGGTTGTCCGCATGTGGCTTCAGGAGCGCATGGAATCGGCGGAGAATCACTTCAAGCTCTCACGCCGCGAACAACTGCGCATTCTCACGCGCCTGACCGACGCGGTGATCTTCGAAGAATTCATCCAGAAGAAATTCATCGGCGCGAAAAGCTTCTCGTTGGAAGGCGCCGAAAGCCTGATTCCGCTGCTCGACATGGCCATCGAAAAGGCCGGCGAACAGGGCGTCAACCAGATTGTCATGGGCATGGCGCACCGCGGCCGGTTGAACGTCCTGGCCAACATCATGGGCAAGAATCCGCGCCAGATCTTCCGCGAGTTCGAAGACAAAGACCCCTCGCTTCATCCCGGCGGCGGCGGCGACGTCAAAGACCATCTCGGCCACAGTTGCGATTGGATCAGCACGTCGGGACAAAAGATTCATATCTCGCTGTGTTTCAATCCCAGTCATCTGGAATACGTGAACACCGTGGTTCTGGGCCGTTTGCGGGCCAAGCAGGATTATGTCGGCGACCACGACCGCCTCAAGGGTCTCGCGATTCTGATCCACGGCGACGCGGCGTTCGCGGGCGAAGGCATCTGTCAGGAGACGCTGAACCTCAGCGAACTGCAGGGCTATTCCGTCGGCGGCGCGATCCACATTGTCGTCAACAACCAGATCGGCTTCACCACCGACCCCGCCGAAGGGCGCTCCAGCACCTACGCGACAGACATCGCCAAAATGCTGCAAACGCCGATCTTCCACGTCAACGGCGAAGACCCTGAAGCCGTCGCGCAAGTCGTGCGCTTGAGCATGGAATTCCGGCGCACGTTTCAACGCGACGTGGTCATCGACATGTACTGCTACCGGCGGCGCGGGCACAACGAGAGCGACGAACCGTCGTTTACGCAGCCCCTCCTTTACAAGGCGATTGAAGCACGCAAATCGGTGCGCGAAGGATATCTGGTCCATTTGCTGGCGCTGGGCGGAATCACGCGCGAAGAAGCCGACAAAATTGCCGTCGTGCGGCGCGAGCAACTGGAGCACGAACTTTCCGTTGCGCGTTCGAAAAGCAATACAATGATGCTCGCCAACGGCGGCGTGTGGGATAAATACAAAGGGGGCCCCGAAAAGGATGTGCCCGACGTCCCGACCGGTTTCGAAAAAGCGCTGCTGTCAAAACTGCTTGAAGCGCAATCGAAGCTGCCGGCGAGCTTTCACCCGAGTCCGAAGATCGTCAAGATTCTCGATGTGCGCAACCAGGCGGCGCTCGGCAAAAAGCCGCTCGACTGGGCCATGGGCGAAGCGCTGGCGTACGCGACTTTGGCCGTTGAAGGGCATCGCGTACGCTTGAGTGGACAGGACGTGGGGCGCGGAACTTTCAGCCATCGCCACGCGGTGCTGCACGATATCGAGACTGGCACAACGCACATACCGCTGCAACATCTGGACGCGAAACAGGCACCGTTCGAAATCTGCAACAGCCCGCTCTCTGAATCCGGCGTGCTTGGATTCGAATACGGTTACAGCCTGGAATGGCCGGACGGTCTGGTGATTTGGGAAGCGCAATTCGGCGACTTCTGGAACGTGGCTCAGCCGATCGTCGATCAGTTTATCGTCAGCGCGGAAGAGAAATGGCAGCGCCTCTCGGGGCTGGTGATGTTTCTCCCGCACGGCTTCGAAGGACAGGGGCCGGAACATTCGAGCGCGCGCCTGGAGCGTTTCCTTGCGCTGGCTGCGAAGGAAAATATTCAGGTCATCAACCCCACGACGCCCGCGCAGATTTTCCACGCGCTGCGGCGGCAGGTACTGCGCAAGTGGCGCAAGCCGCTGGTGGTGATGACGCCGAAAAGCCTGCTGCGCCATCCGCAAGCAGTCTCGACGCTCGACGAACTGGCTAACGGTGTCTTTCAGCGTATCATTCCCGACGCATCGTCGAAAAAGGACAAGCCTGTCACGCGTGTGCTGATGTGCAGTGGGAAGATTTACTACGAATTGCTGGCCGAACGCGACGACAAAAAGCGCTCGGACGTGGATATCGTCCGGCTCGAACAGCTCTATCCGTTGCCGTTGGAACAATTGAAAACGGTGCTCGCGAATTATGCCCGCACGACACCCGTCATTTGGGTGCAGGAGGAGCCGGAGAACATGGGCGCGTGGCGTTTTTTGCGTATCATGCTGGGCGAGAGACTGTTCGGCACGCATCCGTTCCAATGCGTCTCACGGAGCGCATCGGCCAGTCCCGCGACGGGTTCGTCGGCAGTCCACAAGCGCGAACAGCGCGAAGTGATTGATAAGGCGTTTGCGGAAATTAGATGAGCGTGCAAGTCGACTGCGAACAGATTTGTCATTTGTGATTTGTCATTTGTCATTTGTCATTTGTCATTTTTAATCGTTCGGCGCTCCCGGTGGGATCGTGTCGTTAAAAATGGAAAATGACAAATGACAAATCAAAAATGACAAATGAGTCCGTTCCCCCCGTTCATGCCTTGTCGTTTGATTGTTTATCCGGTTGGAGATTGTGTTAATGGCCGTCGAATTGAAGGTTCCCAGCGTGGGCGAGTCGATCAAGGAAGTTGAGATTGGCGATTGGCTGAAGAATCCCGGCGACAAAGTCAAGCGCGACGAGGCTCTTGTCGTGATTGAGAGCGACAAGGCGACCGTTGAAATTCCGTCGCCCGTCACGGGCGTTCTGACAAAGGTGCTCAAGAAGAAGCGCGACAAAGCTGCCGTCGGCGACATCATTGCTTACATCGACGAATCCGCTGGAGGCGAAGCGCTGCCCGCCGCCAAGTCCTCTTCAACGGCAGTGGCCGTCTCGGCCAAGCCTGTTGAAAACGCCAAGGCGGAGCAAAGTGGGTCGCGTCCGGGCACGATCGTCATGCCGGCCGCGCGCCGCGCGATGGCCGAGCACAATGTCAGCGCGGATCAAGTCATGCCCACCGGGCCGGGCGGGCGCATGTTGAAGGAAGACGTGCTGCGCCAGGCCGAAAACAAACCCGCGGCGGTCGAAAAGCCTGAAACGTTTGCGCCTCAGTCTCCCTCGCGGCAGGAAGAAGTCGTGCCGATGACGCCGATGCGCCGCCGCATCGCCGAACGCCTCGTGCAAGCGCAACAGAATGCCGCGCTGCTGACCACGTTCAACGAAGTCGATATGACCGCGATCATGGCGCTGCGCACGAAATTCAAAGACGCGTTCGCTCAGCGATACAACGTCAAACTCGGCTTCATGTCATTCTTCGTCAAGGCGGCAATTGACGCGCTGAAACTGGTGCCACAGGTCAATGCCGAGGTTCGCGGCGAGGACGTTATTTACCACAATTTCTGCGATATCGGCATCGCCGTCGGCGGCGGCAAAGGACTGGTGGTGCCGATTCTGCGCAATGCGGAACGGATGAGTTTTGCGCAGATCGAAACGACCATCTCCGACTTCGGCAAACGCGCGCAGGAAAACAAAATCGGCCTCGACGAACTCAAGGGCGGCACGTTCACGATCAGCAATGGCGGGGTGTATGGCTCGCTGCTCTCGACGCCGATTGTCAACCCGCCGCAGAGCGGGATTTTGGGGCTGCATTCTATTCAGGAACGTCCTATTGCGATCAACGGGCAGGTCGTCATCCGTCCGATGATGTACATTGCGCTGACGTACGATCATCGGATTGTTGACGGGCGCGAAGGGGTTACGTTTCTTAAGAGGTTGAAGGAATCGGTTGAGGAGCCTTCGCGGATGTTGCTGGAGATTTAAATTTCCGAGTTATGCAGCGGGAATGGGCGGAGCTCCTGATTATGAGTTGGTGGAAAAAAGCACTCGTATTCTCTGGTGTTTGGATTGCTCTGGTAATCGGAGTTGGAGTCATTCACACCAATGTAGTATTGGCCGGGAAGATCACGCCTCAGCAGGATGAAGCAATTAGCGAGAAATATGGCGAGGCGTGTGGGACCGGGCTAGTTGCAATCTGGGTCATCACTGCCTTGCTCCGTAAGAAAGATTGAAAAGACCATGAATCACGATCTCGTCGTCATCGGCGCCGGACCCGGCGGATATGTCGCGGCCATTCGCGCGGCGCAACTGGGCTTGAATGTTGCCATCGTCGAAAAAGAATCCGCGCTCGGCGGCACGTGCTTGCGCGTCGGCTGCATTCCCAGCAAAGCGCTGCTTGAATCCAGCGAGAAATTCCACGAAGCCCAGGACGAATTTCATCGCCACGGCATCGAAGTCGGGGGTCTCAAGCTCAATCTGGCCACGATGCTTTCGCGCAAAGATCAGGTCGTCACGGCGTTGACGCGCGGCATCGATGCGCTGATGAAGAAGAATAAGATTACGCGCTATTTGGGCATTGGTTCGCTTGGCGGCGGCGGAAAAGTGCTTGTCAACGATGGAAAAGAAACCAAGGAACTGACGGCGAAATACATTATCCTGGCAACGGGCAGCAAGTCGGCTCCGCTGCGCGGTGTCGAGATCAATGGCACGACCATCGGAACGAGCACCGAAGCGCTGAGCTACCCCGAAGTCCCTAAGCGTCTCGCGGTTATCGGCGCGGGCGTGATCGGGCTGGAACTGGGATCGGTCTGGCTGCGTTTGGGATCGCAGGTGACCGTCTTCGAATATCTCGACCGCATTCTTCCCGGCATGGACAGCGAAGTCGCGGCGGAAGCTCAAAAAATACTGGCGAAACAGGGCTTTGAATTCCGTTTGAAGAGCAAAGTGACGGGCGCCAAAACGAACGCCGCCGGCGAGTGCGTCGTTGAATGCGAAGGCGCGCAACCGTTCGTTTGCGACCGCGTGCTGCTGGCCGTGGGACGTTCGCCGAACACTGACAAACTGAACCTCGAACCCGCCGGCATCGCGCTGGACAAGCGCGGCCGGATTCCGGTCAATAAACAATTCGAAACGGCAGTCAAAGGCGTTTACGCGATCGGCGACGTGATCGAAGGCCCGATGCTTGCGCACAAAGCCGAAGAAGAAGGTGTGGCATGCGTTGAAGGAATCGTCACTGGTTACGGCCATGTGAATTACGATGCGATTCCCGGCGTGGTCTACACTCATCCCGAAATCGCTTCCGTCGGCAAGACGGAAGACGAATTGAAGGAAGCGAAAGTCGAGTATAAGAAAGGTATCTTCCCGTTCCTGGCGAACGGCCGCGCGCGCGCGATCAACGACACGGAAGGGCGCGTCAAGATTCTCGCCGACGCGAAGACCGACCGCATTCTGGGCGTGCACATCATCGGGCCGCACGCTGGGGATTTGATTGCCGAAGCGGCCAACGGGATTGAATTCGGCGCGAGCAGCGAGGATATTGCGCGGGCGTGCCACGCGCACCCGACGCTCGCGGAAGCGGTGAAAGAAGCGGCTATGGCGGTGAGTGGGCGGGCGATACATTTCTAACGGCTTTTTTAGGATTTAAATAATGGACAAGCAACGCATCGAAGCCGCCATCCGCGAAATTCTATCGGCCATTGGGGAGGATCCCGGCCGCGATGGCATCAAAGATACGCCCGCGCGCGTGGGGCGCATGTACGAGGAAATCCTGGGCGGCCGCGCCAGCGATCCCGGCGTGCATCTCGAAACCACGTTCGAGGAGAATTACAACGAAATCGTGGTGCTCAAGGACATCCCGTTTTATTCGATGTGCGAGCACCACATGATGCCGTTTCAGGGCAAGGCACACATCGCCTATTTGCCGGCGGGACGCATTGTCGGCTTGAGCAAACTGGCGCGTTTGGTCGATGGGTTTGCGAAGCGTCTGCAAATTCAAGAACGTTTGACGTGCCAGATCGCCGACACGCTGATGGCCAAACTCAATCCGCGCGGCTGCGTGGTGCTGCTGGAAGCGTCGCATTCCTGCATGACCATGCGCGGCATCAAGAAGCCCGGCAGCATGATGGTCACCAGCGCGCTGCGCGGCCACTTCGTCACCGACCACGCCGCGCGCGACGAAGTCTGGGCGCATTTTTATCACAAGGGGTAAACGGGAAGAAGCCTATAGCGGCACTGGTATTTCGCCGACCGGGATTTCGACATTGACGAGGGTTTGATCGAGCGCGTTGCGAATCTTCCCGAGCAGTTCATCCGCCTCGAAGGGCTTGGTTACAAAGCCCACCGACCCGACAAACGGTGCATAAGCGCGGTACAATTGAGTATCAAACGCGGTTATGAAGATGATGGGGATGTTTTTCCCTTCCATCTGCAAAAACTCGGCGATCCAGAACCCATCGCGCACCGGCATGCGGATGTCACAGATCAGTAGATCGGGGTGAACCGAATCGATCAAGGGCAATACTTCTTTATAACCATTGGCGGCAAAAACTTTGTAGCCGGCGATGCGGAGCATTTTAGACAATAGTTCCAAAATGTCTTCGTTGTCATCGCAAATTAAGATGGACTTCTGGGTTGCAACCATGCCGCACGCCTCCTTACCCTACAGTTTACCACATTCATGGCTCGTATCAAAATCGGACGGGCAGTATTTTTACATTCCGTGAAATTAATTATGCCCATGCCGAAATATTGGCATTTTCAACTCTTTGCGTTCGAGGCCGCGAGTTGCTTCTCCACCTCCTCTATTAAATGAAGCGCGTTCTCCACTGCTTTCGAGTAAGTCGAAATAATATGGGAATGATCTTTTGCGATGAGAAATGATGACGCAATATCCGCCACCAGTCTCACCCGTTCTGAAAGTGCCGGTTCGCCAAGCATGACTTGTCTCCTTATAATTATGTGACGATACTCGCCCTAGTCTACTGATTCGAACTCAATGAATTAATCACGCGCTCATCCGTCGAAGGTTCCAACAGGGGAGCCCAAGATGAGCGTAGCGCCAAAAATCGAACTGACCAGCAGCGAGAGGGAGACGTTGGGGCAATGGATTAAAGG
>JBBRQD010000055.1:0-35985 GCA_038227045.1 Planctomycetota bacterium
CACCGTCACATTGATGGAAGACATCCTCCCCGAAAATCCGCCCATCCCAATTCCTGAATACTTCCCCAGCCGGTAATCATTCCCGGATACCGGTGCGGTGCGCCTACATTACATTGACATGTACTTCACCGGAGCATTACCGCACGAAACAATTCGTACTTCCGAGTAACAGGGACTTACACGAAACTTTTCGAAAACAGATTCGTGCAAGTCCCTATTACTCAGCTGTAGCGTAGGCTAGGCATTTGAAGACCCGTCAGCGACAAGCAGATAGTAAATATCGGTGCAGATTTTTGATGGGTCGCTGTTCCATTCATCGATCCAGTGACCGTATACTTCCCAGTTCGGGCCGGCTGGCGTGCGTGCATTTTTCCCGCACCACAGACGCATCGCCTCGTGCGCTTTGTGGAGTTGCTTGTAAGGCCCGTAATGGGTCGTGGCAGCGACGGGGCCGGATGGAGTGGATGAGCCGACGACATCGCCGTGCCCGGCGAACGGGGCGTCTAATTCGACGCCTACTTCGAGGTTTATTTGATCGTCCAAGTAGATTGCGACATGCCGCCCCAGCCCGGTGACATGTTGCGCGCGGAGGACACTCCACACGGTTCCACAGGCGTCCGGAACGACCTTGGAGAGTTCCCGTAATCCCGCGCGACGGCGCACAACCGCAAGGGGACGACTGCCGAGTTGTTCGAGTCGAATGTCGTATTCTATGCGAATGGCCTCCGTTCCCTGACAGCATTCAACCGCATCCATGCGGTATGGTCATCGCCTTCAAACTTGCGAGAGAATCAGATCACTTCGCCGTCTCCGGAATTTCGTTGAGTGTGTAGGCTCCGATTGGATTGACGAGCGTCTCGCCCTTTGCGGATTTCACGCCGGCTGTGCCGATCATGTAGACGCGCTCTTTTATCAAGGCGCCGGTTTGCAATTCAACGGATCGCCCGTCCGGGGCGAGTTCTATTTTTTCAATTGCCAGCGGCGTCCGGTCCAGTTCCGGCGAACCATAAGCGCCTGTGTATTCGTAGCGGTAGTGTTCGATTGAATAGGAAGCTGCGGCGACGGCGGTTTGCGGATCGACTGGCTGTGTGAACACGAGTTGGAATCCGTGCGGCCGCACGTGGATCGTCTGAATTTCGAATGGCGTTTGTCCGGTGAAGTCGATGCGGAAGAGCGCGCCGCGATCGGGTTGCGCCATCCAGCCCGGTTCGGTGATGCCGCCGACAAAGAGCCGTCCTTTGGGATCGAATGCAAGCACCACCGGCCCCAGCAGGCCTTTGCCCCAGAATGGAAAACACGCGCCCTGATACTCGCCATTGACCTTCTCCAGACTCGCCCGGATGATTGCTCCGCCGTACATCAGTTCGGCCATGAAAAACTGGCCGTCAAACGGGCCGAATTTTTCGGCCGACGCGTTGTATGCGACACCGTTGATCGAACGCGCCCACGAATACGGAATCCACAGCGCGGTTTTGCCGAAGGGCTTTTTCGCGTGTTCGCGCTGTTCGGGATTTGGAAATCCGTAGAAGCGGCCTTTGACGATGTGACAGAGTTTGTTCGTCGCAACCCACTCGCCTTGATTGTCGGTGTAAAAAATGTCGCGCTCCGGACCTGTACACCATCCGAGCGGGTTGCGGAATCCGTAGGCGAGTTCCTCCGGCTTTTCGCCGGGAACCATTCGCACGGCGGAGCCGGAGCCGGGCATCAAGCGGTGGGCATACGGCGCGTAGGTCATGACAAACGCGCCGGCTTTGTCGCGCACCAATCCGTAGGCGTAATCGTAGCTTTCGGCAATTCCGTGCGGAAGAGCGAAGACGCGATCGAAGTGTGCGGCCTGCCCCTCTTGTTCGCGGATGCGCGTGAGGTTGCGCCGATGTAGGACGTAGAGGCCGTCTTTCTCCGCCAGCATCGAGTAGGCTTCCTGAAACAACCCGCCCCCGTAATTATCGAAGCGCGCGTTCGCGCCGTCGCCGGTGGGATCGCGAAGCACGAAAAGCTCGCCCATTTTCATCGAGGCGACGAAGACGTGGCCGTCAACTGGATCAATCGCGAGCGCGCCGGGCATGATCAGGTCTTCACCGGCGATTGTTTTCGGCCGCGGATAGGCAATGGCTCGGTAGCCGGGGCGCTCCAGCGAACCGTCGATTTTTCCTGAATCGGGCAGCGTCGGATAAAGCCCCGGCGCGAGCTTCGTCACCGGGAGCGCGCACTTTGGTTGGGCCACCGCTAGCTTGTCGCCCCACTTTATTTCATGCTCTAGAGTGCGCTCAACGATGCGGAACGTTTCGCTGCCTTCCACGCTGCGATTCTCAAAATTCGCGCGCAATCGCACGCGCGCGCCGTCGGTGAGGCGGTCGTAGCCGAGCAGTTCGACGCCGAGCGGCTTGGACTCCAGAAGACTTGCGGCTGGCGTCGTCGTGAAATCCGGCAACGGGGTGCCGGATAGCGAAAAAGTCCTCAGGCGTCCGCGCACGGTTCGCAAGATTTGCGCGCCGGTATAAACGCCGCGCAGGGTCATCGTGCCGACGTCGTACAGCAGCAGATCGTGAGTTCCATAGACGATGCTGATGCTTTCAAGCTTCGCGCCGTCGGGCATGTGCATCGGAATCTGGGCGACCATGGGCGGAGCGCCCGGCGGCGGAATATCCACTGGAATCGCCGGCAAGGGCTTCGGAATTGGGGCGTCTTTACCGAGCAAAAGATAGGCCCAAAGCGCCGACTTTTGCCGGGGCGCGTCGCCGTCGAGAACGGACTGAATGGTCGCGGGCGAGCCTTTCGTAAATATTTTCGGCATCACCGTGCCGGTATGGATTCGCGCGGGATCGTCCAGCCAGCGTTCGAACCAATCGCGGCGGATGCGTTGCGCGATGGTGGTGAGGTCTGGTCCGACCGCGGCAGGGTCCGCTTCGTTGAGCTTCTTTCCGTTCCAGATATGACACGAGACGCACGAGTAGCCTTCGAAGCCCGCGAGCGTCGCGCCGATGCCGCTGAGCGTGGGATCGTCAGCCTCTGGCTTTGCGGTAGGCGGCGGTTCTGTCGCGAGATCGCCGTCCCGTTCGGCCAGCGCGCGCACGATGGCTTCCGCGTGGTCTCCAAAATGCGGCATGCGAAACGTGTACGCTTTCTGCTGAATTCCCGAGACTCCGTCTCGGATTGCGCGCGTTATGTACTCGCGTGAATATTTCGAAAGCGCGTTGTTCAAACGCGGCGTCCGCAAATACGGGACAACCTCCAGAAGCGACCCGCCCAGAGTGCTGCTGGCCTTTTCCAGCGGCGACGGGCTGTCGCTGGTGCTGTGGCAACGATCGCACGCCAGGCGCGCAAGCAATTGCCGACGTTCGTCGGCCGGCGACGGATGCCGCTCTTTCGCCGCAACCAGGCCATACGCGGCGAGCGCCGCGCGAGTCTGTGCGTCGAGATTGAATTTCAGATTTCCCGTGGCGGACATGCAACCGCTTGCTAGCGCCACAATCGGAATTTTCAGAGCGGGCGCGTCGCCAAGCCCGGCGTGGCAGGATGTGCAGCCTTTGGAATGAAGTAGCGCCTTCGCCGCCGCATCCGGGCCCGACACGCCCAAGTGCCGCTCGGTCTTGGCGATCTCGTCGGCTGTCACTGGCTGATCGAGAGGTGCGACCGGCAACGGCATGGCTTTTGACCAGAGCATCAAATAGGCGGCAATGTCGCGCGCGGTCTCTGGCGTCATGGGAAAAATGGGGTGGCGGTCGTCTGGGTAACGGAGCTTTGGATTCGTTAAAAAATCCGCGAGAGCTGGACCGGGAAAGCGATCGGTCAAACCTTCGAATGCAATTCGGTCGAGATCGCTTTGTTCGTCGCGCTTCATGTCGGGCACGAAGTGGCACGCGACGCAGCCGATGCTCAGGAAGTCCCGCCTGCCCCGGCGATGATCACCCGCGGCTGGCGCGTCGGCGCGCTTGCCATCTTTCAGAAGATAGCCGGCGACAATCCAGCGTTCGATCGCGCCTTCACGATCGGGCTTGAACAGCGCAGGCATTCGCGCGGAGGGGCGGACATCGTTGGGATCGCGCAACCACTTTAGCAGCCAATCGCGATTGAGTCTCGCGCCGACGCCCGTACCGAGCGCCGGGCCGGGCGGCGGGGAGTGCACGGCTGGGAATGTTTCCGCGTGACATTGCGCGCAACCGAATCGGCCGGCGGCGGCACGTCCCGCGGCTGCGGATTCATCTTGCCGCGCACTCTTTTCGGCTTCCGGCGGCAAGTCGTCGGGAGCGTGTTTAAAGAGCCACGCCGGAATCGGTTCGCGCACGAAACTGGAGCCTTCCCATCCAATTTGCAGCCGCGCGGGAACCCGCGGCAGCGCTTGGTACTCGATGGTCAGGCGATACCGTCCCGGCTCGCGCTTAAACGAGTCTGTTGAACGAATGCGCGCGGAATCAGAATCCCCGCGTCCTTTCAGCACGACCGTGTTGTCAATGGTGACGGTCAGTTCGCCGCCGAGACTCGCATCAAAGAAGAAGGGGCCTTCGCCTCGAATTACAATCACGCCGGACCACACGACGCTGAACGGCCCCGGCGCGATGCGCGGATGCGGGCTGGAATCGCCGAGCGCTAATGCGGGCTTCGCGTCGATTCGATATAGCGTTTCGCGATCGACTAAGGAACGGTAACATGCATTTAGCCCAGGTAACAATGCCTTGCCGCTGATCGCCGCCGGTTCCGCCGCGCTTGCAGCCCCAAACGAGGCGCATAGAATGACCGCTGCAATCGGCAGCTTTTTTCCGTTGAAGGGAGTCGTTTTAGCCCGCATTTTTCACCACTAAAATGATGACACGGCTGCCGCTTTCGTCTTGACACAGAGTACAACTTCCATTTTGATACAAATGTCCGTCAATGAAAACCACAAAAAAAAGGGAATCCATCATGCTTGGTAAAATTCAGTCGCTGCTCGGCGAACACGAAAGTCTATTGACCCATCAGTGCAAGACGATTCCGAAGGAACGCCTGCATCTGCCCGGCCCGGATTTCATCGACCGCAGCTACGCGCAGACCGATCGGAGTTCGGTGGTCCTGCGCAATCTGGGCGCGATGTTCTCGCATGGGCGATTGGCGAATACGGGATACCTGAGTATTCTGCCAGTCGATCAGGGCATCGAGCATTCGGCGGGCGCGGATTTCGCGGCGAACCCCGAGTATTTCGATCCGGGCAACATCGTCGAACTGGCCATTGAAGGCGGATGCAATGCGGTGGCCAGCACCTACGGTGTGCTGGGTGCGGTGTCGCGCAAGAATGCGCACAAAATCCCGTTCATTTTAAAGCTCAACCACAACGAATTCCTCAGCTACCCCAACAGTTACGATCAGATTTTATTTGCGAACGTGCACGACGCGTTTGAGATGGGCTGCGTGGCGGTTGGCGCGACGATTTACTTTGGGTCGGAGGAGTCCAAACGGCAGATTCAGGAAATCAGCGAGGCGTTCTCGCAAGCGCACGAACTGGGTCTGGCGACGATCCTGTGGTGTTACCTGCGCAACAACGCATTCAAAAAAGACGGCGTGGATTATTCGCTCGCGGCGGATCTGACCGGACAGGGCAACCACCTCGGCGTGACGATTGAGGCGGATATCATCAAACAGAAACTGCCGGAGAACAATGGCGGCTTCACGGCGCTCAATTTCGGCAAGACGGACAAGAAGGTCTACAGCGAGTTGACGTCGCCAAATCCGATCGATTTGACGCGCTATCAAGTCGCCAACTGTTACATGGGGCGGATAGGATTGATCAATTCAGGCGGCGCGTCCGGAGCACACGATCTTCAGGATGCGGCGCTCACAGCGGTAGTCAACAAGCGCGCCGGCGGGACGGGGCTGATCTCGGGACGAAAAGCATTTCAGCGCCCTCGCAAGGAGGGCGTGGAATTATTGAATACCATTCAGGATATTTACCTTTGCAAGGATGTAACTGTCGCTTAATGCGGCGAGAGGCATGGACGGTGCGCTTGATTATTTACGGTTTATAATCGAGTGCACTGTCCCTTAAAATTGAACTATGTTGTGAACCAGAGCGAACATCAGCGCAACGGCTTGCACTTTCGGCCGGCCTCTTACCCGAAATTGCTGCAGGCCGCGGTTGCGCGCCTGGGCGTTTACACATTCCACTGTTGACGCCCGCTCTTTATAAATCGCTTTCGCTTCCGCTGTCGCCATGCGTTCGCGCCATTCTGTGACTCGCGGGGTTTCCGTTTTAAAGGGCCGCTCCACTGTCTGAGCTTTTGTTGTTGGTTTGGGCAGCGGCGCGTACACGGTGCAATGATAGGGTGCCTCTGCTATTTCTTCGATCGCTTCCCGTTTCGCGTAACCGCCGTCCACCAACATTTCTTTCGGCGTCTTGCCGTGTTGCTTTTGAATCCGCTGCACCGCGGGCACCAGCCGGTCAAAGTCGCTGCCGCCATTGATCACGTCCACGCTCACAATGATCTGCGTGGCCGTGTCCGTGCTGAACTGAACATTGTAGGCCGGGCGCGTTCCGCCATCGGCCATGCGCATCTTGCGCGCATCGGGATCGGTCGTCGACACGCGCGCTTCATCTTTGTCGTGCTTTTTCTTTTTTTTTACATCGTCGTATTGTTTCAGCGCCTCCGCCACCCGGGCTTCACGTTCCCGCACGGCCCGTTCGCGAGCCGCTCTCCGCCGAGCGTCGCTCCGTCCGGGATCCTGCTCCAATTCCGTGCGCAACGTCTCGACCTGCTCCCGCGCTTCTTGCATAAATCGGCCCAGAGTGTCCTTGCGCCGGAACGATCCGCTGCCCGCGCTGGCCCGCACCCGCACGCCATCGTGCGACACCCGGTTGAGACTCACCACGCCGGCCGAGCGCAGAGCTGACACGTGGTCGATCAGCAACTCGTCCAACAGCGTTCCGCAATCCCCGCGAAAGTCGGAAAGCGTGTGGTAGTTCACCGCCACGCCGCCGCACAGCCAGCGATAGGGTACACTCTCCTCGCACAATTTGGCCAGCGTCCGAGCGCTGCCAATGCCATCCAGCGTCGCATAGAGCCACAGCCCCAACAGGATGCGCGGGTCGATCGGAGTGCGCCCGACATGGCCTTCCACGGCTTTGATCCGCGCATACAGTTCCGACAAATCGGCATTCTCGACGAAACCCCAAATCGTGCGAACTTCGTGATCCTGCGCGACCAGGCTATCCAAATCGCCAATCAAATATTCGACCTGATTGCGCACCGCCTGCTTGACGCGCGGCGCCAGCGCCGGATCCTCAGACTTGGGCTTCGCTTTACCGACCGGAAACAATGTCTCGTCCGCCATTTTTATCCTCGCATTCGATGCCGTTTCATAAATCGACGCACCGGCCTTGGCTTTACTCAAAAATCTATGTAAATTTTCACAGGCTTGACGGGGCTGCGTGCACTATACCACCGCTGAGAAATTGGCAATGAAATGCCTGTTTGCAACGGACTTTTTACCGGACTGTCACTTTTTGACATTGTCCCAATTGCCTTTTCAAAATATTACTAAAATAATTATAGAAATATCAAAAATATTCATTGTAAACAATCAAAAAAATGTAAAAGGATGAAAGTCGATATATTTAAGCAATCCACATAGACTGGTTGAGTCACCTAGAACCGCGCGCTTTTGTCGGGTAAGGCTAATGTTTTATTTTAGGATCTATTTTAGATCTATTTTAAAGGGGAGAGTTATGCGTCTATCGAATCGCTCTGTTGTCTTGTTTGCAGTTTTGGCAATGTCTGCAGGAAGTGTCTTCGCTGCGTCAAAAATGTCGTTTATCACTCCATCGGGTGGCGAAGTCTTCATTCCGGGAGAGACCTACAAAGTCAGTCTATCCGCGACCAGCAATACGAAGGCGATCACTCTTGAACTTAGCACTGACAATGGCGTGACGTTCAATCAATTGGGCCTGATCGACGATACCCTTATCGACCGACCCAGGCGCACCTTTTTCTGGAAGATACCCGCCACCCAAAGTACAAATGCAGTACTGCGCGCCAGTGGACTAGTCGGGGCTAACTCTGTCACAACGCTCTCGTCCGTCTTTTCCATTGGCACCGTTACAGGCGGCGGTGGTGGCGCGCTCGGTCCCAATTCAGTAACCAACCCCACTATCGCCCCGGGCGCGGTGGATAATACCAAGATTTCCAGTACGGGCATTTCCAGCGGGTTCGTACTGAACGCCGATGGCAGCGGCGGGACTCAATGGTCCCCGCTCAATGCGCTGATTCAAGCCGGCTCAATTACCACGGTAATGCTTGCACCGGGCACCACGGCCACTAACTTCAGCGGCCCCCTTCTTGGCGACGTCACGGGGACTCAGGCAGCCACGGTGGTTTCAAAGGTCAATCTTGGCACCGCGACGCTAACGGGAACCGTGCCGGTTGCCAATTTGCCCATCGCGGGAATCACCGCAGGCACTCGGGGCGCGATTTACGCGGATAACACGTCAATCACCGTGGCTGTAGACGGAAAGCTCAGCGCTCTGGCCGCCGGCGTGACTCTGGGCGGCGAAGTTACCGGACCTGCCAACGCCAACGCCGTAACCAACGCCGTCAGCGCAAACACGGCCAATGCGATCGTTCGGCGCGACGCCGCTGGGAATTTCGCGGCCGGCACCGTCTCTGCCGACGGGTTCAGCCTGCCAGTGACGAGCAGTCCCAGCGTGGGTGTCATCACCCAGAACGGCAACAGGATGCTGCACACCTTTGGCAACAGCAACTTCTTCGCCGGCGTGAACGCGGGAAACTTTACGACGACGGGCGGCGGCAACAACGCCAGTGGAAACAATGCGCTCATGTCTAACACGTCTGGCAACAGCAACGTCGCCAGCGGAACCAGCGCGCTTGGGTCCAACTCGTCGGGCAGCGGCAACACCGCCAGTGGAAACAATTCGCTCTTTGCTAACTCGATTGGCAACAACAACACCGCTTTTGGAATCTTCGCGCTTCAGAACAACACGTCGGGCAGTTCGAATATAGCTGTTGGAATAAATGCAGGCTTCAATCTCACCACCGGCAGCAACAACATCGACATCGGCAACTCGGGCGTGGCTGCGGAAGCCAACATCATCCGGATCGGCACAAGCGGCACGCAGACGGACACCTTTCTCACCGGCATCGTTCACGGGGATCAGTTCAGCCTGCCTGTGACTAGCAGTTCCAGCGTGGGTGTCATCACCCAGAATGGAAACAGCCTGCTGCATACCTTTGGCGGCAACAACGTCTTCGTCGGACGGAGCGCGGGGAACTTTTCCATGACAGGCAACAGCAACGCAGCTACTGGATTTCAGGCGCTAAACATCAACACGTCGGGAAACAACAACGCCGCCAGTGGAAACTTAGCGCTCGCCTCCAACACGACGGGCAATAACAACACCGCCAGTGGAAGCAATGCGCTCTTCACAAACTCGACGGCCGACAATAATTCAGCCATTGGAACGTATGCGCTCTTCACAAACTCGACGGGCGTCGGAAACACCGCCAGTGGATATGCTGCGCTCCAGTTCAACACGACGGGCGGAAATAACATAGCTTTGGGAGCTAGTGCCGGCATTAATCTCACCACCGGGTCCAACAACATCGACATCGGAAACGGGGGCGTGGCTGCAGAAGCCAACACCATTCGCATCGGCTCCGGCGGTACGCAGACGGCGACCTTCATCGCCGGCATCAGCGGCGTGCCGATTGCAGGAGGCGTACCGGTGACGATTAATGGCGCAGGGCAACTCGGCTTCACCGCCTCCAGCCGCCGCTACAAAGACAACATCCAGCCGATGGCCGCGTCGAGCGAAAAACTGCTGCAGCTCAAGCCGGTGACGTTTACCTACAAAAAAGAGCTGGACCCGAAGTCGATTACACAGTGGGGCTTGATCGCCGAAGAAGTCGCCGCGATCAATCCGGATTGGGTCGTGTACGACGAAAAGGGCGCGATCAACACCGTGCGTTACGAGCAGATTAATGCGATGCTGCTCAACGAGTTCTTGAAGGAACACCAGAAAGTCGAAGCCCTTGAAGCCCGATTGGAAGCGCTCGAAGCCAAATCGCGGAAATAAGCGGCGTGGATACTATCGCTCTACTCAAGTCTCAAACGGCTCCCGCAATGGGAGCCGTTTTTTTTGAGATTAGAGTGGTTCACCTGCGGGTGGCGGCGTTCCCTTACTCTTTCACTCCCCACTTCTCATCAAAAAATCCCGCCGCCGCAATCTTTCCCGGCCAAATTGTATTCGCGGGTTCTCGCAGATCGACGATGGCCCAATCCGGCAGCATGGATACTTGCCGGGCATTGTTGAGGTACGCGTAATCGCGATAGGTGAAGCTTGAGTTCAGCACCACATAGCGCGCTGGGTTTAGCGGGTTGGGGTAGATGAGTATGGGGGCGTGGTGCGCGGCGTCGAAGGTCTTGCCGCCGAGGGTCACGGCTTTGGCATCCCAGCGGATCGGAAGCTTATCCGCGATTTTTTTCAGCATGGCGTTGCTGGAGGGATCGCCCCAGAGAATCAGGTTCTTGGAGACGATGTCATCGTCTGTCACCGCGGTGTCGTCCTTCACCACCGCGTAGCCTCTGAACTGCAGGCGCCAATGTTCGACCGCGCGTTCCAGTTCCGCGGCGGACCACTTTCCGACCGCCTCGTTTGCCGCCGTCCCTGTTGGCCTGACGAAGATAAACGCGTTCAGAAATGCATCGTCGATGGGGCCTTGCAGATCGTGGCGTTTATGCACACCCTCGTTCGCGCGCGCGCCCATTTTCCATGCATTGCCGTCGCGATGCAGCGATACATTCCACGACCGATCCGAACGCGGGCGGGGCGCGTTGGCGAGTTCCTGTCCGTCTATTGAGATCGCGACGGGATCGGCGATGTTCATGGGGCAGTCGCCGGCTTCCATGGACAGCGTGAGGTCGCTGACGTTGAGGGTTTTCAGCGTCACGTGCGACGGTTCGGCGATGGAGGCGCGCACTTCGGCACGCGCCCAGTGCTCATCCATGCCGTCGATGGTGATCCAATTCATCCGATTGTATTTCAGCGTGTATGTCTCAAACGCGATGCTGCGCGGCGCACGCCGGCGCCCGTCGCGCGCCAGCGCCTCCATGCGGGCTTCCACTTCTTTGGCCGGTTCGGCGATGACTTTGTGCGCGGTTTTGGGCGCGACGATGTGGACCAGGTCGATGCCGTGCGCCTTCAGCGCTTCTTCCATGACATCCGCCGCCTGCTTCTGTTTGTCGATCTCGCCGCTGTACGCGACGGTCGGGCATTGCGTGAGATTCAGCGCCCATTTGTCGCAGTCGTACATGGCCCAGAGTTTTTTCTCCCACGGTGTGGGATTGAGTTTTTCGTTCTGAAAGACATCCAGGAACCGCGGGGTCTCGGCAAAGCCCGCGCCGGGATTTGCGGCGAACCAGCGGTCGGCGTAGTGCACAGCGAAGTGCCAGGTGGCCGCGCCGCCCATGGAAAATCCGCGGACTGAAATGCGTTCGGGATCGATCCGGTAACGCCGCTGGGCTTCGGCAAGCGCTTCGAGCGAATCCACTTCGCCGGCGAACTTGCTCGCGGTGCAATAGCGCCCGTAAGGGTAGAGCACGATCGTGTCGCGCGGCGCGTAGACTTCGATCTGGTCGCGCTTGTTCATGCGCAGCGTCAGAAAGTTGCCTTCGGTCAGAACCTCATTCCGTCCGTGAAACCAGAAATCAAGACGGTGCCGCGTGGCGCCGGTAAACGAGTAGCTTTCGGGAATCAGCACGCCGTATGGCTGCACCGAGCCATCCAAACGCGACACGAAACCGCGCACGACCAGGCCGCTCTGGGTGGTCCACGGCGACTTGCTTTCGGCAAGATCCGCTGCGCGGTGTTTGCCGATTTCAAGCAGGTTGAAGGCCTGATCGATCTCTTTCGGATCTAGAAACTCTGTGTAGACCAGGCCATCGTGCACGGCGCGATAGAAAATCTCAACGTCCGGCAGGAGATCTCGCGCGCGCGCATCGTTCTGGCGAAGCGCGTCGATGGCCTGTTTCAATTCGGCCAAGCCCGCTTCGAGCTTCGCCTTTTTGTCAGCCGGGACGGCGACTCCAAGCGCCGGAATGGGTCGAACTTTATTGGGCAGATTGTCTCTTTCGCCATCGGCATACGCACACGCCATGCACGTCAAAAGCAAGCTGATCATCCATCGCTTCATCTGCATCTCTCCGAGATTAATTGGCCAAGTAGGACAGAGTACACTGTTTGGGCAACGAGGGAATAGGAGACTTTTTACCCGCGCCGTTCAGCTACTTCGTCTCTGGCAGCGACTTGATCTTGATGTTTTTGAACGCGATCTTTGAACCGTGATCCTGAAGGTCGATGTAACCGTTCTTAACGGTGTTGAACAGCTTCACCTTGCCCCACTTGCTGGCCGCGATCTTCGCCTTGAATTCGTCGGTTCCGGTATCGACGTCGACGACTTTTTCGCCGTTGACCCAGTGTTCGACCTTGCTGCCATTGCACACGATCTTGAACGTGTTCCATTCGCCCTTGCCCTTTGTCGCAATCTTCGTCGGGGCGACCACATCATAGTAAGCGCCACCGTCATGCTTCTCAGGTTTCTTGTCGGCGGGATGGATCATCACCTGCATCTCCGGCCCGGTCTCATACGGCTGTCCGCCCTCTTCGCTGCAATGATAAATGATGCCGCTGTTGCCTTCCGTTTCGAACTTCCAATCGATGAGCAGCTCGAAATTCTCGAACTTGTCCAGTGTCCGTAGATCGCCGCCGCCGCCGGTATGGGCCAGCGTGCCATCGATGACTTTCCACGCTGACGGCACATCCTTCTTCTTGTACCCGCGCCAGCCTTCGGTCGTCTTGCCGTCGAACAAGAGTTTCCACCCGTCTTTCGCTTCCTGCTCCGTGAGTTCGTTGTCAGCGGCGCAAACCAAGCCCGGGAGAACCAGCGCTAAAAATACCAACGTCAAGATCGCAAATCGCTTCATGCCATGCTCCGTGAAAATGTTCGATTAGCCAGTCTCTAAAAGATACACCGAGTACCGGCCGGTGCCGATTTTAAGTCGGACAGTGTTCAAACTTCGGCGGGCCTGCCCGATTTTCATCCAGAGCAATTCACGATTCATTGGAGCATCGGAGTCAATTCATAATTGAGAGCAGGACCATGCCGTAGATAGTTTTTTGCGTTGGCACAGCGAGTGCTACTCATCGCAATATTAAGCTCGGGACGAATACTTTCTTAGTTAAGTGAGTAGCTGTGTCATGTGCTAGATCGCACTCATAAATTCGCACGAATTGAAGGATTTAAGAATCTGACCATGCCGACTTACTTAGTGACACGACAAAGCATAGGCAGCACTCCCTCGCACACGAGTTAGGAATGTATACCTGTCGCACGGTCGTTGGAGAACGCGAACGATTGCTTCGTGAACGTGAGCAACAGTATGCCCTTGCGTTTAAAGGATCGAATGATGGACTTTGGGATTGGAACCTGATAACGGGGGAGATATTCCTTTCGCCCCGGTGGAAAGACATGCTCGGTTTTCCCGAGCACGAAATCAACAACCACGTCGATAGCAGGTTTCAACTCGTACATCCAGAAGATTTGAACGGACTCAAGGCGGCAATAGACGTTCACATTCAGGAAAGAACCGCGCAGTTTCAACACGAATACCGCATGTTGAACAAGGATGGCAGCTTTCAATGGGTGCTCAGCCGCGGCATGACAGTTCGAGACGATGCGGGTGCCGCACACCGCATTGTCGGATCTCAAATGGAAATCACAGCTCGTAAAACCATGGAGATCAAGCTCAGCCATGATGTCTTCCACGACTCGCTAACGGGTCTTTCAAACCGGGCGTTATTCAAGGAACGGTTGAAGCATGCGATGACGCGCGTGGGACGGCGCGAAGGCATGCATGTAGGTGTGTTGTTCATCGATTTGGATCGATTCAAAATCGTTAACGACAGCCTTGGGCACAGCGCCGGCGACCAACTGCTCGTCGAGTTCGCGCATCGCGTGGCAGCCTGTCTGCGCCCCAGCGATACTCTCGCTCGCCTGGGCGGAGATGAGTTCTGCGTGATTCTTGAGGATATCCTCAGCATTGACGACGCCAGCGCCGTCGCAAACCGGATTCAGGAACAACTGAAGCAGCCCATAGCGGTGAAAGACAACAATCTATTTGTCACTGCCAGCATGGGAATCGCGCTGAGCGCTCCAAACTATCACAGTTGGGAAGATCTTTTGCGCGATGCCGATATCGCCATGTACCGTGCCAAGGCCAAGGGCCAGTCATGCATGGAGGCTTTCAAGGCGGACATGCACACACACGCGAAAACGAAACAGAATCTCGAAAGCCGGCTGCATCTTGCGGTGAGATCCATCGCGGCCACCGCGAGCGGGCTGCACCGCGCCGTGGAATCGGAAGAATTTCAGTTGGACTACCAGCCCATCATTTCGTTGCGGACCGGCCGGCTCACCGGGTTCGAAGCGCTCATACGCTGGCACCATCCCAAGCGCGGCCGCGTGATGCCCAATCTGTTCATACCCATCGCCGAAGAGACTGAATTGATCGTACCTATTACATTATGGGTGTTGCGCGAAGCCTGCGCGCAGATGCGCAAATGGCAGTTGCGTTTTCCAAAATTATCGGCGTTGAGCATGAACGTAAACCTGTCAGCCAAGTCATTTTCGCAACCGGATCTCATTCCGCAGATCGCTAAAATCCTTAAGGAGACCGGGCTGAACGGTTCGAGTCTGGAAATTGAGATCACTGAACGCGTGATTATGAAGAGTTCGCGCGCAACCGCGGACGTGCTGGCAAAGTTTAAAAGCCTGGGCGTCCAATTGTGTCTCGACGATTTCGGCACGGGCTATTCGTCCTTGAGTTATCTGCACAGCTTCCCACTCGACACCGTGAAAATCGATCGCTCGTTCATCAGCAATTTGAGCACCCAGGAGAACAAGACGAAGGGCATCATGCGGGCAATCATGACATTGGCGCGCAACCTGAAAATGTCAGTCGTCGCCGAGGGCGTCGAGACGCCGGAACAACTACGCGAACTTCGCGGATTGAACTGCGACTATGCACAAGGGTATCTCTTCTCGAGGCCAGTCGAAGTGGCTGTCATTGAAAAGTTGATCGAGACTACGCCGGTTTGGTAAGGCTTGCGGACTGTACTTGGAGGTCAACATCGACGATTGCCAGGAGTCAAGCCTTTGTGCGGCATGATTTAGCGTTGAATTGCGTGGAAAGGAAGAAATGCGCCCTGGAGGACTCGAACCTCCGACCCGGTGATTAAGAGTCACCTGCTCTACCAACTGAGCTAAGGACGCTCCTTGAAAGGAGTGGATACAATACTGAATAACGACGTGTTGTCAAGATGCCGAATTTGAGATTTGTTCGACTATTTTAGGGGCTGCGGCGCTTCAGGACGTTCTTTCCAGAACGTACTCCGGAATTTCCAGCAGCGAGGTCTTCGCCGCCGAGGCCGGGAGGAATTCGATTTCGTCTCGGGCTCGCTGGATTTCCGCTCTGGCGATTTGCAGCGCGTAGTCGACCGAGCCTTCCCGATCCAAATAGGGCCGCAACGTTTCACGCGTGAGCCCGCCGCTGCCGGGTTTGAAAAAAGTCAGCAGTTCCTGCTTGCGCGCGCCCGTCGCTTTGTTCAGCAGGTGAATCAGCGGCAGTGTCGGTTCGCCGTTTTTCAGATCGCTGCCCAGCGATTTTCCGACGGTGGCTTCGATGCCGGTCAGGTCCAGGCAATCGTCGACGATTTGAAACGCGATGCCCAGGCGCCGGCCGTATGCGTACATGCGGCGGCTTTCGGCCTCTTTCGCGCCGGCCAGCAACGCGCCAAGTTCCGCCGCGGCTCCGAAGAGCACAGCGGTCTTTTTTTCAATCAAGTCAAAATAGGCATCTTCGTCCAGCGTGGAGTTGAAGCGGCTGTCGATCTGCAGCAATTCGCCTTCGCAGATCATCCGGCTGGTGCGCGAGAGAATGCGGAACGGGCGCGGGTCATCGAGGCGTCCGAGAATTTCGAAGGCGCGCGAAAAGAGAATGTCGCCGGTCATCACCGCGGCTTTGTTGCCCCAGGATGCATTGACTGTCGCGACGTTGCGGCGCGTGTCGGCGTCGTCCAGGATGTCATCATGGCAAAGTGTGGCGAGATGGATCATCTCGACGAGCGCGGCGGTATCCGCGGCGAGAGGGGCTTCACCGCCAAACGCGCGCGCCGACAAGTGCAATACAGCCGGGCGCAACCGCTTACCTTTGAAGCGTTCGATATGCTTGCAAAGTGTATTGACGTACGCATACTGGCTGCTGAGATTACGCGAAAGAAGCTGCTCCGATTTCTCAAGATCGGCGAGGATCGGGCCGATGAGTTTCAGCAGCAAAAGTGCGCGCTCGTCCGACGATTTGGGCAGGCGGCTTAGAGCGCCGGCGGCGTTTTTTGCTGGCACGCCCGTTATCATCGGGGCAGGTGTGGCGTTGGCTGCAATTGCTGCGATTGTTTTCATGATGGAATCCCGAGTATGGCTTCCACTCTATCAGGCGAAGCGCCCGGCTCAAGTCGGGTGCATGGATATATTTCAACACATAGCAAATCGGCAACCGGATCGCTACCCAGCGCCGGGCAGCATTTCGAAAAAAAATCATAAGACAGAGCCATTTATAGGGTTGTATTTTAACAAATTTTCCAATCTTACACGCGTTGTGGCACTATATAGAAAGAGGATTTGGTCCGTGTCGAAGCACACTGAAGCGAATGGGTACACGCATTGCCATGCACGACACCCCGCCGTAAAAACGGCGAATTTTGTCATTGCGAATCGGTTGTTATGTTCAAACCCTCACAGTACGATGTGCGATATCAGCGCGTGTAGATCTGCAGCGGCACTACGTTTGTGGCGCGTGGAGCACTTGTGACGGTGGTTTTGAAGGAGCTGAGATGCCTCTTGATACAAATCGGTTTGATGAATTCGTCATCGAGTCGATGATTGGCGAAGGCGGCATGGGCAAGGTCTACCGGGCACGGCAGACCGCGCTGGACCGTTGGGTCGCATTGAAAGTCTTGCCGCGCGCAAAAGAAAATCCCAGTTTCACCGAACGCTTCTATCGCGAAGCGCGCTCGGCCGCGCGGCTGGTCCATCCGAATATCATTCAGATTCACACCGTTGGAGAAATGCAGGGCGTACCGTATTTCACAATGGAGTACGTCGAGGGCGAAGACCTCGAACACATCATTCAAGCCGCCGACATGCCGTTGAGCAACGACTGCATCATTGAAATTGCGCGGTCGGTGGCCAAAGCGCTGGCCGTGGCGTTCGAGCAGGGCGTCGTCCATCGCGATATTAAACCGGCAAACATCATGGTGTCGAAGACCGGCCTGGTGAAGGTCATGGATTTCGGCCTGGCCAAGGAACTGGATCACAGCATTACGCAATCCGGCATGGTGGTGGGCACGCCCTCGTACATGTCGCCGGAGCAGGGCAGCGGGCAGACTGTCGATTTTCGTTCTGATTTGTATTCGCTGGGATGCGTGCTGTACGCCTGCATCAAGGGGGAGCCGCCGTTTCTCGGAGAGAAAGTCGCGACGATCATTTACAAACACATGTTCGAGCCGCCGCCGCCACTGAGTGACGCCGAACATCCTGTCGATCCCGATCTCGAAGCGGTCGTCATGCGGATGCTGGCGAAGAAGCCGGAGGATCGCTACAACTCCTGCGAAGCCCTGCTGGAAGCGCTGGCCAAAATGCAGTTCAATTCGGCGTCGGCGGAACTGCTTCTTTCCCGGCATGCGCAAAAGAGCCTCAAAGCGAAAAATCTGGTGGCGAAAAAGCCACTTGCGCAAGATCCGGATGCACCGGTGAATCTGGCTCCGCAGACGGCAGTGCCGATCGGGCCCAATACGGTCGTGGAGGTGCAGCACGTAGAGAAAAAAGCGCCCAATCGCGCTGAATTAATGCCGGAACGCATTAAACAGCACATGTCCACGCCGACGCTTTATGTGGCACCGCCGAGTTTGGTGGCACCGCTGGGAAAGACATTGGCGGATAAGGCTAAACTCGCCCCGAATTACAAGCCTCTGAACACCCCGACGAAACGTTCGCCGGAGGTTTCGGACGTGCCGGCAGTTCCCGCCGCGCCTGCCCCGCCGGCGATTCCACCCCCTCGGGTCAGTGTCACTCCGGCTCGAGCCAACATTGCTCCGAGTAGGGCAAACATTACTCCGGCTCGGATCGATGTCACTCCGACTCGGACCAGTGTCACTCCGAATACGGAAACAAATTCGCCGCAGACGCCTGTCAAGCCGCTAAACAAACTGGGGCCTCCGCAGAAAAAAGAGCAAAGCGGCATTCTGCCATTGGAAGGCAAATTGCGGAAGCCCCCTTCAAACGTGAGAGGGCCGGCTTCCATTCTCGAAGAAGCGGAAGTGGTGCATAGGAAGGGGCCGCTTCCGGTGATGCGCGTGCAGCCCCGCCCGGAAAGCGTATCGCCGGTTTTCAGTAAACTTGCGGACGGAAGGTGGTCCTACTCGAAATTGGTTCCACGTTGTTCTCACGCCGAAGGACTCGCGCAAACTCTAGCGCCGATTGCCTCGTTGGACGTAAAGAATCGCGGCTTGGGCGATTGCCTGCTGTGTTCCAATTGGAACAAGCGCTTGGGCTGTGCCGTCGCGTCTAACGAAGACATGCTGGTGAAGGGCCGCTTCAGCGGCATGAAGCTGTTGACCGAGCAGGCCGCGATATGGATAGGCGCGGGGCGTTTCGACAATGCCATTGCACTCCTCAGCGAATTCATCGAGGACAATCCGACTAATCCATACGGCTTCCACGAATTGGCGCGCATCTACGATCACCCGGATTATAAGGGGCGCGATAAACGGCGCGGGATCATCCTCTACTTGCGCTACGTGGAACTGGCACGCGAGCAGGATGAAGGCTCGATGATTGAAATCTCGCAGGCGGAAGCGCGCGCCAACGCGATGAAATCGCTGCCGTTTACATCCGGTGGCGTGGTAGCCGGCGAGGCGATCGAATTCGATTGCTTCTATCGCGGCGCCGTGGACTGTTATGTCTACTGTCGCGTGGACATGACGCAGTTGATCGCAATCTGCGCCGGCAGCGTGGATCCGCAGACCGGCGTTTCGGAGCCGGATCCGAACGCGAATGTCAGCGCATTCCGCCGGGCGAAATCCATTTTCACGCGCCCAAAGTCCGAGCAGGAAAAGCAGGAAGCCCAGTCCGTCGTGCGGAAGGAATTGGCGCGGCTCGCCGAACTCGATACGGCGGAGTTGAAAAAAGAGCCCCAGATTGCCTGTCAGTTGAATTTGGACAAATTGAGTCCCATGGAAGTGCTGACCCTCCCGCCGGATCTTTCAATTTTGAAGTTCAACGACAAGAGCGGTGGAAATACCTTTTTGTTTACCGGAAGCAACGAGTTTCAAGGGCAGCGGGCGGCGGAATTTTTCCGGCGGCGGCTGGGACAGGCCACGGGCCTGGGTACGGTGAAGATTGAGACTGGCCGGTTCAATACGAAGGCGTAGAGGCGTGAGTCAGGCCGGATTTTAGAACGACCCAATCGGGAGGCCTCAAATGCGCCGAACTATCGCCGCCATTTCAATTTCGTTCTCCGCACTTTTTTCATGCGGGGCCAATGCGGCCGTCGCGGCGTTGGATGTTCAGATCAAAGACGTGAAAAAGCAATCCACTCTGGTTATCAAGAAAAAAGTCAAGCAGGCCGAGATCGGTGCGGCATTGGCCGAGATATTCCCGAAACTCGGCGCGTTCATGAGGTCCCAAAAAATTCAGCAGCTTTCGGCTCCGATGACTTTCTATTCGAAAACAACGGGAGGTGAATTGGAAATCGAAGCCGGTGTTGTTGTTCCCGATGGAACCAAGGGCGAAGGCGCAATCGTAGCCGGCGAATTGCCTGCCGGGAAGGCAGCTTATTTCGTCCACGTGGGGCCTTATGAGAAATTGCCGGCAGCGTACGATATGGCAAAAGAGATATTGAAGGACAATCAGATGAAGGACAAGGGCGTGAGTTGGGAGTTTTATATCAACGATCCGGCCACCGTAAAACCGGATGAAATAAAGACTGAAGTCTACATGCCGGTCGAAGAGAAGAAATAGACGCGCGGCATACATTGAAACTGGATGCAGTGCCAGATCGTCCTAGTTCCTATAATGGAGACAGACATGCGGATTGCGGTGACGGGCGCGGCGGGATTTCTGGGGTCTCATCTGGTGGACCGGCTTATGGCCGAAGGGCACGAGGTCATCGGCGTCGATAGCCTGATCACCGGGCAGCTTGAGAATCTCAAGCACCTCGAAAGCAACAAGTCGTTCCGGTTCGTGAAAACGGACGTGACTCAGTACATTCATATTCCCGGGCCGATCGACCGCGTGTATCATTTCGCCTCGCCCGCCAGCCCGCTGGATTTTCCGCGCTACCCGGTCCACATTCTCAAAGTCGGCGCGCTGGGCACGCTCAACGCGCTGGGCCTGTCGAAGGCCAAAGGTGCGCGCCTGCTGCTGGCGTCGACCAGCGAGGTCTACGGCGACCCGCAGGTCCACCCGCAGATCGAAAGCTACTGGGGCCACGTCAACCCGATTGGCGAACGGTCGATGTACGACGAAGCCAAGCGCTTCGCCGAAGCGCTGACGATGTCCTACCACCGCCAGAATCAGGTCGACACGCGGATCGTGCGCATCTTCAACACGTACGGCCCGCGCATGCGGCTCGACGACGGGCGCGTGCTGCCGAACTTTTTCCGCTCCGCGCTGCACAACGAACCGGTGACGATCTATGGCGATGGGAGCCAGACGCGCAGTTTCTGTTACGTGGACGATCTGCTGCGCGGCATCATGCTGCTGATGGAATCGCAACTGGACGATCCGACGAACATCGGCAATCCGGAAGAGATCACAGTGCTGGAATTCGCGAAGGAAATTATCGCGCTGGCCGAGTCGAAGAGCGAAATCGTCTTCAAGCCGCTGCCAAAGGACGATCCCTGCCGGCGCCGTCCGGACATCACGCGCGCTCAAACGTTGCTCGGATGGTCCCCCACGGTCAACCGCAAAGAAGGACTGCGCCGCACGGCGGACGATTTCAAACGGCGTCTCGGGGCAAAATAGCGCACCACAACAGCGGCGGCCTACCTTCTCAAAAGCATGATAACAACCGCCACCATGGCCATGCATGCCATCGCCAGGGTGGCGATGGCCGCGGGCAGGCGCGAATTTTGTGGCAGAAAACTAAAGAATTTGTCGATGGCACCCTCGACATCATACGCGAGCCACGGTTTTTCCATCGCCGCCAGCTTGTCGCTCAAACGCGCGGCAAACGCATGCGCTTTCTCCGCGGATTTCGATCCGGGCATGTGACCGTTCTGGCATTGAACAACGACCTCGCGCAGTTGCGCCGTGTTCTGCGGGCGCTTGTCCACATCCTTCTCCATCATGAGACAAATCAACGCACTGACATGCTTCGAAACCGAGGCATTGGCTTCGTGCGGCGGACGGAGAGGCGTCGAAATGTGCTGGGTCATGACCATGATCGGATTGGATCCGGGGAACGGAACGTCGCCCGTCGCGAGGTGGTACAGCGTCGCGCCCAGGCCGTAAATATCCGCGCGAATGTCCACGTCGAGCTGTCCGCGAGCCTGTTCGGGCGACAGATAGTACGGCGTGCCGACGGCAAAGCCCGCCAAGGTCAGCCTCTGGTCGCCCTTTCCGGCGGACGCGAGTCCCAAGTCGGTCAGACGGTAGATGCCCTTCGACGACATCATGATGTTCGACGGTTTGAAATCGCGATGCACAATCCCGTGGCGTTCGATTTCCTCCAGCGCCGAACACATCGCGGACGCGATGTTCAGCAGCGTCTCTTCGGTGAACGGGCCGGTCTTTTTCAGCAGGTTTTCGAGATCCGGGCCGTCGACATAGTCCATCGCGATGTAATGGTATTTTTCGAACGTGCCGAATTCCACGGCGGAGACGATGTTGGGATGCGACAGGCGCTGCGTCGCGCGCGCCTCGCGTTTGAAGCGTTCGAGCAACTCTTCGTCCCTGGCCAGGTCCGGCGGCAGTATTTTCAGCGCGACCTGCCGTCCGGTGATCATATTTTTCGCGAGATAGACCGAGCCCATCGCACCCTGGCCCAGCTTGCTGACAATGTCGTAGACGCCGACGAGTTTGTATTTCTTCGCGCCGGGCACGGGCGTGTAATGAGGCGCCTTATCCGATGCGCTGGAACTCGCCGCGCCGGTGCCGGCTACATTGCCGGTCGCTGGAACCGGAGTGGCGCCCGCCACGCCCGCGCGACCCGGCGTGCCGGCCGGCGGATTGGGTTCGACCGGGTCGCTTTGAGCACCCTGATCGTCTGGACCGAGTGGCGGATTGGATTCGCTTGGAGTCGGCACCGTATTCGTCAATCCTTTGGAATCGGGAAATTGTCGGGAATGTCGCCAGCGTCGTACACCAATGTGGGTTTGTACAGGAAGTGCTTGACGATGGCCCGGCTGTTCAGTGCGCGGAGCCAGACATCGGCGTAATATTTTGCCTGTTCGTTGATGAAGTCGAGTTCAACCTGTTTGCGCTTATCGTTGAATTCCGCCTGCTGCGCCCCGTGCTTGCGATCGAGGCGGACGATGTGAAAGCCGCGCGCCGACTTCAGCGGCGGCGTGGCCATGCCCGCTTCCAGATTCGTCTTCTTGATTTCGTGATAGAACTGCTCGGACTCCGGCACGTCGGGCGGAGTGAAGTCGATGTAGCATCCGCTCAATTTGCCGTGGTTGGCCTTGTTCGCCGGCGTGTCGTCGGAATATTGTTCGACCAACTGCGCCCACGATTCCGGTTTGGCCAGGAATTGTCTGTAGATGTTGTCGGCGATGCTGCCGGCCGTCAGTTTCGCGGCGGCGTCCGCTCGCAACATGCCGCCGGCGGGCACAATCAGAATGTGGCTGATCTCGAACCACGCCGACTGCGAATACTGTTCGCGCGCCATGGCGAATTCGAATTTCAGCGTGCGCTCGAAATCTCGCTCGTCGGCCGGAACGACTTTCTTGCGAATCGCGACGCGCAGCACCAGGCTGGCCTCGATCGCACGGCGATAGTCGGCTTCGGGCTGGCCGAATTTGCGATAGATAAATTCGGGAAACGTCAAATTGGCGTACTCTTTGTTTTCGGTGACCAGTTTGTCGAATTCCAGGCGGTCGTCGTTCAGTTCGCGCTGCATCGCTTCTTCTTTAATGCGGATGGGCACGATGCGCGGGGCATTCGGAGAACGATGCTTGGGGTCCGCGCATAGCCACTCCATATACGCGACGCCCTTATCTTTCAAAATCGTCAGGACGACTTCGCGGTTGACCAAACGGGTCAGTGCCTCTTCGCCTTCGGTGCGCAGCAGTTCGCGCCAGACGTCGGAGCGCTTGATCGGCGCGCCGTTGACGTGCCCGACAACCGGATCGATTTCCGATGTCTCCTTTTCCCCGCCGATGTCGATGCCGATGACGACCGGTTTTTCCGTTTCCGGCTTCGGTGGCCACAGCGTGGCTTTCTCCGTCTTCAAATCCGCGCGCGCGGCGAGTTGGGCGAGCCAGGATTCGGAGCGCAGTTGGATTTCGTTCTCGATGAACAGGCGGTGTACTTTTTCCCTGCTCTGCGCGAAGGTCACGACGGGCGGAAATTTGATGTCCAGCATTTTGACGATGTGCCAGCCGAATTGGGTTTGGATCGGTCCGGCGATCTGGCCCACTTTGATATTTTTCGTGCCCTCGTAGAACTCTTTTACCATCGGCCCGCGCTTGTGATACCAGCCGACTTCGCCCGGCAGCAAGTTAAGCGCTTCGCGTGGAGTCTTTACCGGCAATTTGTTGCCGCCTTTGCGGATGGGCATTTGGTCCATCGGATCGCGTGTGAAGCGCTTGACATAATCGTTCCAGCGGGTGGGATAAGCTTGAAGCTCTTGCGTCAGCCGTTCGGCCTGAATCCTCGATTCGCGCAACGCGTCGTTGACTTCGTCCGTCGGCGCATCCTTCAAGATGATGCCATCGTCGCGCTCGCGGTCAATGCGCAATTTGCGCAGCTTCTCGAATTCGAGCATCTGGCCGAACGTCGATTTCGTCTGTCCGCCGCGGCTGTGGATGTCGCGCGGATCGAGCGGCGAAATCAAAATGTGCGCGGCGCGATACCGGATCGGCTCCTGGAACATTTCCGGATAGGCATCGAAAAATTTGTGCAGCTCTTCGTTGTTGGGATTGACATCCGCCGCCATGCAGCGGCGCGACAGCAAGCGCTGGCGGATGATGATATTCTTGTACTCCGAAACGGACATGCCGAACTTCGCGCGTACGATGTCCTCCATCCGCGCCGGCGCCTGCGGATTGACAAGATTTACAATCCCCGTCAATTCGCTGGCGAGTTCGTTCTTATCGATAGTGTATTGCATGTCGATATCTTGATCGCTGACGACGGCCTTTTGCTCGGCTGCAATCTGCTCGACCAGAATGCGGTGCACGAGACGGTCCAGCGCGCGGACTCCGGATGAGCCGACCAATTCGCGGATCAATTCCAAACGCCGGATCGGCTTGCCGTCGACTTCGGCGACAATTTCGGGAATGCCCTCCATCCCCGGATAATCGGCTTCCGCGGCACGTGTGGACGGTGCGGCCAGCAAGGCCAGAGCGGCGGCGACCGCCATGCGAATGGAATGATTCATACTTGGCAATTCATAACCATAACCCGCTCTGCGCGCAAGAAGCAAAGCGGGGAGAAATCGGCGCGGTCAAAATGTGTCATGTGGTTCACTCTGAAAGCCGCGCCTCGCATACCCGCGTCGGCATGCTATGATCGAACAAGCCGTGCGTGTGGGGAAGCATTGATTGCGGAGACAGCCTATGGCGGAACGTGAAACTCTCGAAGTGGACGTGCTGATCGTCGGTGCCGGACCGGCCGGATTGGCGTGCGCGATCCGGTTGCGCGAAGCGCTCGACGCGCACACTCGGAGCAACCCGGCGGCGCCTATCGAATCGCCCAACATTCTCGTGATTGAGAAAGGCGTTTCAGTCGGGGCGCACAGCCTGTCGGGCGCGGTCTTCGATCCGCGCGCGCTCGCCGAATTAATTCCGGATTGGGAGACCCGGGGCGCACCGCTCAAACAGAAAGTCACCGCCGAAGAAATCTGGATGCTTTCGCCGACTGGAAAGAGTGCGCTGCCGCACTCTCTGGTTCCGCCCTATTTGCACAACGCCGAAAATTATGTCGTCTCATTGTGCGAGATGACGGCGTGGCTTGCCGATCAGGCGCGCACGCGCGGCATGGAGATACTGGAAGGCGTTGCGGGCGCTGAGATTTTGATGGAGGCCGACGCTGTTGTCGGCGTGCGGTGTCAGGACAGCGGCGTCGAAAAGGACGGAACGCCCGGCGCCAATTACATGCCGGGCGCGGACATTCGCGCGAAGCTGACGGTCTTCGCGGAAGGCGCGCGTGGCAGCTTGACGAAGCGCTTGATCAAACAGCAAAAATTGGACGAAGGCCGCGAGCCGCAGATTTACGCGCTGGGCATCAAAGAACTGTGGGAGATTCCGGCGGCGAATTTTCCGGCTGGAAAAGTGATTCACACACTTGGATTTCCGTTGCAGAAAGGACCGCTCGGCGGCTTCGCCGGCGCGTTCGGCGGATCGTTTATCTATGGGCTCGACGAGACGCATCTGGTCGTCGGACTTGTCGTCGGACTCGATTACGAAGACCCGTCGCTGGACCCGCACGCCGAATTCAATCGGTTGAAAACGCATCCCGAAATTCGAAAACTGCTGCAACATGGCAAGGCCATCGCGTATGGCGCGAAGACCATTCCCGAAGGCGGGCTTCATTCGATGCCGCGGCTGTTCGGCGACGGTTTTTTTGTCATCGGTGACAGTGCGAGTTTCCTGAACGCGGCGCGCTTGAAGGGCGTGCATCTGGCGATGAAGTCTGGGATGCTGGCGGCCGATGCGGCGGTCGATGCGCTTGCCGCCAAAAATTTCACGCGCTGGCAGCTTAAGCGTTTCGACGAACTGTTCGCCGCGAGTTGGGCGCGCGACGAAATGCACACGATCCGCAACTGGCGCGCGGGCTACTCGCGCGGCATCGTGCTCGGAACATTTCACGATCTGGCTCAGCGCTTCACGGGCGGACGAGGTTTCAGCGATCCGCTTCCGATGACGGCCGATTTCAAAACGCTGCGAAAACTCGAAGCGCCGGAGCCTGTCGCGGCGCAGCCCGACGGCGTGCTCACGTTCGACAAAGTCTCCGACGTGTTTCTCTCCGGCACGAATCACAGCGAGGGCCAGCCGTGCCATTTGAAAGTGCCCGATCCGAAAATCTGCACCGATCGCTGCGCGGAGGAGTACGGAAATCCCTGCCGGCATTTCTGCCCGGCGGCGGTCTACGAATGGATCGGCGAAGGCGCGAAGGGGCATCTGCGCATCAATGCGGGGAATTGCGTGCATTGCAAGACCTGCGACATCAAGGATCCGTATGAGAATATCGAATGGGTTGTTCCGGAAGGCGGCGGCGGGCCGCGCTACAATCGATTGTAATCTGCGCGCTTGACGAAATGCCTTCGCTTCTACATACTCCTGCCTTTCAATTTTGAATTCGCAACCCGTTTCGAGGCATACGTCATGGAAAAGAGTTCGTCCAAAAAATCTCCGCCCGCTAAAAAGTCCGCGCCCGCCGCTCCGCAGAGTGAAGCGATGGACCATCTTTCTAATGAGACGCGCAGCTTCAAGCCGCCCAAGGAGTTTTCGAAGAAGGCGCATATCAAATCGATGGCGGAGTACCAGAAGTTATATAAGGAGTCGATTGACAAGCCCGAGAAATTCTGGCCAAAGATTGCGTCGCAACTGCATTGGTTCAAACCCTGGAAAAAAGTGCTCGATTGGAAACTGCCGGACGCGAAATGGTTCGTCGGCGGCACCACCAACATGAGCTACAATTGTCTCGACCGGCATCTGACGACGTGGCGGCGGAACAAGGCCGCGATTCTGTGGGAAGGCGAGCCGGGCGACACGCGCACGTTGACGTACGCGGAGTTGCATCGCGAGGTCTGCCGCTTCGCCAATGTGCTGAAGAATCTCGGCATCGTCGCCGGCGACCGCGTGGCCATTTACATGCCGATGGTGCCGGAACTGCCCATCGCCATGCTGGCCTGCACGCGCATCGGCGCGGCGCATTCGGTCGTCTTCGGCGGCTTCTCGGCGGCGGCGCTTGTCGATCGGATCAACGATTGCAAAGCGAAACTGGTCGTCACCGCCGACGGCGGTTATCGGCGCGGCAATGTGGTCGAATTGAAAAAAGCAGTGGACGATGCGCTGCCGAAATGCCCGTCTGTAAAAGATGTGGTTGTCGTTAAACGCACCGGCAATCCCGTGACCATGAATCAGGGCCGCGATCATTGGTGGAAGGATATCATGGCCGGCGTGACGGACACATGTCCCGCCGCGGAACTCGACGCGGAGCACTTGCTCTACATTCTTTACACGTCTGGTTCAACGGGCAAGCCGAAAGGGATTTTTCACACGACCGGCGGATACATGGTCCATTCGTATTTGACGACGAAGCTCGTCTTCGATTTGAAAGACGAAGACATCTATTGGTGCACGGCGGACATCGGCTGGGTGACCGGGCACACGTACATTTGTTACGGGCCGCTGCTGAACGGCGCGACTCAAGTCATGTACGAAGGCGCGCCGAATTTTCCGGAGCAGGATCGCTTCTGGCAGATCATTGCGAAATACGGCGTCAATGTTCTCTACACGGCGCCGACGGCCATTCGCGCGTTTATCAAATGGGGCGAGCATTGGCCGATGAAGCACAATCTTTCGTCGCTGCGGCTGCTGGGAAGCGTCGGCGAGCCGATCAATCCCGAAGCGTGGATGTGGTATCACAAAGTCATCGGCGGAGGCCGCTGTCCGATCGTCGATACGTGGTGGCAGACCGAGACCGGCGGCATCATGATCGCGCCGATTCCCGGCGCGGTGGCCACGAAGCCGGGTTCGGCGACACTGCCGATGCCGGGTATTTTGCCGGAAGTCGTCGACAAGGCGACGGGTAAAAAAGTGCCGCTGGGGCAGGGCGGGGTGCTGGTGATTCGCAATCCGTGGCCAGGCATGCTGCGCGGCATCTGGGGCGACCCGGAACGCTACCGCGCGCAATATTGGAGCACGGTGAAGGACTGCTATTTCACCGGCGATGGCGCGAACTGCGACAAGGACGGCTACTTCTGGATCATGGGGCGCGACGACGATGTGATCAAAGTCTCCGGGCACCGCATGGGCACGGCGGAAGTCGAATCCGCGCTGGTCAGCCATCACGCCGTGGCGGAGGCCGCGGTCGTCGCGAAGCCGAACGAATTGACGTACCAGGCGATTGTTGCGTTCGTGACGCTCAAAGACGGACACCCGGCCAGCGACGAATTGCGCAAGGAATTGAAGGCGCACGTGGCCAAGGAAATCGGCGCCATCGCGCGGCCGGAAGAAATCCGCATCACGGGCGCGCTGCCCAAAACGCGCTCGGGAAAAATCATGCGCCGGCTACTGCGGGACATCGCGTCCGGAAAAGAATCGATCGGCGATACGTCAACGCTCGAAGATTATTCGGTGCTGGCGAAATTAAGGGACGACGAAGACTAAACGGCCTTGGTTATTCATTGCCTTAATTAAACTCAGATGGACGCAAATGAACGCGGATGGACGCAGATAAGTTTTAATAAATCATCTGCGTCCATCTGCGAGTATCCGCGTTTAATTAGGACGTTGAATTCTTCTAAAATTCAGACAGCACAAAAGGGCACGCCTATTTTTGTTCCGGCGCCGCATCGCCTTCCTTCTTTTTGGGCGTTTCAGCGGGTTTTTCGCCGGGGGGTGTGGCGGAGTCCATGCGCCGGGCCTGGTAAGCGTAGGGGTACACTTCTTTCAACTGGTTGTCCATGAATTTGTGCAGCTTATCGAGTTCCACGGCCATTTCGGCGCGGATCGTCTGCATGTTTTCCGCGAGGATTTGCTTGGTCGATTTCAACTCTTTGTCGTTATCCTGGCGGGCGGTGTCGGCGAGCGCCATCGCCGCGTCGCGCGAGGTTTTCACGTCCAGGCCGATCTGCTCGAGCACCCGCTTTTGATTGGCCGCGACCGACTCTTCGATTTTGTCGATGCGTTCGTCGAGGTGCTTCTGCAAGCTGTTCTTGAGTTCCTTGACGCTTGCTTCGATGGCTTCGTTCTTCTTATTGGCGTCGTCGATCTTCGACTTCAGCTCGTTGATCTGCCGCGTCGCTTCCTGCGCGGACATGCGCGCATCCAGATCTTCGCAACCGCTCAAAACGATCAAACACAGCGCCACCGCGCAAAGCGGCATACAGAACGACGACGTAATGGACTTCATCTCGGTATGCTCCGTCAACGGGAATAGGGTAATCGAATGGATACTTATCGGCTTTTCCACCGATTCTGTCAAGTTGGCTTTGTGACCGTTGCACACGGGAAGGGTATTTCGTCCAGTTTTTTCCCGCAGCGTGGGCAGACGGTTGCCTTGTTTGAAATGAATTCGGAGCACCAGCGGCATGGGCGAGTGGTGCGCTTGGCGATAAAACGGATCGAGTAGGCGAAGGCCAGAAGACCGATCACCAGAATCCATAGGGTCATCGTCAGCCAGTACAAATCGCGCTGAACGTCGAGCTGTTCCTTGTCGTCAAGACTCATCTGCGGCTGTTCGGCGGCGAGCAGCGAGAAGGCTGCGATGCCGAACGCGATCGCCGCGACGCGCAGAACGCGGAATGTTTTCGATATACTTGCATCAGTCACGGCAAGGCTCCCCATTTATAATACGCTTAGGCGGGTGGTAACGTTTGCACTAAAATCGACCATCATCTCGCTGCTTTCCACGCGGCTAACAATCCGCGATGGACGAGTGCGGGTTGATGCACGATATCGAATTTCGTCCCGCCGGAGCGCCGCAGCGCTTCAATCAGGAATGCCGCGCCGCCGCCGGTGAACGCCACGCGCGCGCGGCCACCCAGCATGGCTTGCTGGCCTTCGATCATCGACAAGATCGCCGCCGATTGCATGGCCAGCACGCCGTAGAGCATGGCCTGGTCCGTGTTGCGGCCAATGAAATCAAAGCCGCCGTTTTCAAATGCCGCACTCTTCAATTCCGGCAGTTGATCGGTTCCCTGATTCAACGATTTGAGGCACAGTGCCGCGCCTGGAAAAATCAAACCGCCTTCGAAACGCGGCAGCTCCCCGGCGCGGCCCGGAATGACGACGTTGCACGTCACCGCCGTGCCGGCGTCCACGACGATCCACGGAGTGGTGCCGTCCAGCGATAACGCGCCCAGTGCCGCGGCGAGCCGGTCGTCGCCCACGAGTTCCGCGGGCTGCGGGATGATTTCAATTTGAGGCTGGAGATCGATGCGCAAGAAAATCGGTTGACGCTCCAGCGCCATAAGGTCGTTCAACAGTTTTCTAGCGCATTGTTTCACCACGCTTGCCACCACGATCTCGGTCGCGGCACATGCGAATTGAGCAATCGACAGCATTGACTTGAAATCGCTCTGCAATTCCAGAGTCTCCGACACTACGTTCGGAAGGCTCCACAACATCGCCGTTGTGTGCGAATTGCCGATGTTGATCGTGACGACATCGGCCGATGGAGCGGGTTCGGTGTTCTTGTTCACGGCTCTCTCCAAGCGGGCTCACGTTTCAACTCGGTCGTTCAAGCGGCGCATCTTTTGCAAAATAGACTCGGTGCCACACTTCCGTGGCCAGCAGCGCGAAGAGCCGTTCACCGTGCTGCGCGCGGCCGCTCTGATGCTCGTTCCAAGCGCTTTCCCAATATCGCGGCCGAAACAATTTATCCGCGACACAGCGCGAACTTTCAAAGACATCCAGCGCATATTTTTGCAGCGGCCCGCGAAACCAGTCATCCAGCGGCACGCCGAAACCGCGCTTGCGGGCGGCGCATACCTGTGGCGGAAGAACGCGTTGCGCGGCGTTGCGCAACAGCGGTTTGGTGCGGCGGCCGGGCAGGCGGACCGAATCGGGAAGCGAAAGCGACCAATTCAATAAGTCCACATCGAGGAATGGCGAGCGCACTTCAACGCCGTGTGCCATCGACATGCGATCCACTTTATGCAACACGTCACCGGGCAGATACGTGTGCAGGTCGGCGTGCTGAAGCGTTCCCGGCTTCAAGTTCCCGGCTTCCATCTCCCAATTTGGCGACGCGGCCATGGCCACGCGCGCGCGCAGCAAAGCGGCTTCGAGTTCTTCGCGCGCGTCGCAGCCTTCGGTTGCGTCGCGCATCGCGTCGCCGTACAAATCCGCGCGTTGTTCGGCGCTGAAAAGCTCCATCGCGGCGACGTACGGGTGATGGTTCGACGCCTCCATCGCGCGGCACTTCTCCAGCCAGCGCAACATACGGTCCCAGCCGCCGCGCGACGCTGCGGGATAACGCCATTGTACGTATTTCAACGCGGCCCAGCGAAAAAGACGCGGCGTCCTTTTGTAGCGCTCCAGCAGTTGCAATCCGACATAGCGGTCATAGCCAGCAAACGCTTCGTCGCCGCCATCGCCGCTCAGCACCACTGTCGCATGCGGCTTCGTTTTTTCAGCGAGCACGTATGTCGGCAGCATCGAACTATCAAAGAACGGCTCGTCGGCGTGCCACACGGCCCGCGCCAGAAGCGTGAAAACATCCGCCGGCACGTCGAAACATTCCAGCGGCGATTTCAACTGTGCCGCGGACGCGCGCGCCAGATCGCGCTCGTCGTATTCCGGCTGCGAAAACCCCGCACAAAACGATCGATGAATTCCGCCGGCTTGCGACAAGACCAGCGCGGAATCGATCCCACCCGAGAGCCAGAATCCCAGCGGAACATCGGCGATCAAGCGTCGTCGCGTTGCGCTTTCGAGGTGCTGAAGTGCTTCGCCGCTCGCGACCTCCTCTGTCCGTTTGGTGGAGTCTGGTTGCCGTGAAAGAGTCCACCAGCGCTTGTATTCGAGCGCGCCGTCTTTCGCCCAGGCACAATGGCCCGGCGGAAGTTTCTCGACATCCCGAAATCCGCTGCGGGGCGCCGGCACGTAGCGATAGGTCAGCGCCTGGTCCAACGCGACGCAGTCTATTTCGCGCTCCACGCCCAGCGCAAAGAGCGCCTTCGCTTCGCTCGCGAACGCGATGCAGCCATCGCGCTCAGCGAAATAAAGCGGCTTCACGCCGATCGGGTCGCGCGCCAAAAAAAGCTCGTGCGTGCGCGCATTCCACAACGCGAAAGCGAACATCCCGCGCAGCCGCGGCAGCATTTTTTCGCCGAGTTCTTCGAAAAGATGCAGCAGCACTTCGGTGTCGGATTTCGATTTGAAGGTGTGTCCGCGGCCCAGCAATTCGTCGCGCAATCCGCGGTGGTTGTAGATTTCGCCGTTGAAAACGACGCGCAGCGAGCCGTCTTCGTTGGCCATCGGCTGTTCGCCTGCAGGCGAGAGATCGATGATTTTCAGCCGCCGGAATCCCAGCGCGATGTGGGAATCGTTCCAGAAGCCGGACGAATCCGGGCCGCGATGCGCCAGCACGTTTGATGCGCCAGCGACGTTGCGAACATCGTCCGGAGCAAGACCGTCCCAACGAAGCACGCCCGCGAATCCGCACATATCAGTGCGGCTGCCCGGCTTCTTTGGCCTTCTGTTTTTCCAGCCACACGGCCCAGGATTTTCCCGCAGCCGTGTCCACGCCGGAAAAAACCAGCCCGGCGATATCCTTGTAATAAACTTTGATCTTCTCGTCTCGATCGGCAGGATACAATTCGGCAAACGGCTCGGCCACCTTCGATTCGCGATTGAAGACGTAGCCGACGATCTTGGTATCGTTTTTCAACGTGATCGTGATGTCGCCGCGGTAGTCGAACGCTTTTTCCAGCGCGTCGTACAGATCCTCTTTACTAACGAGCGAGGGGGTCCACTTTTCAAGCGATTTTTCGTCTGACATGCATTATTTCCAGTCTGTTTTACAGTCCGTGCGCCATCGCCGCTTTGGCAGTGCGGACAAATCCGCCCAGCGATCCGAAGGTGTCGTCGACCGCGGTCGGCTCGTAGCCACAATGGACCATGCAGTCCTTGCATTTTTCGTTGCCGCTCTTGCGGCCGTATTTGTCCCACTCGGTGCTTTCCATCAACTCCTTGAAGGTCTGGACGTAGCCTTCCTGAAGCAGGTAGCAGGGCTTCTGCCAGCCGAAGATGTTGTAGGTCGGATTGCCCCAAGGCGTGCATTCGAAATCCACGTGGCCTTGCAGGAATTCGAGGAACAGCGGCGAGAGATTGAACTTCCAGCTCTTCTTGCGATTCTTCAACAGTTCCGTAAAGAGCTTCTGAGTCTTCTGGCGCTGCAGGAAGTGCTCCTGATCCGGCGCTTTCTGATAACTGTAGCCCGGCGACAGCATCATGCCTTCGACGCCCAGCGCCATCATGTCGTCGAAGAATTGCTCGTAATGCTTCGCGTCCGCGCCATCGAACAGCGTCGTGTTGGTCGTGACGCGGAATCCGCCTTTGACCGCCGCTTTGATCGCGCTGACCGCGACATCGTAGACCCCGTCTTTGCAGACGGCAATGTCGTGTTCCTTCTTCGGGCCGTCCATGTGCACGGAGAACGTCAGGTACGTGCTGGGCGTGAATTCGTGAAGTTTCTCTTCGAGCAAAATGGCGTTTGTGCACAAGTAGATGTACTTCTTGCGCTTAACGAGTCCCTCGACGATCTGGACGATGTCGGGATGCATCAGCGGTTCGCCGCCGGGAATGCTGACCATCGGCGCGCCGCATTCCTCGACCGCCTGGAAGCACTGTTCGGGCGTCAAATTCTTGCGCAGAACATGGCCGGGATATTGGATTTTTCCGCAGCCCGCGCAGGCTAGATTGCAGCGCATCAACGGCTCGAGCATGAGCACCAGCGGATAGCGCCGGACGCCACGCAACTTCTTGCCCAGTACATAACTTGCAACGGTCCACATCTGCTTAAATGGAACAGCCATTTCAAACACCCTTTCGAGGTCTCTCGAAGCGCTTTATGATTTGTGACGATAAGACGCGCCCATATTATCCGGCCTTCGGCGCGATTCAATAGTTTTTGTGAAGCAATTTCCCGTCTCCAAAGTTGCACAATGCGCATAAAAAGCGTTTCTCCGACCAATTATTGCACATGTGTGCGTGGCTTTTCCGTGCGACCAGAAATTTTATCACGAATGTTCCACGTGGAACATTCACATAGTGCAAAATTCCATATATGGTTGATCGGAATAATGGATCTCGGTCTCATTTACCAGCATATCGTTTCTTTGGCGTGCGACTTGCCTTGTTTTCGTAAGCAGGCTGATTCGGAACAAATGTGCTGTTTTTTCCCTGCCTCGTGTGGGCGGATTCTGCATGAAGGTACAGATTTGGAGACGTCGCAATGAATCGAACGAGCTTGCTGCCGATAATTCCCGCCATCGTTTGCTGTTTAAATATCATGTTCGCTGTTCAGGCGGGAGAAGCCGCCTCACCAGCGATCTCAACCCCCGGCGATCATGAATGCAGTCTGAAACATGACGGACGCGACCGCACCTTTCTGCTGCACATTCCCCCGCAATACGATGGCACGAAGCCGCTGCCGCTCGTGATGTTCTTCCACGGTGGAATGGGTACAGCGAAACACGCTGCGAGCACCTACGGCTGGAATGAGAAGGCCGACAAAGAGGGCTTTCTGGTCGTCTACCCAAACGGCACGGGTCCAATCCAAACCTGGAATGCAACACACGGCTGCGGATCCGCTTTCAAAAATAACGTGGACGATGTGGGCTTTGTCAAAGCCATTCTGCAGGATTTGAACGCCAAGGCCAAAGTCGATCCGAAACAAATCTATGCCACTGGAATGTCGAACGGCGCCATGCTCGCGCATCGTCTCGCCGCCGAAATGTCACAGGTCTTCGCCGCGGTGGCCCCGGTGGCCGGCGCGATCGGCGGAAAGGAAAATGCCAGCGCGCAAGAGAAGCGCATCGCCCAACCAGCCAATCCAGTAGCCATGATCATCATCCACGGCAAAGCCGACCAAAACGTGCTCTACGACGGCGGCGAAACGAAAGCCGGCGCCGAAAAAGGCAGGATCGATCTGTCGGTGGCGGAAGCGGTAAATTTCTGGACGAAAGCAGACGGCTGCAACGCCACACCCAAAAAGGAAGAACTGAACAACGGAACCGTAATCAAAGAAACGTATGCCAGCGAAACTGGCGCAGACGTGGTGCTCTACACAATCGTGGACGGTGGCCACGCTTGGCCCGGCGGCACCAGAATGCGGCGAAAATCCCTCGGCGAAAAACCACAGGGCTTCTCCGCAACAGACCAGGCATGGGATTTCTTCGCCCATCATCCCAAGAAATAAAGTCGGCGGGGTGCGTGGTCATTTTATTGGACGCGCCACCCCTCTCCCCTTAAAGAGGGAGAGGGCCGACGAGCCGGCCGTATCGGCTCGCGGGGTGAGGGGTAAATTTGTAATTAATCCAGACGTCTTGAATGTATCCATGTCCACCCCTCACTCGGGGAGCGCAAACAGCAGCGCTCGTCCGCCTTCTCCCTCAAGGGGGACTGAGAAAACAACAACAGCAACTCCGGTGATACACCCGTAGTCCTACTGTTCACGCTCGAAGTTGACCCCGGCAGGGGTCCAGGAAGGTAGCCGGGGGTCGAGCGTACTCGCGATACCCCCGGAACAGATGCCCGATATTCCCGCACCCCGGCAGGGGTGCCGGATGATTCGCGCGACTCTTCTATCGCCCCTGCCGGGGTCGTGAACAATAAGACTTCGCACTTCACCCGCAGGGCCTTTCAAAAGTCCTCATTTTTCGTAGAGAAATAGCCGATCTTCTATTCAAAGGAGATCAGAAAAATGAGTGTTGCCGCTGAAATTTCGCTTTTCGATGCCTTCAAGCAGGTTCCCGATCCGCGCAAACCGC
>JBBRQD010000056.1:0-34693 GCA_038227045.1 Planctomycetota bacterium
AAATCGAACGCGGTTTGTTGCCACTGCTGAGGTGCCGGAATAAGCATAGCGCCGTGTCCTTCAAAAAGGTGTATCCCCCTTAAAGAAGTTTCGGCATACTCATTGTCGAAAAATAGTGTTTTCGTCGTGAACGGAGTTTAATTTTACTAGGCCTCATCTGTTTTTCGGTATCCCGTGCAAGTTCGTGCGCCGAAACGCTTCCGACTCCGGACTTCGACGGAGCGCACGGTTTGCGCTCGGCGCGGCGCATGGACGATCGAACCATCCGACTCGGGTTTGGCGCGAGCTTTGTTCCGGGCATCGGCACAAAGGCGGAGACGTATCGCATCGTCAGCCCGGACGATCCGGACTTTCAGCATGGGGTGCGTGCGAGCAGCGCGGTGCACATCAAGAGTGCTGACGTCATCCCTCCGCCAGATTGGAAGGGAACGCCTTTTTTGCGCCATTCCGTCACGGTCACATTGCCTCAGCCTATGAAACTAAATCTACGCTATTGGGTGGAAGTGCTCGGCGTCAAGGGCCTCGCTACAGGCGGGCGCGCGGCGTTGTGGATCGGCGATCTGGATGATACCGCCGAGAAAATGGCGGCGGAGAAAAACGCGCTGGGTGTTCGGACTATCGAATGTATCGCGCCGCTTGTTATACAGATTACCGCAGGGCCAGGATTGGATGCGGCACGCTTCGACAACCATCCCGAAGCGATCGTTCTAAAATGTCCTGACGATCCCGATTTCGAGAAAGGCCGCCCGGCCAAAAGCTGTGGGCGGCGCTCGCGCGGCGAGTGCCTTTACCCGGACGGATGGCCCTGGAGCTACTATCTTCAGCACGAACTCTTCGCCGTTTTCGACAAGCCGCTCAAGCAAGGCCATGCGTATTCGCTCGATTTGAACGCCGCCGCGCCGCTGACGTGCGGCACGAGCATCGCGGCGCTTGTGGTTGACGACCGCACGATGGTTAACCCCGCGTTGAAAGTCAACCAGATCGGCTATCTTCCGGATGCGCCCGCGAAGTACGCGTACCTGGGCATCTGGATGGGATCGCTTGGCGCCTATAATTTCGACGACGATGCCAAGAAATTCGAAGTCCGCAACGCGACGACTCACGCGGCCGTACTTCACGGCGAATGCAAGGTGCGCCATCGCAGCGGCGCCAAAACCGAAAGCCCGTACAAAGAAGATCTTTCGTTCGAGAATGTGTACGAATTGGATTTTTCCGAATTGAAAGCCGAAGGCAGCTATTACGTTTGCGTTCCCGGAGTCGGGCGCTCATTCACATTCAAGGTTGCAAAGGACGTTTACCTCGAACCGTTCAAGGTCATGATGAACGGCGTGCTGCACCAGCGCTGCGGCATCGAAATGAAAGCTCCGTTTTCGGATCATTATCGCCCGGCGTGCCATCGGGATCGGACGGAGTTGACCGATTGGCCCCATGCATCCGAGCAGGACAATTTCAAGAATTTGCCGCTGCATACGATCGATCCGAAAAAATACGATCTGTTCGGCGGTCATCACGACGCGGGCGACTACAATCCGCGCTCGCATCTGGATATTGCCGAACATGCGTTTCTGCTCTATGAGCTGAAGCCCAATTCCTTCCCTGACGGTCAATTGCGCATCCCCGAAGCGGGCAATGGCATTCCGGATTTGCTCGATGAAGCGCGCTGGGCGCTCGATCTCTGGGTTCGCCTCCAAGACACCGGCGGTGCCGGTCCCGGAGATGGCGGCGTGCGCAACGGCACCGAGTCCGATGGCGATCCCGATATGGTGTCGCCGGCGGAGATCGATCCCAAGCGCGATTTCGCCTTTGCCAAAGATGCCGTCGGCTCCCTGCGCTTCGCAGCAAGTGCAGCCCAGGCATCGCTGATTTGGGGCAGTTTGAAAAAGACCGGGGACTCGAAAGATTTTCTGGATCGTGCCGTCCGCGCGTGGGAGTGGGCGGCCCTGCACGAGGGCGACAAAAAGCCGGATGAGCTGGTGCTGGCCGCAATCCAACTCTATCGCGCAACGGGCGAGCAGAAATACCTGGATGCGTTCGGGAAGCACAGCGTCTTTAATCGAATGCCCGCCGCCAAGCTTGAGGAATGGGCCAAATACGATCAGCGCAACGCCAGTTTTTATTATGCATTCTGCACGCGGCCAGTGGATGCGGCGTTGAAGGAGAAGATCGTCAAGGCGTTTAAGGAAATGGCGAACGGGTGGTGCGCGGCGGGCGACACGTGCGCGTATCGTTTTATAAAGGAGCCGTGGGCGCCGATTTCATGGGGCACGGGTTGCCATCCGAAATTTCTGCTGCCCATGATTGAGGCTCAAACGCTCGCGCCCAACCCGCTGTATCAAAAATGGATTGTATGCACGTGCGATTACGCGCTGGGCTGCAACCCGATGAATCTCGTCTTTACGACGCGGTTGGGGCAGCGCTGTATCTGGCGCCCTTTTCACGAGTACAGCCGCTATTCGCCGAACGGCCCCATCGCGGGAATTCAGTGCGAAGGCCCGAGCAAGCAGGTGGGCGGTTCAAAGGGCGACGGCGGCATGGGAAGCTGGATCGGCAAGATGCTTTTTCCGTCCGGCCCCTGGCCTATACTTCAAACGTACTCGGACGTGGAACTGATTCCCGAAATGCACGAAGGCGTCGTGATGGATCAAATGAAGTCCGCGATGGCCTATGCATTCCTGCTACCCTAGGCGGCGTTGATTTTGAGTATGGCCAAGTCACCGGTCGACAACGTCTTTTTTATTGAGAGTCTTAAGGTCCAGCCGCAGAACGAATATGGCGCCGCGCGTATCCACCGCCCAGATCAGGTCGCGTTTGGCGTCGTATACCAGACCCATCGAAACATTGCGCCCGTCTTTCCCGGCTGGATTGGGACCGCCGATATTGCATGCGATCCATTTGTTTGCAGCGCAGTCGTAAACGGGCGTCCATCGGATGTGTTCCGCATCGGGCGGAAGAGTCACGCCGGTCAGCAGCAGATCCTGCGACGTGATGTAGCACGTTTCGCGCAGGAATCCCGGCATGGCAGCCGCGCCGGCCATTCCCGCGGGATTCAACAGCGCTGCGGCCATGGTTTTCAAATCGACGCTAACGATCTGGCCGCTGTAGGGCTTCCCGTAATTTCCAGGGAACAACAGCAAGCGCTCGCGCTTAGAGTCATAGTCGATGCCGGCGCTGTCCACATTGGAACCGGGAAGTTTCTCGCCCGAGACCTTTCGTTCGGCCCACTGGCCGCCGGTCTTGCCATCATAAAAAAACAGCCGGCCTTCCTTTGTCCAGCAGGCGATGCCTTGCGGCATTTGTTTGCAGAGCAGATCGTAATAGCATCCGCCGTAAGTCATGCCATTGGGCTTAGGCGCGCGGCCTTCCCAATCGCCGATTGCCGGATCGTACAGATAAAAATCAGCCTGCTGGCCTGACGATACCATGCGCTTGCTCACGGCGTCGTAACCGTATGATTTATATGTGTGTCCTGTTACCCATGGCCGGAGATTGAAATTGAAGCCGCTGGGATACGAAGTATTGGTGTAGCATTGCCCGAGAGGGAGTTCAACGGGGAAGGGGAGTTCCCAGCGATTGGTGCTGAAATGGTACATCACCACATCGGACCCGCCGTGCGCGCAGTGCCCGCCGCTCCACCGCAACAAGACATCGTGATCGGGATCGATTATGGCGGTGCCCCAATCGCGCTGCATTTGAGGTAAATAGGGAGGCTTGGTAAGTACCCATATATTTACCGGCACGTTAAGCAATCTGGCTGAAAACTCCGCCGGGTCCGGTTTGCCGCCTTGCATGAAGAAATCGGGATGAAAGGCCCCCTGGCGATACGTGCGGCAGCCTTCGGCGATAGTCTGCCCGACTGCCTCCGATGTCCACGTATCTGCCGCAGGATCGTAAACCCAGGCACCGTCGTTGATGTTAATGTAAGGACCACCCATGTAATCGGTATTGTTCGAATACGTGTATCCTCCAGTAAGCTTGACTACGCCATCGGCTGCAAGGAGCTGGTGGTTGGCGCGCGGAGCGGGTGCGGCTTTCGGGTGACGCTGTTGCCATGATTTTAGGGCGGGATCGAAGACCCACGTATCGTTGGTGAGATAGTCGAGGTGATCGCCGCCGAACAGGATAAACAGCTTGCTCTTTGTATCATATACCAGCGGCGATAACGCGCGCGGCCCAGGTTCGGCGTCAAGTAATGCTACTGCTTTTTCCAAGTCGATTTGAGTGCCATGCAGAGCTTTGATACTATCGACAGTTACGCCATTCGCCAATTGCGTCAATATCGTTTGAAGGGTACTTGCGGCCGCGGTTATATGCTCGTGTGCGCGTGCTAGTTGGAGCTTATGGTATGGCGTGAATTCTGCTGGTGCCTGTTTGTATTCGTCCAGTATCTTTCCGAGATCATCTCCAGTTTCGCGCAACGGTGTTACAACGTCAGCATCAACTACCTTTGGATCGGGCGATGTGCCTTCGAAATAAATGAATCTGGCTTTGGCGAGAGCGTTCTTTGTACTATTACGCAGAGCCCAGACGCGGTCGTGAAGTTTCCGCAGCGGATTGTCTGCACGCAGTTTCTCCAGCAGCGGCAGCCATTCGCCACCGGCGTCGGACCTGAAATGCGTGTGGTGCTGGCCGTCGTCGCTCTTCAGTTCCTCGCCGCCGAATGCCAGGCCGGGGCCTTCCGGCACCTGGCATTCGCTCCCCCAAATCACCGGGGGCATTCGGTCCGCTATCGCGGGCAAGCGAAAAGGGTGCGTTTTCTCTCCTGCATGGGCGCACATTCGGAGACTCAGCAAGAGAATAAGCAGCGGAACTGTGACCGAAGCTTTCATTTGCACCCCCTTTGATCAAAACGGTTAGGCGTTGTCGTAAGCTCGCTGCAAGACGGCGATATCGAGCTTCTTCATTTTCATCATGGCCGAGAGTGCCCGTTGCGCGGCGGCTTGATCCGGTTTGCTCAACATCTCCATAAACGCTTTGGGAACAATTTGCCACGACACCCCGTATTTATCCGTCACCCATCCGCATTCTACTTCCGCGCCGCCTTCAGACAGCTTCTTCCAAAACTCATCCACTTCGGCTTGCGTATCGCAGTTTATCACGAACGATATGGCGTGAGAAAATTTGAGTCCCGGCCCGCCGTTCAGCCCAATAAATGTCTCACCATCGAGGATGAACCGGATAGTCAGGACCGATCCTGCGGGTTTGTGCATGCCTTCCTGATAGTACGATTTATCGAGGATTCGGGAGTTTTTGAAGACGGACACATAGAAGTTGGCCGCCTCTTCAGCTTGGCCGTCGAACCAAAGGCAAGGACCGATTTTTTGCATGTGATTCTCCTAACAAAAAGGTAGATGGGGCCGAAAAGATTTCAGTCCTTACAAGGTTGTTACAGAACTCTCGGCTGCTCAAGCGTTCTATTATTATAAACAACTTTGGAGGAGAAGCAATGCGCACTGTTTTGTGTCGGGGTCGATGGTTCTTACTGATGCCGGTTTTCGTTTGCGTCGGAATGCTAAGCGCGGGAGAGGCGGCACTGGCCGCACCGGGACGGCTGACTCTAACGACGGAGCGTGTCGTCGTATTTAAAGACGGGTATGCGCTGTTTGTGAAGAAAGCGACCGCGACCGCGGATGCCGAAGGGCGCGTGTTTACCGATCAGGTTCCCGAAGGCGCGGTGCTCGGATGCTTCTGGGCGACCGGAAATAATAAAGTCCTGTCGATGCGCGCGGAATGGGATGAGCGTCAGGAAGAACGGGCCAGCGAATCGAACTGCATCAGCACGCTCGAACTACTGCGCGCGAACAAGGGCAAAATGGTCAAGCTGGGGCTGACCGGCACCCCCGCCACCGTGGTCTCGGGGACCGTGATCGACGTGCTCGAACTTCCGCCGGATACGAAAGATCCGGCCTTGCGACTGGCACCGCTGGCTTCTATTTCGTCGTCCCATTGGAGCCTTGCGGAGGCGGCGATGCCGGCTGCGAAGGAAGTGGTTAAAGAACTGATTCCGCGCGGTGGATCTCTCGTGGCGATCGATACGGTGGACCAGGGGAGGCTGGTGATGCCCGTGCACGAAATTCGGACCGTATCGGGCGCGGAGCTTGTGACCAAAATGACGCGGCGCGAACTGGTTTCAACGCGTTCGAAACGGCTTAGCTTCGATTTGGGAAAAGAGAACGCGGGCAAGAATTCGGAGCTGCAGATTTATTATTTTAGCGAGGGCGTGCGCTGGATTCCAACGTACCGCGTCGCGGCCGACAAGCCGGACAAAGCGGACATTTCGTTGCAAGGCGAGATCTTGAACGAGGCCGAAGATATTTCCGGGGCTGCGATCGACCTCGTGGTCAGCGTCCCCAACTTCCGATTCAAGACGACGCCGTCTCCTCTGGCGCTGGAACAGGTTCTGCGCAGTTCGCTCTCAGCGGCCGCGCCGGGGCTGATGGGAGCCAGTTCGGTTGCCAGTCAATCGTACGCCATGAGTTCGTTCTCCAATCGGGCGTCAGAGCATCTCCAGGGCGGGGCGGGAGAGGGTGGTGGCATCGCCGCGCTTGCGCCCGAACTTGGGGCGGGTGCGCAGGCGGACATGTTCGTGTACAGCGCGCGGACGCTTTCGCTGAAGAAGGGCGCGCGGGCGACGATACCGTTGTGGGACAGCAGCGTAGTGTTGCGGAATATTTATACGCTCGACATGAAGATCGCGCGCGATTCGCGCTCGGGCTATGCGGTGGAGAGAAGCTCCATGGCACAGCCGTCGAGGTCGCCCTTGAAGCTGTCGGAGAACGAAGTCTGGCATCAGTTCGAACTTGCCAACAGCGGCAATGTGCCGTGGACCACGGGTGCGGCACTGATCATGCGCGGAAATGTGCCGCTGGGCCAGGAACTGCTGACGTATACGCCGCTGGGCGGCAAGACGCTCTTACCTGTGACCGTGGCTATCAACATGTGCGGCAGCATCAAAGAGGAAGAACTCGCGCGGCAGCAGAACGCGATGACTTGGGATGGCTATCAATACGCATTGGTACGCAAGAAAGCGACCATCACGGTGAGCAACTTTCGCACGGAAAAATCGGTGACGCGCGTGACGGTTGCAATCGGCGGCAAAGCGGAAAAGCCGTCCAACGAAGGTATCGTAAAGCTGAACGACAGCCGGCCGGAGGATTGGCAGAACGGCGACTGGCGCGGCGTAAACAATCACAGCGATGTATCGTGGGATCTGGAGATGGCGCCGGGCGAAATTAAGACGCTGACGTTCGAATTCAGCTTTTACATCCGGTAGACATGCCTGAATAAAGCGCGCAAAAAACGGGCGGAAGTTCGGGCCTTCGTTGCACTTTTCGCTGCAAACGAAACAAGGCACTCCGTTTTCGGAAGTGCCTTGTTCAGCAATGCGTTGCGCTTCGTTGCGCTTCGTTGCGCGGTGTTTCCTGAGTGGAGGATACCGGGATCGAACCGGTGACCTTCAGACTGCCAGGGCCTCCTATCTAATTCCTAAATAACAACGGTGTTTAGATTTGTGTTATTTGCATCAAACCCCTTTGCGGTTCCTTGGAAAAACGCTCCCGTCCAACGCAAAGATCAGAATCGTCAGCGACCGAGAATCATAGAACAAGGGATAATACATCAGCGTTTGATGTGGTGTAATGGATCGCGTTCTGGCGAGTTTAATGCTGCACTTTGGTTCGTGCGAGCGTGAAACCACACTGGGAGTATCCGAGGCTGCAGGAAATCACCTCCCGGTCACCGTCAGGGCCGCCCAGAAATAAAGATGCGCCGGCTTGCCGTTGCCTTCTTCCTTCAACGCCTTGATCATCGTCAATTGCGCGTTACGTAGCGCGGACGCTTTGCCTTGTCCAGCGGCGAGGTTGTTGAAGAAATCGGTCATCAATTGGACGCTCGACTTTCCTCCTGCTCCGCTTTCTCGTCTTGCTCGGCACGCGTCTCGGCTATGGTAGCGGGCGTCAGATGTTGGCCAGCTCGCCGAAGTATTCATGGTCCTCCGCGTAGCCGCCTTCGCCCTGGTTTATCAACTTGATATCCTTAACAAACTCAATCGCTTTGATCCACTTGACCATCTTGAAGCCTAGCTGGTTCTCGACACGCAGCCGCAATGGGGCGCCGTGCAGTAGATTAAGCGGCCGATCATTCATCTCATAGGCCAGCAATGTTTGCGGGTTCATGGCGTTTTCGATCGAGAGGCTGTCGTAATACTGCCCCTCTGCAATACCCGTTTCCAACGCGATGCCGTCGCCAAACGAGTAGAAGACGACCGCCTTTGCAGCGCCCAATGGCCGGACCAGTTTGAAGAGTTCCGCGACTGGCAGCCCACTCCAAGCGGCGATGCCCGACCACCCCTGGATACAGTGATGCAACGTGATCTGCGTTTTTTGCCCCAGCGCCCGCAAATCGTCGAGCGACAACTCCACAGGGTTTTCCACCAGACCGAATACCTTGAGTCGATAGTTTTTGAAGTCGCCATCGGCCAGTCTCTTCCACTCGTCGGAGGTCGGCATCTTACCATTGACCCAGAAGAAGGGGGAAATGTCCTTGCGGTCGAACTCAGCGACGGGTGCCCGGTGACCGAGAAGATACTTCATGACCGGACTGACTAACGCTGTGGCGGCGTGCTGGACGAGTCGAGGGCGTCTCCACGCCGCCCAGTTGGCGAGGACATTCAGCAAGACTGTCACGCCAAAGCCTGCCATCCCCAGGTACAAACCGATCCGATTGCTATCGTCCGTACCCATGACGATGTGATTCATGTTCCGCACGAGGCCGGTGAGCACCACCATGGTCACGTGCATGAAGACGAACGCGAGAAACGCGCACATGGTCAGGAAGTGGAGTGAACGGCCAATTTGCCGGTTGCCCGGCAGCTTCGGATACCACCGGAATCGGGCCGTAAATGCCGGCGACATCGAAGGACCCGTCAGCATCGCCAGCGGCGCCAGAACAAAGACGACTCCAAGGTATGACAATTGCTGGAGCGCGTTGTAGTGGTAAAAGCCATTCGGCTCCGGCGGCAAGTGGAATGTAGCGTAGTGTACGAAAACACTCCAGGCATCGGGCACGATCTGCAAGGACTTTGGCACCAGTCGTTCCCATTGTCCCGTACAAAATAGCAGGACCACGAACACCAGCCCGTTACCCACCCAGAACAGGACGCTCAGGAAATGCCAGTGCCGGGCCATGCCAACCGTGTGTCGGTAACCGGGCAAGCCGATCCAAGGAGAGAGATGTCGCGAGTCTTCCTTGGCCGTCCATACGCGATCGGTGGGGACTATGATCGGTGTAAGTCGGAGCCATTCCGTGTTGGGCGTACAATGGACGTTCCAGTAAAGTCGGGGATGGTCCGCGAGGATTTGAAGACCGCTGCGGACGAGTAAAACCAGGAATAGGAAGCTGAGATAATGCGAGATACGCAGCCAGGCCGGAAAGCCATACGGCTCCATTGCCATCCCGGGTGCAAACTCAGGGCTGGACGGCAGTGCCGGGAGTCCCAGCGTGCCCCACTGGATAAATGCCACCGCAACCAGAAGCAGCATGGGCGAGACGAGCAGTAGAAGTGTTTTAAACCTGACGTGCATGTCGGCTACCTTTTTTTAATACAGTTGATCACGAATTGCATATTTGAGTTTCTGTCACGTCCTTATCACGAGAATTCCAGCATCTCGCGGATTGATCAACGCCGCCTTCTTACATTCGAACGGTTGCTTCCAACATGGCTGCTATTGTTGCATTGAATTGATGGATAACTTTCTTCCCGCAGCCACCGGAGATCTTCCACACTTCCACCAAAGCCGTCCAAGTCATAGCGCCACTCGTAGGCTTCGCACATAATCCGCAGCTTCGGATATGATGTAGATTTCCAACTCCTGTCGAATGATTCGAATGTTGACATTTTCTATCAGGCGCTTGTTTATCGGAGGTCTGATTTGTATAAGGATATGGATTACGCTTAGGTAGTCCTCTCCCTACGACAAGGCATAAAAACGGAGAGTCCTTATTAATGAGGGTTCCGCTTGGGGAGGCCATTGAGAATCTTTGTCCTCGCGTTGAATCCGAACTCTTGCGTTTTCTTCGCCCACACGCGCTAGAAACGCGCTATTTTTGGCGATTTCACCGCGAGAACCCGCGACTTACTTTGCGGTTCCTTGGCGGAATAGGTTGCGAATTAGGGCGTGATTTAGCGTTGAATTGCATGAAATGAAAAGAGCCGCGTTGAACGCGGCTCTTTTCGTATTGCTTTGGTTTGCGCGGGTTTGCGTTGGATTTCAACGCCTTTCATGAGTGGAGGATACCGGGATCGAACCGGTGACCTTCAGACTGCCAGCGCCACCTAATAAAAAGTGAAATAACGTAGGGATAAAGGCTTGTAAGAAAATCATCGAATTCAACTGCGTTTCCTTGCGAAAGTCCGAAAATGACCCAGTACTCTCCATTTTTCTTGCAATCTTTCGTCCTTTTTGTCCGGTTTCGCAATCGGATTCTGATGGCGGCCGCTTAGAAAAGTCACCTACACAGAGGATGAAAATCCGCCTGGCCGACTCGAGCGTTAATGGCTTTTTGGTGCTCAGCGAACGGTCGGACCTCCACTGATTTATCGCCAATTTCAACCAGTACGGTTGTCGCGCAGCCGACGTTTTTACTTCTGCCGGATTTGTTCTTTTGTTCTTCGGGATTCGATTGCGATGCGAATTGAGCAGACACCAATCCTGGCCGCAGCTTCTCAAGATCGCTGGAACAGTGCGGCGTGATCTGCGTGCAAAGCACTTTGCACCCGACGCCCGTCAAAGCTTTCACCGTGTCGGGGTGGGGATGGACTTCCTTTCCGAACCGATTGCTGCTGCCGGCTGAAATCACGCCGTACTTTGGCCGCACGGCTTGGGTGTAGAGCCATGCTTGATCTTCAAGCAAAGCACCGTGGTGAGGAACCACCATGACATCACAATCTAGCGGCTTGCCCAAGCGGTTGTTAATGTCGCGCCATTCTTCGGTGGTGGAATCGCCGGGAAACACAATTTTTCGGCTGCCGCATCGCAACAACAGGACACCGCTCATCGCGTTCCCGTTGCCGATGTTCTTTGAAGCCTGCTGAAAGCTCGGCGCAAGCACGTCCAGGTAAACGCCGTTCTTCGTGTCCGCATAGAGTGAACGATTGGTCTGCGACCATTCCAAGCGTACTTTGGGCCATACCTTTTTGAGCCGGGCTTCCTCGCGTTGTACGACAGACCACAGGAGAATGTCTTTGAACGGCCTGTCGTGCAAAAAATAAATCTTTTGAACGCGGCGGCAAAATTCAGGAAAGAGTTTTGCCGCCGCGCCGTCGTGATCGTCGTCGTTGTGGGTTACGATCAGTCGCTCAATGGGACAGTCTTTGTACCGCTGCATCAGCCGTTTTAGAACGCGGTAACTTCCGCGTTTTCCGCAATCGATCAGAATCACGCCGCCCGATGGCAGTGCGATGACCTGAGCAGACCCTTGGCCGACATCAAGAATGAAACACTCTGATTTGATTTTGGCTGGGTCCAAAGTTCAACTCACAGATTGACCGACACCGGAAGGTCTTTGATCGTTGGAATTGCATCCCAATATGCCTGAGCTTCACTGACTTTCATCGGCTTCACGGGATCGATCTTTTCCGCGAACAAAACCCTGCGCAGTTTGTCGCTGACCGGCTCACGCTGAACGACCGCTTCGAACCAGCATCCGGGGCGGAGTGACGCCAATTCCCTTGACGCCCGACCCACCGGCACCAATTCTTCGCGGCCGGCCAGCCAGCGCACTTTGATATGGCTACCAATCCCGAACTTGGAATTACGGAACCACAGCACCACACCGATTTCCCGGCCTTCAACGGGCGTTTCTTCCGAATATCGCCGGACATCGATAACCTGCTCGAGCAGTGTCCATGCCGCGCGTTCTTGTTCGGTCATTTGAAACGGCCGCTTGCCGTAGAGTTGTTGAAAGATTCCGTGGATTTGACCTTTCAAATCCAGTTCGGCCCTAGCTGGCGTCGATCCCGTTCCAATGAAAACCGGGGTGAGTCCTTTCATGTGCAGTTGGAAGCAATCCTGGCCGGGGCTGATGACGCCCGACACGCGTTGGCGGAGCGGGTACACCGTCTGGCCCACTTCAAACATTTCGTCCCACGCGACGCCGCTGGTGGCGGCCACCGACCGCATGCGGGAGGCTTGCCCACCCGAGATCGTGAATGTCATGACCGGCTGGGAATCGTATTTTTCAGGAGGCAAATCAAGCAGGATCATCCCTTTTCCTCCGCCATGGGTTCGAACAAATTCCAGCCCGCATCCGTGAAACAGGATCGGAACAAGCGCAGCGTTTCCGCATGTATTCTATCGAGCCGGTCGATCAGTTCCACTTTCGATAATGATTTTACATTCTGGCTTTGTGCGTCCCATTCGATTCTCAAGCGCATGAGTTTTCGAGCCGGATCGTCGGGTTCTCGGCCGATGATCACGTTGTAAACATCGGCCTTGTCGTTCGACGGCAGCGTGAGCGCAATCATGAATTGGCTGATGGAGCCGAAGCCTTGATCGGGGACTTGCGGCAGAAGTTTCATGTACTCCGACAGCTTCAATCCCGTAATTTTCGGGATTTCGATCACGTCGACATAATGCAACGTGACTATAGAAACATCTATCGGGCTAAACAATGTGACGTAGGCGTCGAAACATTCAAGCGCGGATTGCTTCAGAACGTCGAATCCGGGATAATCCGGGTGGTTGCTTTGCCGCAAAATATTCGTGGCGACAAACCTCTGTCCCATTTGAATCCACCGCGATTCATCCGCACTGGCTCCGCGCGCCGTATCGAACGCCCGCTGGATTCTCGCTCCTTCGGGTTTTCCCGCTTTATTCCAGTCGATCTTTACGTCATCCGTGACTCGAAAGTCCTTGGGTTTAACTTTGTCTTTAAATAATTCGAGAAACTCCCTGGCCTGCGGGAAATCGAGTGGCTTGGCCGTTTCGGGGAATGTGAAATCGAAGCGGATGTAGGCCTCTAAAATGGGTGGTTTGAGCAGCTTCAATCGAATTGGCCCTAATCCTCGCGGCCCAATGGCCCGGATCTTTTTGTTGTCCTGGCATCATAAGGCTTTTGGAAAATCTCGTCAACACGAATCGCCATCGCCCTTCAAGTCACCGGCGACGATTTCGGCCCCACATCTCCTCCCGCTATGGCGCGCGGAAAATTTCGAGGGCTACGTTCATTCCGAAATTCAAAAAATCGACTGCCGGTCGCGAGAACCAACAGACCCTCTCAGACCAACGACCAACGGCAATATGAAACCGCTGTCCATTCCAGCGACGATAGTGAAATCAAATTGGTGACGATGGTTATGGCAACTCCAACCGCGGGAGGTTGCCATGACTGATACCAGAAAAGCACGATGCCGCTGCTGCGGAAAGCTATACCAACCAGATCCCCGGGTTCGCTGGCACCAGAACTACTGTAGTCTGCCGGCGTGCCGGAAGGCAAGCAAGGCAAAAGCGCAGCGTCTCTGGCGAAAATCAAAGAAGGGGTGCGATTACTTCCAAGGCTCCGCCAATGTGCTTCGCGTGAAGGCATGGCGAAGGAAGCATCCCGGATATTGGAAACGAAAGCGAAAACGCAAAACTGCGTTACAAGATCAGTTACCGCCGCAATCGGATGCGGCTTCCCACGTTACAACTAAATCCGCAATCCTTGCGTTACAAGATCAGTTAGCACTGCAAACCAAGCTGCTTCTTGGGCTTATCGCCAAATTCGCCCCGCGTGCGTTACAAGATGAAATTGCTCCGACGCTAAACGACCTGATAGTATCTGGTCAGAGACTCCACATGCAAATGGAGCTGACGGTGCGCGACGAGGCCTTAAGAAATCCCGCGGAACCGGCCATCGAAAAAAGTAGGCGAACGTGTCGGCAGGCGAATGGAGAAAAGTAATGTCCTGGTGGATACGTAAGGCCGAGCCAATATCGCAACTGCTTCGCGCTGTCGCCTATTACCGGCATTCCGCTGAAATTGGCCAAGAGAACTCTGTCGAGATTCAGCAGGACAATATTCGCGCATTTGCAAATAAACATGGTCTGGAAATCATTCAGGAATTCTCCGACCGAGGTAAATCTGGTTTAAACACAGAAGGGCGACCGGCATTCAACGAATTAATGGACGCGGTTCGCACCCGCGATGATTTCAAGTTCATTCTGGTGCTCGACGTCAGTCGATGGGGGCGGTTTCAGGACACTGATTTGTCCGCCCTTTATAAGGCACAATGCACCCAACATGGCAAGCAGGTTGTTTATACCAATATTGGTTTCGTCAAAGATGATTCGCTGATTCATTCTTTGCGGGAAAGCATCGATCGCTATCAGGCTGCAGAATACAGCCGCGCACTCAGTAAAAAAGTGTTTGAGGGATGCGTCAAGGTTGCGCAGCAAGGGTATCGACCTGGTGGCTCTCCACCGTATGCCTTCAATAGGTTGATGCTTAATGAGCGCAAGCAGCCCGATCGAGTGTTGCTTCCGGGCCAGCGGAAAGCGATTCAGAACGGCCGCGTCATTTTGGTTCCTGGAAACACGGAACATGTCGCAGTAGTGCAGGAAGTGTTCGTGCTTTTTGTTGAACGAAAGCTGGACGAACGTCAGATCGCCGGCGTACTGAACCAGCGCGGAATTCTGTCACCAGCGGGACGGCAATGGAGCGATGCGTCTGTCCGGCACATTTTATCCAATCAACAGTACACGGGGGCAGTGGTCTATAATAAGACCACGCAGCGCCTTAAATCTCCGACACGCCATAACCCAGCCGAACAGTGGGTAATTCAACCTGGTGCCTACGACCCCATTGTTACCCAACAAATCTTCCAACAGGCGCAGGAGATATTTGACACACGCAAACGTCGCTTCGACCGTGATGAAATGACTCGCCGGCTGAAAGCGCTGTATGACAAATACCAGATCATTACTTCGGATTCTGTGAAATTCGACGTAGATGCGGTCTCTCCATCTACTTATGCATCGCGATTCGGATCGTTTAATCGTGCGATCCAACAGGTTTTTTCGGATGTACTGCGGAAGGCAAAGGATGACGTTTTCAAACAAATCGGCGCACTCGCCCGATTCATCGACGAGTATGAAGACTTTCTCGTGGTAGATCGAGCCCTTACAGTGCTGATTCAGCCGTCAGTCCCGCGCCAACATGGATACCAATTGTGCTGGGATTTCTGGCCGGATAGCAGGGCGACCGTGGATTTGACACTCGGAGTTCTCTTATCTGATGACTCCGACCGGCGTATCCTCGGATTCCTGGCGCTTCCGCGATTGCTCTTTCCCGGCACAAGCGTTCGCCTTCTATGCACGAATGAGTCGCGCGTAGAAATGCAAGCCCACAGTGGACTGGAGTTCCTGAGCGAACTGGTGAAATGACTTCGGAGGCAACATGGAAAAAATTAAAATACGCTTAATGAGCGAGCGGAACTACGAGTTGATTCCAATCGACCAGATCGTTGTGGTCAACTCCCGCTCACGGGAAAAACGCCAATTCAAAGAAAATGTAAGAAGCATTGGACAGTTGGGCTTATACATGCCCATATTGGTGAACAAGCACCGTCTCAAAGACACAGGAAAATACGAGCTCATTTGCGGAGAGGGGCGGTTGCTGGCACACAAGGAGCTGGGGAAGACGGAGATCAAAGCCGAAATCGTTGATGAGACCGATGACGACGCACTTCTGAAGACGTTGAGCGAGAACATTGCCCGCACCAGATCAGTATCTATGGAGTACGCCCGCTCGCTGAAGACGATGTTCGATATGAACATCAGTCTTGACCAACTGTCCGCAATTACGGGAAAGACGCCCGAGTACGTACGATCATTCATTCGACTCATGGAGCAAGGTGAGGAGCGCCTCATTAAAGGCGTTGAGGATGGTATTTTTTCGATGAATTTCGCACTCAACGTGGCGCAAAGCTCAGATAGGTCGGTACAGCACCTATTGATGGATGCGTTCGACAACGGCGTGGTCACAACCACAAATCTCGGGTGCGTCCGGCGCATAATCGAGGATCGGCTGCAAAAAGGGCGCAGCCTCTCATCTGGCAAGCGCGCCGAACCGCCATATACGGTTGATAAGCTCAAATATGACATTCGGCAAATTACGAGACAGAAGGAAGCGTTTGTATATGAGGTTGGTCAAAAGGAAAATCGGTTGTTTCGCATTCTGATGGCACTGAAAAAGTTGAGCGACGATGTCAGGTTCACGTCGATGCTGAAATCCGAAGATTTGACTGAACAACCGCAGCTCAAAGGGCATTACGAGTTCTAATTTGTGAACTGGGAGATCTAACATGGGTAAGTCCGCGAAGGTGCAGGGAATCGATATTCCTATCGTAAAGCTGACCCCTGTAAAAAGGCGACCTGTCAGCGCCAAAAACTACGCAAAGTTGGTTGCCAACTTGAAAGCGGTGGGCTTGATTCAGCCGCTTTGTGTATGCCGGGATGGAGACCAATACTTCATTCTGGACGGTTACATTCGGTTTCAAGCCTTGACGGAACTTGGAGTGGTGACCGTCCCCTGCCTGCTGATGGACAGTTGCGATATCTACACTTCCAACCGGCAGGTAAATCATTTGTCGCCTCATCAAGAAACGCAGCTTTTGCGAAAGGCGCTCGAAAAGCTCGACAAGAAAACCATTGCAGCAGCCTTTGGAATTGAATCCCTTGATTCTCGCCTCGGGATGAGCATGCGTAAGGACATGCATGCAGAGGTATTAAAGGCGTTGGAGTCTGGACAAATCCAACAGCAGGTTGCGCGGGAATTGGCATATGTGCTGCACAAACGGCAGCTTGAAATAATGCAGCTCATGAAGCAAGCGGGAGACTGGTCACTCCCGTTTGTGCGGGCGCAAATTCTGAGCACGCCGCCGGCACTCCGGGGAAACAAAAGACGGCGGAACAATCCGTGGGAGCAGCACGACGATAAGAAACGCAGCCTGGCGAAAAAACTGCAAGAGGTCGAGAAGCATCATGATTTTTACAGCGGACTTTATCGTCAATATGTTGCTGATTTGTTAAAGCTGGCAATCTATGTACGCCAGATTCTGACGCGTCCGTCATTGCACGCGCACCTTGCTTCTAACTACCCGGAAGCATTCGCGCTTTTTGAGTCAGTACAGAAGGAAAACGAGGAGAAGGTCGCCGTCTAGCTCAGGAGCGAAAATCATGGCGGGCGAAGCTTGTTACGCAAATCGCTTTGGAGAAATGTTTTATCTCCATTCGAAAGTCTCAGCACGGCGCATTCGTTACACAATGTCCAAGACATCGTCAATGGCTCTTAAGACTATTCCGCATGGGTATGAAATACGCGAGAGCGTAAATGGCTTGGTGTCAGTAGGGCGAATCCGAATTAGCAGCATAACCGATCTTGAATTTGGCGCAGTGACTTCTGCTTTGGGGAGGTTGCACCCCAGTTGCTACAAAGCAGTTGCCGAGGGAAGATGCATAACGATCTTCGCCTCAGCGGAAGATGGCAAACGGTTTTCAGAGTCAATTGACGCAGACTTTGCCGAAGGTTTTGCAACAGCACTAGAAGAGATATTTTCACGCCGTTACGACAGGGAATTAGTCGAGTTATTCCGCGCGAGCCGGCGCAAGCAGAATGGGAAAACCCATTGTGTTCGATATTATCCAATAATGCGCTTTCGATTGATCGGGAGCGGAACCCGTACTTTTCGTGTCCAGCGCATATACTTTTCCGGCGACAAGGATTGGCTCACGTTGGAGACGCTAGCGCTTTCAGCGGCGGTAATGAGATACGTTCCACACCTGGGTCGCGATAGCTTTTTTGACCTGCTATGAAACGATCATCGAAAACTTGTCACACTCCCCGGCTCAAAGGGCGCGTCCTCGGTATCTCTTTGGTTGGCAGGGTTTCACGTAAGCGCCGTTCCCGGCGTAAATGGAGCACGAAGGCTATTATCGAATTAATATCCCGGCGAAAATCCTTGGGCCAAAGTCTGCGGCGATTTCAGGTTTTTGCTGACGACCGTCCACTCGTCATTGCCGCCTCAAAATATCTCGGCAATTGGTCACATGCGCTGCGCGCGGCGGGGATCGATCCAAACAGCGTAATCCCATATAAACAATGGCCCAGGCAGGCAGTTGTCGGGGCCATCCAATTGCGTTTTGCGACAAATGCACCGTTAAATTCGCACTCTGTTCAACATTCCGATCCAAATTTGTATATGGCGGCATGTCGTAGATTCGGATCCTGGACTAGCGCTGCAAATGCGGCGGGGGTCAACACAAACTTGGTTCGGCGACAACGCCCCGAATGGACGCGAGAGGCTATTATTCGAACAATTCAAACATACGCTGAATTGGGGCGGCCGTTAAATGCTCAAAGTATCAAGCCTTCGTCTTTGTTGGCGAGCGGGTATCGGCTATGGGGATCGTGGGACGAAACATTAAGAGCTGCAGGGATGGATCCAGAATTGATTCGAGAACATCGGGTTTGGACTAAAACGAACGTGATTCAGGAAATAGCGTTACGCGCAAAGAAAGGCATTCCAATCAACGCTAGTTCTATTCAAAAGGAAGCTGGGTCTCTTATGGCTGCTGCACGGAATTTCTTTGGGACCTGGCATGACGCGCTGCGTTGTGCGGGATTCCATCCAGATGAGATCAGGCGTTGTCTGCCTGCGTGGACACGTAGCCGAATTATCGCCACGTTACGTGAGTATGAAAAGAATGGCTATCCATTGAAGCCTCGTCACGTAAGACCACATTCACTAAGAACTGCAGCGAAACGCTTGTTTGGTTCGTGGAAAGCAGCGCTTTGTGCTGCAGGATTTCCGAATCTTGCACAATATAAATCTCGGTATCGACGCTCACGACATCGTCGTGCTTCGTTTGCCACATGAATCACTCAATCGAGCATGCTGCAGTTGTTATAGCGCGCGCAGTATTTTCATTCAGGCCAGCTGGGCGCACACGGCGGGAGCCAGCGGCGCACTTGAAATCCCAATTTCAGGCAAGTCGGCTACGGCCGCCGCCATGCGTTTTTTGTCTTTATGGATGTACACTGCGAGCGTAAACGCCGCGGACGCGTGTCGCATGATCGACTGGACCGTTTTGATGTCCGCGCCGTTCGCGACGAGCCGCGTTCCGCAGGTATGGCGCAAGGCGTGCAGATCGATACTCCGGCCTGCGGCGTCGGTTTTTTCCAGTTTCCATTTGTGCGGCGTTCTAACCGGGCGGCCTTCGGCGTTTACCGGAATCGAGTCGCCACGTTTGTCCAGCGGGATGCGAAAGGCCAAGCCCGCAGCAACCAAATCGTCGTCGAAGCATCGCAGCGCGCGGCTCGTAAGCATGACAACCGCCGATATTGGCTGCGGTTTCAATTCGGCTTTGCGCGCCTTCAATGCGGCGAGCAACCCTGGCGTCATCGGCAGTTCCTCAGTCTTACCATTTTTGGTAGTTTCAGCGCGCAGGCGGATGGTTCCGGAATCGAGATCAAGATCGGCCCAGCGCAAACATGCCGCTTCGTTTTTTCGCAATCCGGCTTCGATCATCAATCGGTAAATCAAGACCATGTTTCGGCCCTCGCTTGCCAACCGGGCTTGAACTTTGAGTTGAATCTCTACAAATTTATAGGAGCCATCCTTTTTCGGGCGATTTGACCGCCCGCGGCGTTGCCGGCGCAATGGGCCATCGATTGCCGCCGCGAGCAACCGGGAAATCTCTTCTTCAGAAAGTGCGCGCCGAACTTTTACAGGGTCGCCCTTTACCCGTTTGATGCATGCCAGCGGGTTATAAAGGAGGCGTCGCGTCGTCACCGCCCAATTCAGAAGTGCTTTGATTGCAATGAGGGGAGAGTTGACTGTATTGGCGGCGTATCCTTCAGCGCTGAGGCTGGCAAGGTAGCCGTCGATTGCGCTCGGGTTCAAATCGCGGATGAATATCGCGCGAATTGCGGTGAGCATGTTTTTTATGTCGCGGTCGGTGTTGTACACATGTCGGACACTGGCGCGCTGCCGCAGTGAAACCAGATAGTCCTTGAGTAAATCCTCAATTCGGATGTTTGCTGCCCGTTGCGTCGGAAGGCCGTTTTTCTCGTTCAAAACGTCCATCTCTGCTTTTCGCAACGCGTCCAATGCCTGTTCCCTTGTGAGGCCAACTTTTCGCCGAACGCTGCGTCCGGTCGAGTCTCTATACTCCATGTACCACCCGGTCGTCATCTTCTCGACGCGCGTGCCGTCCGCCTTCTTGTACGCATATTTCGGTCTGTAAACTCGTCCCATTTCTGAGCGTCCTCCTTTCGTCCACATCAGGGCGGCACGTGCGAAACAATCAAGGCGTTACTGAGCGTTTTTCGAGTTTTTTTTCGGATGCGCTCCATTCCTTGAATGCCGCCGCCGGTGGGCACCCGACGCGAACCCAGGCTGCGACGTCGTCCGGAAAAAAGCGCGGCGATGCGCCAACGCGGACGTGGGGAATACTTCCGGGCTCCGTGGCCTGGCGCATCAATGCCGACCAGAGCCAACGCGGGGACCTGCGCAAATACATGGCGCATTCACGAACAGTCCAGAGCGCACGCATTCCGGAATCTGGCAAAACATTGCTCATTTGCTTTGATCTCCAATTAAAACTGCTTGTGAAAAGATGCAGCATTAGGAAGTTCGGCGCATCCCCTCGACCGGAGATGAAAAATGGAGTAGTCATATGAGCGAAATATGTTCACATCGGCTGGAACGTGAGCCTGGAAACGTGACGGGAAATCTCGCCGTTCTTGCGTAAAATCGGCACGGGTCGACAGAATTGGAGATTTATGCGGTCACACCAGATCCTATCCCTGAAGATTAGCGGCGGCTTTTTGGACGGAATGCACGCGACGTTTGCCCCGGGCCTCAACTGCGTCATTGGCGCGCGCGGGACGGGCAAAACCACGACGCTGGAGTTCATGCATTATGCGCTGCTGGGCTGCCAGGGTGAATACGATGCACCCGTTTCCAAACGTCTCGCGGAATTGATCAAGAAAAACCTCGGCGGCGGCCGGATTGAATTGACCATCCAGACCAAGGACGGCCTGCGCTATACGATCAGCCGCGCCGCAGAAGAACCGTCTGTTGTAACGGGCGGCGATGGCCAGCCGGTCGAAGTGTCATTTCGCTCCGGGCTATTCAACACCGACATCTTTAGTCAGAACGAGGTCGAGGGCATTGCGGACGACCCCATTTCACAATTGGAATTGATCGATAATTTTGAGGTTGAGGCGCTTCGAGATCTCAACACCGCATTGAGCCAGAAATCGGCGGCGCTGCAAATGAACGCAAGCGCGCTGCGCCCAATCCGTGAGGAAATCGAGCGACTGCGGGACGCCGTGGCGACGACCAAGCCTGTCGAAGAACAACTGAAGGCGTACAAAACGGAGGAAACCGCAGACGCGAAGGAAATGAATCGCGCCCACGAGGCCAAGGCGCTGCGGGATCGTGAAGATCGTGCAGGACAGTCATTGGTGGACGGGATCAAGACATTTCGAACCGATGCCGGGCGCTTGAAGGGCCGGCTGGGGGCCACGGTGCGCAGCGCACTCGCGGCGGAATTGTTAAAGGGTCCCAATGGGGACCAGATGACCGCGATGCAAGACACGATGGCTGCTTTGGTCGCGCGCGTAGAAGAACATTTGGCCGACATCGAACGGCTTTTGTCTGGAAGCGAAGCGGAGCTTATTTCGCAGCGGGCGAAACTGGCGCTCACGCACAAGCAACGCGAGCTGGAATTCCGCGCGCTCCTCGAAAAACAACGCATTGCGCTCGGCGAAGCGGCAGAACGCACCGCGTTGGAACGCCGGCGAAATGAACTGTTGGCCGCCCGGCAGAAATTGGCGGAACAACAGCAACGACTTGAAGAATTAAATGCCGAGCGGCGCACTTTACTGGATGAATTGGCGGCGTTGCGGGATCAGCGATTCAAATTGCGCAAGAAGGTCGTGGAGCGGATCAATCTGGATCTGAATCCCACGATCCGCGTGGGAATAACGCAGTCCGGATACATCGACGACTACCGCGCCAAGATTGCTGAAACGTTTAGGGCAAATCAAATCCGTTCGCCTGCGGTCGCTGCAAAATTGGCGCAGTCGTTATCTCCGGCCGACTTGGTTGAGGCCGTTCGCAAACCGGATTTTGAATTGTTGCGTGATCGGCTGGGACTGACCAAAGAACAAAGTGAAAGGGTCGTGTCCGCGTTAAACAATCCGGATTTTCTACTCGAATTAGAGGGCTTCGAATTGTTAGACCTGCCGAGCATAGAGTTACTGCACGGCGACCAATACAAGCCTTCTTCGTCGCTCTCGACGGGCCAGAAGTGTACGTCGATTCTTCCGATTTTGCTGCTGGAAAGCGCGAGTCCGTTGCTCATTGATCAGCCGGAGGACAATCTCGACAATAGCTTCATCTATGACACCATCGTGGAAAAGCTGCGGAAAATCAAAACGCAGCGGCAGCTCATTTTTATTACACATAACCCCAACGTCGTTGTTCTCGGGAATTCAGACATGGTCTTCGTGATGGAGTCCGACGGGAAAGTCGCGCGTATTGCAAAGAGTGGGACCGTGGACGAATGCAAAACGCCGATTGTAAAATCGCTTGAAGGCGGGAAGCAGGCGTTCGAAATGCGCCGGGAGAGGTATAAATTCTGATGCGCGCGGTAGAGCACCTGGATGACGAACTGGCGCAGCACTACACACGGCTCAAAGCCGATGGCGAAGCGTTACCGTGGCGCGACCGGCGCGAGTTGGTGCGCGTGATCAGACGACTGCTGGAATCCGGAAAAACCAGCGCAATGGCACTTAAGCTGTTGCATCTGCTTACCAACGACAGCCGAGGCGAAGTGCGGGCGGAAATCGCGGAATCGCTCACACACCTGCCAGACCAGGATTTTCTAGCGCTTTCGGCAAAACTACTGAAGGACGATTACGCATTCGCGGCGCACGCCGCGGAGCGCGCGCTGGCGCGGCGGCGAAAAGGCCAGGACGACTTGGATCGGCGCGAACGCGCGTTGGAGGGTGTGGAGGAAGAGTACAGCCGGATTGTGCGCAAGTTTGGCGTGGAAGCGGCGGAACTGGCGCGGCACATCGCCGAGAAATTATACGAGACACAGATCGGCGGAACGGTTCACACGATGCGCACACTATTATCCCCGCTGCGTGCGCGCCTGGATAATTTGCAGGCCCAAGTGGATATCGCCCAGCATCGCGAAACGTTGCGCAAATGCAGCGATCTGTCGGCGCTCCTGGAAAAGCATCTTCTCAATTTGAGGGAATATGCGCGTCCGGTCAATGTGGAACGCAACGTTGAAAAACTATCTGCACTACTGATCGACGCAGAGCAACGGGCGCGCGAATCTCTGGAATCTGAAAAGCGATTTCCGGATGGTGTGCGTATTTCCAGAAAAGTGCCGGATACGATTTTCGTGCAAATTGCGCGCGAACAAATGGTCGTGGCCTTTACGAACGTGATCAAGAACGCACTGGAGGCGCTGCCCTCAAAAGGCAAACCGGGCTCCGTTCGAATCATCGCTCACGTGGAAAGTGATCTTGTTGAAATTACAATCAGCGACAATGGCGCAGGGCTGACAGAATTGGAACTGAGCGCGCTTCGAGCGTTTCGCGCGGGTCAGACTACGCTGAAAACCTATGGAACGGGTTGGGGGTTGCCGCAGGCGCACAAGACGATTTGTGCGCATGGTGGATCGCTCTCGTTGAAAAGCCTAATGGGTAAAGGGACGACGGTGACGGCAATTCTTCCAATCGTATCGGAAGACGACAACCCATGAAAAAACTGGCCTTGGTAGTTGAAGACAATCCGGAATTTCAGGATCTGCTGCAAGAACGCATGCTGCAGCTGGGCCACACCTGCCATCTGGCGCCCAGCCAGCAAGCCGCGCAGAAACTTATCGAAAAGCATAGTTTCGATTATGTGTTGCTTGATCTCTGCATTCCGTTTCGAACGAACCAGGGACTTCCGCTTTCAGACAATGGCGAGTCGCTGCTTGAACAGATTGTGGAGCACCCCAAGCAGAAGGGAGTCCCGGTTATCATTTGGACGTCACACGGTCTCGACACCTACGTGCTCGCCGCCCGGCTCATGAGCAAAGGCGCTTTTTATTTCCTGGGAAAAGATTCTGAAGCGTTGGGCGTAAAGCTCAATGACGTCATTCGCAGCGCGCTCGCGCGAAAATCAGAACCGCAGGAGCAGGCACCGACCATCGCCAACGGTGCCGCCGCCCTTGAACAGATTTCTCCACCAAAGGGAGAAATCGCGAACGAGATGGTTTTCTATCCAGACAAAATCGAACTGTGGGGCTTTCGCGTCTTTGATGAAGTGAATTCGTGCCAAATGCGTGAGCTGCTCGATCTTTTGCGCGTCGTACATCCATTGAGCGGAGAACGCGCCGCGCGCCTTTTGGGGACAGACGGCGGTCAAAACGTCGTATCGCAGTGCGTCCGCCGCATTCGGCTTGAGCTCAAAAAGCGCTTCTGTGCCAGCTCACGCTGGCCATGCCCTCCGAACGACGTCATCCTCAGTCGCGGCGTTGGTTTCCGGATCAACCCCGCAATCAAACTGGTTGACCGATTGTGTAGCGTGGTTCCGCAAGTTGTCGCTCGGGCCAGCACCGAACGACGCGCCCGCTGATCCGTTTCTTGGTTCTGGCAAATAGCCCTCCAAGCCAGCGTCGCGAAACTGCGTGCGCAAACCTTCCACGCGCGTCCGCACGTCCCACGAACTCAGGTCCAAATTTTCGGCGATCTCAAGTTGCGCCTGCCCCAAGCTGAGGCATTTGCAAATGTCCCGATCTACGCGCGACAGCTTCTGAAGCGCTGCATTCACGTCCAGGTTCAAGTCCTGGTCTACGGCATCCGGGTCGCCGCATTCTTCCATCGGCGTCGGATCGGACGCCTTTGCGTGGCGGCGGCGCGCGCGCAGCATGTCAATCAGACGCCGATCAATCAACCCGCACAGTGCCTGTTGTTCCGAAAGGCCACCCGCCTTAGTGGCGTCATAGACAAACCCAGTGATCGTCATCGCCAGTTCCTGCACCGCGTCCTCCAAATCGTGCCGGCGGAATCCCACGCGGCGCGCCCGTTGAATCGCCAGCTCAATCTTCCACGCCTCGACTTCACCTTCGTAATCCGATGCTTTCATTGCCTTGCCTCCAAAGGAGCGCCCTATTGCGCATCCGTGGGGGGCATTCTGCGGCCAGAACTGGTCCCGGTATCTATTCCAGAATCGTTCAGATTGCATGTCATATGAACGCCGCGATATGAATGGATTCTGTTCATATTAGATCGCCGGAATTCATCTTCAAAAACCCCAATGCTCCGAATTCTCTCTTGTTACGCCAATGAACGGCGACACCAGGAGACAAGAAGGTGAGCACTACTTTAGACTTTCTCATTAAGGAACCCGCCGAGCAATATCATGCACGGTCACGCGAGTTTCTGAGCAGCCATCAACTTGCGGCGTTCCGCAAAAGCCCGGCTCTGTACCACCGGAAAAAACTGGGCTTGATCGAAGACGAAGACCGGCCTGCGTACCTGCTCGGTCGCGCCGTGCACGCATGGGCACTCGAAGGTCGCGAGGCGTTTGACTCCGCCTTTGCACGCGGAGGCCCGATCAATCCGAAAACAGGCAGACCGTTCGGCACGGCCACGCAGGCCTACCAGGAATGGGCGGCGGCACAGGGCAAACCTGTGCTCACCGATGAGCAGCACGCGCTCGTTTCCAACATCGTCGCCGGAATCTCCGCGCACGACGGCGCGCGCGAACTGCTCGCCCACGGGACGCCCGAGGGCGTTGCCCGCACCAGTTACTGCGATGTGCCGTGCCAAATTCGTTTGGATTGGTTGAATCCCGACGCCGGGATCGTCGACCTCAAAACCTGCGATGACCTGACCTGGTTCGAAGCCGACGCGCGACGCTACGGTTATGCGCATCAACTCGCCTTTTACCGCGCCGTGCTGGCCCTCGTAACCGGCCACACTTTTCCCGTGCATTTGATCGCAGTCGAAAAACGCGAACCGTTCCGCTGCGGCGTGTGGCTCCTCGACGACCAGGCGCTGTCTGTCGCACAGCACGAAAACGAAGCGGCCATGGAGCGCCTGAAACAATGTGTCGCCCGCGACGAGTGGCCCACCGGCTACGAGGAACGGCGCGTTCTTGATTGCATCTGAAATCTTAAAAACCCATCACCATAGGAGAACCATTCATGGGACTGTTGGAATCTGTCAAACGCGGCAAAGAAAACAATCCACCGCGGCTGTTGGTCTACGGAACGGAAGGTGTCGGCAAATCGACGTTCGCGGCGGATGCGCCCAAACCGATCTTCATTCAAACTGAAGATGGCCTGGGCGAGATCGAATGCGAAAAGTTCCCGCTGGCGAAAACGCTCGATGACGTCATGAAATCCATCGAGGCGCTCTACACGGAAAAGCACGATTACGGCACGGTGGTCATCGACTCCGTGGACTGGCTGGAGCGGCTGATCTGGGACCGTGTCTGCCGCGACTTCCCGGTGAAATACAACTCTATCGAAAAAGTCGACGGCGGTTACGGCAAGGGCTACGTTCACGCCCTGACGCATTGGCGCGAATTCCTGACGGCGCTCAACGGCCTGCGTCACGAAAGGCAGATGGTCGTGATCCTGATCGGCCACGCCAAGATCGAGAAGTTCGAAGAACCCGGCTCGGCCGCGTTCGATCGCTTCTCTCCGAAATTGCACAAGCATGCCGCCGCCATGCTTATCGAATGGTGCGACGCCGTTCTCTTCGCCTGCTCCGAAACGGATGTCAGCACGAAGGAAAAAAAGCGCCTGCTGAAAACCATCGCCGGCCAGAACTTCGTCGCCAAGAACCGCTACCAACTGCAAGACAAGTTGCCGCTGCACTGGGACGAACTTCTCGCCCACATGTCGTAGCGCATTCACTCAACCACTTACTAATTTCAAAAAGGAGAAATGTCACATGGCCAATCTGTCTGGTTTCAATGCGAATTCGGTCGAGCCCGCTGTCGGCTTCGACCCGCTGCCCTCGGGAAAGTACGTCGCCGCCGTCACCAATTCAGAGATGAAGCCCACCAAGGCGGGCAACGGAAATTATCTCGAGCTGACCCTCGAGATCGTTGAAGGCGAGTGCAAGGGCCGCAAGGTTTGGGCGCGCCTGAACCTGGAAAACGCGAATGCGGTCACCGTCCAGATCGCGCGTGCCGAACTCTCCGCGATTTGCCGCGCCACTGGCGTGCTCGAGCCGCGCGACAGCGTCGAACTGCACAACATCCCGATGCAGATCACGGTCAAACAGAAGACGCGCCCCGACACCGGCGAGATCACGAACGAGGTTCGCGGCTTTGCCAAGCGCGAGACCGGCCAGGCCGCGACCGCGACGCAGGCCAAGAGCAGCACGCCCCCCTGGCGGAGGAACGGTTAATGGGCGCGCTGGCGATGGCACTCGTTTCCGCGCCAGCGGAACTCGCGCTGGCGCAAGCCGCTTGGGACATGTTCTACGACAGCGCGCTGGCGGAATGCGACGACCCGAATCCCGATCTGAGGCACGACCGCGCACTGGATAGAACCATCCGCGCGCTTGGCCGGCGGCCGCGCGCGCCGCTGACGTCGGAGGAGCGCGAGGCGCTATTCGTTCAGAAGGAAGTTCGGAATTTAATCGCGAGCGCCAGTCGCGTTCGCAACTTCGGCCAGCGCGATAGTAAGGAGGGCAAATGGTCAGAATCGAGCTGCCATATCCTCCGAGCATAAACCATTACTGGCGGCACGTCGGGCCGCGCGTGCTGATCAGTCGCGAGGGCCGCGCGTTCCGCGCGCGGGTCGTTCAGATTTTGGGCGGATTGGGGTTGCCGACGCTATGCGGCCCACTGGCGGTCTGTATCGAAGCGCACCCACCCGACAATCGGCGACGCGACCTCGACAACATTCAAAAAAGCCTTCTGGACGCCCTTCAGCACGGGCGCCTTTACGCAGACGACAGCCAGATCGTCGATCTGCGCGCCATCAAGTTCCCCACTGTTTCAGGCGGAAAAGTCATTGTCAAAATCGAGGACGTTTCTTGTGCATAACCCTAAACGAGCCAAACGCCGCATTTCGATGCTCGAAGGCGTGTGTAGTGAGTGTGGCCATCATGTGCATATGCGGCTGTCCGAATGGAAAGCCGCGCGGAATCACGATACCTGGCCCAACTGCAAGAATTGCGCCGGGCGAATTTATCCCGTCACCCGCAAATGCAGTAGTTGCAGCGCCTCGCTGCGAAGTGGCAACTTAGGCAAACACTGCGCACTCTGTGAACGCAATGGGCTTGGCTCGCCTGTGAATCCTGACGACGCTGTCTCGGAGACCGCGTCGCGATGAATCTACGCCCTTACCAACTCGAGGCAGTGAATGCTGTCTACCGTCACCTGCGTGAGCACGACGACAATCCCTGCGTCGTCATTCCCACCGCAGGCGGCAAGACGCCGATCCTGGCCACGATCTGCAAGGACGCTGTGGGCCTGTGGGGCGGCCGCGTTCTGGTACTGGCGCACGTCAAGGAATTGCTCGAGCAGGCCGTCGAGAAATTGAATCTGGCCGCGCCAGAAATGATGCTCAACATCGGTATCTATTCCGCGGGCCTCGGGTGCCGGGATACGGAACACGCAATCATCGTCGCCGGGATTCAGAGCGCGTACAAGCGCGCGCAGGAACTCGGTCACTTCGATCTGGTGATCATTGACGAAGCACACATGATCCCGTCCGACGGCGACGGCATGTACCGCACATTACTGGCCGGCCTGAAGTCGATCAATCCGCACCTTCGTGTGGTCGGCCTGACAGCCACGCCGTTCCGGCTGTCCAGCGGCTCGATCTGCGCACCAGAGAACGTGCTCAATTCCATCTGCTACGAAGTCGGCGTGCGCGAGCTGATGGTGCAGGGATATCTGTGCCCGCTGATCACGAAGGCCGGAAAGCAGAAGGCGCAGACGGACGGCCTGCATGTGCGCGGCGGCGAATTCGTCGCATCCGAAGTCGAGGCGCTGATGGACGACGATGCTCTGGTCTCCGCTGCGTGCCGGGAGATCACCGATCAAACGCGGGATCGCCGGGCCGTCCTGATCTTCACGAGCGGCGTGCAGCACGGTAAGCATGTGGCGAAGATGCTGGGATCGATGGGGCAGCGCGTCGAGACTGTCTTCGGCGACACACTGGATTTCGAACGCGAGCAGACACTCACGGATTTCAAAGCGGGGCGTTTGAAGTACCTGGTCAACGTCAACGTGCTGACCACCGGCTTCGATGCGCCAAATATCGACTGCGTGGTGATGCTGAGACCGACACTGTCACCTGGACTTTGGTATCAGTGCTGCGGGCGCGGGTTCCGCCTTCATCCCGCAAAACAGAATTGTTTGATTCTGGATTTTGGCGGGAACGCGCTGCGGCACGGTCCCGTCGACGCGCTCAAAATCAAAACTCCGGGCGATGGCACCGGAGAGGCACCGGCGAAAGAGTGCCCCGGTTGCCACGCCGTGATCGCCGCTGGATACACACTTTGCCCGCACTGCGGCCACGTTTTCGAACGCGAGCGCAATCAACATGAATCGAAAGCCAGCACCGCCGGCGTTCTCAAAGGCCAGAAATCGGACACGACATACGACGTCCAGGAAGTTTTGTATGGCGTTCACGTCAAACGCGGTGCGCCGCCGGACGCGCCGCGTTCAATGCGTGTGGAGTACCGCCTGGGTTTCAATCACTGGCAATCCGAATGGATCTGTTTCGAGCACGGCGGTTTTGCGCGCCAAAAGGCCGAAGCATGGTGGAAACGCCGCTCGTGTATGCCGGTGCCGGAGACAGCAGACGAGGCCGCCGCGCTCGCGCAAGAAGGCGCGTTATGCCAGACGAAAGCGATCACCGTTCGCTCCGTCGCCGGCGACGACTTTGATCGCATCATCCGATACGAACTCGATGCGCCAGTGAGCGCGGAACCCGAACCCGAGTATGTGCCCGCCGTAGATGATATTCCGTTTTAGAGAGGACGCCCGATTTTGAACTTGGTTGAGACAGCACTCTCTTATTTGCGCGCGGACTTGTCCGTGCTCCCCGCGCGTTTGGCCGACAAGCGCCCAGCGCTGTCGGGATGGAAGTCGTTTCAATCCACACTGCCGTCAGAGCAGCAGGTGCGCGTTTGGTTTGAGAACGCCGAATCACTCTGCATCGTGACCGGCGCCATTTCAAAATTCCTCGAGCTGCTCGACTTCGATCAGCGCGGCGAACTATTCCAGAAATGGTGTGAGCGCGTGTGCGAGATGGACCCGGCGCTGTTGGCCCGCTTGGTCATCGAGCGAAGTCCGTCCGGTGGCTGGCATGTGATCTACAGATGCCTCGCGGCCATTTGCGGCAATATGAAATTGGCACAGAGAAAGATCTTCGTGGAGAGCGCCGAGCCGTTGGTCATTCAGGGCAAACGCTTTGTTCCGCGAAAGGAGCCAGACGGCCGCTTCAGCGTTTTGATTACGCTTATCGAAACGCGCGGCGAAGGCGGATTGTTCTTGTGCGCGCCCTCCCCCGGCTACGAACTGACACAGGGCGTATTCAGGAACATTCCTGTGATTACCGCCGAGCAGCGCGACATTTTGCTCGAAGCGGCCTGGTCGCTGAACGAATTCATCCCCGAGCCGGAAAAGATCGAGACCACAGCGATTCCTTCCGCGCAGCGCCCTGGCGACGATTTCAATCAACGCGGTGACGTGCGCGAGCTGCTCGTCAAGCACGGCTGGTCACTCGTCCGATCTGGCGAAAACGAATATTGGCGGCGGCCAGGCAAGGATCGCGGATGGTCGGCGACGCTCAAGAACGGCGTGCTGTACGTGTTCAGTTCGAACGCCGATCCATTCGAGTCCGACAAAGCATACAGTCCGTTCGGCGTGTACGCGCGCCTCGAGCACGGCGGCGATTATCGCAAAGCGGCCGTCGCACTCCGCGGCCACGGTTTCGGTGCGAATCCGGACGATACTGCCGGCGTCGACATCAGCGGAATCATTTCACCAAAGAAGGACGATCAAACCGCCGCGTCAAACGTGTTGCGCCCGAATGATCTGTTTCATTTCAATTTCGGTGACGATCCCAACGCACTTCTCGGAAACCGCTGGTTGTGCCGCGCCGGTTCGTGCCTGGTCGTCGGGCAGACGGGCATCGGCAAATCCAGCTTCAGCATGCAGGCGATGGTCACATGGGCGCTCGGTGAGGCGCTCTTTGGCATTACACCCAAGCGTCCGCTGCGCTCGCTCGTGATCCAGGCCGAGAACGACGTCGGCGATTTGTCCGAAATGTTCGTTGGCGTGGTCAGCGGCCTCGACTGCGCTGATCGATTGAATGATTTGCAGCCAATGCTCACGTTCGTCACCGAGACAGGAAAGTGCGGCGACTCGTTTCATCCTTGGGTGGTCAGCCTCATCGAAGTGCACAAGCCCGACTTGGTCTGGATCGATCCGCTGTTTGCATTTTTGGGCGGCAACGCCTCCGATCAGGAAACCGTCTCAAAATTCCTGCGTAACGGACTCGGCGCGGTTGCACAGCAAACCGGCGTGACTTGGATGATCGTCCATCACACCAACAAGCCGCCCAAAGATCCGGAACAACGCAACGCTGCAGTCGCCAGCGATTACGCATACCTCGGCTCCGGCTCGGCAGAACTGGCCAACTGGGCACGCGCCGCGATCACGCTCCGCGAAATTGAAAATTCGCTCTTCGAATTGCGCGCGGCAAAACGCGGTCGGCGCGCCGGCCTGGTCGATGCCAACGACGATCCCGCAACCGAAGTGTACCTTCGCCACGGCGACAAAGGTATCTGCTGGGAGCGCGCCTTGGCTCCGGAGAATGAGCGTGTTCAAGGAGAAAACGACCAGGCCCAAGATGTTATTGACGCGATGATCGCTGGCCAAATCTACAGTCGTGCCGAGATGCGTAAGCTCGCGGAGACCGTCCTTGGCATCAAGAAGTCGACGTTCAGCATGCCCGACAGGCGCGGCTTTCGGATTCTGAAACGCGTGCTGGAGCAAACCCGACACCCGCTTCAGCCCGGCTTTTTTGTGGCCACAACCGCCGGAAAACGGAATGTGAACTTTTCATCCGAAAATCCCATAAGCGAGTCAGAGAGCGAGGCTTAAGTGGTTCACATGCTTTTCTCCAATTTTCGACCCCTTTGTGAACTCGTTTTCGAGGCGAAGTTCACAATCACAATCAACCGCTGCGCCTCGCGTAACCCGCATGGCCATGAAATATTGCAATCGCGAGTTCACAAGTTCACACGAGTTCACATCGAGTTCACGTGAACCGGAGTTCACAAGGCCACGCGCCTTTATAGGCGTGGGTTGTGATGTGAACTTTTGTGAATGCGAAAGTTCACAAGCAGTCAGTCAGCCAATTTGGCCGACGCGATTCGAAGCAGTCAAAAATTGACACCGACAAAAATTGACGGCTCAAAATTTTTGGTAGGTACTACCACCGCATGGTGCTGCACGACGCGCGCGGGAACGGAGAAAGAATTGAGCACAGTTTGTTTTTGAAGTCCGGAATTTTTACGTCCCCATGCCGGTTGGCGCAAGCGGATGAAACTCGCGTCCACGGCGCGAACGGGCGCAACGGGGCGCGGATCGTGGACGCGGGATCGGAGGCGGATGTGAGAACGGAAACGACCGATCGCATCCGCGCCAAGTGCGACGAGATCGCGGCAATGCTGATCGCCAAGAACGAAAGCTACGGCGACTCCGCACTGCATCCGCTGGGCATCTTCGCCAGCGGCGACGCGGTCGCTAACTTGGGCGCGCGGATCGATGACAAGTTGGCTCGCGTTCGGAATGCGCCGGACGCATACGGGGAAGACGTGCTGAAAGATTTAACTGGTTACCTGGTGCTGCTCCAGCTCGCGCTGGAAGACCGCACCAATAACGCGAAGGAGAACGGTTCAAAATGAAAATCGAAATGCGAAAGCTGTCGGAGATCAAGCCATACGAAAAGAACCCGCGCATCAACAACGCGGCCGTGGACGCTGTCGCGGCGTCGATCAGGGAGTTTGGATTCCGAGTGCCCATTGTGGTGGACGCCGAGAACGTGATCATCTGCGGGCACACGCGCTTGAAGGCGGCGGAAAAGCTAGGACTGGAATCGGTGCCTGTGCATGTGGCGACCGATCTGACTGCGACGCAAGTGAAGGCACTGCGCATCGCCGACAACAAGACGTCCGAACTGGCGGAATGGGATTTCAATCTGCTGCCGCTCGAACTGCAGGATCTGCGCGGCATGGATTTCAACATCGACCTGTTGGGATTCAACGCCGAGGAACTGGAGAAGATTCTTGGCGCGGGCATCAACGGTAACGAGGGCTTGACCGATCCCGACTCGGTGCCGGAGCCGCCGGACGCCGCGATCACGCAGCCCGGCGACATCTGGCAACTCGGTGACCACCGACTCATGTGTGGCGACTCGTCGAACCCGGAGCACCTCGACCGCTTGCTGGCCGGCGCGAAGATGCAGCTGATCAACACCGACCCTCCGTACAACGTGAAGGTGGAGCCGCGCAGCAACAACGCCATCGCGGCCGGGCTGTCATCGTTCGGTTCCGCGAGTGCCGTCGCGGCGGCAGACGCGCGCGGCATGCATCACCAGGGATTTGACCTGGCACGCGACAAATCCAAATCCGCGCCGACCACGCGCAAGCTGCGCGCGAAGGATCGTCCACTCGAGAACGACTTTGTGAGCGACAGTGAGTTCGACCGGTTGCTGCGCGCGTGGTTTGGAAACATCGCGCGTGTGCTGGAACCCGGCCGCGGATTCTACATTTGGGGCGGCTACGCCAACCTTGGCAATTACCCTTCGGCGTTAAAAGAGTGCGAGCTCTATTTCTCGAATGCAATCGTTTGGGACAAGGGCTGGCCGGTGCTCACCAGAAAGGACTTCATGGGGGCGTTCGAGCTCGCGTTTTACGGTTGGCGCGAAGGCGCAGCACACTACTTCAATCCAGAAATCAACAACGCGACAGACCTCTGGTCCATCAAGAAAATCTCGCCGATGCAAATGGAACATTTGACAGCCAAGCCGGCTGAACTTGCCGTGCGCGCAATGACATACTCTTCGAAGCCGGGAGAGAATGTTCTTGATCTATTCGGCGGGAGCGGATCGACGCTGATCGGCGCTGAGCGGACTGGGCGACGCGCTTTCTTGATGGAGATCGACACGCTGTATTGTGATGTGATTTGCGACCGATTCCAGCGCTACAGCGGAAAGCCCGCGATTCTGCAGCGGACTGGAGAGTCGCCGATTCCCATGAAAGCCCGCGAGGAGGCGATGCGCTAATGTGGCAAGCTGAGCCCAAATTTTCAGCCTCTCCTGCCGGAGAAAAACCCCAACGGTGTTCGTCGGGGTTTCGGTCAGGAAAGTTCGTGATGTTACGCGACGGCGAACTTGCCGCGTTCAGTCTTTTTGAATCGTGCCTCCGCGCCTTTGGCTTTGATCTCGCGGGCGATAGCGGCGTACACGGCATGGACAATGTTGCCGAAAGCCTGCTGAATGAATTGACGATAGAGAGGGAGATTGCGCGAACCTTGTTGCAGCCTGTTTATGGTTCAGGCTGGCAACCGGGCTGATGCTCGTCCATCGAAAAATTCCGCG
>JBBRQD010000057.1:0-34511 GCA_038227045.1 Planctomycetota bacterium
AAAGGTCGTCGAGTGTCTGATTCCACTTCGCCAAATCGGGCTTGAGCATAGCGACAACTCCTGCCCCCCGATATAGAATCGACACCCTTGGCATCGAAAAATAGTGTTTTCAGTTTAGATTGGGTTTAGAATTCCTTACGCAATCAATTTCTCAATCACTTTGCCGTGCACGTCCGTCAGCCGGCGGTCGATGCCGTTGTGGCGGAAGTTTAGCTTGGTGTGCTCGATGCCCATCAGCCGCAGGACCGTCGCGTGAATATCGTAGACTTCGACCGCGTCGTTGCGGTCGCGCGGCTTGTAGCCCCATTCGTCGCTTTCGCCGACCGTCGCGCCGCCTTTGACGCCGCCGCCGCAGAGCCAGTTGGTGAAGACGAACGGATTGTGGTCGCGCCCTTTTCCGCTCTGTGCGCAGGGCATGCGCCCGAATTCGGTGGTCCAGAGAATCAGCGTGTCCTCGAGCATTCCGCGCTGTTTCAAATCCTTGATCAGCGCCGCCGCGCCGCGCGAAAAGCCCAGCGCCAGCGGGCCGTGATCGCGCGAGACATCTTCGTGCGAATCCCAATTGCGGCGTGGAAAACCATTGTCACAACCCGACCAGATTTGCACGAACCGCACGCCGCGTTCGAGCAGCCGCCGCGCGATCAGGCATTTGCGCCCGAAGATATCGGTCTCTTCCGGCGCGTTGATTTCTTTCGGCCACGCCTGCGTGTTGTGATCGAGTCCGTACATTTTCAAAATATGCGCCGGCTCCTTCGACAGGTCGAGCGCTTCAGGCGCGGCGAGCTGCATCTTCGCGGCGAGTTCGTAACTTTTGATCCGCGCTTCGAGCCGTTCGTCGCCGGGCCGCGTGGACGCGTGCGCGCGGTTGAGCTTGCTCATGAGAGCCAGCGCCGCTGCTTCGCTTTCCGGCGTGATGAAATCGTTTTTCGGGGGAAAGAGATCGTCGATCGGCGCGGCCGCTCCGGTGCGCACGATTGTGCCCTGGCAGCGCGCGGGAAGGAATGCGGAATCCCAATTTTTCACGCCGTTTGACGGAAAGCCGCGGTGATCCGGCAACACGACGAAAGAAGGCAGATTTTCGTTCATGCTGCCTAGCCCGTAACTGGTCCACGCGCCCATCGCGGGAAATCCGGGGAGTTGAAATCCGGTGGCTTGTAGCAGCGTCGAGGTGCTGTGCACACCGGTTTTTCCGACGAGGTTGTGAACGAACGCAAGCTCGTCAGCAACTTCGCCCAAAGGTGCAACGATCTCGCTGAGCATCTTGCCGCTCTGGCCATAAGGCTTGAATTTCCACGGCGACGCGAACGTGTTGCCCTGGCCGTTTTGAAAAAGCTCCACTTTTTCGCCCGGATCCCACGGCTTGCCGTCGTTCTTTTCAAGCAGCGGCTTGTGGTCGAACATATCCACGTGGCTGGCCGCACCCGCCATGAACATGTGAATGACGCGTTTTGCTTTGGGCGGAAACGCCATATACGCCGGCTTGCCTTCGTCCGCGCGCACGGCATCCTGGCCCAGCATCCATGCCAGCGCCACGCCACCCAAACCACCGCCCGAGCGCCACAAAAATTCGCGGCGCGATTGAGGCACGGCAGTTCGGCACGAGTGGGAATGATACGGAGAATTGTGGGCCATGGATCGCCTCGCTAAAAATCAAAAGTCGAAACCGATTCGCGTCTATTTTTCAAATGCACCCAAATCCACCGCCGTTCCAGTAAGGCGCGCGTTGCCGGCGAAATCGGTTTCACCGGGCGCGGGAGAAATCACCGGGTCTCCCGCGTCAATTGCCGGCGACCCGGTTTGCAGCCGCAAATCGGGCGGCAATCCGACCGACGCAAATAATGGATCGGCGAAAAGAGAATGCGCGTCCTGCTTGTTTTTCGCCCGGTAGCTGTCAAAGGTGCTGTAGTCCTTTTTGTTCCAATTCCAGTTGCTCCCGCTCGCGCCGCCCGGACAGAAATACAGGTTGTAATCGAAAATATTGCCCGCCGATTTCGCCTTCGCAAATGGATTTGTGATCAAAATATTTTGATCTGACGCCACGACGATGTTGTTCTTGAAAACGTTGTTTTTCGAAACCTGAACGTTGATCTCGCCCGTGCCGCTGTTCGTCGTGTCGTTGTGAAAAAAAGTGTTGTTCAGAAACTGGCAATTGAGCGTCGTGCCGCGCTTCAGGTCGTAGCCTCCGAATCCCAGCCCCGCGACCAGATTGTTGAACGAGATGTTGTCGCGCACGATGACGCCGCTGGCGGTTTTACCTCTGTGTTCGACGCCGATCTCGAATCCATAATCGTTTTGATAGACGCGGTTTCGTTCAATGACGATATCGCGTCCGCCATCAACGTAAATGCCCGCCGCGCTACTCTCGTTGCCATAAGCCGGGTTGCCCTTTGAGTTGATGTTAAAGACGGTGTTGTTCTGAACAACGCCGTTGCGCGTTTGATCGTTGGTCTTCGCGGTCTTTTCCCAGCCGATCATGACGATGCCGATGTTGTCGTTGTCATGGACGAGGTTGTTCGTGATTTGAAATCCGTCGACGTTGCCGTTGAGCGTCATGGACTCGCTGGAACCGAGCGTGCAATGATCGACTTCGCAGCCGTCGATGATGACGTTCGTCAACGCCGTTGTGCCATACGCGGCGATGCCATGCGCGTCGCGCCCCAGCCCGCCTGTTTCAATCACGGCATTGTTCGCGATGTGGTGGACGTGGCAGTTGCGGAATTCGAGATGATCACACAAGCCGCTGGCAAAAATGCCGGCGACCAGATTGTTCTTCGTGGAGGTCGAATAATTGCGAATCTCCAGACCTTGCACGCGCACGTAGCTTTGATCGGCCATCAGAATCAGCGCGCTCGCTCCGTCGGGCGCGGTCAAACCGGTGCCGTCCAGAATTGCCGCGTCGCCCGCGAAATTGCGAAGCGTGACAAATCCGTCGGACGCATTGCCGGACTTGGCGATCGTGACACGCTCTTGATAAATGCCCGCCTTGACGAAAATCGTGGAACCCGCCGCCGCCACGTCGCAACCTTTTTGAACGGTCTGGAAGGGCAGCGCGTCTGTGCCTGGATTGGCGTCGCTGCCGTCCGTTGCGACAAAAAAATCCGTGGCTCGGCACGCTGCGAGGGCACAGGCAGTCAACAAAATCGTTCCGGCTATGAATGGACGGATGCGCATAGAATTCGTTTCAATCAAATATGCCGGGTTATTCGATCACTAGCGGAACGCGGAAGAATTCGTCGTCGTGCGCCGGGGCGGACTCGAACGCCGCTTTGCGATCCAAGGTGGGTTTGGACACGTCGGGCCGAAACACATTTCCGGTGGCCGCCGCGGTGATCATCGGCTCTACCGCCGACGTGTCCACCGCGTTGAGCTTTTCGACGTGAATGAGAATCTTGCCGAGCTGCTCGGTATAGGTTTCGACTTCATCGCCGCTCAACGCCAATCGCGACAGCTTCGCCACCTTAACCACATCGTCATTGGAAATCGCCATATCGTCATTCCTCTCAATTGTCCATACCCCGCTGCGTCAACCGGCGTTAAAATATAACGTGCGGTCCAGCGCCATGCCAGAGTGCTTCTCCGCAGTGCGCGCATTTCGTTTCAAAATGTTTCTTTGCATTTTTCGAATTGAAATTATGGTTCTCATATGACAACTGAAACTTCCAAGTCCAGTGCGTTCGAATACAGTGAATTTTCCGCGCCGCCGGCATGGCGGAGATGGCTGGCGTATGTGACCGTTGCGTCGATGCCGTTGAGCATCAACTACGAGCGCATCTCCGGTCCCCGCAAACGCCCCCTTTATTTGTCGCCGCTGGATTTTCTCCTCCCCATACTGGCGCTATTAATGGTGTTGGATCTCGTCCAGCGCAAACCGTGGGCGCGATTCAAAGTGCCACACCCGGCCACGATCTTCTGGGCTGGGCTGGCCGTGATCTCTTTCGTCTGGATCATCGGTGGCGACGAGAAATTCGGGGAATGGTTTTTCGCCGCGATGAATCCGCTGTTCGTTGTGTTGCTCGGTGCGTGGGTCTTCTCGAACGTCGCCGACGATGCGTCGGAATATAGAACGCTGGCGCTGATCCTGTGCGGCAGTTTTGGACTTTGCGTGCTTTATGCGCTCTATCAATATATGGGCCCGGTGGGAAAGCCGATTGACCCGAAACATCTCGATCAGGCGTTGGGTGGCGTGACCAACATGCGGCTGGGTGGATGGTATGACAACCGGATGCTTTTCGGCGCTCAAGCCGCGATGCTCGTCCCGGCGGCGGCGGCGTTCGCCGCAATGGACAAGGATCCGCTGGTCAAGGCGCTGACCGGTGTGCTCGCTGTGCTGGCGCTTTGCGTGACGATGGCCGCTGGCAGTCTTCTGGGCGCGGTGGCTGGAATTCTCGCGGTGGCCACCGCGTGCGTTCTGGCAAAAAAATATGTGAGCGGCTTCGCGCTTCTGGCCGGCGTGATTTTATTTGCGGCGGTTGTGCTTCCGAATTTGCCTGAAAAGCGCGGCAATGCCGCGACGCTCGAACGCGGTTTGACGCTCTGGGCCAGGATCGGCGGCGATAAGAAAATCGCCACGCCGCGCTTGCGGCGGTATCAGGCGGCGCTCGGTTATCTCGCCTCGTCTCGCGATCCGATGAACGAAAAGACGCTGCCGAATTGGATTTTGGGCGCGGGCGCCGGACGCTACAATTCGGAGATCAACAAGTTTTTCGACGACGCGTATTATCCGCGCACCAATGCGCGCACCGATGAGGAAGCGATGTTCGATATCGACGCAAACGAGCGCGACGGCTTTGGCCTGCTTGAGAAAACGGGCGTCGAACTGGGCGCGCTCGGGCTGGCGGCGCTGGCCTTCTTTTTCGCGACGTGGATATTTGGTGCGGCGGGGGCATTTTTGCGCGGCGGATCGAGCGAATTGCAAACGCTGGCGCTCGCGGCGCTCGCAGCAGGCGTGGGCGCGCTGGTCGTCAGCGTCTTCGCGTTTCCGTCGCAGCGCGGGGCAGGAAGCGGCGGGACTTTTGCATTTTTCTTCGCGCTTTCCGCATGGAGCTACTGCAAATCGGCGGAGCGGATTCAGTAATGCAGAGCCGAACGGATTTCGGTTCTGCGGTTCCGCCACGTTGTGTTATTCAGGCGTGCGTGTAAAATGCGTTTACAAAATGGAGACTGGGTTCGTGGAACGCATTTTAGTCAACACGCAGGCACATACCGAGTTCATCGATATTACGCGCGAATTGAAAATGCTGATCGCGCGGCTGTCGTTTAAGAACGGCCTCTTGCATCTGTTCGTCCCGCACACGACTGCGGCTCTCACCATAAATGAGAATTCCGACCCCGCCGTGCCGTACGACATTCTGTGCGCCCTGAATGCGTCCGTGCCCTGGATGCAGCCGCATTTCCGGCACGGCGAAGGCAACAGCGCCGCGCACGTGAAGGCCAGCATGATGGGCTTCAATGCAACGGTGTTTGTCGAAAACAGCGAATTGATGCTGGGCCAGTGGCAGGGCGTTTTTTTCTGCGAATTCGACGGTCCCCGGCAGCGGCAACTCTGGGTCCGCACGGCAGCATCGGCCGACACACTGACGAAATACGGCAAATCAAATTCGATCTGATACTTTATTCACCGCTGAGGACGCGGAGGTTCGCGGAGGACAGCCAGAGCTGGAATTTGGCGGTGGGTCATTGAACGCGTTTTGGAAGCGAACGAGAAATGAAAAAGCGAGTTGTTGAAATTGTGAAGGCCGGCACTCCGGCCGCCAGGCGCGCCGTGGCGAAATTGTGCGGACGTCTCGCGGCTATGGAACGGCTCGACAGCGCGCCGTATCGCGCGCGCGTCAAGGCGCTCTTTGGAAAAGTGCTGCCGCCCGAGGCGGTCGTCGCGCGCATTCTCGACGACGTGCGCGCAAAAGGCGACGCGGCGCTGATTCAGTATGCGAAAAAAATCGACGGCGTGACACTGACTCCGAAGACGCTGCGTGTGAGCGACGCCGAGCGGCGTGCAGGCACAAAGAGCGTTTCGCCAAAACTGCGCGCGGCGCTTGAATTGGCCGCGGAGCGGATCGCCGATTATCAGCGGCGGCTGATGCCGTCCGACATCGCGCCGCGCCCGTCGAAGAACGGACCGCCTGGCGTGAAGAGCGGGTTGGCGTGGTCGCCGCTGCGCCGCGCGGGCGTCTATGTGCCGGGCGGGACGGCGGCGTATCCTTCGAGCGTGTTGATGAACGCCATTCCGGCTCAAGTCGCGGGCGTGAAAGAGATCGCCATTGTGTCGCCTTGCGGAAAAGACGGCGCGTTGAGCGCCGGCGTTTTATGCGCGTGCGAAATTCTCGGAATCGGCGAAATTTACAGGCTCGGCGGTGCGCAGGCGATTGGCACGCTAGCGTTTGGAACGAAGAGCGTCAAGCCAGTCGAAAAGATTGTCGGGCCGGGAAATCTGTTCGTGATGCTGGCCAAGCGCGCGGTCTTTGGGCACGTGGACATCGACATGCTGGCGGGGCCGAGCGAAGTGCTGATCGTCGCCGACGAATCCGCGCGCGCCGATTTTATCGCGGCGGATCTGCTCGCCCAGGCGGAGCACGACACGCTGGCGTCCTGTGTGCTGGCGACGGACAGTGCGGCGCTTGCTGCAGCCGTTGCGATGGAGTTGACGAAACAGCTCGCGACGCTGCCGCGCAAGCACATCGCCGAAGCCGCGCTGCGCGATTGGGGTTTGATCGTCGTGACGCCGAGCCTCGACGCGTCGATCGCGCTGGCCAACGAATTGGCGCCCGAGCACCTCGAAGTGCTCACGAAAAACGCGTCTGCCGTCGCGAAACAATTGAATACGGCCGGCGCGATTTTCATTGGGCCCCATGCGACCGAGCCGCTGGGCGATTACATGGCCGGCCCCAGCCACACGCTGCCGACAGGTGGAACGGCGCGCGCGTTTTCGGGCTTGAGCGTCTATTCGTTTCTGCGCCGGACGAGCTTGATCGAAGCCGACGCGAAAGGTTTAAAAGAATTGTCAAACGCGATCGCGACACTCGCGGACGCGGAAGGCCTGGAAGCGCACAAACGCGCGGTGTTGATTCGTTCGGAGTTCAGCCTTTAGGCTGTATGGATGCAGCCTAAAGGCTGAACTCCAAACGATTGAAAAGGAAACTAAAACGATGGTTCGGTTGCGAGCGAATGTAGAGGCGATGGAGGCGTATGTGCCGGGCGAACAGCCTGCGGCGGGCGCGAAAGTCGTCAAGCTGAATACGAACGAAAATCCCTACCCGCCCAGTCCCGCGATGGCGGAGGCCGTGCGCGCCGAGTTGGGCGAAACGGGCGACAGGCTGCGCTTGTATTCCGATCCCAAAGCGCTGGCGTTGCGCCAGGCAGCAGCGGACGTGTTCGGTTTTCCCATCGAGCGAATTCTGCACGGCAACGGATCAGACGAATTGTTGGCGATGCTCTTCCGCGCGTTCGTCGGCGAAGGCGAAACGATCGCGTATCCATATCCGACGTACGTGCTGTACGAAACGCTCGCGCACGCTCAGGGCGCGAAGATTATGAGTGTGGACTTCGACCGCGATTTCAATTTGCCGAAGGAACTTTTCAGCAGCAGCGCGCGCCTGACGTTGCTGGCGTCGCCGAATTCGCCTTCGGGAACCGTGTATGCGCCGGAGCAGGTTCGCGCGTTGGCGGCGAGCTTGAAGAATGGCATTCTGGTTCTCGACGAAGCCTATGCGGAATTCGCGGATTTTAACAATCTGGCGCTCGCGAAGGAACTCGACAATGTCGTGGTCCTGCGCACGTTTTCAAAGAGCCACAGCCTGGCGGGAATGCGGCTGGGACTTTTATTCGGAAGTGCGCATGTCGTTGAAGGATTGTGGAAAGTTAAAGACAGCTACAATCTCGACCGGCTGGCCATCGCCGCCGGCGCTGCGTCGCTACGCGATACGGCGTGGACGAAGCAGAACGCGGCGCGCGTTCGCGCGACTCGCGTGCGGCTCGACGCGGGGCTGAACACGCTGGGCTTGCACACGGTGCCGAGCCAGTCGAATTTCATTTTCGCGCGCATGGCGAATGCCACGGTGGCGGCTGGAGCGTATCGCTTCCTAAAGGAGCGCGGCATCTTGATTCGCTATTTTCCCGCGAGACTGCTTGACGACGGCTTGCGGATCACGGTGGGAACGGACGATGAGATCGATCTGCTTCTGGCGGCGCTGAAGGAATATCTTTCGGTTGTGGGCGTTTAAGTTGGACATGAGTGTATATCGATAGGGATGTTTTCGGAGAATCGATTTCATGTGCAAAGTTCATCGTAAAATGGCTGCGCGGTGCTGTGCCGCGGTCTTGTTTGGGTCGCTGATTTCGAACGGTTTCGCCGCCGATGCGAAGATCAGTTTCAATCGCGATGTGCGCCCGATTCTCAGCGAGAATTGTTTTGCCTGTCACGGGCCTGACAAGAACAAGCGCAAGTCGGAGATGCGCCTGGACGTCAAGGAATCCGCGCTGGGCAAATTGGAGGATGGCAAGTTCGCCATCGTGCCGGGCGACGTCAAGCGCAGCACGCTGCTCGATCGCGTCAACAGCGCCGATCCCGACGAGCACATGCCCCCGAAAAAATTCGAAAAAACGCTCACCCCCGCGCAGCTTGGCATTCTGAAAAAATGGATCGAACAGGGCGCGGAGTATGAAGGGCATTGGGCGTTCATTCCGCCCGTATCGAAGCCCGCGCCGACCGTCGCGGCCGAGAAATGGTGCCGCAACGCAATCGACCGATTCGTCCTCGCGCGCTTGGAAGCGGAAAAAATCGCGCCGTCTCCCGAGGCTGGCAAAGCCACGCTGCTGCGGCGCTTGAGCTTCGATCTGATCGGCCTGCCGCCGTCGCCGGAAGAAGTGGCTGCGTTTGAAGCGGACGGCGCGGAGAATGCATACGAGAAAGCCGTCGATCGACTGCTGGCGTCGCCGCACTTCGGCGAGCGCATGGCGATTTACTGGCTCGATCTGGTGCGCTTCGCGGATACCATCGGCTGCCACAGCGACAACCCGCGCAATGTCTCCCCATACCGCGATTATGTAATCGGCGCGTTCAACGCGAACACGCCGTTCGACGTATTTTCGCGCGAGCAACTCGCCGGCGATCTCCTTCCCAATGCGACGACGTGGCAGAAAGTTGCGTCCGGCTACAACCGACTTTTGTTAACGACTGAGGAGGGCGGGGCTCAAGCGAAGGAGTACGAAAACAAATACAACGCCGACCGCGTGCGCAACGCCAGTTCGGTCTGGCTGGCCGCGACGATGGGGTGCTGCGAATGCCACGACCATAAATTCGATCCGTACACGGCGAAGGATTTTTACAGCCTTGGCGCGTTTTTCGCGGATGTAAAGGAGGCGGCACTCGGGCGGCGCGAAGACGGCATGCCCGTGCCCAGCGCGGAACAGGAGAGCGCATTGAAGAAACTCGATGCGCAGATCGCCGATGCAAAGAAGGTATTGGAGACGCCGACGCCCGAACTTGCCGCGGCTCAAGCCGACTGGGAGACGCAGCACAAGAACGAAAAGCACTTCGATTGGAAACCGCTGCTGCCGTATCTGGTCGAGTCGGCTCAAGGCGCGAAGCTGCAGATTCAGAAAGACAAGAGCGCGATTCTGGCATCCGGAAAAAGTCCGGATAAGGACGTGTACTCGGTTCACGTAAAGACGAATCAAAAAGGGATTACGGCGTTTCGCCTGGATGTCATGCCGGACAAGTCGCTGCCGCAAAGCGGCCCGGGACGCGCGGGCAACGGAAATTTCGTGATCAGCCAATTGAGCGTAAAATCGGGCGAAGAGAAAATCGCGTTGCAAAACGCCAGCGCCACGATCGAGCAGAAGCTGTTCGCCGAGTCGAACCCGTACAAAGCATTCAACGCGGCCGCAACCATCGATGGGAAAGAAAGTCCCGGCAAAACCGGTTGGGCGGTGCTGGACGATTCCAGCAAGGCAGGCAAGGCTGAGCATCTGGTTTTTGAAACGAAAGACGACCTCGGCACGGGCGACGAATTGGATCTGGCCATCGTCATCAATCTCAACCACGGCGCGCAGCATACGCTCGGACACTTCAAACTCTCCGCGACGAGCGACGCGCGCCCGGTAAAGGCGAGTGCCGGCAAGGAACTGCCGAAGGAAGCGGCCGCGGCGCTGGCTGTCGAAGTATCGAAGCGAAACGATCAGCAGAAGAGTCAGGTCGCCGCTCATTACCGCTCCATCGCGCCGCTGCTGGATCCCGCGCGCAAGGAACTCGCGGGGCTGGAACAGAAAAAGGCCGATTTGCTGAAAACAATCCCGTTCTGTCTCGTGGCGATGGCTCAGGAACCGCGCGTCTCCCGCATCAAGGCGCGCGGCAATTGGATGGACGAATCCGGTGTGATCGTTACGCCGGATGTGCCTTCGGGGCTCCCAAAATTGAGCGTCAAAGACCGGCGTGCGACGCGGCTCGATCTGGCCAATTGGATACTCGAGAAAGACAATCCGTTAACCGCCCGCGTCTTCGTGAATCGCCTGTGGAAAATGTATTTTGGAACAGGGCTGAGCAAATCGGTGGAGGATTTTGGCGCGCAGGGTGAAGCGCCGTCGCATCCGGAATTGCTCGACTGGCTGGCCGTCGATTTCCGTGATCACAATTGGGACATGAAGCGATCAATCAAGCAGATCGTGATGACGAGCACGTACCGTCAAAGCTCCGCCGGGCGAAAAGACCTAAAGGAGCGCGATCCTTTCAATCGCCTTGTTGCGCGGCAGGTGCCGTTTACGCTCGAAGCGGAACTGGTTCGCGACAATGCGCTGGCCATCAGCGGACTGCTGGCGCCGAAGATCGGCGGGCCGAGCGTCAAGCCTTATCAGCCGGATGGCTATTGGGTGCATCTCAATTTTCCAGGGCGCACTTGGGACCGCGACAAGGGCGAGAACGAATACCGGCGCGGACTCTACACGCACTGGCAGCGCTCGTTCCTGCACCCCAGCCTGGCGGCGTTTGGCGCGCCGCCGCGCGAGGAATGCTGCGCGGAGCGCACGCGTTCGAACATTCCGCAGCAGGCTTTGGTGCTGCTTGACGATCCAACTTACGTCGAAGCAGCCCGCGTATTCGCGGAAAAAATTATCAAGGAGGGCGGGGGAGACACGACTGGGCGTTTGAATTTTGCATACATGCGCGCGCTGTCACGCAAGCCGAATGCGCAGGAATTGGCGCTGCTCGGAAAACTGCTGGCGAAGCATCTCGACGAATTTTCAAAGGACAAAGCGGCGGCGGAAAAGTTGGCGGCTTCCGGGGATTTTCCGCCGGCGAAGGACATCAAGATCGAGGATTTGGCTGCGTGGACTTCCGTTGCGCGGACTATTTTGAATTTGCATGAGACGAATACGCGGAACTGACGGGTGCGGAATAATCATGTTGGAGACGTTTGATGAGCTTGCATATGGCCATGGTTTCTATCGAAGGCGAGCACTTGGCTGACGCCCCGGAGATATTTGAACGGCTCGACTACCGGCTGATGGATAAGCCGAGAGTTGTAACTTCGTCGGAGGAGATTGAAGTTGAACTTCGCGACCCAATAATCGACAGAACCACCGTGAAAAAGGTTGTGTATTTCGCGGGAGGCTGGACGGATATTTTGGATTTTGAAATGGTGATGATTTCTGAGGAGGCCGTGTGGGAAGAGTTTTCTGCCCGGTGGAAAACACGTATTTTTTGCTGGATATGCGAAGGAGCTTCGAACACTTACGCTTTGTCGTTATACGAAAATGGTTGCAAGTTGCGGTCGGTTATGGCAACAGATGGTGAAATAAATCATAATATTGGCGATCCGATTCCAGAGGAAATGAATATCGACTGGAGCTCGGCATTTGAAGACGACATTCTAAAAATTGCCGAGCGAATCGGCGCGCCGTATTCTTATCTTGACGACGAGCAAACGTACCATCTCTATCTTTTGGATGAATCACACATGGTTTGATGAAATTCGCCACAGCCAATTGGAAATGGTTCGAGCTGTTGGTTCTTCTTAGATAAGGGCGGGGCGGGACGGGACGCCTGCGGCTCGGGGCTTTGATGATTGCTTACGGATTGGATGGATTTATGCGACATTGCTGCGACGACATTCCTCTTCAACACACCCGCCGTGCGTTCCTGAGCCGCTCGACGCTTGGCATTGGGGCGGCGGCGCTGGCGTCGATGCTGACGCCGAAAAATGCGCTCGCCGAGGATGCCGCGAAATGGCGCGGACTCATCAATCCGCTGCATTTTCCGGCGAAGGCCAAGCGCGTCATTTATCTGACGATGGCCGGCGGGCCGTCGCATCTCGAGACGCTCGATTTTAAGCCGAAATTGTTGGAGCTCGGCGGCAAGCCGATGCCCGATTCATTCACCAAAGGGCAGCCGATCGCACAGCTTCAAGGCCAGCAGTTGAAGTGCCTTGCGCCGCAGTACGCATTCAAGAAATGCGGCGAATCAGGGCAGGAGATCAGCGAGATTCTGCCGCATATTTCGTCGATCGCCGACGACATCTGCATCGTCCGCTCGTTGGTCACCGAACAGATCAATCACGATCCGGCTCAGACGTTCATGAACACCGGCACGTCGATTCCGGGTCGTCCGAGCATGGGATCGTGGACGATCTATGGTCTGGGCAGCGAGTGCGACAACCTGCCGGGGTTCATTGTACTGACATCCGCCGGCGGCGGGCAGGGGCAGCCGATTGCGGCGCGGCAGTGGCACAGCGGATTTCTGGAGAGCCGCTTTCAGGGCGTGGCGTTTCAATCGAAGGGCGATCCGGTGTTGTACGCGGGCCGGCCGGGAGGCGTGACGGCGGAGCGGCAGCGCGATGTGATCGATGCCGTGCAGTCGCTGGATAAAATGCGCAACGAACTGGTCGACGACCCGGAGATCGCGACGCGCATCGGCCAATATGAAATGGCGTTCAAGATGCAGGCCAGCGTGCCGGACTTGCTCGACATTTCGAACGAGCCGAAAAATATTCTCGAGATGTACGGCACGAAAGGTTCGGATGGTTCTTTTGCGTTCAACTGCCTGATGGCGCGGCGGCTGGCGGAGCGCGGCGTGCGTTTCATTCAGCTTTATCATCGCGGCTGGGACCATCACGGCGGCGTGAAGAACGGGGTCAAGACGACGGCGGGCCTGGTCGATCAGGCGTCCGCGGCGCTGATCAAGGATTTGAAGCAGCGCGACATGCTCAAGGACACGCTGGTCATCTGGGGCGGCGAATTCGGGCGCACGCCGATGGGCCAGGGCGACGGGCGCGACCACCATATTAAGGGCTTCTCGATGTGGATGGCCGGCGGCGGCGTGAAGCCGGGCATTTCTTACGGCGCGACGGACGAGTTGGGATACAATGCGGTGACGGATGTGTTCCACGTCCACGATTTTCACGCGACGGCGCAGAAACTGTTGGGCATCGATCACAAGCGCCTGACTTTCAAATTCCAGGGGCGCGATTATCGGTTGACGGATGTTTTTGGAAACGTCGTCGATAAAATATTGGTCTGAGGCTGCTGGTTTAATCCGCGGTTCAATTAAACGCAGATGAACGCGGATAGACGCAGATATTTTGATAAATAAGGGGCGTTTCATTGAGACAATTGATCGCGATTCGGAAAACGTTTGAATTGATTTTAGCGTTGGGCACTTTGTCGCTGGCTTCGTTCGCATTGTATGCCGCCGAAGTTAAGCCTGATGCCAAGGCGCCTCCCGCCGAACCGGCCAAACGCGAGATGTATACCGATCCTGTGGCGGGCTATTCGGTGTTGATTCCCAATGGGTATCGAAAACTGACGGACGACGAGTCGCGCGAAGTATTCAATGGGATGAGCGAGGTTTTGGGCAAGAAAGATATTGGAGAACGTTCGCGCAAACGCCCGCCTGCGTGGTTCATTGGCCCGGTTAATCTCAAGCAGCCCAACGAGCATCCGCCGTCGTTCGCGATTGCGTTCACTGAAAATCAGGAGCAGATCGATCCGTCGCAGATTCCCGTGTATAAGGAAATGCTGGAAGAAAAGCACAAGCGCGAAGGCGACAAGGTCGGCGACCTGGTCTTGAACGTGGTCACCGTGGACGGCATCATTTCGTTGCAGGAAGAAGGCGACATGATCAGCCCGGTCAACAACGAACGCAACCGCATCATTCGTGTCGCGGTACCCGGAAAAGGAAAATGGTTCGACCTGATTTTCAATTACAGCACCGATCAAAACGACCCGGTCCGAGTGGCGTTGAAAGAGACGCTCGATTCGTTCAAGGTCATGGAGCATCCGCCGGAGAACATCGAGAACCGGAACAAATGGCTGCGCGTGCTTTATTACACGGTGGGTTTCGGTTTGGCGGGCGTGGTGTTGAGTTTCGTTCTGCGAAAATTGAGCGGCGGGAAATAACAACTGTTTCAGGTTCCAGGTTTCAAGTTTCAGGTTTCAGATTTTATTTACTGACTCCGGTGTGCTAACCTGAAACTTGAAACCCGGAACCTAAAACCGCTTTTGGAGTCAATGCCATGAATCGCTTGTATGGCGTGATCGCGATGGACATTGTTTGCTTCGCGATTTTTATCGCGCTGGCGCTTGCCGGCCGAAATGCAGAGGAAGTGAATTCGGAATCGGGCGATGCTGGGAAGTCCGGCAAAACGACTTTGGCGAACAAGGGAAGTTTGAAGCCCCGCACGGGTGGGCGTGAACTGTGGCTGGCTGTCGATTCCGAACCGCAGACGCTCGATCCAATTTCGATTACCGACACGATTTCAGACGGCATCGGCGGCAAGATATTCAACAAGCTCATGCGCTTGCAATACGACGAGCATCGTGTCTTGAAGCCGGTGCCGGATCTCGCGGAATCGGTGGAGATCACGAATGAAAATCGGCTCTATACGTTCAAATTGCGGAAAGGCGTGCGTTTTCACAACGGCCGCGAAGTCAAAGCCGCGGATTTTGTGTACAGCTTGAAACGCCTGATGAGCGCGATGAGCAAGCGTGCGGATTTGATGAATCCGTTCGTCAAAGGTTCAAAAGCTTACTGCGAATTCAAAAGCGATGAAGTGGTTCACGACGACCCGAATCTCGGGATTCGCGCGGTGGACGACTACACGCTGCAGATCGAGCTCGACGAGCCGTTTGCGCCATTTCTCCAGCATCTCTGCACGGTCAGTTGCGCGGTGGTTCCACGCGAATCGGCTGAGAACAAGGACGTGCCGTTATCGCGCGCGCCGGTGGGCACGGGACCGTTCAAGCTCGCTGAGAAGGATTGGGTGGCGAACCAATATCTGCGGTTGCGGCGTTTCGATGGCTATTTTGCCGGGAAACCCAAGATGGAAGGCGTGCGGTTTTTCATCTACAAAGACAAGACTCTGCAAATCAAGCGGTTCATGGCGGGGCAGCTCGACGCGTGTGAAATTCCCAACGGGCAAGTCAAGAAATCGACGGAAGAAGCAGGCGAAGAAAACGTCTTTGAATGGAAGTCCGCGCGCACCAATTACATTGGGATCGGCATGCCCAACGGGCCGTTCAAAGACAAGAAAGACCTTTTGCCCTTCGGCACGAACAAGTTTCTGCGCCAGGCGATGAATTACGCGCTGGACCGCGAATATCTTTGCAAAACAATTCTGGAAGGCCGCGGGACGCCGGCGATCGGCGTGCTTCCGCCAGGGATGCCGGCGTGCAAGGAAAGCCGCCCCGGCTGGAAAAAAGATTTGGCCAAAGCGCGGGAATTAATGGCTCAAGCCGGATACCCCGAAGGAAAGGGACTGGCCCCGATTACCATGCTGGTTCGCAACGACGTGGACAACAAGAACATTGGCCAGGCGATGGTCAACGATTTTGAGAAAATTGGGATTCGTATCTCGCTTGAAGCCGTCGACTGGAATCGCTTTCTCGAGATGGTCGACAAAGAACCCGTGCCTATGTTTTTACTCGGATGGGTGGCGGATTATCCAGACCCGGATAACTTCCTGTACGTGCTCTTCAACACCAAGCAATTCAATTCGGCTGGAAATTACATGTGCTATTCGAATCCCGAAGTCGACAAGCTGACAGAAGACGCGCGGAAACTGAAGGACATGACCGACCGCGCGAAATTGTACGAGCGTGCCGAGAACATCATTCTGGACGAAGCGCCGTGGATCTGCACGTACCATCTGATCAGCAAAGTTCTCCTGCGAAAAGAAGTCAAAGGCATCCGCGAAAATGCCACGTCGCTAGACACGGGGACCGAGTATCCGCAGGTTGAATTCATGAACGTGGAAGTCGAGTGAGGATTCGACTCCGCGCGTTGGGATTTGGGGCTGACGTTTAAATATGGGCACATACATTTTACGCCGGCTGCTGCAAACGATCCCCGTTCTCTTTGGCGTGGCGACGATTGCTTTTTTATTGAGCGATCTGAGTGGCAGTCCCGTGCGCCAATTAATGGGTCAGCACGCCAATCCTGAAATGATGAAGAGAGTCAGCGCTCATTTGGGATTCGACAAGCCGATGCATGTGCGCTTCGCAAACCATATTCTTCACCTTCTCCAAGGCGATCTGGGCGCGTCGATTTCCAAGGATGGCAAATCGGTGACGACGATAATCCTCGATGGCCTGGCGGTGACGATCAAGATTACAATGGGAGCGGTGGTGATCGCGACGACTCTGGGCATCGGGCTGGGCATTTTTTCGGCGTGGCGCCCGCGTTCATGGATCGACTATTCTTCATCGGTGTTTGCGTCGCTGGGCATTTCGTTTCCCGCGTTTTTCATGGGCATGCTGCTGCTGCTTATTTTTTCGGTGAAATTGCAGTGGTTTCCCATTGGCGGATACGAGGCGGGGTACATTTCCAATCTGGTTCTGCCGAGTTTGACGCTGGGCCTGTTGAGCACCGCGTCCATCTCCCGGTTGACGCGCAACTGCCTGCTCGAAACGTTGAGTTCCGACTACATTCGCAGCGCGCGGGCGAAAGGGCGTGGCGAATGGCGGGTGCTGTTGGGGCACGCCTTCCCGAATGCGCTGGTTCCGGTTGTGACGGTTATGGGCAGCGATTTCGCGGCATTGCTGACTGGCGCGGTGCTGACCGAGACAGTCTTTCAGATTCCCGGCATCGGATCGGTGATTGCCGAGGCGATTTTTCAGCACGACCTGCCGGTGGTGATGGGCTGCTGTGTCGTCTTCGCGTTGATTTTCGTCATGATCAACATCGTTGTTGACATGCTTTATGCGTTCCTCGATCCACGGATACGACATGCCGATTGAACATGCGCGGACCGTTTCCGCGGTGCCGCCCAATATGGGCGCGTCCACGGGCGGTGAAGAGGAATTGGTGCGCCGGCCAGCGACGTGGTGGGTGCGCCTGTTCGGAAATTCGCGTTCGTTGACCGCGACGGGGATTCTCTTTTTCATGCTGCTGTTGGCCTTGGCGGCGGGCACCCTGGCACCGTACAATTACAAGGATCAACTGCGCGGCAGCGAACTCGTCGGGCCATGCGCGAGTCATTTTTTCGGCACCGATTATCTGGGGCGCGACATTCTGTCGCGCGTGATGTACGGCGCGCGCGTGTCGCTGCTGATCGGAATCAGCGCTACGGTTCTGTCGCTGCTGATCGGCGTGACGCTGGGGTTGTGCTCCGGCTATTTCGGGGGGAAAATCGACGCGGTATTGATGCGCTTCACCGACACCATCGCCGCCTTTCCCACGCTGCTGCTGGCCATCGCCATTACCGCGTTGTACAAGCGGACGCCGGCGGAAAATCCGGACCTGCTGGTGGCCAACCCGTCGTTCTGGATACTTTTTTTCGCGCTGGGCGTGGTGGGCTGGACGGGCATCGCGCGCGTCGTTCGCGCGCAAGTGTTGACGATCAAGACGCTCGATTATGTCACCGCGGCCCAGGCGCTGGGTGGCGGTAGCGGACGTATCATGTTCCGCCACGTACTGCCGAATTGTGTCGCACCGATCATTGTGCTGGCAACGTTATCGATCGGCGGAAACATCCTCGGTGAAGCGGGATTGTCGTTTCTGGGCCTGGGCATCCAGGAACCTTTTCCGAGTTGGGGCGGAATGTTGTCGGATGCCAAAAGCTATTTCGAGACTCAATGGTGGCTGGCGGTTTTTCCCGGCACGGCGATCGTGCTGACGGTGCTGTCGTTCAATTTGCTCGGGGACGGGCTGCGCGACGCGCTCGATCCGAAAGCGATGAAATAGCGGCGCTCGTGGTTTTTGGGCTAGGCTTTTCGATAACGGCATCGGGCACCATTTTTAGCAACTCGTCGTTCGAGCACTTGCAAAACAGGTCGTAATCCAACAGCGTCTGCTCGGCATAGGCCACAGCGAAGTTGGCGATGGCGAGGTCCAATTTGTCCGCATTCCCACAGTAGCCGGCGATCATCGCGGCGTCGCCGGTGCGGGCGTGCGCGCGGGCGAGCATTTTTCCGCAGAGCACGCCGTATTCGATCAGCGCCTCTCCGCTCAATTCCGCCGGATCGATCGAGGCTTTGTGATCGGCCAATTGGCGGACGAGAAAATCCTTGCCGTCGAAGGAGGTCCAGCCGACGAACGGATCCGTCACGGTTTGCAGGCAGTACTGTCCATCGGCGATGCGCTGGCCCTGGTTTGAATAATGCAGCGCGTCCGGGAGATATTTTGCATAGCACGACGGCAGCGCCTGTTTCACCTGAAGGAACAGGGGATCGGCCGGACCGTTGCCGTACAGCAGGATCACGTAGTCGAGCGTGCCCACGCTGCCGGTGCCGACAATCTTGAATGCCACGTCGTATGGGTTGTAAGCGTCGAGGGTCAGGCGGCGGGACGCGCCGAGCGTTTCGCGGTAGGACGCCAGTGACGCGAGCACTTTTTCGGCGGTCTCTTTCGTCACCGGGGACATCGGCGTCGCGGTATGAAAGCGCCGCCAGCCGTTCTTTGCGGGCAGAGTCAGTTTCGCCAGATTTCTGTCGGGCGTCGCGCGTTCGGCTTTCTTCAGCACACGCTGGACGAGTTCGTTTTCGATTTCATTTCCCATGCCGCTCAAGACCGGATGTTTCATCAGATCCAGAGCTTTCATTTTGGAAAAAAGCCACAGAGCGTTCCGGTAGGCAGCGCTGAACTCCAGCACCGCTTTGCGGCAGTCGCTCAAGCGGTCCTTCGCGTCGCGCCCGGCGAGGACGATGCTGGCGGCGAGGCGCTTGACGTCCCACTCCCAGGGGCCGGATATCGTTTCGTCGAAATCGTTCAAGTCGAAGACTAACTGACCGTCGGGTGCGGCGTACGCGCCGAGATTCTTGACGTGCGCGTCGCCGCAGAGCTGCACGCGCAGGCCGGTCGATTTCATGAGCGCCAAGTCGGCGGCCATCAACGGCGCGGCACCGCGGAAAAACCCGAATGGGCTGGCTTTCATCCGATCGAATTTGGTCGGCAGCAGACTCGACTGCCGGCCTGTGTTTTCGCCCATCAGCAGGGTCACGGGATTGGCGCGGTTTTTCGATGGCGTCCATTTGCCGTGCTCCGCGCGGCCCAGTTTTCCGCGCAATGCGCGGCCTTGTGCAAGCCGGTCGTCAGGAGTGTGATAGGAGAATTTTGTGGAGAGGGATGCGCTGGCCATGCTGGAGGGTGCTCCGAGGTACACGTTCCAGAGCCGCGCACGTCAGTAAGCGGCTAATGTGAGTGTTACTGTAAACAATAAAGCCGCTTACTGACGTGCGCGGCTCTGGCATTATTAATGCAAAACGGAGGCCTTTCGGCCTCCGTTTCGTGTATCGAGGATTTCAAAGCGTTGAAAACTAGGCCTTCTTCGCCATTGTGGTGACTTCGATGGTCTTCTTTTCTTCGTCAACTTTGCCCTTGATGACCCATTCGCCACCCTTCTTGAAGTCGGGAGCAACCTTGTCACCCTTGAGGGTGTAGACCTTGTCGCCAACCTTGACGGCCGAGCCGCAGCTCGTTGCGCCGGTGTCCTTGGCGAAGTTGCAGTGAGCGCAACCAACCGTACCGGTTACTTCTGTGTCATCGGCGCGAGCCGCGGACAAAACAAACGCCAACGCGAACGGAACAACAAAGAATAAAGCACGCTTCATGGAAGCGATCCTCCAGAACATTGTACCGCTGAAAACCACCTTGAGCAGTTCACAGACGGTCTGTTTCCTTCGAGTTTAACGGGTCTCGAAGGACACCCGGACTAAAACTGGAACTCATCAAACTGATGTCATCAATAAGACGAGCATTCTACAGACGTTGACTGCATCCTACAGCATTTATTCAACTTTTCAAATAAGATTTTCGGACGATCGGCATCGCTATGGTGTAAGTCACTAATCTTCAATCACATGTGTGATTCAAGCGCGGACGGAATGTGACGTGCGAACAGGTCCACGAACCGAAATTTGATTCAAGAATTATGAAAAAATGGCCGATACTTATTCTTTTTTTATTGGATACACATAGAATTCCTTTTGAATATTTGAGCGGATTCGAGATAGTCGCATTCGTTAACTTCCTTTGAGATTCAGCCACTATGACCACTCGTGCTTCATCCGTCGCCTTGCTGTCCAAACACATCGCGTGCTGTGTGCTGGCGCTCATGCACACGTGCGTCCGCGCTGAAGAAAACGCCGCTGCGGATTTGAGCTTCAAACTTGCACCCGATCAAACCGCAAAATACCAATGGTCCACCACGGCCGGCACCGAAACAAGCGGGCGCGAGCGGGGTGAGGTTTTTACGTTCAAGTCCGATTTGTCGGCGGTGATGACGCTGGTTTTCAAAGGTCTGCCGCGAAAAGGACCGGGCATGCGATTGAACCTGCGCATTGAAAATTACGCCTATAACGATAAGAAATCGGTGGGCAACGACGTCGGGGAGATTCAGGCTTCCAAAGGAAAAATCAAGGTTCTTCAGACCGGCAAGATCGTCGTCGACAGTGACAACGACATCGGCTTGGAGGAGGTCAAGGCGTTTCAGGAATCGCTCAAGTCCGTGGAAGAAGGCAAGATGGAAGTCACGCTGGAACCCAACGGCAAGGAAGTGAGCGAAGCGACCGGCGAGAGTGCCGTGATCGACACGATCAGAGCCATGGGGGCCGAAGGCATGATGCGGTTGCTGCCCGGGCGCGAAATAAAGCCGGGTGAAACGTGGGAGGACAGCCAGCCGATTCCATCCGTGGCAAGCTTCAAACTGGCCAAACCTGTCGTGGTGCGCTCCCACTCCACATTTATCGGGTGGGAGACGAAAGACGGCAAACGCCTTGCGCGCATCGAAATCAAGACGCAATGGGATCCCGCCGACTTGAAGGGCGACAACGGCGCAGGTCTGCTGGTGGAAATCACGCGCGTTCAAGGGCAAAGCCTCGGCACGTGTCTCTTCGATCCCTCTAAGGGGCAATTTGTCGAAGGCAAGATCGAAGCGACTTCGAAATACCGCATCGATGGAAAGAAGGATGGGGAGACGACGGGACTGGATGTGACGGGGAAGACGGTGTTTGCATTCAAGCAGGTGCCATAAAGTTTGGAGTTCAGCCTTCAGGCTGTATTTGGGGCCAGCCTGAAGGCTGAACTCCGAACGTATCGCTCCCGATTTTCAGTTTCAATTTCGTTCGTCGCGCGTATCCTTTTCCGCTCGAAAAGTGTTCGAGTCGTAGTCCCGTTTTGGAGAGTTTTAATGGCCATTGTCAAACCGTTCCGCGCGTTGCGTTACAATCTTTCCCGCATCAATGGCGCCGCCGCCGATGTCGTCTGCCCTCCTTACGATGTTATCGATTCGGCGATGCAGAATTCGCTCTATGAACGCAATCCGTACAACGTCGTGCGCGTCGAATTCGGCAAGACGACACCCGAAGACAAACCGGAGCACGACCGTTATTCGCGCGCGGCCGACACCTTTAAGGACTGGATCGCGTCGAATGTTCTAACGCCGGACGCCAAAGAGTCGTTTTATCTTTACGAACAGACGTTCGATATCGCGTCGGGCGGAGCGTCGCGCAGCGAAGTGGTCGTGCGCCGCGGGATTTTTGGCGCGGTGAAGCTCGAACCTTTTGGCACGGGCTGCGTCTATCCGCACGAAGAGACATTCGGCGCGCCCAAGGCGGACCGACTCAGTTTGATGCAGGCGTGCGCGGCGAATCTTTCGCCGGTCTTCGGCCTCGTTCCAGACGAGGATAGCGCAATCTCGACGCTGCTTGAAAAAGGTGTGAAGAGCAAGCCTGCTACCGTCGAATTGACCGAGGCCAATGGGGTCGTCAATAAACTGTGGGTTATCGATGTCGCGGCGTGGTGCAAGGCGATGAGCGATGCGCTGGCGTCCAAGAACTGCTTTATCGCCGACGGACACCATCGCTACGAAACGAGCTGCAACTATCGCGACGAACGGCGCGCGACGGATGGCGACACGGCGGGTGCGTTGGACAAGGCGTACAATTACACGCTGATGATGTGCGTGCCGATGAGCGATCCGGGGCTGTATATTCTGCCGACGCACCGATTGATTCAGAAGGCTCCGGGCGTGTCAAAAGAATCGTTTCTCGCGGCGTCGAAGCAGTTCTTCGATCCTGTTGACGCAAGCGAAAACGATTTGTTGAAATTGGCCGAAGAAGAATCCGGACCGGTGCGCATCGGCGTGATTTACAAGGACGGCTCACGGCACATATTGAGCGTCAAGCCGAGCGTTGCAGCGGCGATGAAAGCGGCGCAGCCGAACAAGTCCGCGGCGTGGCACGACCTGGACGTGTCGGTGCTCCAAGAATTGGTGCTGAAAGGCGCGTTGAAACTCAGCGAAGAGAAAGTACTGCGCAAGGAAGGCGTCAGTTACACGCCGGATACGCGCCAGGCGATCGCACGCGTGACGGCTAAAGACGGTGCGTACGAAATGGGCTTTATTCTGCGACCGACGCGCATCGATCAAGTCCGCGACGTGGCGGCGGGCGGCGAGAAGATGCCGCAGAAATCGACGTATTTCTATCCGAAGCTGCTGACGGGATTGGTTGTCCGGAAATTGGATTAGACCCGTTCGGAGTTCAGCCTTTAGGCTGCATTGGCACAGCCTGAAGGCTGACTCCGAGCAATCAAGACGCCTGCACACAAAACCTTCTATCGGTGTATCAAACCATTATGAAAACATTACTACTCTCGATTCTCTGTGCTTTGATTCTTGTTTCGTCCGCGCAAAGCGGCGACGCGGTTGTGTCGCGCTCGTTTCTGTGCTGCGATCACAACGGCGGGCAAGTCTGCATCGTTGCCGCGGATGGCAGCGTTGAATGGAAAATGGAGGCGAAATCGCCCCAGGATTGCTGGCGGCTGCCGAATGGTAATATTCTGTTCTGCCATCGGGAAGGCGCGATGGAAGTGACGAAGGATAAGAAAGTTGTTTGGGAATACAAAGCGCCGCCGAAGACCGAGTGCCATGCGTGCCAGCCGCTGCCCGATGGCCGCGTGATGGTCGTTGAGTGCGGCACGAGCCGCATCATCGAAGTCGACGCGAAGGGCGAGATCGCAAAAGAAATCAAGCTGGACACCAAGACGAAAGCCGTCCACGAGCAATTCCGCGGCACGCGCAAAACGGCCGACGGCCATTATATCGTGTGCTTTAAAGGCGAACACAAAGTCGTCGAGTTGGATGGTGAAGGCAAAGTGCTGAAAGAGATTCCCGTTCCCGGCGACGTGCACGAAGCCCTTCTCCTTCCGGATAATTATCTGCTGGTTACGTGCGGCGATGGTCACAAAGTGGTCGAACTCGACGCGGCCGGAAAAACGGTTTGGGAGTTGAACGAAAACGATCTGCCCGGCAACCCGCTGCGGCTTATGGCCGGCTGCCAGCGCCTGCCGAACGGCAACACGATTTTTTGCAACTATCTCGGACACGGATTTATCGGCAAGCAGCCGATGGTTTTCGAAGTGACGCGCGACAAAAAAGTCGTCTGGGAATTCGCCGACCACGCGCATTTCAAGACGATCAATCAGATTCAAGCGCTTGAGGTTCCGGGCGACGTCAAAAAGGGCGAGATCCTTCGATAACAAAGAATACACATGCGCAACGGAACGAGATCGCTGTCCGCCATTCTATGGCTTGTGTTTTTTGCTGCTACCAAAGCTGTAGCCGCGGACGATTCCGCCAATACACATGTTTCATTTCGCTTCCGGGCTTTTTTCATTACGCTCTTTCCAATCCTGTTGGTGGGGTTGGGTTGTTTCACTTGGATAAAAAAGCAGTGGCTCTCCCATATCAGATCCGCTCCGAACTGGCGGATTCAGACGCTCGCGTGCGGCGTATTCAGCGCCCTGATGTTTGTTATATCGATGCAGATCCCCGTGCATGTTATAGGTCCGGGGGTGGACGATTCTTACATGCACATCCTCAATCGTTCGGCCTTTGGGCCGGAACGGTTTGGAACCGATCTTATTTTTACCTACGGCCCACTGGGATTTTTAATTTATCCGGAACACGTGAACGAAAACCTGGTGCTGGCTTGTCTATTTTGGCCGAGCTTGTACGCATTGTTTGTAGTCGTGCTGAGTGTGTGGATTGTCAGCGTTGCGCAGGGCTTCCGGCTATTTGTGGCCGGGGTGGTGGCCTTGTTCGCCGTATACTATGTCGACCCGGAACGATTCATGCCCTGTTTTACAGTGCTTCTTGCGTTCGTTGGTTATTCGACACCGACGCAACGCAATAAACTACTTCTGACCGGGTCGTTATTGGCAGCGCAAGGTGTTTTGATGAAGTTCTCGGTGGGCGTGCTATGCGGCTCCGCATTGGTTGGAAGCGCGCTTTTTCCGTTCGAACCGCGCGCCGTCCTTCGCCGCCTCGCCTTGCTGCTTGCGGGATTCGGTGGCGGCATGATCGTATTGTGGGTTGCTTTATATGGGACACTTGCGGGACTGTACTCGTTTTTCGCGAATTCAATGGAGATTGCCAAAGGGTACACTTCGGCAATGGCCGCGGGCCAGCCCAATGAAGTTTCAATCCTTTTGGCTTTTCTGACAGGGTTGGGCCTCATTGCGCTGTTGGCGGTGCTTCTCCCGGCGGGGCGGCGACTGCACGCTTGTTTTGCCCTTGCCTTCATGCTCTTTGTGGCGTGGAAACACGGGACGGTTCGTTTGGATTCCCACGCGTCCGGGTTGGTTGCCACAGGTTATTTCTGTGCCGCAGTTCTATTTATCGCGCATGAGAGTTCCACGACAACGCGGTTGAAGTTTGGGCTGCGACTTGCGGTGGTTGGATGTATTGCTCTCTTTCTCAATCTAGGTGTCCGGAATATCAGCGTGCTGCGGGACGATTCTTATCCAGCGTGGCTGCCTCCAATACGAAATATCCGCTCCCCCAACACGCAAAGTGGATTAGACACAGTCAAACGCGCCATATTCTGGAATCAATTTACTCGAGAGTTGGACGACGCTTCGCTTCGAAAGCTGCAGACTTTCGTGCTTTCGAAACCCATGAAAGACAGAATTGGCGACAACACAGTAGATGTTTATTCATGCGAATTGGGATTCGTCTCGGCCAATCGTTTGAACTTCAAGCTGAAGCCCGTTTTTCAGCAATATACCGCGGTCTCGCCGTATCTCGACAAATTGCACGCCGATTTCTATGCGTCGCCAGGCCGCCCGAAATTCATCGTGTATTTCAATCCGCTTCAACTGGTCGGGATTGACGGCCGGCATATATTGTTTGACGATCCCATCGCTCAACTGGAAATATTTAATCATTACCGCCCTGCACTCACCGAGTACAGCAACGCCTGTCGGCTGCCAGTGGAGTTGCTTGAAGAAACAGCCGAACCGCGCTTTGCGGCCCCAGTGCTTTTGGAGCATAGTCAAACGAAGTGGAATCACGACGTCACGGTTCCAAAACCAGCGCCACACAGCATCTTGCGGGCTCGCGTGAAGATTGAAAAGCCTTTCATGAGCAAGGTGGAGGAATCGTTATTTCGGTTATGCCCAATTTACATTAATTATAAACTTAACGACGGAACGGGCGGGCGTTTTCGAATGATGCCGACGCACATGCAGGACGGCGTATGGATCGCCCCCTATTTTCAGGGGTTAACTACGTTCTACCAGTTCATGGAGAAAAAACACTTCTACGCGCCGGTTGTAACCAGCATTCGATTTGACACGGAAGTCCCATTGAATTACGCGTCCACCATCGACATTCAATGGGAACAGATCGCCGAATTGAATCCGCACTTGTCTGGCGTGCAATTCGATTCCCTGGCGTATCGATCGCCGCCGTTGGGCGAAATGGCGCCACGCGATTTTTCCGGTTCAATTGACGCGCCGTTTCCGGGCTTGGATGCCCCCGTTGAAGCCGTGGCGATCTCAGTGGGCATCGGCGCGTGTGAAAATACCGGCTCGGTGGAGTTGCAGATGCTGGATAAAGACAATGCCGTGCTGGCGCAAGCGGCGGTTGACGCAGGGAGTATGTACGGCGATGTTCCCCAGATTTTCATGCTCAACGCGAACGCCGCCGCCGCCAAGCGTTGCACTAAGTTGCGCCTTTCGTATGCGCCAAAAGTCGAGAACGCGCTCAGCCTCTGGGTATACAAAAATCCCGAAGCGGGTTTCGAGTATGAGGTTTACGGGCGCTGAGCGTTTTTTCGCAACACGTCTTTAAATTCAATCCCATTCTGTCCGCTCTCTTGCGTCGCGGCGCGATGAGAATACGATGGTTCGCATGTCCAATTCGAGCGATATTCTCGATCTTCTGGTGGTCGGCGCCGGGCCGACGGGAATAGCCATCGGCGCGGAAGCGCGGCGGGCCGGCCTGAGCGTGCTGCTCGCCGACCGCGGCCAGCTCACACAGGCGATTCTCGATTTTCCCACATTCATGACCTTCTTCACGACGCGCGACAAACTCGAAATCGCCGGCGTTCCGTTCTGCGTTCCCGATGAAAAGCCATCGAGGCAGCACGCACTGGTTTATTATCGCGCCGTAGTCGACCAATATAAAATCCCGCTCGCGTTGCGCGAAGAAGTGTTGAGTGTCAAAAGGAGCGGCGAGTTTTTCACCGTCGAGTCACGGCGCGACGGCGCGTCCACACAGCGCTTCGCCAAAACGGTGGCGTTCGCGACGGGCTATTTCGATCACCCCTTTAAGTTGTCCATTCCCGGTGCCGAATTGCCATGGGTGCGTTCGTTTTACGACGACCCCTATCGCCATTTCGGCGAACGCGTCGTGATCGTCGGCGGAGGCAATTCAGCGTGCGAAGCGGCGCTGGATCTCTGGCGCAACGGCGCGCGCAGCGTCACGCTGGTTGTCCGAAATACCTGTTTGAAAGAGGGCGTCAAATATTGGGTGCGCCCGGACGTTGAAAACCGCATTTCCGAGGGCGCGATCACAGCGCACTTCAATACGACAGTCACGGCGTTTCACGCCGAGCCGCGCGCGGTCGAATGCCGCCGCCGCGATGGCAGCACATTGACGTTGCCGGCTGACAGCGCGTTTGTACTGATCGGTTTCCATCCTGACGCCGGCTTGCTGCGCCGCTGCGGAATTGAAGTGGACGCAAAGACGCTTGTTCCACGCGTCAATCTCGAAACCTGCGAATCCAACGTCCCGGGATTGTATGTTGCCGGAACGGTTCAAGCGGGTTTGGATACCGGGCGCATTTTTATCGAGAATTCGCGCGCGCACGGCGCTCAGATCGTGCAGCATATTCTCGCGACGATTCGGAATCGCACGGCGTAAACAAGGAAGGGCGGCTCTCAGCCGCCCTTATCGCAATTCACCAAAGAAATGAGACCCGATCAATGCCGAAAATCAACGCGCTCGCATTATGTCTGCTGAGTTCCCTCTGGGCTCTCGCGGCCTCGTCCGCCGAACCTACGCTGATTTTCCATCACGGAAAAATCGTGACGGTCGACGATGCGTTCTCGATTCAGCAAGCCATCGCCATAGAAGATGGGCGAATCGTCAAGGTCGGCGTCAACGAAAGCATTCTTAAACTCGCCGGAGCCGCAACGAAGAGCATCGATCTTGGCGGCAAAATGATGCTGCCGGGATTGATGGATTCGCACTCCCATGCGTCGGCGGCGTGCATGACCGAATTCGATCATCCCGTCCCCGATATGGAATGCATCGCCGACGTGCTGGCGTACATCAAGTCGCGCGCGCAAGTCGTGAAGGAAGGCGGCTGGATTGTCGTTCAACAGGTCTTCATCACGCGACTGCGCGAAATGCGCTATCCCTCGCGCGCGGAACTCGACGAAGCCGCGCCGAAAAATCCGGTGCTCTATCGCACCGGCCCGGACGCGTCGCTGAACACGCTGGCGATGAAGCTCAGTAATATCGACAAGGATTTTGTCGTCAAGGACGGCGGCGCGGGCTTTGTGGAAAAAGATCCGGCTTCCGGCGAGCCGACCGGCATTCTGCGCAATTTGTTGCGGTTCGTAAAAAACGAATCGCCGCAGAAGCCGCCCACTCAGGATGAGCACGTTCGCCGTCTCGTTGAAATGGTGCGCGACTACAATTCGGTGGGCATTACCGGAATTGGCGAACGCGACGCGAATCTCGACGCGGTCGAATGCTACAAGAAGATTCGCAACGCCGGGAATCTTTCGGCGCGCGTGGCCATTTCATTCGACATTCGAAACTTCGGGCCGCTCGACGATATTCTCACCAGCATCCGCAGCGTCGCGGAGGATCCGCTCTTCAAGCAGAAGGACTCGCATCTGCGCATCGTCGGGATCAAGACGTATCTTGACGGCGGAATGCTCACGGGTAGCTCGTACATGCTGAAGCCCTGGGGCGTCAGCAAACTGTACGGCATCGCCGATCCCGCGTACCGGGGAACGCTGTACCTTCCGCCTGAGCGACTACTGCCGATGGTTCGCACCGCCACCGAATGCGGCCTGCAATTCACCGCCCATTCGGTCGGCGACGGCGCGGTGCAGGCACTGCTCGACGCCTATGAGGAAATCGGCAAGGAGCGGCCCATTCGGGCGCTGCGCCCGTGCGTGACGCACTCGAATTTCATGAGTAAAGAATCCGTGGCGCAAGCGGCGAAACTCGGCGTCGTCCTCGACATACAGCCCGTCTGGCTGTACCTCGACACGCGCGCGCTGATGAACCAATTCGGCTACGAACGCTTGCGCTATTTCCAGCCATTGCACAGCATTTTCGAAGCCGGGGTCATCGCGGGCGGCGGCTCGGATCACATGCAGAAGCTGGGCTCGTTTCGCGCAATCAATCCCTACAATCCGTTCCTGGGAATGCAAACGGCCATCACGCGAATGGCGAAGTGGCACGACGGCGCGCTGCACCCCGAAGAAGCACTCACGCGCGAGCAGGCGATCCGCTTTTACACGCGCAACAATGCGTACATTTTATTCTGCGACGATGTCACAGGCTCGCTCGAAGCTGGAAAGCGCGCGGATCTGATCGTGCTGGATACGGATTTGTTGACGTGCCCCGCGGCGGAAATTTCAAAGACGAATGTGTTGGAGACTTATCTGGACGGGAAGCGGGTTTACGAGAGAAAATGAAATACAAGCGCGGGATTTAGTCGTCGTCAGTTGTGAAAAAATATGCGGCAGTTGCGAAGAAAATCGCTGAAATCAACAGGCAAACCTGGGCGTAGGGAAAACGAATGGGTGTCGGGGCTTTGAGTTCCGATTGAGCGGCCTTCGGTGCTTCGCTTCCGCTAGGTGCTGGGACAACGGGCTTGGCGGCGTTTTCAACCACAGGTTGCGCGGGAGGGATGTTCGGTGCGATGGCGATGGGTGGTTTCGCCACTACCGCCGGCGGAATTTTAGGCGCGATGACGGGGCTTTGTGACACGGGTGTAACTGGAGCGACGACAACTGCCGGGGCCGGCGCGGGTTTCGGAGCTTCGGTCGGCTTGACTAGAGCGGGTTCGGGCTTTGGCGCGACGACCACCACGGCGGCGGGCTTGGGAACTTCCACGGGCCTGACGGGAGGGGCCGGTGGCGTTACCGGCTTTGCGGGTTCAGGCGGCGCGGGTTTGGCGACCGCGACGGCTTGCACCGGCGGAGCGACTTTGGCGGGTTCAACGATATCGCGCTCCGTTCCGTGTCCCGCTTTGCGCCGCCACTTCAGCATCCATTGGTAGAATTCCCATTTGGGATAATAGAAGCTCCACGCGCCGTGGCCGCATTTTGGCACGAGCATCAGTTGCGGCTTTATCACGTTGTTCTTCAATGCCACAAACATCTCGTTCGCGCCCTTGGCAAAATCGCCGTCATCCCCGCCGGCGATGATCCAGACGGCCAGATCTTTCAAGCGTTCCGTGGCCACTTCGGGCATGACCGCGCGCGGGTCCGACGGGACGATTGCGGCGAATCGGTCGGGCGCTTCGAGCGCCACGTGCCACGTGCCGGCACCGCCGAGACTCAAACCGGTCATGTAGACGCGCTCTTTGTCGACTACGTCACCGTATTGCTTTAGGATTTCATCGAGCAGCGCGACGGTGCCCTTCGTAATGTGGCGCTGACTCCATACCCAATCGGGTGCGCATTGCGGACCAATCAGCAGAAATGGAAATTTGTCGCGCAGATTCTTATCGCCGCGGACGTGGCCGTGCGGGCCGTTGCCGTAGACGCCTTCCAGATCGGTGCCGCGTTCGCCTGCTCCGTGCAAAAACAAAAGCGTGGGCGATTTCGTCTTGCCGAAATCGAGCGGCACATACAGCAGAAATGGGAAGTCGAAGGATGCAAGGCCGCCGCCGATTTTCGCCATGCATTTGTGAAATCCAGGCGTGCGGGGCAGGGCACCTTGAATTGCCACGGTGACCGGAGGCGGCGGTGTCGGAATTAAGGCGGGAATGAGCCTCGCGCCGGGGATCGGGCGCTCCATTTTGCCGTCGGGCAATTGCCAGCCGACGGCGAGATTGTCGCCGCCGGTGCCCTCTTTTTGAAGCGACTCGATGTAATAGTTTCGTCCAGCCGTGAGCGCGACAGGTTTGGATTTCTGCTCGGGCACGGTGTCCCACTGGCGGGGCGGGCACCATGCGGATACCTGGCAGATCTTGATTTTGTCTTTGGGATTGTCGGTCGGGCTCAGCCACAACTCGCCGGCGTCGTCGCTGGCGATCCAGAAAGTATAGTTCCCTGTCTGGGGCGCTTGGATGTATCCACGGACGGCGGTGCCGTATTTGTCGTCCGAATCAGTCGGAATTTCGAATAAATCGAGCAACATACTGTCGGTCGGTTTGTTCGGAAAAGCAGGGTTCTTGGCGAGATCTTCGACACTGGTGCCTTCAATGCCTCTGAAATATTCACAGAGAATCGATCCGGATTTGCCGGGGGGTGAAACGGGACCGCTCGGACGCTTCAACTCGCCAGCGAATGCGGCGCTTGATAACGCACATACCAGGAGTGTAAAGCGGACCGGCATCGGTTTTAGGGTTCTGGTGAGCATTTTCTAATAGGTTAAATTAATGAAGGGGGTGGGAATCGAACCCACGACCAACGGCTTAAAAGGCCAATCCCCGCATTCTCCGCCCACGTCCGCTAAAGCCCCAAGTCTATACGCCTACGCCGCTTCGATAGCAAGTGCCCAACCGCCCACATCCGCAGAAAAGTGCCCAATTCCGCCCGAGGATGGACTACAATTGGACTACGGAACGAAGTTGCCGCCCGATCTCGCCGCTCTTGTCAAACGTTGGGCCGAGCTCCCCGAAAACATCCGCGGGGCGATTTTGGCGTTGGGTGCAATCAAGCCCTGACGGTGTTCTGTTGCGCTCCGTTGCGTTGTGGGCGCGTCATCTGCGGCAGTTGGAATTAGGCCAACGACGCGAGAAAACGCGCTCAGGCGCAACGCAAAGGCGTCCAAGCGCCACAGCCAGTGGCCCGGCGCCTCGACTGGATGCATTTACAATCGTGGCAAAGTCGCTATCTCGCCAAATTGACGGGTTCAAGGCACTCAATTCAGTGCTGACGGCCGCATTCAACCAATCGATCGAATCCAGCCACCCGCCCATAAGGCCAGGACCGACTCTATTTCCGCCCCTTTCCACTCACCGCCCCGCTTTTGTTGCTCTTCACCTCGTAGTCAATCATGGGATTGTTAAAGTAACGGACACCATCCAGTACGATCACCACGGAGAACGCCAAGCTCGGGTTGCTCTTTGTTTTGCTAAAGCCGAGTTCGGACAGTGGCGCGAACAGGTCCTGCTTGTTTAACTTGAAAGTAAAAGCACTCGCGCCGCTCTTCGGTTTTCCATGCAGGATGAACGCTCTGTCAGATGAAGCACCTTTTGACGTTAGCGTGTATGTTTTGTCCAATCCACCGATCAAAACTCTTACGCTCTTTCCAGTCGGATTAAAGTCAATCGGAATGGGAATTCGCCCGGCGATGGTCAGACTATCACTAGACGATTTGAGAAAATTAAAAGCAAGAGCTATCTTTATGGCCGAAAACGCGCCCGCGGGAGGTTGATCGTTAACGACGAGGTTAATGCTCTGCATATCGCTAGCCTGCCCATCCGAGACGACAACTGTGACGATGTACACGCCCGCCGCTGTGTATATTTTCGTCACAGACGCTCCAGTGCCGGTCGAGCCGTCTCCAAAGTCCCACGTGAAATTAAGCGCGTCGCTGTCTGCATCTGTGGCGCTGGACGTGAACGTGATGGCTACACCGGTCATTGCCGGATTGGCCAAGGCCGTGGGCGGCGATGTGAATGCCGGCGGATGATTTGTTCCGCTGGCTTGCGTGACAACCAGTTTAAGTGTTTGAGATGCGCTTCCGGCGGCGTTGGTGACGGTCAAGACAATATTGAACACGCCCGTCGCTGTCGGTATTCCAGAAATCACTGCGCCAGACAATATCAGGCCAGCCGGCAGTCCTGTTGCTTGAAACATCATCGGCGTGCTGCCATCGGCTGTGATCGTATAACCAAACGCCACGCCTTGCGCGCCCGAGCCGGTCAATGCGCTGGTGATCGCCGGCCCGACCATTTGAAATACCGTCAGCGTGCCGTTGGAAAATACCACCGAGTAGTTACCCGCCTTGTTATCTGGATCGATCAATGTTGGAACAATGGCATAAAACCCAACGGGACTATTGGCTATGGCATTTGAGTTATAGACCGCCAGAATGTTGTCACCATTCAAGACACCCGAAAGGACGCCGCTAAAAACAGGGTTTGCAGCGCCGTACGGCCGCGTAGCATTAAAGGCAGCGACTGACAATGGAGCGGTTGTTACGCTCAAGATGCCATTGTTCGATGTTACGGCATAGTTGCTGAGCTTGTTGTTGGGATCGACGAGCGTCGGGACAATTGGATAAGTGCTGACGGGACTCACGACGGTGGCGCTGGTCGCAAAGGTGGCCGTGATGTTATCTCCATTCTGGATGCCCGTGATTGTGCCGTTGAGCGCTGGATTGGCAGCACCATATGTGCGGCTTGCATTTGTCCCCGTGACGGTCAGCGAAGCAGTGGTAACGGTCAGCGTACCATTGTTGGTAGTTAATATATAATTTACCAGCTTGTTGCCTGGATCGATCAGTGTCGGAACGATATTATAAGGACCAACTGCACTTGTAACTGTGGCGCTGGTCGCGTAGGTAGCCGTGATGTTATCGCCGTATTGAATGCCCACGATGGAACCGTTAAACGTGGGGTTGGCTACACCATAGGCGCGGCTGAAATTGTTGCCGGTGACGGACAAGGCAACTTTGTTGATGGCAAGTTGCTTGGAATTATCAGTGCTGCCTGCAAACGCGCCCCCTCCACTGTACGTTGCAGCAATCGTGTAATTGCCGGCAGCAGTGTTGGCAGGAATCGGATATATGACATTGGCATTACCGTTTGCAACGGTTGTCGATGTCACAGCCATGCCCACGTTCGTCACTCCGCTCAGCAATTGAAAAGTGACCGTTCCAGCATTTACAGTCAGGTTCGAGTTGACAGTTGCACTTAAAGCCACGGTGGTTGCCCCGTAACCAATACCTGCCGGGGCATTTACGGCCAGTGTGGAGCTGGAAACGTCAAGTCCAAATGTCGCAGTGAAATCACCGCCTATAACTCCGTTACCGGATGGGAAGCCTCCATTCTGGCCGGGGTACTCGCCATCAAGAATCATTCCATTTTGGTCCTTGACGATACCTGACAGGCCGCTCAACGCCTGTACTTCCGCAACGGAGATAATATGGGTAAAAACACGCAGATCGTCAATTTTGCCCGAAAAATAGGTAGCGGGATTACTGTACACATCAGCGCCGATAATCATCTGGCCGCCATTTGAGACATTAGCGATTCCCGGCCCGTTGCCGCCAAAATCCAGAACACCGTCCACATATCCTTTAATATTCGCTCCGGTACGGAGGACTGCGACATGATGCCACGTCCCGTCGCTGACTGTTTTAGTGCCAACTATACTGTAGTAATTAGTGCCGTTACCATCCTGGTCGACTTCAATATTCAACACTCCCGATGCCTGCGCCCTTACTGTCCAAAAAGCTGAATGAAAGAGATATTGTCAAAAGTTGTGGATGAGCGAAATTGAAAAGTGCGGCATATCCTTGGTGATCGAATCAAGATTACCAACCGGCCCACAGCGGGCCAGAAAGGATACGCCACATGAGTCAGGTTACGAATGTTGTGCCGTT
>JBBRQD010000058.1:0-34248 GCA_038227045.1 Planctomycetota bacterium
CGACGCCGCCACTCCGCACGCCGAACCGCCCACCGTGCCTGCTGTCCGCACTTGCCTCGCGCCATGAGTCTTCCTCCTCACGCGCGTTGTAGCAGATGACCGGCTGTGTTGGGTAGATGTACTTCACCGGAGGGATACCCTGAAAGATGAAAATGGCAAGAGCTTCAGCAGTTCGAAACTGATCGAAGCCCATCTTAAAGACGGCAAAGTCGTGCGCATGAGCAACGAATTCGGATTGGGGCGGAAACAGTAACTCTAAGGCTGTAACTTCACCTTTTCAGCAAGCAATTGTATCGGCTGCCATTCCGCCGGCAAACCAATACCATTTGGATTTTTAGTCGGTACGACAGCCAGAACCGGCGCGCCTTTCCCCGGATTTCGAATCACATTAATGTGCCAGCGCGCGCCATTTTGAGGCACGGGCGCAACCGCCTTAATCAGCGATTCAAAAGGAATCTCCATCTCGGCCGTCCAACCGGCCGCGGGCTCATCGCCGGAATTCTCGGAAGGTATGGTTGCATTCAGCGATTTGCCGATCCAAACCGGCGTCCAGCTCGGGCCGGCAGCGGGAAACTTAAATTGAGCCAGCGCCTGTTTGACTTTCGGATCCGCCGGATCCTGTCCGATAGCAGTCAAAAGAGTAGCACTCGCCACCCCGCCCCGCGTCAAATTAAATTGGTACACCACCAAGCCATCGCCGCGCGGATCGATCAATACCGTAACGGACTCATTGTTATCCCCCGCGGAACCTGCATCGCGACACACCAATCCGACATACAGGCTCTTCGCATCCCATAAAAGCTTCACATCCGAATTCTTGCTCGCGGCAAAGCCATTAGGCTTCCGCAGGCTCAAGCGCAATGCATGTTTCCACGACGGCTCAGTGAGATTCCCATCGGGTACATTGTCCTCGGCGGCCTGGCGCAATGGCTGGAGCGACACCCCGGGCTTATACTCAATAAGCGCCGGTTGGCCCGCCGGCGTCCCATAGAGTCCGCGCATTTTGCTGGTAAAAATAAGCTTTCCATCTGCAAACAATGGCGAACGGCAAATGTCGCCGCCCCCAACAATATTCTCGCGCCACCCCACAATTCCAGTTTCCAATTCAATGCCAAACACGACCCCATCCGAAGTCCCGCCATATAGCGCAGAACCGACAAGTATAGGCGATGCCGCCACCGGCCCGCCGACGGGACAAGGCGCTTTCCAAACCAATTTTCCGGAGGAACTATCAAGCCAATGAACATTACCAGCCAAATCTCCAAACCCGACGCGATCCTTACTTAAGCACGCACCGCCATTTATCCCCGCTCCGGCCGAATATTTCCAGATTATCTTCCCCGTTGAGGCATCTACAGCAAAGAAATCGCCCGTGGTCGTCCCGACATAAACAGTCTTGGTATCCGTGGAAGGTGTCGCGGAAATCGGTCCACTCAGCGGCGTTTTCCACCGTTCGATACCCAGATTCGAATCGATCGCATAGAGTGTTTTATCGAGCGACCCAAAATAAATACGATCGTCCGATGCACAAGGTCCGCCTTCAATCCAGCCTTTGGAAGGATAGTTCCAGATCATTTTACCTCGGTCAATATCCAAAGCATAAAGCCGACGATCCAGCGTTCCATAGTATAACACTCCTTTATAGACCAACGGCGCACCGACACACTCTCCTTCACTCACAAAGCTCCATCGTTCGCTTCCGTTCGAAAGCTCAATGGCATGCATCGCGCCGTTCTTGGTACCCACAAACAGCACCTGATCCTCCACGCAGACAGCGCTGGTTACTCCCCAAGGCTTGTCTTGTACGTTAAATGGTAAACCATAAATCAACTTGCCTTCGGTCCAAACGCAGCCGCTCGCGTGCGTCCGGTCGTCCAAGCGCGAGTCTACAGGATGTGGAGTCGCTTGAAACGGAGGCGCAAATACAGCGTCCGCTACCGCGTGTGTACGAGTAGCATACTTCCCTTCGGTCAGCCAATTACGCTCATACGATTCATCGCTGATCCGCACATACTCGGACGAAAACTGCTTAAGTTTTCCAGCATCGTTCTTGAAGCGTTCTTGCAAAAACCGGCAGATCGATCGCGCGCTGCTAAAGTGATTCTGCGCCAGCCATCCCGCAATGGCTTTATGGCAATAATCCGCAAAGCTGCTCTCCGGCGCTTCAATCTCCCCAGCCGCAACTTTCTTTGCGATCGCATAGTCTGCAAAAACGCCATTAAGATAATCAGGCACCTTCGACGATCCGCCCGCCAGTCCCATTCGTATCTGCGGGCTGCGGCGGTTCGTATACATTTCAATAACATGCCGACCAACCTTAAATTCCGCCTGGCCCGTAAATGTGACACATAAAGGAGCGCCGCCATACCCCAGCACATACCACCCTGACACAGCCGCGGTCTTTCGCTCTCCATCGACAAAAATAACCCCGAATCGATCGGTGGACTGAGCGTTGGCGATAACAAAATCGTACTTCCCAGCAGTGTCGATCTGTACTTCCGCCCGAAAGATATGGAAATACTCCGGAGGCGCTCCAATAGTCTTATCCGCATTTGCATAGATTGAAGATAGTACATACTTGATCCGCTTGGGATCCACTTTCTTCGAAGCCTCTTGCTCCGCGGCTTGAGCATTTTGCACTACTTTTTCATAGTAGCTCAACATCTTTTCCAAACTGACGAGTTGCTTGCCATCCACCGGCCCCGTCACGGCGGGATCGTAGCTTGTACATGTAAATCCGCCTTTCGGTTTCCAATCGGCGCGGCCGAATTCGGAAATACCAACAGGCGGCTCTGGCAGTTTTGAAGAAAGATTTCCGAAATAGACCGTGTATTTACCAACGCCGCCGGCGCCGTCGAAAATAACCCGCGCGCGCGCGCTGTCCGCGAAGCTGACAATATGGCTGACCGCATCTCCTGCGGGGCCAAACACGCGGATGTCGCGTCCGTCCGGTTGCGCAAATCCACCGTGTTCAAAACCGACATCATACGATTCGGCCTGTTCAGTCGTCTGCACCGGCACGCGAAAAAGCCAGTCGGCCGGCCATTCTCCGGGTTTCAGCTTTTCCTCTCCCGCAATCAAAAGAAACGGAAAGGCAAGAACCCCGGCAAACAGAGCCAGACGAAGAACGCCGATCCAAAACACGCCTGTTTTATTTGCGCTTTTCTGCATCTGCCCCTTCTTTTTCTTTGGTCGCTGGCCGGCGGAATTCCTCGGGAATGGATTCATATATCTCAATTTCATCCACTGAAGAATATCCAGCCAGCACATAAACCCGTATTTTATTGGTATATACAATCTTAGGTAGTTTAAAGACATTGTAGAAGCTGTTATTACCCTTGCGCTTGATGGCATTCTGCCAGTACCCACGTTTAGCCTGAGTCATCTCGAGCGCCGTCAATCCCTTGCGCATTTCCCGACTCTCGATGAATACGTCCACCGTCATGGTTTCTACGCGTGGCAGCCCCGGATCTTCCGCGACAACCACATGGCTTAAAAACCGTTTTTTCGGCAGCGTGATCTCAATAAAACAGGGAACTTTTGCGGAGTTGCTTGAAATCTGCGCGGTATTATTACCAATAAACCATTTACCTCCAATAAGTCCGGCTTCCTTCTCAAACATGCGGCCATTGACCAGGCAAAACGGTTCCGCCCATATCCCAGTCCATTGGTCGGGCGGCTCTGGAAATATCTCGATTTTTGCCAAAGGATTTGCAAGCACCGCCGCGCTGCCCATATCGCGATAAAGCGCCGGCATTCGCACGATATCTTCCGACGGAAACACCAAAGGCCGCACAACGATAGTGGACGACGCCTCTTGATCTCCGTTCGCTTGTACATTTATGCGGACGCTCTCCGGGCGGTCGCCCAGACGAAGCACCGCGCGCTCCACAAACTCTTTCTCCTGAGCTTGCGCGGACCGCGCCAGCCGCGAGACCTCAACCGCGGGCTTGCCGTCAACAGCCTTCTCCGTCTCAATAAAATCCAATGAAAGCGATGCCGCGGCCTTTGCATGGCCATAATGCCATTCAACCAGGTAAGTCCCAAAAGGCGCGCCTTTGAAAGTCGCAGTCAATGGCTTTGCGCGCGTTGCTATACCATTTAAACTAACCGCCCCTTTTCCAATTTCAATATTCTGTTCCAGACGCTTCCACCAATCTACCTCGGAAATTTCTTGAGTAGACGGTACCGATTCAAGTTGAGCCCAGCGCCGCTCCACTTCTTCAGGAGGCGCAAATCGATTCAATGATCGCGACCAGAGCAGATGCCCATCGGCATCCAGCAGCGCCGCCTCGCCGCGCATGGTGCCCGCCGCAATGCGACCGTCGGCCATGAGCCGTAAATGAGCGCCACTCCCAAGATCGGTGTCCCACGCCTTATTAAGATTATATCCATACGCAGTAACATGCCCCGAACCATTTGAAATAATAATCAGTTGCTTCTTCTCATTGACGACCACCGACAACATCATCTCACCCGTAATCAGCGAATCGCAGCTTGTCCAAGCCGTATTTGAAATACACAGCGCATCGCCCACGGCGAATACCAGCCGCTTATCATCGAGCAGTGCATACTCCGACATAAGCGCTGAACCGCCTATGTAAGTCGGCATTTCAAAGCGGCGCGTCAAAATTGCCTTCAAGTTACCATCGAGAAGAATCCAAAACGGCCCCAGTCGTCCGGCTTCCACAATGAGTAGGAAGCAGGAACCATTCTTGAGTACATCAAAACTCTTGAGTTCCGTCTTATATGCTGGTACGCCGGCAAACGCGTATATATCGGACAAATTAACCGGAAGCTGCTTTTGCACCTTGCCTGTCAGCGCATCGCAAAAGATAACATCGTCACCGTTCACACCCGCGATACCAGGTGCCTTGCCAGTCAACCGGTAAACAATCGTGCGGCCGTCATCGATCGCCGCCAAAAAGTGCGCAGCCCTTCCAAACAAAATCTCCTGCGTATTCTCGCACTTGTCCCACTCATCGAACTTCCAAAGCGGCTTGAGATCCAAATCGCATACCTGCATCGCGTTTCCCGCCGACAAGACAACATAGCGACCGCCTGGATCGATCCAATCTTTGACGTCGTAGCCTCTCTGAAAATTGATGCGCCACTTCAAATCGCCATTCGCCTCACGCATGTACAAAAAGCCATCGGAGGATACGGCCATCCTCTGGCCATCCGGAAATATCTGCATTCCCAGCGTATTGATATGCCCAATCTTATCTTCAAAAATTGCTTTTCCGGCGCCATCGAATACGAAGACATTCTTCGCATAGCCCAATGTGCCATACGCAATCCGCTCGCCGTCGGAACTCGCGGAAATGCATTGAACCGGTGCGCCGTCCATCTTGGCGGCACGCACTTCCGTTTTGACGCTGCCTGGATCCTTGCCGGCAACCAGCGCGACCGGAACGGGATCCGGTTTCTTACCCGCCGGCGCAGCGGCTTTCACAAGTGTGTCGAGAGCCGCACGTATACCAATTGCATCCGGTCCGAAAATACAAAGTACATCACGATTAAATGCAAACGGGCTGCGAATCACCGTCAATACTCCGCGTCCCGGTCCAGGGTAACTGCCAGTCAGTGCGCGCGAAAGAAGCTGGCTCTCCTGTAGTTCCTCGATAAGAGCATTCTCCGCCTCGCCGCCAAGCAGAAGCACATGGTGCTCGATATACTGCGCAGGCGACATCTCCGACCAGCCTTGCCACAAATGAATGCGCTCATCCTTGGAATAAATATCGGGATTGCCAATCGATTTGATTTCAGCTTTAATACCTATCGATGCAAGCTGTTTAACCGCTTCTTCCGCAATTGGACGTTTACCATTCTGCGACTCGCTAAGCAAAATCCATATAGATTCGCCATCCTTCCTTCTGCTCTCAATAAAATCGTGGACCAGGTCCGGGCGTTGCACATCCACAATAGGTACGCTTCGTACAGCGGACGCAAATGGCAATGCTTGAGCTTTATCGATCGTGATTGACGTCTCAACCCGATGGCCAATCAACAAGTCTTCTACGCTGATTTTCCATTTACCCACCGCGAAGCCGAGTGCGGCGGAACACACTTTCTCGTATGACATCATGGACGACGCATAGAATTCTTCGACCGTCTTACCGGCGGCGTCGCTGATGGTTATTCGCAACGGAATGGCCGCATTGATCGAATTGCCGTTCTTATCTAAAGGAGTTACCTTGATCGGAAATTGAGTACCGAGCACTGCCGATCCAACCGCTTCTAGCCGAATCGACGATATTTCTTGAGGAAGCGTGACAAAGATGCGGAACGACGTGAATGACAGATCGCATACCACGGTCACTCGGCCGTCCTTCGGTTGCGAATTATCGACAAGGGTTCGCGACAATAGGTCATAAGTCGCCGAACCGGCAGGAAGCGATACCGACTCCATTAAGGGCATCGTCGTCTGCTCATTGGCTTCGCCGCGATACGCGCTGTACTCGGGGTTTCCCGTCAATCGCGGGGTGCCCATGAAACTTGGATACAGCATATTCCAAATAAAAGTATAGCGCCCCTCCCCGGCTCGCGTGCTTTGAATCAATAGATGATCCGTTTCCGGTTTCGCAAATGGCAGAAAGATCGGTTGAAGCGCATCGCGCAATACCGGTATCTTTTTGCGCATCTGGCCGAACCACCAGGCATGATCGACATCGAATGGATCTCTGGAGCGTGTATTGACATCGCCAAGTTCTTCAAAGTCATCATCAATCTTTCGAGCGCCTTTTGGAATCCACGTTGAAAGCGATCCAAGCAAAATTGTTTTTCCCTGAGCGGCAAACTTCTCCAACGCTTCGTTGTGCTTTGTGGTAACGTGATGAAGCGCCGGAACAACGAGAACTTTAAAGCGATCCAGTTCTTTCTTGTCGATCATCTCCTCGCTGACAACTTCAAAATCGTATCCCAACAGCGCCAGTTGCGTCATACAGGTATATGCGCCGCTGGTGCCGACATTCATCTTCCACTTATCGTTTTCAATGGCCATAATTTCATACATGGTTTGATGAAAGGGAAAAAAGACGCCAATCTCCGCCCTTGGGTTTGCTTTTCTAAACATGGGGCCATACGTGTGCAGGAATTCGCGAATCTCTCTGTATTCCTCCGGAAGAAACTTCGAATCGTAACTGTTGGCGATAGCCAGCGGACTGTTTCCGGCATAACCAAAGCCATGCACGCCCGCGGCCAGATGCTCGATAACATGTTTCTTGATGTTGTAGCGCATTCCCGTATAGCCAAAAAGCGTCCCCCAGATTTCAGTCCCCGTCATCTGCAAGTATTTCGGGCGCAGAAAAGGCTCAAGGATCAGGTTGTAGGCATAATCGCTGAAACCTGTCCACACCATAAGTGGACTTTGATGTGCATTCGCGGTCACTGGGTAAGTGGCATTCGCCGTAAAGCCCCACCCCGGCCCTTCGTTGACAAGCTTCAGGCCGGGAATAATTGGATCGACAGCTTTTCGCGCGATAGCATAAAAATCCCCCATCAACGAATTGCATTCGAACATCCACGCTTCCCATTTCTTGCTCGCTTCAACCAATTCGGGCGAAATCACCTCGCCTTTCAATTTGGTACTTATGTATGCGGTTGCACCCACCATTGTGGGCGGATCGTACCCATATTTTGTCTTGAAATTCTTATTCTGCGCCTCCATTCTCGCGTGACGCCCGGCATCGACAACTTCCGAATTCCCGAGCGGATCGGTATTGGGATAGACAAGCGAAAGACCATCAAAGTTCTCGAATTTACGCCCAATTTGCGAAATCAATTGAAACTTGCGCATCTCCGAATGCACGTCATTTTCAACGCTATGCATCAAGGATATCATGGCGAGATTGCATTTTACGCCATTGATTTCTCCAATGCCTTCCTTCATCAAAGCGTCGTGAACCGCTTCAAAATGATTCTGGTAATAATATACTTCATGCGAAGGCAGCGCGATCGCATGGCGAAGAACCTTTTCCACTTCGGCAATCTCGCTCGAAGAATCGCGCCCCTGGTAATTGGACAGCGGATTGAAGCCATACCAATCGAGCAGCACGGTGTCCACCTGCTGGCCCAGCACAGCCGCGTTGCGCGCAAATATCTTTCGCGCCTCATTGGCCGCTGCGATACTTGGAGGTACATTCACATAAGATGAGCCGTCATCTACATTGTACCGGCTGAATCGGCCGGTGCCGTAGATCGGAAATTCGACATGCTGACGTGGCTTGGCAATAGTTACCGACCAGTTATTGGAGTGTATTGAACCCAGAGTTGCGGATAGTACATAATCTCCTGGAGCCAGCGCGCCCGTTGCGCTGCCATCCACAACAAAGTGAAACGGATTGCATCCCGCTTCCAGCGCCGGAATGGCCTGGTCGGCCAATGCGTATTCGCTCTCGCCTTGCTTGATGATTAACCGCAGATGTGACGCCGGAATGGCTTTCGGCGCTTTAATCACCGCACTGATCGGAAGATCCGCACCATTAAAAAATGCGTGCCGTCCCGTGGGACAGAAAACCGATAAATTGGCGAGCGCCGAAGTATCGACAATGCCCTGCGTAAAATCGGCGCTAAGCGCCGAATTCGGCGAACAATACCCGCGCTTATCCACCGCAAACCGAAGCCAATACACACTGCTGGGCACCGCCGGCATGATCACGTCGTAGGTATCAGGCTCCGTCGTGCTCTGAATTTTCAACGCGCGCCATTCCGCCGGATTTACAATGCCACTTGGGGACGCGCGCAGCCATCCATCGTCTTGCAGAACAGGCGGATTCCAAATGAACGCGCCGATCTCGGGCGACGGAATTGTGGATGCATCATACGAATCGACCATTTGAATTCGGACACGAAGCGGCTTTCCGCAGTCAGTGGCATAGGCGGGTAAAGCCACTTGAAGAATCCGAGGCTCATGCGACTCGGCAGCACGCGCGTCGATAAGCACTTTGCGGCGAGGGTATGCTCCCAGATCGCCGTGAAATTTATCCACTACTTGCACCCGCGATCCTGCTGTGATTTCAGATCCTTCAAGTGTGCCGATGGCATAAAATATCTTGGAGGTGTCCTTTTTTTCGCCAGGATCCGAATCGAATAAAAGCTGTCCCGACGAACCGCCGATAGCAACATGTATCTTTGCTCCGCGAACAATTACCGGCACGGCAACTTTGGGGATGGTAATTGTAAATTGGTTTTCAACGGGAATGCCGCCATCGGTGCTCGCTTTCCCCTCGGCATCCAAAATGACAACGCCCTTTTCAGTCAGATGAAAGTGCCGTTCGGAAGGCACCAGCCGGTATCCCAGTCCCACGGTATTCGTCAACATATAGAGCGTTAAATGCTTGAACGTCGCAGTCGGACTTAAATAGTTTTCTTTTGGCACAAGTTCGTCGCTACCTGAGAGAATCCGAAGCGCGACAGGCAGGCGCCGGAGTTCCGCGGGCATGTCGCGCACCGAACTTCCATCCACTGCAATAATCGAAACGGGATAGACAAGGATATCAAGCGTGGTCCCTGTCCAGCGCAGCGATGGATCGTTCGTCGTAATTTTTCCACCGAGGATTGCAAACTTATGCGCGCCCGGGTCGATCGTATGTTCGCCGTCGGCAAGGCTCAATGTAATTTCGTCGGATCGGCCTAGGAAACTGCCATTGTACATGCGCTGATAAGGATGCTTGCCATCGATGACAATCCCTTTCATGTAGTTAGTATAATGATCGAACTCCGCCTTGGGCTTGACCTGGGCATCCGCGACAACAAGCTTGCCTCCATTATGTTGAGGACGGCCGGCGGCGTTCTCTTCGTCCGCTTTTGCCTTGTCAAGCTCTGCTTGCACGTCGATCTTTGTGCAGGCCGTCGTCACCAATTGATCCGGTACATCCGCTCTAACGAGCCGGAATTTTACCTCCATGGCTGTCGATAGCAACGGGCATAAACCCAAACAGAGCGTCAGCGCAAAATGCCATCTGCCCCAGGATAGCCTATTATTGCTCATGCGTCGCCCCCGTCTCCAGCTTCCTGGTAATCTTATCCTGCCATCGCTTGGCGCACGCGCGTACTTCGCCGTTGGGATCCAGGTACATCGTTTCCAACATGGGAAGATCGTACTCATCCAGAATGCTTTCGTAAATGTAAAGCCCCAAAGTATCGGTGGCTTCGAGCCGTACTTCATCGGCTTCCAGCCCAAGGAATTTCAATAAATTCGCTTCGGCTTTGGGAGTGCGCAATTCCGGCTCGCGCAGCAGTTTCAAAAATATCGGCGCAAGCCGCCAATCGTCCATATTCTCCGCGAGCGGGCGCGCCGCCGGACGTCCAATGAGCCGGATCGCCTCCTGTATTGCCTCGGTCAATTGGCGTATTTCCGATTGCTTCAATAACTCCGCCAGCAGACGTCCCGCGCGATCACTCTTGAACTTTCCCAACAATTGAACGGTCTGTATGTACAGCTCCGTAACGTCCTTGCTTTTACCCAGCTCCGTCCTGGGTATTTTCAATGTGTTTAGAAGGGTACTCACGCAACGCGCATCGCCAAGGTGGCCGGCAATAACCGCAAGTGTTCCGTTGGTAATCAGAATGGGCATGTGATTGTCAAAGGCATCCTTGTCATATACCATTGGAACAATGCGCCCAAGACATACCCCTGCCGCGCTCGGACCGATGGTCTCAATTGCCTTGACGATGGCCTGCCGGTTGAAACTATCTTCGCGTTCAAGTGCTTCAATGAGCGGCGGGATTGCCTCCGCCGCTTTTGTTTCGCCTACCGCGCAAATAACGGCATGACGAATCTGGGCATTGGGTTCTTTCCAATTCACCTGATCGACAAGTTTGGGCTTTTCGGACGACCCCTCCGTTTTCTTTTCGGGGACACGAACAACCTTATAGGCAAGCAACGGCGCAAGTGAGGAAAATAAATCCGCGCGATGATTGCGTCTAATAACATCAACGGCCGCCATTCTCACCATACTATTTGAGTCCGCCACAGCACGCTTCAACGCCGCATCGTTTTCCGTCGACTGTAAATTCGACAAGCCATTGATTGCCGCGACGCGCACCGCCGGGTAGGGATCATTTGCCAGCGCAATCAACGTTGAGCCCGACTCATTTCCGCCGCATTGAGCGATCGCCCAGGTAACAGTCGCGCGAAGTTCATCGTCCTTTGTTTTCGAGATGAGTAGCAACGCCGATACCGCCGCTTTCGACTTAATTAACCCAAGTGCCTTCGCAGCCAAATCCGGCCGCGCGCCTTGAAGCGCCGCGATCAAGTCAGGGACAGCCGCATCGCCATTCTTGACAACCAAATCCATGATGGACGGATCGTCAAGCTTGCCCACCTGCTCCGCGATTTGCGAACCTCGCGCTTCGAGCAGGCAGCAGCATGAAACCAACAGTAATGTCAACAGATGTCGTGTCATTTCAGTTCCAAGCGTAGATCGGCCCAATTCGCTATGTTGTCGTCTTTCCCATCGTCGGGGTTGCTGACGGACAGCATCACGGCAATTTGATCTGATACATCGATATCGATGGTCTGCGGAGCATCGTAGCCATTCATTCTTTTCGATTTAAATATTTTTTTGTTAAGCCCGCTGATTGAAAATATTGCCGATCCCCGGCCATTGGTGCACTTGTCAATACCAATGATACCATGTAATGTCTTATATTGCTTATTGAGACAAAGGACGACAAGGCTGGCTGCATCCTTTGTGCCGGCATTGGTGCCGATTCCTTTCGGAAATGCGTCCACGCCTTTTGGGAAAGCCATGGGCGCGCCAATTATATTCTTATCGCGGTTCACAAAAGGGCCGGCCGGGCCGGCAGTGCCGCAGAGCAGCGATAAATCGGAGGCAAACAGATTTTTGGTTTTGAGCGGGCCAGCCCAATAATAGTAGCTGGAGGCTTCGCCATCCACTGCCTCGAAACGCAGCGCGGCGGATTTTTTTCCGTTAAAAAACGAATTCGGAATAATGTACTCGATATCTCTCCAGCGGAACCGTCTGTCGGCCAGCGGCGCGCACCACTGCCCGACATATTGCTCGTTACAATATACTTTCACCAATTGGTTCCGCACCGAATAGTTAATACGCTTTCGAAGCATGAGATCTGCCTTATCGAATGCCGCAACGTCCACTGTAAAACGTTCCTGCCCTTTGAAATGCCGGCCGCTATCCACGACATGCCGGCCATATTCGGAAAAATAGGAACTTTCGATTGGGCCTACCAAACGGCTTTCAGTCACGGAATACTGAGCGGCTTTTTCATCCTCCGGATCACCCACATCGAGATGGAACGTGAATTGGTTCTTCCAGGCCGATTCGGGCGCGTCGTCATATATAACCACCGATCGTTCAAGCTGTTTTATTAAGCTATTCGGGTCTATATTGGAGAAAATTACGTACTGAGGGGCTGGCCGCAATGTCAATCGCGGGCTGCTTTCAACGGCCAGTGTGTTGCCAAAACTATCGAGAATCATGTCGGGCTTTGTCATCAGGGGAAGAATACTGCTTCCTTCCCGGCGCCACGCGGCGAATAATAATTTTCCATCCGGACGCTTAAAAACGTAGGATCGCGTCAAGTCATCGGAACGGTCATTCAGAAATACCTCCCGAACAATAGTGGCGCCCTTAAGTAGCGAGCTCACCGTCTTGGTCGAAATCGCCGCCGGCTTGATCGCAAAGCCGCCTTCGTTCGGATATATCAAGTCCGCCGAATTCTTCGCGGCAATGGGCTGCGTGCCATCCGGCTGAACCATAATATGTTGAATTCCCTGCGCCTGGCACATAATCCACGCCCGGGGAATGTAAACGGCCTGATCCAGTTCGCTGACCGTTCCCTGGGCATCCCCCGTATTCCATGCCAAATTGAGCACCCATAATTCCGGTTTCACATGCTCCTGCTTGCGCAGCCTCTGCGCTCGGGCAAGGATAATATCCAGATTACCATCCTCGGGCGAAAGCGGCGCGGGTGACGGAAGTATTCCGATTCCATCGACAAAATTATGGCCGCCCGCTTCAATGATGCCTTCCAGATAACTTTGAATATTGTCCTGTGTAATTGCTCCGGAGATAAGCTTGGCATTGGGGTTCGCTTCATCCGCGGCGCGGCGGGCTACTTCCAGCATATTGTCGGTATATTCCGCGGGTGTCGCAAAAGACTTGAGATCCGGGCGGTCCCACACAATCCAGGTATCTACCTGTCCAGCGAAGTGTTTTATGGTGCGATGTACATACTCTTCAAAATACATTGAGCGCGATGGCATGGCTGTCACGTCGCCAAACCACTCGCTATAGACCGTGATAAAGCGCGCGCTGGGATCGTAGAATTGCGGCGTGAAGCCCAGCGTTCCAACTATCTCGATCCCGGCCTCCTTGCGCATCTTGATTTCCGGGGCCAGCCAGTCGAAATAAAAATACCCCGGATAGCTTTCGATCGCGGGCGAGTTCTGTGTTGAATGCCAGGTGAACTGCATGTTCGTCGAACTGAATCCAAGCTCCGCAATTAGCTTATTGCGATCGGCCAGAAGTGCGTTCAATCCTATAAAATCGAGCGGCTTTCCGGTGGGCTCGTAAACGAGAAAGTTCTGCTCGGGATGCGGATTGTCCACTGTCTTGGGTGGTGGAATCGTTGCCACAATTTTGTTTTCAGATTTAGCCTCGCTGACCAATGAATAGGGTCCCAGCGGCAAGTCCTTCACTTTTATCCGCTCGACATGTGTTCCACCCGGCTCAACGGATGCACTGCCATTTTCGACGAGAGGATATTGCCTGCCAAATAGATCCGAAAGTTTGGCTCGATAACCGATAGCCAGCGGCTTGCCCCATAACCACGCATTCGCAAGGCTGATACATACTTCATCATTCCGATACAGCAATCCGGATGGCTTGCTGGAATAGGCTCTCAACACCACGCTGTCCGTCTGTTCGGATTGCGACCAGATTTCGATATCGTCGACCATGACCTCAATCTTGGGCTCTCCTGAAATTGAAACGGATTCCAGCGTCAGCGGATAATCGATGGTGCCGTTAGTTTCAGTGTATGATTTGCTTTGCGCTTTGGGTGCTCCATAGCCAGGCATTGGAAGCTCGACGTAATGCCAGTCGCCCGCAACTACATCAACAGGACCTACATTCCAAGTATCGTATCGCATCGCGCCTTGATGATTGACTCCAGGATCGCGCAATTGCATGCGGACTTGAACCGGCTGGGCCGATTTCAGCCACATTCCTACCTTTACCGGGCGGCCGGGCAGCGCCGCCCCTATTGGTATAGTTGCCGTCGCAGTCTGTGATGGAGCCGCGGATGGAGCCTGTAATTGAGGGCGAACGATCAGGCCCATCTCCCCGCTATGTTTGGCAATTGGAGAGTTTTCAAGCGCCGCTCCCGGAACGGAATATTTTACTTCTTCAAAGTCTTCGATAACAGAGTGCCAATTGGCCGATCCAACGACCTCGCTGAATACATCCGTATTCGTTGAATTGACTTCTGTCCACGTCCCGGAAATATAGAATGGCCCTGAATGTTTTTCAGTCGTCGCGATTTGAATTATTTTAGCGATTGATTCGCCAGCCTTAACAGGCAGGTCCAAATTGATTTGAGGAAGAACCGCACCATTAAAATCTGTAACCGTTGCGTTAACATGAACTGTTCTATCCTTGCCAAAAGCAGCGGCGGACAGCTTGAGCTCAATCGGAGCGGTGCATGATCCGGATACACGGCTTGAACCAGGACGATTATTAATTCCTTCCATAATTCCATTTGGATGAATTTTGCTGCCTGTATATAGAAAGGGCACCTCTTTGTGAATATCGGCTGGAGCTCCGCTGGCTATTAAATCCCGCTGAGAAAAAACGTCGAGATCGTCGATAAAGATGCCAGTGCCTGGAGGTCCTTCGAAGACAATCTGTTGCAAGGTAAGCAGACGATCCGCTGTTGTATGGAATGGCAAGTAAATGGGGATTTCAGCGAAATGCCAATCCGATTGTTTAAGCGCAATCGGCCCCACAGTCCAACTACCCGCATCGGGTTGATTGGCATCGATTAAATGAGCGTAGACTTGAACATTGCCGGATGGCTTGACCCAAAAGCCAAGCTTTACTGGACGGTCGGGTAACCTCATGTTGAAAGGCAACGCTTTTGTCGCACTTTTCCCACCGGCATCTGCAACCTTGGGCAAGTGTATGCTAAGTCCATTGCGGCCCTGCCACCCGATATTGTATTGAGCGGAGAATGTGTATTCGAGCGCATCTTTTTCAACTTTCAATTTTGGCTCTTCAAAATCGTCCAAGCGGCTGCGGCTGTTGGCTTGAGCGATTGTCATAGTCAAGTCGCCCTTAAGTTCCGCATTCTCCTGCTTCCAAGTGCCAATAAAAGTGAACGGACCTGCATTCTGTCTGGCCGGTTTGGCAATGAAAACCTCCGCCTTCGTCTCGCCGCTTTTCAGCTTGATATCCAATGAAACTTTGCTCCCCGGCACTTCCGCGCCGAAGAAGTCCTTCACGATGCCTTCTACATGCACAACGATATCCACCGGCTTGGGCTTTTTTTCCGTCCGAGCAACAAATTTGAACTCAACAGGATCGTCCACATTTCCCGTAACGACCACTTCGCTTTCAATCTTTTGGCCATCCGCTTTAGTCGGAGTAAAGACAGCTTTTGTGCGCACCTTGTAACTGTCGCCCGGTTCGACACTGACGGCAATATCGGGATGCGGCACCAGTACAGGCTTGTCCTCGGCAACGACAATGCTACCCAGAAGCAGAACCGATAGCAGTATCGGGCTTCGCAGCATTATCAAAGGATTTTGATCTTGTCGGAACACTCAAACCTCGCCGTTAATGCGTCATCGCGTAAAGGATAAAATTCACACCCATTCTGTATCCGGCTTCGCGCATGCCGCCAAACATATCCATGTTATGCATTCCCGTGCCCAGCGGATTGGACGGCGTCGGCGGGCTGGAGATTTCCCACATGCAGCCTATATCCGGCGGTGTGTAAAGAATTCTCAAGTAGCCTTGAACCGCCATGCCTTCAAATGGATTTGAACCCAGTATCGCCGGCAAGCCTCGTTCGTTTGTTTTAGTCCAGCCAAACTTCTGCTTCAGTATCGTTTCAATTGAAGCACCCATGCGCTCCACGGGAATAAAATCGCTCTCTGGGTAGACCCGTTTCATCTCGCCGTGAAAAGAAGGGCCAAATGCGTTGTTACCATATAAGCAATCGTCCGCATGTAGAAAACCTCCATTGTCCAGATATTTTCGCAATCCGTCGCGCTCCGCATCGGACAAACAGAACGAATTGTGCGCGGTCATGTAGATATACGGCCAGTTCACCAATTCAGGGTCGTCGAAAGTAAGTGGTTTCCGCGGTTGCAACGCCTGCGCATCCATGCCTGTGCGCTTGTGAAACTGATCGACCAGTGCCGGAACGGCTGTGGGGTCGCAGTCCCAATCGGAATTGAATTTGATCTCGCGCATGACAAAGCGGCGGCGGTTTCGAACGAAATCCTCGGGCACTTCGTCGTCGCTTTCCTGATCGGTCTTTTCCTTAAGCAATTCCTCGCGCTCTTCGGCCGAAAGACCCTGGATTCCCGTGTCCGCGGTGGCTTCGCCGCTGCCTCGCAGTTCATTCCCCCAGCTTTCATCGGCAGCCAGCGCGGGATTCGAAGGCAATCCGCATAAAACCGCAATTACTACTACAAGGATTATGCAGACCCTATTTATGTACTTCATGCCGTTCTCCTTTCCTCACTTCACTACATTCAAGTTGTTAAAGTAGTCCTGGATAAGTTGCTGATCGTCGGCTCGCACGCCATCATCCATTTTGGGCGCGTTGGAAAGCTTCGTGGCAACTTTGGCGGCCGGTTCGCTCTCCGCCGCGGTGCGAGCCGGTGTATCGCGCGCGGCGAGCGTTACCTTCTTCAAACCTTCGTACCAGTTCGGCGTCCAGGTATCGCGGGTTACGAAATCCTTAAACGATTCCTCCTCCGTTACCACCGCGATGCGATAGGTCGGCGTCTTCGCTTTATGCGGCCCCTTTTTAGGTTCGAGATCGTATCCGTCTTCGACTTCGGCCCAGAACAAAATACGATCGCCAACCCGGGCGCCTGTTTCCAGGAAACGCATCAAGCTGAGTTGCTTTATTTCCTGCTGAGGCAATTGAAACGTCCGTGTGCGCGTGTCATTCGATTTCTCGGCATTGGTCTCCAGGCTTTCCACGCGGTAATGAACGGTAACCTTGGCGATTCCATAGTCGTCCGCCGCCCGCACAACCATGTTCAGCCCCCCCAGCGCCTGTTCCAAAACATGAGGCTCATCGTTGACGGACTTGTGCGGAACAATCAAGGCAACAGTCGGCGGACGGTCCTTCTCAACGATCAGTTCATACGGATGATCCGCATCTTCATTGGTAAATCCATATTCGTCGGTCAAAATCAGCCGATAGCTCTCGACAATAGTCTGCCGGGATTCGTCCGCCAGCCAGCGTTCCTCATTCAGGCGGATCGAGGCTTTGGCGTATTGAGCGCCCACGACGAGCTCGTCGCTCTTTTCCACGTAAGAGCGCTTCATAAGTGCCGTTTTCAATTTTTTATTGGCTGTTATCGTCAACGCAATGGAGCTTCCAAAGAGCTTGTCCTTCAAGTTTCCGTCGCACCGCGGTTCAATAATAGGAGCGCGCCGCGCATAAGCCGGGAGGTCCGTTTCCACTTTTAAATTAACTACCCTGGGCCGCTCGGTCACAACCACTTTGACGTGATCGCTCACAAACCTTCCCGATTCAAAATAGCATTCAAACGACTTGCTCATTTCTTTCGCGTGGTATTCGGTCCGGCCTGACGCATCGACTGAAACCTTTTCAGACTTCCACTTGGTTTCACCATCCACTTTGGTTAGCAGGGACATCTCATCGCTGTGAAATCCGTTTTGCGCGCCGCGAATCATGGCATCCGTCCCTACCAGATAGGCTGGACGATCCATCGGTTGGATGACAATGCGAGCGCCGCTCGCCACGGCCAGCACTTCGCCAATCTCACGCCACGCCGAACCCATGCTGAACAACGAACTCGACAATCCACTCGGATCGCATAGAAACGCTGCTACCCAAATGATCACGCAGGCAATTGCACCCAATACTTGATTGCGAGCCGGCCGGCGATCAATGACTTGGCCAAAGTCATCGGCAGCTGTTGAACGCTGCGCGTCAATTACTGCGGCCTCCACCATCGAGCGGTCGAATCGCGGTTTTTCGCGCTCCAGGTCTTCAAAGATTTCCAATGCGCTGACTACTTTGGAATTCAGCGAAGGCCGTTTGCTTTCAATTAACATTGCCGCGCGAGTCAAACTATAATGCGCCATCCACGGGCGCAAGACGATCCGCCACAAAAGCAACCCAAACACTATCGCCAGAAGCGGGAGAATGGGTGCGCGCAAATAGTATGGAAGGCCCACAAAATATTGCAGTAAAATCATGACCAGAAGCGGCAAGCTTATCCACCACACCAATTTTCCAGCGCCCTCCGCGACAGCGCAAGTACGATGCAACTTTGCAACGGGATATACCCGCGCGCGCAGCGTTTCGAAGGCGTTCTTTGCATCTGCATTAATAGGTATCATGCAAGCCCCCGGCGCTTGCGCATGAGCCACTCGAAACTGAAACATGCCACCAGGAATATCAAAAGCCCAGGTGTTTGCCACAAGTCTATGCTCATTTGATGTACTAATGTCGTTGCCGGCATCGCTGGCAGTTGAAATGTTTCGCTCTGAGACATCGACGCGCTGATTCCGCCCGTTGACTGAGCCAGTTTCGCGAGCGCATCCGGATCGGCTGCGACTTGCAAAAATTCGGCTCGCGACGGCGCGACGTAGACGGCAGTCTCCAACGCGCTGGCGCTGCCGCCTTGAATTGCAATGGTTGCCTTTACCTTGTGGTTTCCCGCCTTGAGCGGAACATAGGTAAATGAATACCGGCCCGGCAATTCAGGATCGGACGTGGATTGGCCATAAGTCATGCCTCCTTCCGGCGCTTCAACCGTGAAGCTTGCCGTGGCGGTGGTATCGGGATTGCCGTCCTTATCGTTCAGGCTTACCGAAAAGATCGCAGGCTTGGATACCTCCAGAACCGGATTGTCGCAAAGGATCGTACCCATACGTTTGTTGGCTCTCGGGTCGCCCGCCGACCAGCGCGCCACTTGCCCCCAATAACGCTGGTGGTAATCTCCCTCCGTTTTACGCGCCAGTCGCCAGTGCCACGTCCCGTCCAATGCGGTCGAAAACACTCTGCCCTGCCCATACTGCCACGCCGCGGTAATGGGGCGAGGCCCCAGATTCGTTTTAAGCAATGGATGATAGAGCATGACCGTCGCGCCGGGCTTGACGGCTTTGAATGCGTTACCTCCTTCAACCCACGGCAGCTTGGACCATGCTTCTTCGTTTTTGACCGGATCCAATTCCAATTGCATGGCCGGATGCATAATGCCCTGCGTCGTGGTCTGAACATTGAAGCGGTTGACCAGTTGAAGTTTCTTTTCGCGCATTAGGTTGAAGGGAATCATTCTACCTAAAGGAGTATCCTCATAGTTTCCCGCCGTGTATACTTTGAAACCGCCGATTGTAACCAGCCCGCCACCGCGGCGTTTGACAAACGACTCCACCAGATCGAAGCGATTGGATTGTTCGAATATTTTGCGATCCAAGTCGCCCAGAATCAGCACATCGAAATAATCCAGTTCTTCAGAGCTCGCCGGGAAGCCATCCTTCGGTTTTTGTATCACGGCTTTGCCGTCCGGCCGCGTCGATTTTCCCTGATAAAACCATTCGTCGCCCGGAAGACGCATCAGTCCGTTGAATTCAATGACGGGGTCCGCTTCGAGAGCCTGCTTCGCAAATCTGTATTCCCAACTGGGTTCGCCTTCCACGAACAGCACATGTATTTTGTCGCCTCGCACATCCAGATTGAAGTCCACCCTATTATTGCTTGCGGTCAACTCGCCAACGACCGGCAAAATTCGAATGCTGAGGTGCTGCAAGCCTGCTACCTGCGTCTCAAATTCAATGCGCGCAATGGCGGCATCGTCACCGGGTTTAACGGCGATGGTAGTCGTGCCGACTTCCTTTTCGCCGGCATCGGTTACGTGCATGAGTTTTAAGGTCACTTCCTGTTCCATGCCGAGCGACTTTACTTGTGCGGTGATCAGCGCGCGATCGTGCAGGTATACATAGGGGGGAATTGAGACATCTTGAAGAATGACATCCTTTATCTCAGCTTCCGCGCCCACACAAAGCGTGCTGACCGGCGCCGGCAATTCCGCGGCGGCCCGGGCAAGAGTTTTGTAACCCAGATCAGCGCCGTCTGAAATCAGCAGAATATGCGCCAGCGGCTGCTTTCGATGCAGATTGCTTTGGCGAATTAAGGACTGCGCCAAGTCTTGCGGGGATGTCGATGTTTCGCAGTCGAATGCTGCCTTCAGGCCTGAAGTCAGCGCAACTGTCGCGTCATAATTGTTTTTCAAGCGATCCAACAACCCGCGCGACCATAAGACATTTTTCGTTCGGGAAAAACGGGTCTCGTTTGCCGTAACAGGCAGCGCCATACTCGGCGAATCGTCAATCAGTACCAGCAACGATGGTAATTGGGTTGTTGTGACGCTGATTATACAAATCGTGCTGGCTGCCATGACCAGAAGCGCCATTGTCCCGCCGAATCGGGCCGCGGCAAGCATGACGCGGGCCTTGATCGTCAGCCCTTCTCGCGTGCGATAGTAGCAAAGCGCCGAGAACCCCAACGCCGCAATTGTGCCTGCGAGAATTAACGCCTCACCCCAGGGCGCAAAACGCCACTGCAGGAGATGAACACGCCCCGTCGCAGGCCCCCAATGCCCATCCAGCAGTAGTGCAAGCCGGGCAAATATGTTGTGCAGAAACTGCATCAAGCGGCCGCCTCACTGGTTGATCGCCAAGCTACAATTCCTTCGACCGCCAGGAATGCCAACGCCAGCAGCAGAATCCAGCGGGTCAGGTCGCGCCCCGATTTAAGCGCGTCGGCAATCCCTCCCGGATTGTTACCTATGCGATACGCAATCGTAGGAGTGTTCGCCGGCAAATACGATTGAAGTTCTTCAAAAGAGAGCACGGTCAGATCGCTCTCCCGGGTGCTGTGATTAAACGAGACCGGCACCATATCCGTATCGATCTTGGGTTCTTTCAAGATACCTTCGTCAGTGCCGGGTTGCACGGTCAGGTAGTAATGGCCATCCAACTGGCTCGATGGAAGAATAAGCGCGTTCGCGGTCTGATACCAGGGAAGCGATTCATAATGCACGGGTATTCCGGATACTCTGAACATTGCCGGCGTGCCGCCTGCCATTTCGGGGGCAATCGCCGTCGCCGCCCCGTCGCCGACAGTACGCTCCGGCACAAGCGTCGTCGGGCGCAAATCAGACCCCAAATATTTTACCAGGCTTCTCGTCAAAAGCACAAAAGCAGGTCTAAGCGGCCAATCGCTCTCCGACACATGCGCGCCGGTTGCGGCGATAATGACGCGGCCTTTTCCGACTGTCCCTTCAACAAGCGCGGGAGAACTATCGGAGAAACGCGCAAGCACTCGGGCGTCAGCGGAAGGTTTAAGAATTAAACGCGTACTGGTGCTGAGCGAATGGATGCCTGCGCCCGCGTGTTCACGAACTCCCGCCAGCGCGGGCGCCCGCTCGTCAATGGACTTCATATAGACAAAGCTCTTGGCCTTCTTCTCGACGACTTCAGCGGGCAGAAATCCCCAGCCGTTATATTCTTCGGCGGTGGCGCCAGCTCCGGGGAAGATCAAGACACCTTTTCCGTCGGCCGCAAACTGCCGCACTTTTTCACGCGACGCGGCATCCAATGTTTGGACGCCGGCGAGAATTAATACATTCCACTTGGTAAAAAGCGTTTTCGAAAATTCGCTCATGTCGATTTCTTTGGTTTCCGCCGCCGCGGGATTGCTGTTGCTGCGCGAACCGAGCGCATTCATTAAATAGAACGTTTCGGAATCGGCATTGGTACTCGCCGCCAGCCCATTTACACACAGCGTCTGAACCGGAAATCTCACACCGATCTGAAAATACCATGAATCGTCATATCCAAACGGATCGGTGGGGGTGCTGATTTGCGCGGAACACAAAACGTTTCGCTCCCGGCTCATGACCTGAATTGGGAACGCCATGGAAAGTGCGCTGCGCGCATCGATCGGCGGAACTTTGATTTCTATCGGTTTGCCCGAATCGCCGGCATGGACGGTGAGTTTAGAGGCATCGGATTTGGCGCTGCCATAGTTGCGTATTGAGGCAGTGCCCGAGATGGTCTGTCCAAAGTCGGCTTCGCGCACGGGTATCGAGCAGCTTTCAATGCCCAAGTTGGGTCCAGATACGGTTGGAGATTCAATCGGAACAACAGCCAGGTAAATTCCGCCGAGCGATTCGAGTTTGTCCCCTTCCCATTCCGATTTCTGCAGATCCGATAGAAGAATAATTTTCTTGTCGCCATCTTGCGAATTGCGCAGGAGCGATGCGGCATGGGAGAGCGCGGATTTGACATCACCCGGTTGCGACGAGATCCGCGATTGATCCAGAATTCGAAGCAGCCGCGCGATGTCATAGCTCAACTCACCGTGGGCGTCTGAATCATACGACGTCACCCCCACTCTTTTTTCCGACGCAATGTTCTGCGCGGATTTAACGAGCCGAAGTGTATCGCGAGTAAGCCCGGGCACCGCCAGTTTGCGCGCGTCTTCGTCCGCGGTCCATAGCCCTGCTGGCTGGCCCGCGCGAAGAGCAAGTTCTTTTTTCAACTCGCCGACATTTGTAAAGTATGAGGGATCGTTATAGGGAGCCGTGAAAACCAGTTCGGCCCGATCGGTCGGGCCAAGTTGTTCGAGCGCGGCCTTTGCAATAAGCTGTCCCCTTTCAAACAGCGTCTTACCATCTCGCAAGAGCGCCATGCTGGGCGAATTGTCGAGAACGATCACGACTGAACGTCGCTGTTCGCCCAGTAACGAATGGGTATATGGACGAGCAAGTCCAAGCATTAACGCTATCAATGCGGCGACGCGCAAACAGAGAAGTATCTTATCGATGATCCTGCGCTGAATCGTATTGTTCTTGATGGTTTTGTCGAAGAAACGCAGCGTCGTAAAGCGCCGCTCCGGGTAGCGCTGGCGTTGAATCAAATGAATCGCAATTGGAATGGCCACCGCTGCCAAACCATACAAAAATGCCGCACTCAGGAAGCTCACCTATTATGTCCTCCGTGCAGCGTGGCGAGTTGGCATTCCAGAATACATTTCATCATAGATCCGTTAAACAAAAACCCTGCCGCCGCTTTAAAAAACGCCGGACCAATTCCTGGAAGGTCGGAAAATGTGTGGATCGCGTTGCGCAACTCGCAACTTTTAAGGATACGCCGGAGCGCATGATTTAAAGACCGAATTGCATATTTTTTAATAGATTTATAGCATGAGCGCTGAAGGAGTTACAATGCGATAGAAACCGGTATATATTGTGCGAAAAAAGCGCAAAAACCAGCATTTATTGCGCCCGCGAAACAATTTCGCCGTTTTCGATGGAATACACTCCATAAAGTCGCGCTCCCTCGTCTACAACCGGTGCGGCTTTGAAGCGTCCACGAACTGTAAAAACATGCAACGCGCCGCGCTCGATATTTTCCGGCGTCTTAAGCTTCACTTGAACCGTTGCAAAAACCGAACGCGCGCGGCACAGGGGGCAGTTGTCCATCTGGCGATCGTTCAGCACGAAATCGCTGGATGGACCGTTGACGATGGACTTCACCGTGAAACCGGTCACGATGACTTCCTTGCCATCCAAATATTTAATACGCGCGGGCAATTCAGTTGTTTCAGCCGCTGAATCGACGCCGCTTTGCGCGCTCAAAAGCAAATCCCACGCGAGAGTAAAGGGTTGATCCGCAGTGCCCTCACCCCCCGCAATCGTCCAGTATTTATCGACAATCAACGAGCCATCTTTAAGCCGCACAAGCCGCGGCGATTCTTCACGCTCAACCGTCCCGCTGGTGTCCGGCACGATGGGTGCGAGTGGTTTTGGCGCGATATTTCTTACATGATCGGCTGGAAGCTTCGGACTCGGATCAGGCTTGGCAACGACGACCGGATCTCTCACTATTTCAACCACAGCCTGAGCGTTATCCCAGCCGGCGTTCAGCTTCGCTTCCGGCATGGCATGACGCCAACGCGCAGTTCCGACGACCGCTGCGGCGAGCAGGATGACGATCCAAAATGTGCGAACTCCCATAACAACCTCTACACCATTTTCCGTTCTCTGTGCTTTCCGTGCTCCGTGGTGCATTACCCCATGGGGCGCAGACTGCGCGCCACCGGGGTACGATAGGCCATCAACGCCGGAACGATACCCGCCACACCCGCCAAAACGACCGCGGCAAGAACTACCCATAGCGTAGGTTCCGCAGCCAATGCCGGCTGAATGATCAAGCCCAGCTTTGAATCAATTATCTTCGCCGATACCTGATTAGCAATCAAAGCCAATACGACACCCGCGACAGCGCCCAACAGTCCGATCAACGCGGCCTCCGTAACAATCAAACCGAAGACGCGCGCCTGACTACAGCCCATCACGCGCAAGATGGCGATCTGGCGCCGGCGCTGCTCCATTGAATTATAGAGCGCCAGCATGATCGCTATACCGCTCGAGACCATGATGACCGCAGCCAGCGCAATGAAGATTTCATCGATGTTTGAAACGATTGAAAACAAGCGATCGATCTCCACTGCCGGGACCGCAACCGTGATCTCCGGATGGCCCCGCTTCAGCTCGTCGTAAACGGTGCTGAGGACCGGAGATTCGGACATGCCTGGCGGCGTTTTAAAACGGACATAGACCCCGGTAATAAGCTTGTCCGCATCTGTTAAATCGGCGGCGCTGGTATGCGTCACCGAAGGATCTTTCATCCTCCTGTTTTGATGCGCATGTACTATCCACGTACTATTGAGATCGGTAAACAGCGCGCGGTCGTGGCTGGTGCCGGTGCGCTTCAAAATGCCTGCGACCTTGTACTTTGAATAGCGATGCATCTGAGCCATCGCCATTTTTAGTGTCGGAAACTGATGCTGTGTGCTTTCCGCCTGAGCGTCGTCCGGATCGCGGTCGCTGAAATCGCTTGCCCCGTGCGTAATATAAAAACTATCGCCAAGGCTAAGCTTGAGCGACTGAGCGGCCGCGGCGCCGGCCACGATTTCAAATTCGCTTTTGAACGCAGTCCCCTGCGCCAATTCCCAGCCGCTTTCCGGGTCCGGTTTGAATAGAGTGAAGAATTCGGGCGTTGTGGCGACAATTGGAAAACTGCGGTACGTATCGCCCTGCTGGACAGGTATTTGATACTCGATGGGATACGTCTTAAGCAATTCCTGGCACGCCGCCCACTTCAAGGCCCGCGCGGGCGGATTTGCGTAGAAGATTGCATTCAAGACCGAGCCCATGGGACTGCTGTCCGCGCTGACGAGCAATTGCATATTTCCGCTGCCGCGGTCGAAGGCTTTGCGGCTGGCGTCGCGCAGGCTCAACAATACCAGCATGAGGGCGATCGCCACCGCCACGGTCAACGCCGTGGTAATTGTGGAGAAGAGCCGAAGCCGAAGACTCCTGATGATTATGGTAAAATCGGTCATCATCGTTTTGGAGTTTCCGGGCTGAGTTCTTCCAATGAAATGCGGCGGTTGAAGCGCTTGGCCATGGCGGGATCGTGGCTTGTGCACAGCAACGCCGCGCCGCGCTGCCTGCACGTCTCCTGGATCACATTCATGGCGACATCGGCCAATTCCGGGTCAAGGCTGGCGGTGGGTTCGTCGGCCAGCACAAGTAGCGGTTCGCAGGCGACCGCGCGCGCGACAGCGACGCGTTGTTGCTGACCGACGCTCATTTGATCCGGATCGGCATCGGGATTTTCGATGCCCAATTTCGCCAGCAGGCTCTCCGCATATTGGCGATGTTCCCGGCCCGGGAGCGCGGAAAACATCAGCGCGGCAAGGACATTTTCGACGGCCGAAAACCCTTGAAGCAAATTGAACGTCTGAAAAATGACGCCGATATTCCGCCCGCGGTAATGATCTCGAACACCCCCGCGCATGGAATGCAAATCAGTCCCTCCGACCAGTATGCGCCCTTCGACGGGATCGAGAAGTCCGGCAATAAGATAAAGAAGGGTGCTTTTTCCGCGTCCGGATGTCCCGGTCAACAGGAGTTGCTCGCCGGACTTCAGATCAAGAGCTGAAATGTCAATCGTCCAATCCGGTTTGAGCGGCGAATACCGAAATCGCATGTCGCGAATTGAGAGCGGACTGTTTCGATCCATCGTTCACCTAAAAAGGGGACGTACTCAATACACCGCCGTATGAACACGTCGCAGCATACGTTAAGCTCGTTTTTTAGAAACGCAATCGTTTCACCGATTTTCACAGCGCTCTCACGGTGTAAGTTGGAAGAGCAGATTAAAAAGTGGAGACGCGAATGAAGAGTTTGAAATGGGCGGCCTGTGCGATTTTTGCAGCCATGACGTTGCTGTGTGCCGGCGATGCAAAACCGTCGCAAATCGAAATCGTGCTGGGCGAAACGAAGCCGTTGCAACACCCGCGCGGAACGCGATTGCCGCTATTTTTCTGGACGCCTGAGTTTTCGGAAAAAGCCGACGACGCCGAACTGGAGCGTGAAATCAAGGAACTCGACGCGCGTGGAATCAGTTTGTTTGCGCGCTGGCGCGCCAGCAACCTGGAGGCGAGCGCCGCGTTTGCCATGCGAATCGCGAAGCTTGAAAAGAAGCTTGGAGTTCCGGTTTCGGTCATCGGCGAAAACGACACCACCAACGGTTTCTGCGACAATTCCCCCGCGGTGGCGCATAAGGATTCCGACGGAAAGCCATTTTTTGACACCAGCTTTTTTTGGAAACCAGGCTGCCCATTCTGCATGTCTGCCCGCTACGAGCCGATGAAAGCCAAGCTCGAACCGTTCTTGAAGAAATACCAGGAGAACGGTATCTCGCTCGATTTGTGGACGGCAGATTTCGAATTCGATGGGCCGATTGAGTGGAACTCCGGTTGGCCGACCGCCAAAAAATGTGCGGTCTGCCAAGCAAAGATCAAGAATCTTGACACCGACTTTCCGGCCTTCCAAAACGCGGTGCGTACCGTTCGCACTGAGATGCAGAACGAAGTATTTTCAAAGACGATCAAAAAATATTTCCCGGACGCGCGCATCGGCGTCTATGGCATGAACCCGCATGACGGCTATCGCTATTGGTGGGACTTTTTTGAAAAGCAAACGCTGATAGATGGGGTTGCATACAAGAAGGATGAGGGCGGAGTTTACCGGCCTTGGGCAAAAGAATTTGAAGGCAGCGGCTATACCATGGCCATGCCGGTGATCTACAGCCTCTACAATCCCTACCAATTTAAGAATGCGGAATACGGCTGGTTCTACAACATGCTGCTGGAATATTCCTCAGCCGCGAAGAATGTTGCAGCAAATATGGCGCTCGTTCCGTTCGTTCATTGGAGTATCACGGCTCCGAAGGGACTTACGCCGCTCAGCGAGCAGAAATATGAGGAGCTGCTGTGGCACATGCTCTTGCGGCGTTGCGATTCGTTCTGCATATGGTGCCCGGGCGAGCAGACCGCGAAAGCTGTCGTGCCCGTGCAAAATGTTTATGCGGAGTCGCTGAAATACGCTGATTTTTTGAATAAGGGCACGCCGATTACGTTCGATGTGCCTTCGCAGCCCGGCACAGTGATCTCAGGCCTTAAGCTGGGCAATCGTGTTCTTTTGCGACGCACCGATTTTGAAGGAAATGCCGAACCTGTTCGTATGATCATTGACCAAAAGACAATCCAAGTCCCCGCGATGGCCGGGTCGTGTCAGATCGTTGAACTACCATAGTATCTCTTGGATCAACTCAATGAAAAATAATACCATTGGTTTTGCGCAGGTGTCGCTCAACCTGATGCTTTTACTTGCGAGTATTTTCGTTTCAATTGGCGCCTTCGCCGAGGATGAGCCGCAGGATGCACCGGATGACAACGATACCACGGGATTAAATGATCTGACGCAAGGCGGGACACTTTTTCGGCCCGTGTCTTTGGACCGTCAGGATGCCAATCTATCCGACCGGGTATTTTGGCGCAAAGCGCTGGGTTATATCGGGGCGCAAGTGCTTCCGGTCACTATCAAGCTGGATGCCACGGATGTCATCGCGCCGCGCAAAATCATTTCAAAAGGCGCCGAAGGCGCGCGCACTGTTTATCCCGTCCAAGGCCGTGCGAACCTCTCGAACGGTACCCATGTGATTGCACCTTTTAATATTCCAGTCAATATGGCCGCGGGACAGATTACATCCAGTCATCCGGCGATCAAAATAAACGGCGATGTACTTAATATAGTGTGCGTTCCCGTGCGATTGGATGCTGCCAACGAGGCTGGCTTGCCAGTTCCATTGCGCGCGCGCATCGCTTGTGGTCAAGCCACGCTTCTTCGAGAAGAGGCTGATTATTGTCCCTTGATACTATGGCTGCCGATTGGCGTGAAGTACGAATCCATTCTGGGAACATTCAGCATCACACCGGAAGGCAAAATAACGGCTTCGCCAAAAGATCTGGCTGAAGGAGTCACTCTGACCGACAGCGGCTTAAGAAAATTGATTCCAGACGGCAAGTCGCCCTTTGCGCGGGCGGCTTTTGAAGGCCGTTCGCACCTGGATGAAGCGGCGATTGAGAAGCGCGCCGCAAGTTTGCAAAGCGCCCAGACTGCAAATCTGTTCCTGATGGCGCATCGAAACCGCTCCGTCTTTGCTCAGCACGAAACAGCGGCTTTTCAGATCATCGTGCCGCCAAAATTCAACGGCGGAGCGGCGCGAGTGTTCGCACGCCTGGAGTCCGCGCCGGCCTCGCCCGTGGAACTCGGCACCATCAAGTTGCCCGCAACCACAGACCATTTCGATTCCAGACTCTTCACGCTGGATATTCGCAATATTCCCGACGGAAAACATGCCCTCTGGGTGCAGGCCGGCGACATGCGTAGCATCGAATTGCCCGTCACGGTTGTGCCTTTTGTTACCACAAGCCATTTCCTTACTCAATTCCAAACTGGCTGCGGTGGCGCATGGGCGACGGATGAGCCGGGGCTGAGCTTGCTGCATAATCTTGGCTTGGAATCCGCGGCGAGTTGTGGTTTTCACAGCGTTATCGACACCGACATGCCGCGAATCGATCCGGGAGTCGCGGCCCGGCTTGCCAGTGGTCCGCGCGCGCTGCCGGCGGAAGCTGCATTATTAACTACCAACAACGACCAGCTTCTCGAGCGGATGCTCTTGCATCAAATCCGCAACATCGATCTCACGGTCCTTCGAGGAGACGGTTTTTACAACGAAGGTCTTTCCTATCATCACAGCTACAAGCCTTCCGTGGATCGCATGGTTAGACACATGCAGGTATTCACGCAGCAGAGTGCGGATTATCCCTCGCAATGGGGTGTGAACTATAGCTGGTTCCCTTCCATGTATGGATATGTAGAAGGCGGCGTGCCCACTGATGCACATACCACTGACCGAAATCGCGTTTTGGCCGAAACGCTGAAGCAAGCCGGTTTTCGCAATCCCACCAGCGATGAGCGCAAATGGTATCAGCAGAATAAATTCTCCAGTAACCCCGCGGACCGGGCTAAGGCGCTGAAAATCATGCAGGAGGCGTCGGGCTACTGGAAAGCGTCGTATGATTTCGGCTTCGGAAAGCACAATAAAATTTACAACGATGCGATACGCGAGGTTCGTCCCGAGACAGCGTTTACCTTGTTTGAAAATGCCGGCCACGATGGCGGCAAATCCACGTCCGCCCTCTTTAACGACATGAGCGCGAGTTGCTATGAAAGCTATACCGATAGCGGCGAATGGCCCATGTCATCCTCTTTTACCACCGATTGGGCGCGCGCGCATTCGCCGGGCAAACCGGTCTGGATCACGGTGGATTATGGCACATCGTCGGAAGGCATGATGAAGAGTCTTTTTCATGCATTCGGCCGTGGACTCAACGGCGGCGGCCCCCCGATGCCGCAGGAGGTTGCGTCCGAGGAATTGAAGCGGCGCGGCAAGGGACTTCGATTTGTAAGTGAGTACGGTGCGATATCGGCTCATGCCAGGCCCGAGGCGCGTTGCGTTGTTCTGACTACCAACGCTCAAGAGGCTTTTGATGGTCGCGCATACTACAATTACCATGCGCTCTATTACCATCTGACACGCGCGGGTTATGCGCCCGCCGTTCTCACCGAAGAGGTGTTGAAGACCACAGGAATCCCGGCGGATACGAAGGCGCTTTTTGTCTGCAAGCAAGAACATCCGTTTGAACCGGCAGTGCTTGAAAAACTTGGCTCATTTATCAAACAAGGTGGCAAGGTTGTTTTGACCGCTGACTGTTTGGTGCAAGTGGAGGGCTCGATCGCGCTGGATGCGAAGATTAAAAATATTTGGGAGTATGAAGGCTTCGACCAACGCAGCCACGCATCGATGTGGACGGAATTCGAAACAAAATGGCGGCAACCGCTGTCGAAATTGATGACAGATCTAGCGCTTCCGACGCTCGCCATGAGCGACCCGGATCACGCACTTGTGGTGTCGTTGGACGGTGGACCGATTCGGTACGTGACTGTCATGGCTGATGAAAAGGGAACGCGATTCGGCGAATTCAAAGCGCGCGACGGACACCATGTTTCATTGGACGGAACCGGATGGATCGTGCGCGATCTGGTCAAGCAGGAAACGTTGAAAGCCCTTGAGAAGGATGGGCGAACGGAGGTCGCCGTCGATCTTGTGACGGAACCGGCCACCATATTAGCGGCATATCACGCCGCGCCGGCAAGCGTGCAGATTAAGACCGCCGCCGATGTAATGCCTGCATTGGGATCGACCCTTGTTTTTGACAGCGCTTTGCTTGATGACAAAGGCGGCGACATGGGACATGTGCCGGTTCGATATGTCATCACCGATCCAACTGGGCGGCAGCGTGCTGAATGGTTCAGAGCGGCTGGCGAATCGCAGAAATATACTATCCCATCGTTCGATAGCGCGGGCAACTGGACGTTATCCGCACAAGAACTATTGACCGGATTGACATCTGTATTGAAACTGAATGTAGCAGCCGCAAAGGCAGATGCGGCGATCAAGGAGATTGGCGACGTACATATTGTTAATGATACACACCTGCGGCGCTTTTTTCAAAAGAGCGAACTGGCGAAGACCAAGGCCGTTATTATTGAGCCGGGACAGGAGCAACTGTTACCTCTCGCTCAGAAGCTTGTGGCGGAATTAAAGAAAGCGGGTGTGGACGCCCGGGTGTGGCAGCTTAAATCGGAAGATCTGGATACCATTCCGACGCGCTGGTATCCGCGAGGCGACGATTTGCCCTCGTTGAAAACCATTGAAGCCGGCAATTTGGTAGGCATTCGGCAAGGCATGACTTCCTGGATCGATAAGATCAAACGCGCGCACATAGCCGCCCGGGGCGGTTATTCCGACATCGATCCTCCTTATATCCTGGACGTCGATTGTATTTTGTTCTCCGGCGGCCGATTGTCTGAAAGCCTGCGTGGTGTGACGCCGTGGATGTCCACTCCGAATGTGCCGGGCAAAGCGCAAGGCCGATTGGTCGTCTGCTTCAGTCCATTCAGCGCAAACAAGAACGCGCTGGCCATTGTTGCGAATGACAACGCCGGCTACGCAAGGGCGGTCGATGAGGCCGTGAAATATTCTACAATTAAGGATCTACCTGCCGTATCGCCGGCCGGCGATGTGAAATGGCAGAATAATGTAGTGAAGTCGGAGCCGCAGGCGGTCGCGCAGCCGTTCCGCGAGTACAGTCCACTTCGGCGGGTAACTCGACTGCTTGCAACCCGAACAGGCAAAGCTGCGCTTATACTGAACGGCAGATCGGACACGGTGGCCTTTGTCGATGAAACTGGAAAGATTTCCGCGACCGTTGCGGGTGGCGATCTGGAATTCGATCATTCTACAATCGACGACACGGGCCGAGTCTGGGCTCATCGCTACACAACCATGGAACGGCATCCCGCCTGGGGTTATCCGACCGCTCAAGAAATTACATTGCTGGGGATCGACCCGGATGGAGCGCTCCGAACAGATATGATTGCGTACATCGGCCGCACATCCTACGCCGATTTACCTTCGGATTTTCAGTCCTCTTTTGCGGTTGCAACCAATGGAGTATGCGCACTTGGCCGACGATCTGGATTGCTCTTAGGTAAGCTTCTGGCGAAGGAATCCGACTGGATTTATTACGATGATATTGAGTATGCGCCCGTGCGCGACGCGATTCGGCAGCCGCGCTTTCCGGTCGGCGCGACCTTCTCGCCGGATAGCCGATTCTTGTTGTGTACCCTGGATACGCGTCCATTGGGTTGGGGTCCGATGCACTGGCCATCGGAACATCCCACCGCGAGCGAAACGGTGTTGCTGGATACGGCGACCGGCAAGCGCATCTGGAGCCTACGGCCGGACGATATTCACAAATCGACGTTTGCGGTTCATGGCGGATTTGGCGCAATCTCTGTTGATGGTCGTGTAACAGCGATTGCAGATTATGAAGGCTCGATCTACAGAGTGGACGACACCGGCAAAATTTTATTGAAAGAAATCGTGAGGCCTGCCGCGCAGTTGCCCAAGCGCTACTCTGTGGGCCCGCTTGACGGCGTGGGACTATGGATGTCTGACGACGGCGCATTCACGGCGGCGGGATACAAGGAACAACTTTTATTAATCAAAGGAAATAAGATAACGCGCGTACCTATGGATAATTTAATATCGGGTTGTGTCAGTGCGGACGGCTCACATACGGTAGTTGGACTTGAAGGCGGACAAGTGAATTCCTATTCGGCGGATGGCACCGCGCGCTGGTCGATTTCGTGCGGCGGCATTGCGCCGCGCGTTGTGTCTGTGTTGGCCAACCAAACATTGGTCGCAACCAGCCTGGGAGATTTAGTCCTGCTCGATTCCGCCGGAAAGGAAATGCGCCGGACGCATGTCGCCGAAGCTGCCGATAAGATACGTCATGAATTAAAACCGGGCGCGCAATACAAGAAGCTTCCCAATCCGGCGGAATATCACGATCCAGGTACATTGGCTCTGGCGCAGAAGCTGCTCAATGCAAAGCAGGAAAAATCCTGGAAACCGGCGGACGCGGGACAGGAAGCGTTCGGTAAAACATTTCACTCGGTCTCCGAGCCCATTGAGCTCAGCGCTGGACCCGATGCCAAGGAATGCTTTGTGCATTTGATCTATAGAAGACCCAAGGACAACACGTCGATCACAATCGGTACAAAAGGAAAAGACGGAGTAGAAGTCTTCGATTTGGATTTACCTACGCCTGAATTCCGCATTGTGGATATTCCCGTGCGCGGGCCGAATGCGACGGTGACGATCAAGCCGGTTGGAGCCGTCGAAATCGCCGAGGCATCGCTATGGAAAATCGCATGGCCGGGGGACAATATTGCCTTCGTGACGCCGGCAAAGGATCAGGCGGCCGATGGCCTGAAGAGTAGTTCGGGCGCTGGAAAAGGCGGCGAAGCGGTGGATAGTATATTAGACGAAATGGGCGCGAGCAGCGGGAATCAGGGGAAGATGAAGCCCTGCAAGATCTGGTGTCCAAATCCGGATATCGACAAAATCGCCGGGGCTTATCTGAAACCGGGTGTCAATCCCTATCAAATGGTGGATGGCAAGCGCTTCGGCAAACTCCCGGCATGGTTTTCGCCTCCGTTTATGGGCTGCTGGTTTACGGTCGATCTTGCCAAGCCGACGCCACTTCGTCTGGTCGCGACCTACGAGCACGCTCAAAAGCAATCCGAGGTCTCAACTAACATCGCCGTTTTTTCATCGCAGAATGAAAAGGAAACACTGCTCAGCGGCGCGGTGGACAACGATCAATTCTGGCGCATCTTCGACGTATCGGGAAAGAAGGCGCAAATCCTGGGCGTGCATGTGCTGTCACCCAAAGCCGACGGCCTTAGCGAAATTGAAGCGTATCGAGAGGGAAAATAAATTTGGACAGAGCCTAAACTCCGTTCACGCCGGGATACGTAGTTTTTCTTCTTCGGGATCGAGTTCAAAGCGTGGCCACAGGCGGTCAATCATGGTCCTCGCCTGCGCGTTTACATCGTCGATGAACTTTTTGCATGCGGCGAACAAGGCATCC
>JBBRQD010000059.1:0-33820 GCA_038227045.1 Planctomycetota bacterium
CGTCATTATCGCTTGCGCCGGTCAAGTTGAACGAGGCGGTCGAGCAAAGGCGTATTGGGAAGATACGCCGTGCGAGACCAACGAAGTTCAACGCCGCCCGCCGCAAGCGAGAATGATGCTTTAGAAATGCGCGGGTCAATAGGAAGCTTTATTTCCCATGCACGATAAAATAAACAATCACGCAAACCGCCGCGGCAAAAAGGAGCGACGTGGCTATCGCGATCCAGAGCAGACGGCGCTTTTCCAGATCGCCTGCGGGATCGCCCAGGAGGCGCGCTTCGGGATCGTCTTTTGTGAGAGTGCGTTCCTGCGGGTTTGTCACCGCTTCCAATGCGCCGCTGGTGATTTCCTGGATGCGGCTGGTGACTTTCGAATCGAATTCCTCGCCCGGCGTGGCCCAGCCCAGCGCTTCCTGAATCAGTTCCAGCGAGCGCGTGGCGGAATAGACCTTCTGACGGATCGACGGATCGGTCTCCATGCGCCGCTCAAAGCGCTGGCGCGCGGGACCGTCCATGCGGCCGTCGAGGTAGTCCTCGATAAGAGTGTCTAATTCTTGTTCCATAAATCCTATTTGCGAATTCAATCTAACCCGGCTCGACGCCGTTTAAAACCTGAAACCTGAAACTTGAAACCTGAAACCGCAGCTATTTGTCCGGCTCCATTAATTTCACCAACTTCTCTCGCAGCAATTTGTGCGCCCGGCTGAGACGGCTGGTTACCGTCCCCAGCGAGACGCCCAGCGTTTCCGAAATCTCTTCGCAACTCTGCCCGTTGACATGCCGTAGCACCAGAGTCACGCGGTATTCTTCGCCCAACGAATTAATGGCCGCCAGAATCGCCTCCCGCGTTTCTTCGCCGGCAAGATGATCGGCGGCATTGATCGTCTTTTTATTCTCCAGAACGATCTCGCCCTGGCTGTCCTTTTCACTGTGGACTTCCAACGGCACGGTGCGCGATTTGTTGCGCATGTGGTCGATGCAGACATTGTGCGCGATCGACAACAACCACCCTGAGAAGGCTGACGGTTTTTTAAGGTTGCATAATGCCTGAAAACCGCGCACAAAAACTTCCTGCGCCAAATCTTCCGCGGTTTCGCGCTGCCCGACCCGGCTATAGCAATAGCTGGTCACGAGGCTTTTATAACGGCGCACCAGTTCGCCATAGCGCTCGTGAAGCCCCATCGAAACAGACTCGACCAGCTCGGCGTCCGTCCGAAGCATATTGGCACGTGTAGTTTCGCCCGGCAAGGGGATGGCCTCTTCCAGAAAATGGGAAAGCGCAACGACAAGTAGTGTAACGAGAGGTACTGGAAATAGGACGAATGTTTTCTCGATTTCCCTGCAAAAAGAATCGAAGCGCAGCCTTGGACGGACTTTGCGCGCGAAAATTTATTGAAAAATTGAGCGGCTTTGGCGCTTTGATTTGCGTTGGTGTTGAGTATATTTTTGCCGAAGCACATCACAAGAGTACGCTCGCGAAGCCATTGAGCGGATCATAGGGGTATTTTGCTGAAACGACTTCACCGGTTCATCTTATGCGCGGCGTTTTGGGCTGCCGCGTGGATGGATGCCGGAAGCGCACTCGAATCGCAGGCTCCACCCCCCGGCTCGGCGCAATCGTCGACTGCCGGCAAGGTGTCTTTGGCCGACGGTTCCACTCCGTCCAGTCAAGACACATCGAATCAAACACCTCTAACGCAATTTCCTGACAAGACCTCTTCGCCAACGGATGCAAGCAAACCTGCGCCGGTTGCCGTGGGCGATGTCGCCGATACCGAACCACCGGGAACGGTGCGGATCGTTGGAATCATCACCGATGTCAGCAAAAAATACAGTTTTCTGGCACCCAACATTCCCATTCCACCATTTAAGGGGATTCACCAGTGGTTTAAAGACCGCGAACGTTCGGTGCATTGCGCGCTAGAATGGAAGGACGACAAAGGCGCGTGGTGGTTCTCCGAGATGCGTTCGTCGAAGTGGGATAACGGCTCGACCGAACACCGCGTCGGTCTCGGGCAATTTCCTACAACGGGCTACATAGCATACGGCATTTTTATCACGCCGGGGCGCGTGCCACGCGACATCGATCTTATTGGGCGGACCATCGAAGTCACCTATGACGTCGCGGTGAAATGCGATTATAAAAAACTCGAAGGTGAAATTCGGAAGTACGGCGCATTCGGAAAAAGGCCCGGCGATCCCGGAACAAAGGGCAATGGCAAGGAAAATTGCGGGCTCGGCGGCCCGGCGTATAAACCGGCACAAAACAGCAACACGTTTGTAAGTTATGTGCTGAAAAAATGCGGTTGCGATCATCCGGCTCCCGACATGGCCACAGGCTGGGACAGAGAGCCCACTTTTCCGTATTCCACCGATACGCGTTATCCGAAATACGACAACCGGCCGTAAAGGGCTGTTGCGCCGATTGAGCATCGGGTTATAAAAATAGGAGTCCTGCCAACCGGGAAGCCAACGTCATGACTGACTTGCTTGAGCGCATTACAATCGACCCGCATATCTGCCACGGCAAACCATGCGTGAGGGGCATGCGCTATCCAGTGGAAGTGATTCTGGACTTGTTGAGTTCCGGTATGACACACGACGAAATTCTAGCCGACTACGAAGATTTGGAGCGCGAGGATATTCTTGCGGTCCTGGCTTACGCGGCGCAACTGAGCCGGGTAAAACGCATTGAGTATCATGCCGCATGAAATTCCTCATCGACGCTCATTTGCCTCGGCGGATTGCGCACCGTTTTAACGATTTGGGACATGACGCAACACACACTGGACTATCCACAACGCAACCAGACGCCGGATGAGGGAATTGTTCAAATTGCGGAAATGGAGAGCCGAATTGTAGTGACAAAAGATTCCGATTTCGTCGATCGATTTCTGCTCAAACGCCAACCCAAAAAGCTGCTTATGATTTCGTCGGGCAACATAACCAATAAAGATCTCGATGCGTTATTGCTGGCCAAAATACCTCTCGTAGCGGCCGCTTTTGAAAACAATTGCTATATTGAGATCAATAGGAATGCTGTAATCGTTCATTCGTAAAGTCGTCATTCATTCTTAGGACTTTGAGTCATAACCAGGAGATGTTAATCACATGTCACTCATCCAACGCCGTGAATTTCTAAAGACCGGTACCGCGTGCGCAGCCGCTCTGGCGTTCGGCGGACGGGCTTTCGCCGACGAAAATCCGTATGGCGCATTCAAAATGGGCGTGCAGTCCTACACGTTTCGCAGCATCAAAACGCTCGACGATGTGCTGACGCGCGTGAAGGAACTGGGGCTGAAGAATATCGAGTTCTATCCCGGCCACATGCCCATGACCAGCGATGCGGCGAAGATTGCCGAATACAAAGAGAAACTCGCCGCCGCCGGCATCACTGCCATGGCGTACGGTGTGCATTCGTTCGGCGAAAAGCCCGACGACAACCGCAAGATGTTCGAATTCGCAAAAGCGATGGGCCTGTATTGCGTCAGTTCGTTCTTCAAGCCCAAGGCCGCGCTCTCGCTCGACAAATTGTGTGAGGAATTTCCAGACATTCGCCTGGGCATCCACAATCACGGTTCCAAGGACAGCTACCCGTCGCCCGACGATGTCCTGGAATGCGTCAAGGACCGCCACAAGAATATCGGATCGACGGCGGATCTGGGATGGTTCATCGTCTCCAAACAGGATCCGGTGGAGTGCATCGAGAAACTGAAGGACCGCCTCTTCGGCATTCACTTCAAAGATTTCACCGACAAAGGCCAGGAGCGCATCGTCGGCGACGGACAATTGAAGGTGAAGGAGACGCTGGCGGCGCTGAAAAAGGCCAACTTCCAGGGCTGCATTTCGCTGGAATACGAGGACAACAAGGAAGGACTTCCGAAACTGCTTGAGGACGTGAAGGTGGCTTTGGATCGTGTGCAGAAGGCGGTTAAGGAGATTTGAAAAACGGTCGTTGAATTTATTTCTGGACAAGTACATGCGCGTTCGCCATCGCAATCCCGCTAACCATCGCGCCAACAATGCCCAAAAATCCTTGATCCGTACCGCATAAAAAAAGATTCTCATACGCCGTCGCGCCGGACGGAATTTTGCCCGGCGCGCCGTACACCGCGCCGTTGAGGTGCCCTGTGAATCGCTTCACCGTCAGCGGCGAGAAGGTGTCGATGAACGTCGTGTGCGGGCGGAAATCCGGCATGCATTTCACCGCTTCGGCGACGCTGCGGCGATAGCATTCCTCTTTCGTCGCACTGTATTTTTCGTGCGGCAGCGCTTTCCATAAATCGAAATTCGCCATGCTGGTCACGCGCACCATGCCTTCTTCCAGCGGCTGCGCGTATTGAAAATTACTCGGGCAGCAGATCACGCCGCTGTTGGGGTCGATGAATTCGTCCGGCGCGCGATAGTGAAATTTTTCGGAGTTGTTGAAAAACGTGATCGTCGTCGAATGCCCCAAATTCTCAGGAAGCGTGTCCAGTACCGAAATGGATTCCATGAACGTCATGACGCCGGCTTTTTGCGCGATTCTCTCGTGATTGGATCCGCCTGCATCCGAACACAACAAGAGCGTTTCGACCAGCCCCGCGGATGAAAGTATTGTGTCAGCGGTGACTGTTTCGCCGGATTCGAGCGTGATGGATTCAATGCGCTTGGCTGACGCCTGCGGTGCGGAACTGTTGAGCGCTCGCACGCCGGTCTTCATGCGCAGTTCGCCTTTGTTGGCTTTGAATTTCTTGATCAGCGTCGAAATGATCTGACGCACACCGATTCGCGGGCGCGCAAAGCCTTCGAAGAACAAACTCCGAAACATGATGCAGAATTGTTCGAATTCCATGTCGTCGGGCGTGGCGCTGCCATAATACATCACCGGGCAGAGCAGCATTTCGATCAGCATCGGATCGCTCAAGTAATCACCCAGGAATTTTCGCGCCGAACCTGGCAGCGCGCCGGTGCCCAGTTTTTCATACTGCGGAATGGCCTCGGTCAATCGGCAAAAACCGTCGGCCTGCGCGGGAAATTGTTCGGCGACGCTGGCGATGAAAAATCCGAGATCGTTGTTGAACCGAATGCGCTTGCCCGGAAAACGGACATCGCTTTCGCGCTGCGGCGAGAGGTCGAATTCCTCTGGCCTTATGCGCAATTGACGCAGAAGTTTGTTAAGCGGCCAATGCTTGTCACCTTTGGGCGCGTAATTGGTCATCGCGTGGAGACCCACGTCGAAGTCGCGCCCGCCAAGCCGGTAGAACGAATTCAAGCCGCCGGGCATGTAATGCTTATCGACGATGCACACGCGCTTGCCGTAATACGCGAGGCGGATTCCGGCAGCGAGGCCGGACATGCCGGCGCCGATGACGAGAGCGTCGTAGTGGGTGTGTTTCACGATGCGGAGCGGTGGTTAGTTGATGCCGAGCAATTCGACTTCGAAAATCAGCGTAGCATTCGGCGGAATCACGCCGCCAGCGCCGCGAGCGCCGTAGCCCATCTCGGGCGGAATGGTCAGCTTGACTTTGTCGCCGACGCGCATCTTCGCCACGCCAGTATCCCAACCCTTGATCACCTGGCCCACACCCAGCGCGAATTCGAACGGTTCGTTGCGATCGACCGAACTGTCGAACTTCTTGCCGTCGGTCAGCCAGCCCGTGTAATGCACGCTGACGGTCTCGCCCTTCTTGGGCGTCGCGCCGGTGCCTTGGACCAGGTTTTCGATTTGGACTTCGTAAGCCATTTTGAATTTCCTTCTATACTAATCGCGTGACTATTCGAGCTCTCATTTATCCTTCAGCTTCGGCTCCAGATAAACCACGGTCGAATCCAGCGACGCCAGTTGCATGTAATCCGCCTCGGGCACTTCGACGTTGTAGCGCTTGCGCAACTCCATGACGATGTCGAGGAAATCCATGCTGTCCAGGTCCAACTGCTCGCGCAGCCGGACACCGCCTTTGACATGCGTCAAATCCTCATCCGGCGCGATGTCCGCGATGATGTCCAATATCGCCTGCCGAATCTGGTCCTTTGTCATGTACGTTCCTTTGCTCGCTTTCTTTCCCCAATTAGAACTCCGCGCGGCCAAACGTCAAGCCTCGTAGCGTTTGACGATCACCGCTGAATTGATGCCCAGCATGCCCGACGAATTATTTAAAATGCAGCGCACTCTGTCAATCTGCTTCGGCACGTTCAACACGAGATTGGGCAGTTCGCACTCCGGATCGAGGTTGTCCACGTTGATCGTCGGATGAACTATCCCGTCGTCGAACGCGGGCAGATTTCCGGTCAATTCCAGCGCGCCCGCCGCGCCCATCGCGTGGCCGATGAAACTTTTCGTGTTGTTGATATGGACTTTCCGGCAATCGCTAAACAGACTGCGAATCGCCAGACATTCCTGAATGTCGCCCAGCTTCGTCGCCGTCGCGTGCGTGTTGATGATGTCGATGTCGTCCGGGTTGAGGTTGGCGTTCTTCAGCGCGGCGGCCATGCATTGCATCTGGCGCTCCGGATTGGGTAACACAAAATCGCTGGCGTCGGAATTGCACGCATAGCCAGCAATCTCGCCGTAAATCCGCGCGCCGCGCTTGAGCGCGTCGCCGAGACGTTCGAGCGTGTAGAGACAGCCGCCTTCGCTGACCACTATTCCGTTGCGGTCGCGGTCGTACGGCCGCGAGGCTTTGGTCGGATCGTCGTGCGACGCCAGCGCACCCTGCGCCTTGAAACTCGCGAAGATTCCGAAGGTGTGAATGCTCTCCGAGACGCCGCCCGCAAACGCCAGATCGACTTCGCCCAGCCGCAGCATCTGCACGCCCTGGATGAAGCCGAGATTTCCCGCCGCGCAGGCCGCGCCGATCGTGTAGTGCGGCCCGACAATGCCCATATTAAGGGTGACTTCGCCGGCCGGGTTGTTTGCGACAGTGCGTGGATTGTGGTGATGCGACCAGAATTTGGTGTCGTAATTGTATTCTTTAATTGCGGCGATTTCGTTCTCGGTCTCGACATTGCCGTGCTCGGTGACGCCGACATATACTCCGACGCGCGAGCGATCCACTTTATCCCACGCAACGCCGCTGTCCTTCAGCGCCTCGTTGGCACAATAGATGGCGATAGAGCCGGCGCGCGTGCCCCGGCGCAATTCCTTCTTCTTTTGATGGCGAAGTTCGTCGAAATCGCAGACGCCCGCGAGCACCGGGCCCATATATCGAGTCGTAAAGGCGCGCACGCCCGATTTGGCTGTCAAGAGACTGCGGCGAAAGTCTGCCAGCGAGCTGCCGTTGGGTGCGGTCAATCCAATACCGGTGATGACAATTCTGGAAAAAGACGGCATGTTATTCTTGGCCATTCCTGCAAAAATATAGTTCGCGCCGAAACAAATGCTGCGGCATTACAAGCGGCAAAACTCTATCTCAATTCGGCGCAAAGTGGAGTGACAATTGACGGAAAATGTCAGAGTGAACGCAATAATTGTTAATAACGCCAGTGCGGAGCGCCGAATCCTCGGTGCTCTGTGAAAGCAGTGAGCAGAACATGGTGCGTTATAATTTGATTTTTAAACTAAAAAAGCGCGTCTCACGCGCTTTTCGTAACTCAGTATTCAGGACTTCGTCCATACATTCGTCTTTAAAATGCGAAATTTCGCTCCGAGCGGGCGCGCGCCTTTTGCACCCAGCCAAGCAGTGTCGAGAGCTCGATTGGCTTGTTCACATACTCGTCATAGCCGCACTCTTCGCACAGCACGCGCTGCAATTTGCTGCCGAAACCGGTGAGCGCGACGAGATAGGGGCGTGTCGACAGTTCGTTGCTCAGCAGTTGATAGGAGAATTGCCAGGCGCGCATGTTGCCCAACAGGCCGTCGCATATAATTAAATGGGGGGACCATTCGCGGGAAACACTGAGCCCTTCCGAACCCGAGCCGACTCCGCGCGCTTCGCAGCCATAAATATTCAGTGTGTTCACGAGGGTGTCGATGTGTTCTTGATAATCGTCGATTACAAGCACTCTAATCACAGTAACGCCTCCATAATATCTCAAAACTTTTTCAAATTATCCCTGCCCTTATACGTCCCTCATCATAACACAATTGTATTATATGCAAATCGTGTGCGATTTCACTAAAGAAATTGACGAAATATGTCGAAAGTCATGGCGAATCGTTTGCGTAGGTTTTTTTCAGGTATGGCGCAGGCTTTTTAAATCGCCATTTTCATTTCGTTCGAAATGCAGTATGAAAAAGGGCGGGCGAAAAGCCGGAGGCTGCCGTGAAGACGAAGAACAAAAACAGCCTGGAGTTCCGTTTAAAGATTCTGCTGCGGCGCGAAAGCCTCGTTTGGCTGACGCGGCGCGACGAAGCAAGCGTGAATTTCGGATGGATTCTGAATTGCAAACCGCGGACAGTGTTGTTCAAAGACAAGTCGCAGCAACGTCCGATGGTTATTTCGATCGACGAAATCAAAGCCTGCGGGATTGTTTGACCCGCCAGTGGTTTTGACGCAGAATTCAGAGAGGCGCTTAGGTGACAGACCGGATCACGTTTGCGCGTTGAACCAGTCGCACAAACGCGCGACTCCGTCGCAAAGTTCGACCTGCGGCTTCCAGTTTAAAATGCGTTCGGCGCTGGCAATGTCCGCAACGATCGCATGAAGTTCTCCAGCCACCGCCGGCTTAAAAACCAGCAGTCCCTTTTTATTCAAACCCCGTTCAATAAGCCGCACCAAGTCGAGCAGCGGCGTGCCAGCACCCGATCCGATATTCAATGCGGTCGGAAAATCGTTCGTCCAAGGAGCGGCAATCGCGGCTTCGATCGCATTCAATACTTCGTCAATCTCAACGTAGTCGCGCACGCTCGATCCGTCGCCGAAGACGGTGAAATCTCTTTCCTCGCGGATCGCCGACGCGATCAAATGCGGCACGGAATCCGGCCGCAAATCCGGCCCGTAAACCGAAAACAAACGGAGATTGACCGTCTCCATTGTATGCAGCGCGCGCCATGCGTTCAGAATTGTTTCCGCCGCCAGTTTGCTTGCTCCATAAAAGGAGGCGGGCGTGCTGCCAATGTGGGCTTCGGTGTAAGGCAGGGGCGCGTCTTTGCCGTAGACCATGACTGAACTGGAATGGACAATGCGGCGGCAACCCGCGCGGCGCGCGGTTTCGAGTACTTCGATCAAGGCCGCGCCATTGGCGTCCGCGTACATGCCAGGATTTTGAAATGACTCGCGCACCGACGAGCGACCGGCTAGATGCACACAGGCCGTGGGCGAAAATTCGGCGAAAAGTGCCGCGAGTCCGCCGAAATCCGGGCACCGGACGAGACTCGCGTTTGGATGCGATTGAACAAGTTTTTCGAGGTGCGCTGCTCTTTTCATGCTGGGCGCGGATTGATTTTTCACCCGAACGACTCCGGAGACACAAACGTTTTTTCGAGCCAGACGTTCGAACAAATTCGATCCGATGAAGCCGGACGCGCCTGTGATGAGTATTCGCATTGCAACCTTTCTACAATACTGCGCTTTTTATGAAAATGTAGAATCTCCCACCGAACATGAATCGTCGATGACGTGCGAGCTTATCGCCATCTTCGCAATCCGCCGCTACCATTTTCCGAGAGTTTATTGCTCGTGCTTTTAAATCCGGCAGTGTCGGATTTACAAACACCCCGACGCAACTATCCGCCGGGATGAATCCGACCAATTTCCGATGAGAATTGTTGATTTTAATGTGGCACGACAAATGCCACATACGGTCGTGCGACTGATTTTGGTTGTTCGATTGTGTGGGAAAAAGATCTCTGTCCGCAATTGAGCACGTGACATTTTCTCAATCTAAATATTGGGGATAAACCAATCGCATTCGACGGTCACAAAGATTCTGAAATAAGGCCGTTTGCATTCCGATTCTGATAGCGCACTGCAAAGTAATGTTCATTTTTGCCGGCAACATCGCACTGTTTTTGATTGACGCTTACGGATGCATTCCCGACCGTTTGCTTTTTTTCAGCATGGCGGGTCATGCACTTTTAGGAGAGAAATGTTATGCCAAAAAATTGTGCCTCTGCTTTAAACGCGGCGCTGATGGGTTTCGTCGCGGCGGCAATTGGATTCTCGTATGCGCTGGCGACGGGTTCAACGCCGAATGACGACATCGCTGTCGGAGACCGCGCCGCGGGCAGCAATCCGCGCCAGCCGTTGGCCTTCACCAATCCGTTTGTGAGCGGATCAAGCGACCGCGATCTGGGCGACGCGGCACTGGGCAGCACGATTACGCGTTACGTGCGCGCTCGCGGCGGCTTCCCACCTCATCGCTTCACGTCAGACCGCACCACTCTGGGGCCGGACGGCCAGCCGTTGTTTATCGGTTCGATGACGTTGGGCGAAGCTGAAATCGCGCTACCGGCAAGCGCCAAATCCGGCAGTTCCACCGCAGCCGTGTTTCTCAACGGTCTTGTCAAAGGCCAGATCGGCGACAAGACAGGAACGATCACCGATGGCACGCCGCTGCGCTTCGACGTCACTGTCGCCGACAGCCGGGGCACCAACCCGAACAAGGTCGACGAAGTCTTCCGCATCACGCTGGTCAGCGCCAACAGCCCTTTTAAGTTCGCGCAGACGTCGCTGAGCAGCGGCGTGGAGTTCCGGCGCTATTATGACAAAGTCGAAGTCATCAGTGGCCACGCGCCATATACGTTCACCGCCAGCAACATCACATTGACGAAGAATGGCGTGGCCACGCCGATCGCGAAGTTTGAGGACTTTGGTTTGTTCTTGAACGCCAAAACTGGCGTCCTGACCGGCCGGCCTCTGGACGACGGAACGGTCAGTTTCCTGGCCGACTGCACGGACAGCAGCGGCAGCCACGCCTTGTCGCGTGATTTGAGCGGAGTCGGACAAGTAATTACATTCAACGTCGCTCCGAACGCCCGCATGGGCAGCGAATTGTTCACGACCAAGATGTCCATCAAAGGGGATACGACAAACCCCGGCAAGGACTCGATCAAGTACATGGGCATCCTGGATCTGGAAGGCCAGCAGTTGTCGGACTTGAATGGTCTCGGAGTCACGCTGACAATCGGCAATTACACATCGCCCACTGTCACGCTCGATCAGAGCGGCAAGGGATCGTCCAGCGGCGGCAGCGCGCCCGGCATGCACGTGGTTCTGACGCCATCCGGAATCATCAACCTCAGTATCCTCATGGAGTCGTTCGGTCAGGCGCAGTCGATCATCAAGAATTCTGAATTGGCCAACACATTCAAAATTGAAGCGGTGACGCTGACGATCGGCGATACAACCATGGTTGCCAAACCGTTGTACCAGAATCCAGAACTGCTGCGCTTCATGGTCAAGGCAACGGGCAGTAAATTCGATCTCGAATACAAGTTCGGTCCCGGCAACCTGGGAGGCGGCTTCCTGATTACGTCCGTCGCCGGTAAAGACGACAAGCCGAGTTTGGTCGGCGATTCCTGGCTGGTCAAGTTCATCTCGCTCCCGCCGAACGCGAAAAAACTGTCCCAGCTTGGCACGGTCGCCGGCGCCACGGTGGGCATCGGCACCGATTTCACCAATTCCATCAACTGCCTGCTTACGGGCGACGTGGTGAAGTCTACCGAACATCGCGACAGAAGTCAGCCGGTGGTGCTAAAAGTCGGCTACAACGACAAGACTGGCCAAGGCGCGGTGCAGACCGGCATCCTGCCGTTCGTGTCCGCGTTGCCCAATCAGGCGACGAACATTCCTATCGCTCTCCATGCCAATAAGAAATCCCCGTTCCCGTTCATCATTACGTTTAACGATGCGACAGGAAAGGAAATTCTTGGGGGCGAAGGTTCACGCCGAATCAATCCCAAGGGCAACCAATGGGTTTCGAAAGACCTGGCGCACTAAAGTACGCAACAGGCATTGCGCCTGAAAAACAACGGATCAGCGGGGCGGCGAACGCGAGTTCGCCGCCCTTTCATTTTTATGCATCCTTCTCTTAACCAATACGCTTTCGGTGTTTCGAGATTTTGTTGCTCGCTTCCCAATGACCCCAATTGCCGATACACTATTTGCACTCAATTGGCCCCGTTTTTGATTCGGGAATACAGATTGAATATCTTTGGGAGGATTGCATGGCCGAGCACAAGATCACGGAGTTGATGGGTGATGGAATTTCACCTGAACTGTCAAAATCCGTTCACAGCGTGATAGAAGCGCTGCCCGTCAAGCTTGAAATTGAACAGATCGATTTGACGCTCGAAAACCGGCGCAAAGATAAAAAGATCTACGATACCGCCCTGGCCAGCATGACCCGGACCGACGCGACATTGAAGTACCCGACCGCCACCGAAACTGAAAGCCCGAACAAGATCATCCGCGAGCGCTGCAAATTCTCGGTCATTCATAGGCCCTGCGTCACCATTCCCGGCGTGCCCACCAATTTCAAAAAGCCGATCGACATCGACATTGTTCGCGTCGCGACCGGCGGCACGTATGACGACGCCGGACGCCGCATAGGCCTGCACTCGGCGGTCTCGGTGCGCGTGATCGAAAAATTGCCCTGCCGCCAAGCCGCTCAGTTCGCCTTTCAGCTCGCCGGCAAGCGCGGGCGCACCGTCACGAGTTCGTCGAAGTATACGATCCAGCAGGCGACCGACGGGCTTTTCGAAGAAGCAGTCTCCGAAGTCGCGCGCGGCTATTCGTTCATCAAGCACAAACGAGTGCTCTTTGACGCGCTATTGGCGGAACTCATCATGCATCCCGAATCCGTGCAGATCGTCGTCTGCCCGAACGAATACGGCGATTTCCTGAGCGATTCGGCGGCTGGCCTGGTGGGCAGTCTGGGCTTGGCGGACAGTGCGAGCTATTCGTATCGCGATGACGGCAGCATTCAGATGGCCATGTTCGATCCGGCCGGCGGCACCGCGCCCGACATTGCCGGCAAGGATTTCGCCAACCCTACTGCGGCGCTCTTCGCACTGTGTTCGATGCTGATTTTTTTAAGCGAAGTGGTTACCGGCGAGAGACTCAAGAGTGCGATTCTCGATTGCATCGGTGAGGGTAAATCGACGAAGGACCTCGGCGGACCTCTGGGCACCGCGGCGTTTACGCAAGCCGTGATCGAGAAATTCCAGACAAATAAATAGAGTCGCCAGAGCCGCTCCCTTACAGTCGCGGCTCTTTGTCGCCGTTTCTTATTTTTTCGGCGCGGGCTGCGATTTGCGGAATTTTTCCAGAAGTTCCGGCTTCGGCGTGCTCGACCCGTCGCCGGGTTTTGTTCCGAGCTTCAATTCTTCCAGATTCGTGGCACCGTCGCCATCCGAGTCCATCGGTTCGAGCGACTTCACGACGGCGTCCAAATTGTCTTTGCCGAGAGTCCCCAGCGCTTTTTGATAATCCTTGCCGAACGAACCGAGATTTTTTTTGCCGGGCTTGTCCTTGCCGGTGACCTCGTGGCAATAGTCGCATTTGACGGTGGCGCCCAACCCATAGGTGCTTTTGAGATGTTCAAGGAATCTGGGCTTCGCCGATGCCGGCGCGCTCAACACAAGAACAGCGGCCAATGGAAAAACAAAAATCGGAATGGCGTGGCGCATCTGAGTTATTCCTTAAAAATCATTTCTCGAACATACTGCCTTTGACGCGTTGATTCAATACATTGCTGCGTGATGTATTTGTCATCCAGACAGCAAAGTGCGGACTTTACAGTCCGCACTTTTTTGAGGGCGGCGGCATAGCTGCCGCCGCACGATTCAGGACATTGTGGCTTTTTTACTTTTTCGGGATACCCGGAGCGATGCCTTTCTCCAATTTGTCCTTGTTGCTCGTGCCGTCGCCGTTGCTGTCTTTTTCGAGAACCGCGGCGAACGCCTTTTCGAACAGCGCCAATTCCTCTTCGGTGAATTTGTGATCGTCACCGTCTTTCTGGTTGATCACCGTCTTCATGTTCGCATCTTTCTGAACATCCTTGCCGAAGATGTTCAGGTTGTCCTTGCCTGCCTCTTCCTTCTTGTCCTTGTCGTAGGAATGGCACAAATGGCAGTTTGCCAGTTTCTTTTCGACCAAGTCAGGACGAATCTTCTTGATCCGGACCAAGAATGCCTTCTGTGCGAAGATCGGTTGTGCCATCAATGCGACGACCGTGACCGCGCCCAACAGTGCGGCAATGCGCGTGGCGAATGTGTTGCTGTTCTTCATCGCTCTCCCCTTCTCCCTGTAAAAAATGAAATGAATCCCGTAACTGCTCCGTGAAATCGGTGTTTACTTTTACACCAAACTCGCCGGAGAAAAAGCGACGCTTTTATTTTGCGTCTAATTCCCGACGATGCCCGGCGTAATTTATTCATCATTTTGTCGCGCGCAGTTGAGTTGGACATTTGAATCGAATGATTCAGAATGGGAAAGCGGTTGGGGTCTCTGGCCCCAACAAGGATTCGAATATGGCCACGATTTGTTTGGGCGAGACTCCCAAACCACTTTCTTTGTGATTGTTTCGAGATTTAGCATGACGCGAGGCATCCGTTTATTGTCGGTTCTGACGCTGGTCGCGACGTCGGCTCCCTCCTTATTGAGGGGAACCGAAGCGGCTTCGGTTCCACTCGCTAAAACGCTGGCTGGCGCGTTCGACGCTCCCAGCGGCAAACCGTGGGTGCTTCCAGCAGGCCAGTCACAAGCGTCGCGTTCGCTCAAGGCGCCAAACGGGGAGCTCTGGGATTTTCGTGCGGTGAGCGTGCTTTCGGTCAGAGCCGAACGCGCGAATGCGAGCGGCGGTTCCGCGCGGTTGCGCTGGCTGGTCTGCAGCCGCGTGGGCGGTTTGTATCTGGGGCCGTCGGTCGCCTTGCCACTTAGCGGTCACGCCACGCCCACATTGAAATTCTCGGTTGAATCCGGTGAACTGACGCCCGTCGGCCACCAGCGCCCCTGGGATGCGCTCGCCGCCGCCGAAGTCACGTCGCTGGAACTTCGCGCGGAATACACCGAGAACGTCATGACGCCAGCCCACGCCGGTTCGCCGAGTGTCGCACTCGCCGGCGTAAAGCTTGAATTCGGTGGTTCGACATCCGCCAAACCGGAGATTCTCGATCTGCGGCTAAATGCGCCGCCAACGGGCAGCCGCGCAGCGTGCGTGATCAGCTTTCGCATCAATCCGCTTCCGGATGATCCGTACGCCGCGACCGGCGCCGGCGACGTGCGAGTCAAGCTTTCAAATGGCCAGCAGGCGCTCGCGTTTTTGGATCAGGATTTTGTGGCAATCCACGACGGCGCGGCGGCGCGCCTCGCCTCCACCGGCTTGCCTGTGTGGCGCGCATACCTGCCCGCATGGCCTGCTGCCGGAACGTTCGAGATCAGCAGCGGCACTAACGCGTGGAAAATTCAATGCGCCGCGTTGAATGCGGAACCGGAGAAAGTCTCCTTGCCGGAAACGTCCGCGCCAAGCACGCCGATTCCCATCGAGACTCATCCCGGGCCCAAAGCGCTCGCGCGGTTGCGTTGGGAAACACCGCTCGAAGCCTCCGCTCCTTTAATGGAAGCCAACTGGACCGGATCGGCCGCATGTTGGTCTCTGAATCGCTCTGCCGCATGGGTTCCGATGACGGCGCGGCAATTGATGGACCTCTTCACTTTGTCGTCGTCGACCGATGTGGCACCGAAAAAAGTGTGGCGTCTGGTGCCGTTCTGGAACGAAACGTGGGGCGGCTATGCGGGCAAGCACCGCCCGGACTCGGCTCTCGCCTGGCGCATGGACGCGCTGCTCGAATCCGCCGCGCGCGCCAAAGACATTCGTCCGCTCGTCTTGTTCGACGGCTCGGCGCTCGAACGTCAGGGCGTTTTTAATTGGGCCGCTCACCCGTTGCACGGAAAACTGGCCGGGCCCGGCGAAATTTTCCGCACCGAAGACGGCTTCGATTTCTGCGCGCGCTGGATGCGTTACTGCCTGGCGCGGTACGCTCATTCGCCGGCGGTGGGTTCGCTGTTGATCACGACCGATTTGAACGCGCCGGGCGCATCCGAATTTCACGCGCGCATCGCCCCACTGCTTCAGGACTGGCGCGCCGCGTCGCTCGCCGACAAACCGATTGTCGCGTTTCATCCGCTTGCACAGCCGCCGCTTGTGGTCAAGGAGATCGGTTCGTTCGACGCGAACAGCCGGAATCAGGAGACGAACTGGCATGTCGATCGCCGTCTGGCAAAGGTGTTCGGAAATACGATTGAACACATGGGACTGGGCGGCGGCCGTTGTTTTGAAGTCGGCACGCGCGATCCATCGGCCACGTCGCTCGCATTTCAGACCTTGTACACGCGTGAATACTCCGACTGGCGCAAACCGGCAGACGACAATTTTTTCGCCTGCAATGCGCTGCTGTTCGAAGTCTGGACGCCGCCCGACGCGCCGCCCGATTTGCGCATCGGTGTCCATCTGCGCGACCGCAACGGGAACTGGTTTCAAACGCTGCTGCCCGGCATGATTCGCCCAGGCGATTGGACGACCTATGCGCTCGACCTCACCGCGGCCAACGCGCACGGACTCGTGGCGGTGAATCACCGCACGAGTTGGACGGATTACAGCCGCCAGCGCATTCAAGAAATCGGGCTGCATGTGTACAGCACGCATCCGCGCTGGACCGTCGGCGGTGGCAAGATCCAGAATCTCACCGCGCGCTTCGACAAAATTCGCGGCGTCGTTTTTCCGCAAACCGCGCCCGATCCCAAACTCGAGATCGCGCTGTACGATCCCGCGTCTCAATTCAAGCCCGTACCGCCGGCACCACGGACTTATCCGCGCGGCGCGCTGGTCGAATACCACGTTAAAATCAACAAAGCTTTCGCCAATCCATACGACGCACGCGATTGCGACCTGGTCGCGCTCGTCAAAACGCCGTCTGGAAAAACAGTGCGCGTTCCGGCATTCTTCAATCAACTCTGCGAACGCCGCGAAGAGACGCCCGGCGGCGATGAAATCGTCGACGCCATAGGCGAGGAGTTCTTCACCGTCCGCTATCGCGCTCAAGAAACCGGCAAACACGCGCTCGCGTTCGAACTGCGCGAGCATGGCCATTACGACATGGCGCGCAGTTGGGCGAACGACGACCGCTTCACCCCCGAAGGCGAGGGGCAGGCTGGCCTCTCGAAACATTGGCCATACACCAACTATCCGCAACGCTACTCGGATGGCCGGCGTCCCATCGACAAAGTCTCGTTCGTTCCGGGACCGGTGACCGTGGCGCTCGATCTCGGCGCGTCGGCGTTCACCGTCGTCGAAAGCGAAAAACCGTTTCACGGATTTGTGCGGGTTGCAAAAGACCGGCGTCATTTCGAATTCGACGACGGCTCGTTTTTCTATCCGATCGGCCCGTGTCTGCGCAGTCCAAGCGACACGCGCATTCCTTACGATTCGCCGAAATTCAGCCGCGACAGCATCGACAAGCTCGGCAAGCGCGGCACGTTTCAGTACGACGTCTATTTCGACGCGTTTGGCAAAGCCGGCATCAGTTGGGCGCGCGTGTGGATGTGTTCGTGGTGGGGCGCGCTGGAGTGGCGCCGCGACTGGCCCGGTTATCAGGGCTTGGGGCGCTACAATCTGGCGAACGCGTGGCGCATGGATTATGTCGTGGATTTGGCGGAGAAGAAAAATATCCGCCTCAATCTGGCGGTAACCAATCACGGCCAGTTCACGCTGAATATCGACACAGAATGGGAGAACAATCCGTACAACGCGAAACTCGGCGGACCATTGGCCGCGCCGTGCGAAATTTTCACGCGCGGCGAAGCCAAGTTCAATCACCAAAACAAACTGCGCTACATCGCCGCGCGTTATGGCCATTCGCCCGCCGTGATGGCCTTCGCGCTGTTCAGCGAAATCGAATTCACCGAAGAATACGAGCGCAGTTTGAATATATCGCGGCAGGGACGCACCCGCCTACTGGCGGACCTCCCGGCTCCGAATATTGAAAACTGGCACGCTGAAATGGCGAGTTTCCTGAAGAGCATCGATCCAAACCGGCATCTGGTCACGACGCATTTCAGCCATCCGGAGCGCGGCGAAAGCACGTTGAAGGTGCCGGAGATCGATATCGCCACGAGCAACGCGTATTCGGCGTTCGAGGAACTTGCTAGCGGCGCGTGCGATGCTTCAGCGGCGCTGCACGATTTTTGGGAAGGCAACGAGGATGGCACGGTGCGCGGGTTCCATCATTTCAGCAAGCCCTCGCTGGTCGAGGAGCAGGGGCGGCATTGGATGGGCGTTTTGGAGACCGGGCGCGAAACAAATTCCAAAGCGGAACTGGACGCCGATCTGCACGCGGGGCTCTGGGGCAGCATGGTCGTGCCGCTGGGCGGCGCGACGGGCTATTGGTGGTGGCTGCACATCCATTTCGACAACCGCTACGCCGATTACAGCGCGCTGACGAAATTCATGGAAGGCGAGGATTTCAGGCCGATCGGCGACGAGCCACCGATGAAGACTGTGTTCCGCTCGCTCGGCAAATCGATGCTGCTGGGTCGCGCCATGAAATCGGATCGCCGCATGTACGTGTGGATCTATCACCAGAAAACGCCGCTCGGCGACGAAGAACCCGAGGAGGTGTCGAACGCGACCATGAATATCGGCGGCTTGCGCCCGGGAAAATACCGCGTCGAGTTTTGGAACACCTACACAGGCGAACTGATCGGCTCACAGAACATCGAATTCACTAAAGACACCAAGAATGTCGAGGTTAATTTGCCGGCGGTAAAACGCGATATCGCATTGAAAATCAAACCGGTCAAGTAACCGCGAATTAGGATTTTTAGACCGCGAAATTCGCGGTTAAAATTTTTTGTATTGCCGTTTTTTCGTAGTTCACTTAAGAGGTATTCATGACAACTCCCGATGTAATTTGTGTGGGCAATATTGTGGTTGATGCAGTGGGTGTATACGTCGATCGCATTCCCGAAGAGGGCGCGCTGGCGCTTTTCGACCGCGTTGAAATGCACTTGGGCGGCTGCGCCGGCAACATGGCCCTTGCGCTCGGGAAACTGGGCATATCCGTCGGGCTTTCGGCGAAAGTCGGTGCGGATGGGCTGGGCGATTACACCGCGAACGCTCTCGCGGAAGGCGGCGTGGATACGCGGGGACTGGTGCGCTCCAAAAGCGAATCAACCTCGTTTTCGTTCATCATGGTCCCGCGCGGCGGCAACCGGCGCATCCTGCACACGCTCGCTGCGAACGCGACGTTCGCGCCGGCGGACATCGACGCGCGGCTTTTCGTTGGAGCGAAATGGGTGAGTTTCAACGGCCTCGCGCTGGTTCCGCATTTGGAAGGCGCGAATCTGGCGGGCTTGCTGAAGGCGGCGCACGCGGCCGGCGCGCGCACGGCGGGCGACACGGCGATCAACGACCGGTTCACGTCAGACGACTGGGAGCGCATGCTCGCGCCGTGCTACGAACATTTCGACATCCTGTTTCCGTCGGAAGCCGAGGCCGTGGCTATCACCGGGCATTCCGAACCGCGCAAGATCTGTGAGACGCTGCGCGCGCGCGGAGTGAAAATTGCCGGCGTAAAATTGGGCGAGCGCGGTTGCGCAATTTTGTCGGACGAAGGTTATTTTGAAATTCCGGCGTACACAGTGAACTGCATCGACACGCTGGGCGCGGGCGATTCCTTCATGGCAGGCTTGATCGCCGGGATGCTGAGAGGCGGATCGCCGAGCGATGCCGCACGCCTGGGGAACGCTGTTAGCGCGCACTGCGTTCAAGCCATCGGCGCATCCACTGGAATCAAACCACTGCCGGAAATTCTCGAATTTCAGCGCGCGCGAGACAACTGAAATTCATCCGCGTTGAATTGGGCTGCGGAAATCATCAAAGCTGCTTGTTCAGCACGCCGCGCTGTTTCATCCAGTCCACACACGCCCGTGTCCACGGATGCATTTTTTCCGGATCGGTTTCCTTCGTCCCCAGTCCAATGCCGTGCCGGCCTCTTTCGTACAAATGAAGGTCGTACGGCACTTTTGCGACGCGCAGCGCATCGGCGAAAGTCAGCGCGTTGTCCACGGTAACTTTGTCGTCTTCAACCGTCTGCCACACGAAACACGGCGGCGAATCGGCGCGGACGTTGCGCGCGGGCGCGAAAAAATATCCCTGTTCATCCGACGCGCCGGAACCGAGCGCGGCTTCGCGCCTGGCGGGATCGGTCATCGTCTTCTTGTCGAACAAAATAAATCCGTAACACAGAATCGTAAAATCCGGGCGCGAACTGGCCTGTTCGATCGCGTCCGCATCGCCGGGCTTTCCCGCGTCGAATTGTGTGGACAACACCGCCGCCAGGTGCCCGCCCGCGGACGAACCGATGACGCCGATGCGCGCGGGATCAATCTGCCACTCTTTGGCGCGCGTGCGCACAGTCCGGATCGCGCGCTGAGCGTCCTTAAAAATCGAGGGCAGTTTGTAGCCGCCCTTATAGAGCCGGTATTTCAACACAAACGCGGCGATACCCTGCGAATTGAGCCACTTCGCAAACGGTTCGCCTTCGTGCGCGGCAAGCACGTTGTAGCCACCGCCAGGAAAGACAATCACCACCGCGCCAGTGGCTTTTTCCGGAGCCGGCCAATACGGAGTGAGCGTCGGAATATCCTTGTCCTCTTTGCCCAATGCGTCGGGCGCATCCTCCGTCCACAATCGAAACGCCGCAATCGGCCGCTCCGCGCCGCAAGCACTCAGACACAGCGAGCACCCGCCCAACAACACAGCCAGCACTCCGCCGATGTACGAAAAATGAAGCGTCATTCGATTCCTCATGAATTGAACTTTCAACCTTCAACCTTAGATTCTATTCCGCCAATTCAAGAATCATGCTCTTCATCAGCGGCTTTGTATCGCAATGAATGCTGTACGTGTCGCTCGCCGCTTTGGCGATGTGAACGTCCTGCTTTTCTTTCCCGCCTTCTTCCCAAATGTAGGTGATTTTGACGGGCCGGAAGCCGCCGTTTGGTTCTTTGTAATCGGCGTCGATTCTGAAATTAGAGATCATTGTCGTGTTGCGCTGCTGGCCGGAGAAGCGGACGAGCACTTCTTTGGTTCCCGGCGGAATGTCGCTGAAGACGATGTACTTGCACTGGCCGTTGCCTGTGGGTCCGGCGGCGTGGTCGATAGTCTTGTACGTCTTGCCTCCGTCAAACGACGCCTGATAATCCCAGCCGTCCTTGGCGTCGCGCGCGCGATAGAAGCTGCCGAAACGCAGACGCGTCAAGTCTCCCGGCGTTTTGATGGGAAACGCAATGCTCCCCGTTCCGCCGGTTAACAGCAATTTGTCCGACGCGAGGTTTTCAATAATTGGATGAAAATCCGAATAACAAAGTTGCTTTCCTTTGAATTCGAGCGAGCCGTACGATTCGATTGTGACCGTGCCTTCGTCCAGCCCGGCACTGAATGCAATCTTGTTGTCACCCTTGTCGAGCGCTGGCAGAGGGCGCTGAGAATGTTGGATGTTGTCGGTGATTTTCAAACCGGTCAGACTGGTCCCCTTCCCTTTTAAGGAGAAGCGCAGCGAATAGTCGTAGCGCCGATTGATGAATTTACCCAGGCTGATGATTTCAGCGGGCTGCGCAATTTTCTTCACTTCCTTCCAATCCATTCCATTGTTGTCCGAAATATCGATCGCGATTTCGCCGCCTTCACCGAGGATTGAAGCCACAGTGAGTGCGCCGTTGTTATTCACATAAGGGGATCGCATTCGAACAACCAGCACGCCCGGGCTGGCCGCATCCTTGACACGTACGCCGTCGGTACCATCCTCAAGATTGTCGGCGATCAGTGCGCCTGTACGGTATTTTCCGTTCGCGAGCGGCACGGTGTACTCGTGAATTCCGTTCCCAACACGCCCCGGCGCGAGATCGCCGTACGCGGGCGAATAACGAAGCTGATCCGTGCCGACTTTCTCTTTCAGAGCACCCGGCTCCCCGCCGCTCTTGTCCGCATTGATGTGCTCGCCGCTATTCGACCAATTGCGCACGAGCCGTTCGCCCGGGCGAAGCTGGATGTTGACTTCGTAGCCTTGAGAATATCCGTAATCGTACAGAAACGCTTTTCCGCCGGCACCGCCGCCCTTGCCGTCGTACTCCTGCATGGTCGAATACCAGCCGTGCGTCGCGGCCGGAAGCCAGCCATTGACATCGTACGCGTCGGTATTGGCGAGAATCGCCGGCCCATTTTTCCAGCCGCCACCGCGCATGAATTTGCCGAGCTTGTCGCCGTTCTTTCGAAATTCAGGATGCTTCTGATACCACGCGTCAACGTCCGCGATGATGTCTTCGACGCCCGCGACGCTCCCGTCGCTCTTCTTGAAATAGCAGATCAACGAAGCGTCGTAAAGATGCCAGGCATCGTTGTAAAAAATCTCCGGCACGCTGTGCCCGGTGATGCCCCATCCACGTGCCTTGAGCCCCGTGTAGCGGGCCAGCGCGCAAATGTTCGATGACTCGCAGCAGCACATGCCGTAACCATACACGTTGAACGTCTTGATGGGATCGTGAACATCGCCACCGTCACCCGTGAGAAATTCAATCGGCGGCGGCTCCTGATGGCGAAACTTGACCACCGTCGTCCAGATGGCGAGCGCCTTCTGTTCGTCGGTCATGCCCTCTTTGATAAAGGAAAGTTTCCAGGCGTCCATGCTGGATACGTCTTCGACTTTGTCGGAGACGACTTTGACGTGGCTGACGATGCCGGCTTCACCGGCCGGCGAAAAAGCGGAAAGAAGAAGCGCGAATGTCGCTATGAGCGGGAAAAATTTGCGCATGAAATGAGTTCCTTAATTTAACTTTTTTGCGGATAAAAAGAAATGAGCCCCAACTCAGTGAGGCTTCGCGCCCTTTTTGAAGTCGTCGAATTTTCCGATGATCTCGACGTCCGATTTCGCCGGAATTTTGTCTTCCAAGCCGACGCACCAATAACACGCGTTGACCATCAGGCGGCGCATGCCCTCGCTGTCGAGATCGCGCTTGCCGCTCATCGACCCGCCCATGGTGGTCGCGAAGATGCGCGCCGGTTTACCCTGCGCGCCGGTGTACGTGCGAATCCACGCGACCGGGAGCATGGGGTTGTTCTTGTCGAGAGTTTTCTTCGTTTTCGGATTTTCCACTGCTGGCGCGGGCGGGTCTTTCGGATCCATGCCGGTGAGCACTTGGCCGAGAATCAGCGGTTTGTTGTCTTCCGGAAATGGCTGCCGCACTTCGTAAACGTCTGTCGGTCCCCAGATGTCGCCGTCCTTGATGCCACGCAAAATCGGGTGCTCGGCCATGCCGGGTGCAACGATCCCGCGCGTGCTCTCTTTGCCGTGATGCCCGAAATGATTGATCCACGTTTCTCCTAGAATGAGCCGTCCGAATCCGCCGTCGAATCCCGCTTCTTTGCTGGTCCACGTGTACTTCTTATAAGAGGAGGTGGACTTGCCATCGAAATTGAACGCGTGCGTCGCGGTGCGCAAACCGATTATGGGCCGGCCCGAATCCGCGTAGTCGACCACGTGTTTCATCTGGTCATCGGGCAGCGCGCGGAAGCGGGTGAAGATCACCATCAAATCGGCTGTGTCGAGCGCTTCAAGCCCGGGAATATTGTCTTTCGTGCCGACATCGATCACGCCGGTTGTCTTATTGATCGCGAATAAAACCGTGCATTTGAATCCGTGCTTTTCAGCGAGAATGCGCGCCAAAACCGGCATGCTTTCCTCAGAGAAATATTCGTCGTCGCCGGTCACGAAGACGATGTGCTTGCCCTTGCCAGGGCCCTCTTTGCCCTCAAATATCGTCCATTGCGCGTCTTCGGCCATAGCGAACGTGGAATGCATCGCGATCAGAATTGGCATTACACAAACCAATGTTGAAATGAAATGCTTCATGGAAATAATCAGTCCTTGAGGGATTCGCGGCGAAATGAGCATGCAGTATTTACACCACGTTTAGAGATTTCGAACGCCGTCATTCAATCCTAAAAAAAACATCCGCGAAGATTCGCGTAAATTCGCACAATTCGCGGTTAAAAATTCCGTTTCTTCGCCGTTCCATTTCCGCCGTTGTTTCCCAAGCCATTGAGATTAAAACATACAAAAGCAATTATTCAGCGGCTCCCCCGCGCGCATGTAGACACGATAGGAAAGACAGATGTCCGAAACAGCCGAAAAACTTCCGCGTTTGAGCGTTCCCGCGCTCGACGAAATATTGGGCAAAGTATTCAAGGTTCTCGATGACGGTTTCATCCGCGTCGTCGATTACATGGGTTCCGACGCCGCCATCGTCCAGGCCGCGCGCGTCTCCTACGGCGTGGGGACGAAAAAAGTCAACGAGGACCGCGGCTTGATCCGCTATCTCCTGCGCCACCGCCACACGACGCCGTTCGAAATGTGCGAGATCAAATTTCACGTGCGCGTGCCAATGGATTGCTGGCGTCAATGGATTCGCCACCGCACGGCGAACGTCAACGAATATTCTACGCGGTATTCCGTGGCCATCGACGCGGCTCAGCGCACCACGCCGGAGACTTGGCGCAAACAGGCCGCTGAAAATCGACAGGGCAGCGCTGGGTATTTCGATGCCGAAACCGGCACGGACTTGTCGCGCAAAGAAGCGGAACTGCAGAACTTGTCGCGCGCGCTTTACGACGAACGGCTCGCAAAAGGCGTCGCGCGCGAACAGGCGCGCAAAGATCTGCCGCTGTCAACGTACACAGAAGCGTATTGGAAATGCGATCTCCATAATCTGCTGCACTTCATCGGGCTGCGCATGGACAGCCACGCTCAGGAAGAGATTCGCGATTATGCGACGGTTCTCGGCGAGGAAATCGTGAAGCGCTGGTGTCCGTACACGTGGGAAGCGTTCATGGATTACCATTTCAACGCCGCGCATTTCTCGCGGCTCGAAATGGAAGTAATCACAGCAATCGCGTCCGGAAAACCTAACGAGGCCCTGGCGAAAGCCCAAGCGTTTGGCTGGCTCACACGAGATGAAAAAGGACTCAAGCGCAACCGTGAACGCGCCGAATTCGAGACGAAGCTTGATGAATTGGGAATGCTGGCACCTTGGAAGTGAGGCCGTGAAAACGACTTTTTAACCGCGAATAACGCGAATTTTCGCGAATTAACGCGGATGTTTTTTATACTTTCCATCCGCATCTATGCGCGTTTATCCGCGATTGATTGAGGCTTGGAAAAACTAATCGTCGCAGAATGTTTTTGTCTGGAACAGAGCAAGGCATGTCCTCCACCAACGTTACCCTTCACTCTCTCACATACGCGGAACATCAGGCGTTTTTCGCGGTTCATGGCTTGAATGCGCATCAGGCGCGGCTCGTTTTTCAGGCGTTGCACCGACGCGGGGCGCGCACGCTGGATGCGATGCCTGAGATCAGCGGCGCATGCAAACGTTTTCTTGAGACACGGCCGAGTCTGTCAACTCTGGCGCTCGACGGCGTGCATCGTGCGAGCGATGGGACTCTGAAACTTCGGCTTCGCTTAGGCGACGGCACCGCGATTGAGGCGGTCGTGATTCCTTCGCCCAATCGCGTCACCGTCTGCGTGTCCAGCCAAGTGGGTTGCGCGGCGGATTGCGCGTTCTGTCATACGGCGACGATGGGTTTAATGCGCAATCTGGAGGCGTGGGAGATTGTGGAGCAGGTCCGTTTGGCGAACGAGGCGTGGGCGCGCGAACCCGAATCTTACGGCCGGCCGATCGCCAATCTCGTGTTCATGGGCATGGGCGAACCGCTGCACAACGAAGCGAACGTGGTTCAAGCGTGCCGCGTGCTGGGCGATGCGCTGGGCGCGGGATTTTCGCCGCGTCATCTGGTCGTCAGCACCGCCGGCGTCGGTCCGCGCATCCGGCCGTTTTGGGAACTCGGCGTCGGTGCGCTCGCGGTCAGCCTGCACGCGACGACCGATGAAATTCGCAACCGGATCGTGCCGCTCAACCGGTTGTGCGGCGTCGCCGATTTGCGCAAGATTCTGTTCGACATTCCGTGGCGCCACCGCGAGACTGTCACCGTCGCATATCTGCTTCTCGAGGACATCAACGATTCTCGCGAAGACGCTCGCAGGCTTTCGGAGTGGATCGAAGGCATCCCGGCAAAAGTGAATCTGCTGGAATTCAATCCGTATCCCGGCAGCGCGTTCCGCCGCTCAAGCCCCGAACGGCTCGCGGCATTCCGCGCATCGCTCGCCGAGTTCGGAGTATTCAATACGCTGCGACGTTCGCGCGGTGAAGACGCCATGGCGGCGTGCGGGCAACTGGCTTCGGCGACGGTGGCAAATGAATAGCGATTTGAACGACACCGACCGCGACATTTACGAATGGCAAATGTCGGTGCCGGATTTTGGCGAAGCCGGCCAGCGCGCGCTCAAAAATGCGTCGGTGCTGGTGTCGCGGTGCGGCGGTGTGGGAGGGGCGGTCGCGTACCAACTGGCGTGCGCGGGAGTCGGCAGATTGATCCTGGCTCATGCTGGCGATTTGCGCGCGAACGATTTGAACCGGCAGATTCTGATGACGCGCGATTGGATCGGCAAGCCGCGCGTCGAAAGCGCCGTGCGCCGACTGAAGGAACTGAATCCCGATCTGCGCGTCGACGCGTTCAATGAAAACGTCAGCGATGAGAATGCCGCGCGATTGATTGAGAACGCCGATCTGATCGTCGATTGCGCGCCGCTTTTCAGCGAACGCTTTACCATGAACCGCGAGGCCGTGCGGCAGCGCAAGCCGCTGGTCGATTGCGCGATGTACGAATTGGAAGCGCGCGTCACGTCCATTTGTCCTGGCAAAACACCCTGCCTGGCGTGTCTATATCCGGTCGATCCGCCCGAATGGAAACGCCAGTTTCCAGTTTTCGGCGCGGTCGCCGGAACGGTGGGCAGCATGGCCGCGATGGAGGCGATCAAGATTTTGGCGAATTTCGGCGAACCGCTTTTCGGGCGCATGGCGGTGTGCGACCTGCGCGACATGCGCTTTCAGACGTTCAACATCGCGCGCAACCCGGCATGCGCCGTTTGCGGCGGCATCGCGTGAAGTCCGGCTCGTAATTGGAATTCGGCGCGCGTTGAGGTACGATATCGAAAATCGATTAGGAAAACCGAATGGAAGCTCCCGCAGTCGTTCCCGCGACATTAATAATTCCCGAGAAGCCGCGCGCCACGGCGTACGAAATTGCATCGTGGTTGATCGTCGCAAGTGGCCTCATCTTCATACTCTTTCACCACTTGCTCTCGGCGTTGCTCTCCGGCCTGTTTGTTTACGCGATGGTCCATCGCATTGCGGGGCGGTTGTCGTATTTGAAAATGGCGGGTCACAAGGCGAAATTGCTGGCGATGCTGATTCTCAGCCTTGCCGTGGTCGGCCTTTCGGCGGGCATCGTCATCGCGGTTATTTCAATGGTCCGCGGGCGCGTCGGCGACATGCCGGAAATGATGCATCGCATGTCTGAAGTCGTCGACCAGTTTCGCGATTGGTTTACCAGCAAAGGCATCGGCGGCTGGATTCCGGACGCGGAAACGCTTCACGCGCGCGCATTGACATGGTTGCATGAGCATTCGGCGGGATTCAGCAGCACATCCGGAGCGATGCTGCTTCACGCAATCATCGGCATTGTCATTGGCGCGATGTTGTCGTTTCACATCACCCTTCCCGGCGGGCCGCTCTCCGCGGCGTTCTTCGAGCGGGTGCGGCGTTTCGCAAAGGCGTTCGAGCAGGTGTTCTTCGCCCAGGTCAAAATCTCGGCACTCAACACTTTATTCACTGCAATCTACCTGCTCGTCGTCCTTCCGATTTTCGGCGTGCATCTTCCATTCCGCAGCACGCTGGTGGGTGTGACATTCATCGCGGGTTTGATACCCGTGATTGGCAATCTGATTTCGAACGCCGTGATCGTGCTCATTTCACTGGGCCTCAGTGCCGGAGTCGCGGCGGGGTCGTTGATATTTCTCGTCGTGATTCACAAGCTCGAATATTTTTTGAACGCCAAAATTGTCGGCGGCGAGATTCATGCGGCGGCATGGGAAATTCTGCTGGCGATGCTGTGCTTCGAATCCGCCTTCGGAATTCCAGGAGTCATCGTCGCGCCCATCGCTTACGCGTATTTCAAAGCGGAATTGAAGGACAAGCAGTTGATTTGAATTCGGCTCTGGAATGCCACAGGTGACTAAAACTCCAAGCTCTCCGCTTCGGTTCCCTTTGGCTTGAAATAACTGTGCGGGATTCGCGCGGGTGCTTTTTCCGGAGCGAATATCTTGGTCCATTCCGGCCCGGGATCGAACGCCTCGGCGATTTCCGCCAGGCGCGGAGCGTCCTGCGGACCGACCGCGCGCTCGTAGATTGCGCCGTCTGGACCGCTCATGTATGCGACGCGCCCGGTGATTCCCGGCTTAACCGGCCATACCAGCAACGCGCTGCCGCCGCTCAATACGCCCTTAATTTGCCACTCTTTTTTGCCGCCTTCCGCGCGCGCGCTCTGGCGGGTCAGGGTGATGAGTTTGTATCCCGTCAGTTTAATCGCCCCATCCGGTTCGACGTTCGCCGCAAATTCCTTTCCGGCGGCTCCCCATGCCTCGAGAACTGCCGGCGCGAAATAATGAACGTTTTCTTCCGTAAAATGTTCTTCGAAAAAGCGGCCCTGTTTTTCATGGTACTCCGCGACGATTGCGTACACGCTGGTTTCATTGAAAATAAGCGCGGCGAGCGGTTCGTCTTCCACACCCATTTTGACCAGTACGCGCGCCACGTTTGTTTGAATTTCCTTGCTCGGATTGTTCAGCAGCGCTTTCAATTCCGGCACGACGGGCCTGGCCTTCGGGCCCATCTGAATCAGCGCGCGGTGCGACACGGTTCGGACGGTCTCATAACTGTCTTTCATGCCTGCCATCAGCAGCGGCAGAGACGCATCGGGATTGAATGGCGCGTTGTCGTAGAGCCAGACCATGGCGGTGAGGCGCACGCTATAGCTGGCGTCTTTCATGGCCTGCGCAGCCAACGGCATCGATTCCGGCGCGCCGTTTACCTTGCCCGGAAGCAGGGAGACCGCGACCGAGCGAATCGCCGGATTTTCATGCTTTAATTCTTTGCCCACAAATGCCCGGATCTCGCCGTCCGCCGTCGCGGGGCACACTTGCATTTCATGAATCGCGCGCGCCGCGATCTCCGCGTTGGGATGTTCGGCGAGCGGTGCCAGCGCGGCGAACATGTTCGCGCCCATTTTCGCCAGAGTCTTCACACATTCGTGGAACACGAGATCGTCGTCGCGCGTGAGCAACTCGCGGACCTTCCGTTCGGCAGGCCGCCCCTCTTCCTTAAGAGTCCCGATTAATTGAACCGCGTGAAGGCTCACGTCCTGGCGCTTGTCCGCCGCCGCATCCGCCAAAAGTGCGACGTACGGTGCGAGTTTCAGCGTCGCCAGCACCGTGTAGGAACTGGTGCGCAACTTGAGATTGTCCGACGTGAGCGCCTTGATCAATGCCGGCGCGGCCTCCGAGCCGATCGCCGTCAGCACCAGATTGGCGACGCTGGCTGCGGCCGGCGTGCCGCGTTCGAGCATTTGAACTAATTTTGGAATCGCAGCGCGCGCTTCCGGTCCGAGCGCTTCCAGTGCCGCGCAGGCAATCCCTTGCGCCGGCTTTTCGGGATCGTCGATGGCTTCAACAAGCACCGGCACGCTCTCTGCGCAATATCCGGCGGCTTTAAGCATGGCACCCGCTTTTTTGCGCACGGAAGACCGCCTGTTCGCCGCCTCATTCAGAAGAATTGGAAGCACCGGCACGAGCACGCGGCTCTGTCCATTCAATTCGTAATATCCGAGAGTCAAGACCCCGCGCGCAATTAAATCCGGCGAACAGGTGGCGAAATTTTTGATGACTGGCTCCAGCCCTGCATCGCCAGGTTTTCCGAGCGCCCACAATGCCGCCAGCGCTTCGTCGGCGCTGGCGCTTTTAATTTTCTGCAGCAGCGCGGGCGTGCAGGCATCGAGCGCTTTTTGCAATTCTTCGAGCGTTTTCGGGACTGCTTTGGCCGCGCGCCGTTCCATTTCATACGCGCGAATTTCCCCAATGGCCAGAAGAGTTCCGACCGAAGCGGCGTGATTTTCGTCGAGCGTTTGCAACAAGAACGGGATGCATTCCGGAGCGAGTTGCACGAACGCGCGCGCGGCGGCGTCGCGGGCGTCGGGTATGCCGGATTCCATTTCGGCGGCCAATTGAAGCATTCCGGCGCGTCCAAATGGCTTCAACGCGCCACCGACATAAATGGGCGCCGCATTGCGCAAGGCGTCCGCAAGCGGCGGAACGCGCAGATCTTCGCCGCCGAGCTTTCGCAGTGCCGCTGCGGCTTCCGCATGCGCGAGCTTTTCTTCGGACGACAACATGCCGAACAACACCGGGACCGCCGTTTCGCGCATCGTTCCAATGGCGCCCAGCGCGTAAGCGCATCGCGACCAGACCGCGCCGCGATCCTTCGGGCCATAGAGGCGTCCGGCCGTATCCAGAATCGCCGGCACACTCTCGGCCGCTCCCGGGCCGATGCGCGCAAGGCAGTCCATCAGCGCGCACACGATGCCGGGATCCTGCTCCGAGCGCAACACCTCGACGATAATCGGAACCGATTTGGCTCCCGTCTGACTCATCGCGATCGCAGCAGTTCGCCGAAGATTCTCGTCGGGCTTCCTGATCTCGGCAATCAGCGCCGGCGCGGCCAGCGGCCCGAGCTTGGCCAGCGCAAGCGTGGCCGCGTTTTGAATTTTCACAATCTTGGAATTCGCAGCTCGAATGAGTTCCGGGATCGCGGGGGCGGAGACCGGAGCCATGCGGTCAAGCACGAACAAGGCCGCTTCCACTTTGTCTGGATTGTTGTCCGCCACGGCAGCGATCGCTTTTTCGAGCGCCGGAACGCCAATATTCCCCAGCGCCGTCGCCGCCGAGCTGCGGATGGCCGGATCGGTCGAGCCAAGCAACGCCATCAGCGGATCAATGGCATTTTCGCCGAGCTTGCCCAGAGTCCTGGCCGCTTCCGCACGATAAGGAACGAAGCGTATCAGGCATACGATCAGATCGGGAATCGCCTCCGATGCACCCGGTCCGATCGCCGCCAGCACTTGCATCGCCCAATCGCGCGTGTACACGTCCTCGCTTTTCAACGCCTCGCGCAAGGAGGGCAGAGCCGGACGCGCGTCGGCACCCAGGGCCAGGACGGCCTTCGCCAATTCGGCTTTTAGCGACGCATTCGGATGGCGCAGACGAGCCTCGGCCAGTGTTGCAACCGCGCACGGTTCCGCGCGCATCGCACTCAGTGTCTTGACGGCGAGAAGCGCGACAGTGTAATTCGGGTCGTTGAGCAGTGGCGCCAGCGGAGCGGCGAGTTTCTGGGTATTGGCTCCGCACGTTGATAACGCTTCGAGTATCGAAAGCCGCACCGCGAGATCGGGATGATTCAAAAGGGACAGAAGCGGTTCTGGATGCTCTTTGAACCGCGGAGCAAGACGCGACAGCACCCGCGCGGCCTCGCGTTGCAGCGGAATGTCGTCCTTGCCGCTAAGAATGGCCAGCGGCAGATCGGCGGCGTGATCGTTCAACTTTTCAAAAGCGTCCAGCGCTTTCGGCCGACATTCGTTCCCCTCTTTCATCATGCGGAGCATGGCCGCGGAGGCTTCGATGGGAGCCGCCCCCAAGTCCACCAAAGCCATTGCCGCATAATTCTGAATATCGACTTCTTTGTCGCCCAGCGCTTCAACGAGTTCGGGGATTGCGGGCCGCGCGCTCTCACCCAGCTTGCCGAGCATTGAAATGGCTTCGCGGCGAATATAGCGGTCCTTCTCCTCTTTTATGACAAGTTGAAGCGCCGCCACGGCTCGCAATCCGAATTTTCGCAGCGCATTTTCAGCCAGCTTTTTAGTACGGCTTTCCCGCGCCAAAGCCAGAGCGTACAGCCGTGCAGCCTCCGGAACGGGTTCGCCCAAAGAGGCCAGAGCGAGCGCTGCATTGATCGCGGTCTCCGAATTGGGATCCTTAAGCATCTCAAGAAGTGCCGACCGATGCGCCTCCGCGGCGGGTCCGAACTTTCCGAGCGCCTGCGCGGCTATTCCTCGAATGTTGCCGTTGGCGTCTTGTAACAAGAAAGCCAATCCGCAAAAGGCCGCGTCGGATGGCACGCCAATTTCACCGATCGCCGTTGCCGCATTCGCGCGAACGGTTTCGTCCTTATCATTGAGCAGTGGAATCAGAACTGCAGCGGCGTCGCAGGCGCTCGGGCCAATCTCAGCCAGCGCGCGTGCCGCGCCCGAACGCACATCGGCGTTCTTGTCGCTCAACGCGATGACAAGCGACTGCACGAGTGGCTTGATACCGCCGGCATATTGCTGAAGATATTTAATAGAAGCCAGGCGCGCGGCATCGGCGGCGCTGCGCAACCCATTTCCCTGGGTCGCAAGTTCCACGGTCGGATCCGCTGATGAGGCGGAGTGGGCGGGTGGAGCAAAAAAAACGAGAGCCGAAAGGCCGGCTACAAGAAGAAGACGTTTCATTTGGGACTATACACCGATAAAATTGCACAAGGTGACCGATGAACGCGCTTGCAATTATTTTTTTTCGTCGCATAATTGCGCTCAGTTGTGCGGGCACATCGACGCACACTTTCCCTTGCCAACTTAGCTCAGTGGTAGAGCAGCGCTTTCGTAAAGCGCAGGTCCTGGGTTCAAGTCCCAGAGTTGGCTTTCCTTCTCAGCCCAATTTTTCCTATAAAAAACATCGAATTTTCAAGATCGCAAGCAACTGCTTTTCAATTTGTAGGCGATTCGTCAAAAAGCGCACTGTAGGCAATTCTGTAGGCGATTGGGGACCGGTTCTGCCGCCAGCCAAATGAGGCTCCTGCGCTGTAAACCTGTTTACAGAACGATCATCCCCGCCCAATTCGACAGTCGCCCGTCTCGCCAGCCCCGACAGCAGGCGAACGGGCCGTCCGGAGGTCGAACGGAGCAAGAGGGTGGCGGTCTGGTTGTCGCGGAGCGACTCGGACGCGGAAGAGGCTGTGGCAACCGACTATCGGCTTTCTTGCCTACAATGTAACCTTCTTGCTTTTGCGTAAGGCAAATTCGAAGATCACCGCACAGAACGTTGCTCCAGTGAACGAGATCAGCCCATTTAACAACGCATTTTGAATATTCCAAATTGGAAAGGCTTCATTATATGTGGTACCCACGGCAGTCAATTCATCTCGTACACGCTTGACCGCGAGATTGTAACAATCGTATGGCCATCCATAGATTTCATTTTCTTGAACCCAGCCCATCGCGCCCCACTGCTCATGGGACCGATGAGGTAAGAAATTCATCCACACGAATCCCGAGAGCACAATACAGAAAAACAATATAGTTGAAAGACCGTATGTAAGTTTAGGCATCCACTTTAACTCCACAAGATCATTCATCTTTGGGATCGTTTGCGTTCTTCTTTGGAACATCCTTCCGCTTCCGTTTGGGCGGCTTGAGCCGAGCAATGTCATTCGCCGTTACTAAACCCGCGATAGGAATTCGAATCTCTGGATTGCATTTTGGAACTTTCCAAGTGCCAAATGGAAGAATGATCTGCTCCTTAGACGCATAGGTTTTACGCGGCGGTTCCTTCAACAACTTTCTTAAATAATTCTCCCAATCAACGGTGTACAGTTCCTCGTAACGAACGCCGCTGATTTTCTCCTTGTATTCATTAGGAAAATTCAGCCCTAGTTGTGCTCGCCACGAGCAATTGTCAAATGATGTGGATGGCGATGTTGAAATCATGCGGCGTTTTCCTTGATGCCATCCACGAAACGAACAAGCTTGATCACGTCTGCCAACAACTCCGATTTATTTAATTTCCTCCAGCCTTTTGCCGC
>JBBRQD010000060.1:0-32979 GCA_038227045.1 Planctomycetota bacterium
GTTTACCGTGTGCCTTCATAGGAGAATCGCCACGAAAAACGCATGTAAATTGAGTTTTTGGGGCCAAAATCCGCAGCAAAGTGTTATGCACTCCTATGAAGTTTTCGCGTTAACCCTTCAAAAAGGCGGTAAACAAGTACGGCGGTTTTTATGCTAGAAGTGGATTTTCGTTGAAAGAAGATTTCACGGATCAGTAGACACAAAAGAATCAGGCCAAAATAGAGTTCGGGCAAGAGCAGAAATCCATTGATCCCATCTTCGCGCAATCGCACAACCTCAAACAGACGCCCGTCGTCCGTCGCGACCACAACCCGATTATGGTTAAGAAACAGCGATGCGCGAAAGCCTTCGTTCTTTACAATGAATTTGGCATAAGGCTCATTCTCGTTCAAGCGGCAAATGCAAATGATTCCGTCGCAGCCTGCCGTCACCACGTCATTGTTCAGCAAATCCAATCCGTGAACGTGCTTTTCGTGCCAGGTCCATTCAGTTACGATGGAACCGTCGGTATCGTGCATGTCAACTAATCGCCCGTGCCAAGTGCCGAAGTGTACCGTGCCTTTCAACTCGTCCCAGAAAACTGGCGAATCTGACGTGAACGGCATTCCAAAGCGTTTCGCGAGTGTCGCGTCAACAACGTTCCAAATGCGAAACTCTGCTCCAACGGCCATCAGCCGTTTGCCGTCGCTCGAAAAGCGCAGGCAGGTTGCATCATCAGCGAGATCAACATCGTCGTCCTCGTTTAATTTGCGTTTCAGTTCTTTGATTTGCGCTCCGGTACTTGCATCCAGTAGAAATAAACGATGGTCGGTTCCGACGGACGCAAGCATTCGGCCATCAGGCGAAAAGCAAAGAGACCGCACGTAATCGCCATGTTGCGTCAATCGAACGGCGTGTTCACCTGTTTCGAGATCGCACAGCAGGATTTCGCCGAGATTTGTGCCAATCGCCACGCGCGTTGGGCTCATCGCAACGCATATTGCCGCACCTCGGCACTCACCGTAACTGCGGATTTCGCGTGGTGGTGAGCCTTCCATGAGTGAAAACCCTGCCAGAAAACGCTTGTCCGTCGTTGGCAATTTGGCAAGCAGATGCGTTTCCATGCCGCCAGCGAATTTGCTGGTCCCATGCGCCTTTTGAAACGTCGAATTTTGTCGAATAGTCCACGGGTGGCGTTTTGTCCAAAGCACCCATCCGGCGCAAAACGTCAGCACGCAAAGCAAAAGCAGGCGCAGAGAGAATTGAAAGTGTCGCGCCATACAACCTCGTCTGCTGCTCGATTACGACCGGCTCATCCCTTGATCGCCGTTCGATACTGCGCCAAGGCCATCATCGGGAAGTATTGCCGATAGTAGTGGTACTTCAAATAAAACACTTTCGGGAATCCTGTTCCCGTCCAGTTTGTTTCGTTCCATGTGCCGTCGGCTGTTTGCGAATCGAGTAGGAACTTGACGCCACGGCGCACGGCCTGGCTGCCCGCCTGATTGGCGGAGATCAAGCCCATTAATGCCCATGCCGTCTGGCTCGCGGTGCTGGGGCCGATTCCCTTTGTGTCCGGGTTTTCGTAGCTCTCGATGCTCTCGCCCCAGCCGCCGTCCTCGTTCTGGTGCCGTAAGAACCACTCGACGCCGCGCCGCAGCCAGCCCTTGTTCATGTCTTCGCCGATCAGCTTCATGCCGCGCAGCACCTGCCACGTTCCATAAATATAATTCACACCCCAGCGGCCGAACCACGAGCCATCTTCGCATTGGTCCTTCTTGATGAATTCGATGCCGCGTTGCACGATCGGATGTTTGACATCGAAACCTTTTGATTTGAAGAAACTCAAACTCTCGATGACGCGGCTGGTGATGTCCGACGTGCTCGGATCGATCATCGCGTTGTGGTCAGCGAAGGGCACTTTCGTCAGGAATTCCTTGTCGTTGCCCCTGTCGAAACTCGCCCAGCCGCCGTCGTCGTTCTGCATGCCCAGCATCCAGACGAGTCCGCGGTCAATCGCTTTCAACAACACGTCTTTGCCTTCTGGCGCGGTGACGTGATGCAGCGCCATCAGCGTCATGCAGGTGTCGTCCACGTCGGGGTAAAATTCGTTGAGGAATTCGAAATACCAGCCGCCCGGCGGCGCGGGATTTTTGTGCTGCCAATCGCCGGGAAGCGTCGTCTGTTTGCTCAAGAGCCACGACGCACCGCGCTGCATTGCCGGATGATCCGGGCTGAGGCCTGTCTGCCCCATTGCGTAGACGCTGATGCAGGTGTCCCACACTGGCGAGACGCAGGGCTGAACGCGGATCGAATCGGTTTTCTCGTCGTAAATCTCGAGCATGTCGAGCTCGCGAATGCCTTCTTTGACGAGCGGGTGATCTTCCGGATAGCCGAGGCATTTCAGCGCGATCACCGAATTCATCATCGCCGGCAGAATGGCGCTCAAGCCGCCCGATTTTGGAAAGCGTTCGATCATCCATTCTTCGGCACGCTTGATCGCGAACTTGCGCACCGGATCGATCGGAAATTTCTGCGCGATCTTGAGTGCCTTGTCGGAGAGCAGAAAAAAGTTCTTCCACGTCACCGGCTTGTCGTCGCGCTGCAGCGCGAGGTTGGCGTGCTGGCGTCCGCCGAGGAACAGTTCGTCGATCTGGCATTCCGGCGGGACAATGCAGACGGGCTTCAGCGCATAGATAATTCCCAGCGGCACAAAGATCGTGCGCGACCAGCTCGACATGTCGTAGATGTGAATCGGGCTGACTTTCGGCAACAGGATCATTTCGGGCGGAATCGCCGGAACGTGGTCCCAATCGTACTGGTCGAAGAAGGCGAGGTAATATTTCGTGTAGGTGTTGGCTTTGACCACGCCGCCCATTTTCAAAATCGTGTCGCGCGAGCGCAGCATGTCCGGCGCGTCGGCGGGAATGCCGGCGACTTTCAGCGCGAAGTAGCTCAGGCAGGAAATTGAAATCTCCGCTGGTCCGCCTTCGAAGATGTTCCAGCCGCCGCCGGGCAGCATGCATTCGCGAATGACCTTCGCGAGCTTCGGAATCTTGGGATCGTCGCGGTGGCCGAAGAGCGTCTTAAAGAGGATGAAGTAACTTTCGAGTGTGGTGTCGGCTTCGAGTTCCGCGCACCACCAGCCCTCGGGGTTCTGGCGTTCGATGAGCCAATCGCGTGAAACGGAGATGGCGCTATCGACGGCGGTCGAATCCGGCGCCGCAACGCTGTTGCGCTGCTTAAGCAGGCCGGAATCGGCAGTTTGCAAGGCGTCGTCGATATCGTGGGTGCGGTCCATTTTGGTGTGCTTGTTGTCGTATTTTCGCTCGCTCATAAATCCTTTACGCCGCCGGTCCCTTGCCCGCCATGACGTCCTCAACGGTCTTCAACACGGTGTCGAACTCCGCCAGAAGTTTCTGCATCGCCGCGGCGTCGCCTCGATGAAACGAATTTCCAAACATGGGATCGGTGCCGATGACGCCCAGGATTAACGGAATGTTGTCCAGTTCGCGCGTCAGGGTGAAATGCTTGTGGCTTGAGACGGCTTTGAATTTGGCGGTGTTGGCGGCATTTGCTTCGAGCAGTTGAGCCAACTCGTCGCGCAACGCTTTCGCGCCGGCGAAATCGACGCTGAACGCGCCGCAGGTGTAGCCGCGGTCGTTGGACAGAAATTTAATGACGACTTTTTTGCCATCGGGCGACGTATAGCCGTTGATCACATCGCCTTCGAACACGATATTTCCAGACCCGGTGGGCGCGGCAAACACTTTGTAAGCCATGAATACCTCTCGTTTTTTTAAGCGGACGAACCGATGAGTTTAACGAGCCAGAGCGTGAATTCCAGAAGGATTTGGTTTGAATAAGGTGCGCACGGATATGCAAACGGCTGCAATCCATGCCACCCATCCTCGTCCTAATATCCGAAGGCAACTACATCAATTCTTGCCAATATTTCGGCTGTTTCTCAAAATAATTGTTTGTGAAAATGGCAAAATGCTTAATAATCATGCGTCGGCACTTGTGATTACTTCTATCGCCAAGAGGATTCGATGGACACTATCGATCTAAAAGTTCTTGAAATTCTGCAACGCGACGGTCGCACCAGCCATTCCGAAATCGCCAAATCCGTGGGTCTGTCCGCGCCGTCGGTGGGCGAACGGGTCAAGAAGCTGGAAGGCGCCGGAATCATCCGCCGTTATGTCGCTCTGCTGGATCCCAACAAAGTCAACCGTCCCATTACCGCGTTCATTGCCGTGTCGCTTGATAAACCGATTCACGCCAAAGCGTTTTTGCAGCGCATTCAGGAATTGGAAGACGTGCTCGAATGTTTCCACGTGACCGGCGAGATGGACTACTTGCTCAAAGTGCGCACGCGTTCGACCACGTCGCTCGAAACGTTGATTTCGTCCGATCTGCGTCCGCTCGACGGAGTGGTGTCCACGCGCACGAGCGTTATTTTAAGTTCGCCGAAGGAAGAAACGCGCTTTGGATTGAACTTGGAAGATTTAAAATAGAGATCAGGTTGAATGTAGAATTTAATTCTCGCCAAAAATAGAAAGCATTGAAATGAACGAACCGCAGGTGATGGAACTGGTCATATATCCCGATCCGTTTTTGACGCACCCGGCACGCGCCGTCACGCCGCACGAATTGCGCGCCGGAAAGGCCGGGGAATGGAACCTAGCCGAATTGGTCGAGCGCATGAAAGCGACGATGTACGCCAACGAAGGCGTGGGGCTTGCCGCGCCGCAAGTGCGGGTCGGCTTGCGCCTGTTCGTGGCGGACGTGTCGAAGGACAAGACCGGGTTCATCGCGATGTTTAATCCCGTTCTGGAAGACCTGGCCGGCAGCATGCTCGAAGAAGAAGGTTGCCTCTCGATTCCCGGCGTGCGAGCCAAAGTCAAGCGGGCCAAATCGCTCACATGCAAAGGATTCGATCTGCAGGGCCAGCCGATTTCGTTCGACACGCGGGATCTACTCGCGCGCGCCTGCCAGCATGAAACAGATCATCTCGACGGACTGTTGTTCATCTCCCGAATCGGCATGACCGCGCGCTATTCCGCGCGCAAAAGGCTCGACGAACTTGAAGAGGATTACAAGGCGGCGCAGGCGTATTTGAAGAAAAAGGCGAGCAAGAAGTAAACGGACGGGTTCCTATTTTTCAACGCCCCAATTAAACGCAGATTCACGCAGATGAACGCGGATTGACGCAGATAAATTCCTATAATGATTCATCTGCGTCCATCCGCGTCCATTTGCGTTTAAATTAAGCGCCTGAATTCACTGCCGGGACGAAACGCTACGGAGATGTCGTCATGGTCGCTCGCGAAAAGAAACGCAAATACGAAGGCAATATTCAAGACAAAGTGAAAAAGATCGCTGCACCGGCTATTCCATACTGGCCGCGCGATCCGAAAAAATACAACCCTGCCATTGGTTTGATCGGCTGTGGCGGCATCACTGAAAAACATCTGGCTGCGTACAAAGCCGCGGGCTATCGCGTCGTGGCACTCTGCAACAGGGACGCGACGCGTGCGAAAGAGCGGCGCGCCGAATTCTATCCGAAGGCGGAAGTCTACACCGAATACCTCGACTTGCTCGAACGCGATGACATCGAAGTCGTGGACATTGCCACGCATCCGGAGCACCGCGCGCCGATCATCGCGGCCGCGCTCCTGGCGAAAAAGCACGTGCTCAGCCAGAAGCCTTTCGTGCTGGATCTGCACGAAGGCGAACGGCTCTGCGCGCTGGCCGAACAACAAGGCGTGAAACTCGCGGTCAATCAAAACGGGCGCTGGGCGCCGCATTTTTCGTACATGCGCCAGGCGATCGACAAGGGCGTGATCGGCGACGTCTGCGCGGCGCATCTCGCGGTTCACTGGGACCACAATTGGATCGCGGAAACGCCGTTCGATAAAATCAAACACGTGATCCTTTACGATTTCGCGATTCACCGGTTCGATATGTTGAGCTGTTTCATGCGCGGACAAAAACCGCTGCGCGTCTACGCCTCCGCCACTCACTCAAAAACGCAGTGCGCCCATCCGGCGATGCTGGCGCAGGTGTCGGTTGAGTACGAAAATGCACAGGCGACGCTGGTCTTCGATGCGGACACGAAATACGGGCAATTAGACGCGACGTACGTCGCCGGCACGAAAGGCGCGCTGCTCAGCACCGGCCCGAACATGACGAAGCAACGTGTGACCGTGCATACGAAAAAAGGATCAGGCAGCCCCGTCTTAAAAGGGACGTGGTTCAAGCAAGGATTTCACGGTACAATGGCGGAGCTTTTGTGCGCAATCGAAGAGCGGCGCGAGCCGTCGAACAACGCGCGCGAGAATCTAAAAAGTCTGGCGCTGTGCTTTGCCGCCGTCGCCAGCGCGGAGACCCAGGTGCCCGTGGTGCCGGGTTCGGTGGTGAAAATGGTGTGAAGGAAGCAATCATGATAAAATCCCCAGCTCAATTGTCCGAAGAAGCCCGCAAAGAAATTCCGGAAGTTTCAGCGGCCGAAGTCAGCGCCGCATCTGCCGACGGAAAATACCCCTTCTTGCTGTTGGACGTTCGCGAACTAAACGAATTCGAGGCCGGAATTATTCATGGTGCGACGCCGCTACCGCGCGGGCTGATTGAACTCACCATTGCGAAAATCGTACAGGACGAAAACGCGCCGATCATCTGCTACTGCGGTGGCGGAACGCGCAGTTTGTTCGCGGGCCAGCAACTCAAGCGGATGGGATTCACTAACGTCAAGAGTATGGCGGGCGGTTTCAAGGCCTGGATAATGGCCGGAAATCCCGTCCAGAAGCCATAACATTCATATTTGTTCTTTGCGTCTTTGCGCCTTTGCGAGAGAACATTATTCTTTCGAATGAACTACTGTAACATAAGGAGTACCCGGCTTTGGCAAAACGTGTATCTGAACGATTGAGACGGTACGAATCGGCGTTATTGTCTGCGGAAGGCGAAGCACCTGCGGCCGTGCCCCCCGAACGGCAACCTCGTGTGATTGTGATCGGGCATAAAAATCCGGACACCGACAGCATCGCCGCCGCGGCCGGCTATGCACAGCTTAAGAACATGATGGGCGTGACTCACGCCGCGTCCGCGTGCGCCGGTTTTCCCAGCGCACGAACCGAATTTCTGTTCAGAAAATTCAACGTGCCGCTGCCTCAAGTCATCGGCGGGGTTCATCCGCGCATCAAAGACGTGATGGAGGCCAATTCGCCCTTCGTCTACGAGGGTCACACGCTGCTGAAGGCGATGGGTGTGCTGCAGAAAACGCATCGCCATCGCGTGCCGGTCGTGGACCTCAGCCGCAAATATCTCGGCATGGTCAGTCTCTTCGATATCGCCGACCGCCTGGTGATGCAGGCGGCCGAGGATGGCTTCGAGGGCTCCGGCGGCGGGTTGATCGGCCGCGAGATTCACACGTCCATCGCGCATGTCGAAGAAGTGCTGAAAGCCAAATCGCTTTCGTCCTACCGCGTCGATGCCATTGAGCCGCTGGAAGTATACGTCGGAGCAATGAGTGAAGCGACGCTGCGCGACCGCATGTCCAAGCGCGACCGCATGCGGATCGCCCTGGTCGTCGGCGACCGCCAGGAAATTCACAAGATGGCGGTCGACATGCGCCTGCGGCTGATGATCGTCACCGGCAGTTTTCCCGTCGATGACGATCTCGTCGACGAGGCCAAAACCAACGGCACCTGCATTCTCCAAACGCCTTACGATTCGGCGACGACCGTGCGGCGTTTGAAATTCAGCGCCCCGGCCGAGTCCACGATGCAGGACGATGCCACCACGTTTCAAGAAGATGAAAAGCTCGGCGACATCAAGGATTTGATCGCGGCCGAACGCGAAGAGACGTTCCCGGTTCTCGATGACGACGGGCGGCTTGTGGGCACGCTGTCGAAAGATTACGTTGATCACGAACTGCCGCTCAAGCTGATCCTCGTCGATCACAACGAACTCTCGCAAGCCGTGGACGGCGCGGCGGAAGTGCCGATCATCGAAATCCTCGACCACCACCGTCTCGGTTCGCAGCAGACAAATTCGCCGATCACGTTCATCAACGAGGTTGTCGGTTCGTCGTGCACGCTGGTGAGCGAGCAGTTCCGCCGCTTCGGGTTCGCGCCCACGGCGCCCATGGCTGGAATCCTGATGGGTGGCATCATCACCGACACGCTGATGCTGCGCTCGCCCACGACGACTCCGCGCGACAAGGCCGCGATCGATTGGCTCAAGAGCCTGTGCTTGCAGGATCCCAAGACGCTGGCAAACGAAATCCTGAGCGTCGGTTCGAGCATCGCCAATCTGCCCGCGCGCAAAGTCATCACCGCGGACAAAAAGGATTACCAGACGGACAACTACAAATTCGCCGTGGCGCAGGTCGAGGAAGTGGGCTTCGAAAACTTCTTCCAACACCGCGGAGAGCTGCTGCGTGAAATCAACGCGCTGGTAAAGGAAGAGGGCTTCGATTTCTTCGGCCTGCTGGTAACAAACGTGGTCCGAGAAACGTCGATGATGCTCTGCGCGGGAGAAAAACGCATCCTCGACCGCATCAACTACACGCGCCTCGACGAAAGCACGTTCGATCTGCCCGGTGTGCTGAGCCGGAAGAAGCAGTTGTTGCCGCTGCTTTTGAAGGTGATGGCGTAGACGATTCGAAAAATTGACCGTGAATTCAACATCAGAATTAAACGCGGATGAACGCGGATTTCCGCGGATGGACGCAGATAACTTCTTATCCAATTTATCCGCGTCCGTCCGCGTTCATCTGCGTTAAATTAGGCCACCGATTAATGTCGTCGTTATGCCCACAATCGCATTCGATTGAAAATCACGCCACGACCGATTAGACTGAACGTGTATCAAGTCGCTGCATTATTTTTTCACTCTGGATCTCCCGCATGTCCGAACCCATTGCCGAAACCGTTTCTCCTTCCGAAGTGAAACCGGACGCGCCGCGCAAAGTTGCGATTGTGGGCGAGATTCCGTTCTCCGGGCGCGCGCTGGCCAAGGCCGTCTGCGATGCCGGAATGGTCGCGCGCGTGCTCTGTCCGGATTCGGCTGTTGAGGCTGGATTGAAAGCGCTGCCGATGTTGAGCAGCCTTGAAATCGTCGAAGGCAATCTCGGAAATCCGACTGCCGTTTCGTCGGCGTTGGAAGGCGTTTACGGTGTCTGTTTCGTGTCGCCGATCGGCATGACGGGGCGGATGTACCGCTCGGAAGAGCACCTCGACGACGTGCGCAATGTCATTCTGGCGGCCGAAACGCACGCGCTGCGCAAACTGGTTTATCACTCGGCGGTCGGCGCAAGTTTGAGCGCTCATGCGCGCGCGTTGCAGGACGCGGCTGTCGCCGAAGAATTGCTGACGAAATCGCGCTGCGAGGATTATCGCATTCGCTCCGGCCCATTGATGGGCAAGGGCGACAATTTCCTGTCCGAGATCGTCGCCAAGGCGCGTGCCGCCGGGCCTTTCATGACGGTGTTGGGATATGGCGGAACGCTGGTGCAGCCGCTTTTTGTGGAGGATTTCGCGCGCTGGATGGCGCAACTTTTTACACCCAGTTCAGATGGCGCGCAAAACGGCGTTCAGGCGCTGGCTGGCCCTGAAACGCTGTCGTTGCTGGAATTGACTGATTCCGCGCTGGAGTTGCTGCATCGCAATAAAGTGAAGTTTCACGCACCACTGTCCGTGCTTAAACTGCTGGCATCGGTCAGCGGCAATTTTAAATTCAGGGAACGGGTTCGGTTGCTCGACGACGCGTTTGCGCTGGAGCAGAACGATTCATCCAGTAATTTGGGTATCGGCAGAAAACTTGTGGCGCCAATTGATGTTCAGCGCGAAATGGTGGCAGGGTAGGGGAAGTGTTGTTGTCGTCCGCGCGCCTTTGCATCCTCGCGCGGCTGGCAGACGTTTATGCGCAACAGGCTTTGACGGCGAGGACTTCATGAGGGAGGCGGAACGTCGCCGTGCGGAACTTGCTGGGGTATTTCACCGCGCCGCAGCGAAGGCAGGAAAACGTGGTTTCCTTGACTTCGTGCCGCGTGGTGCATTGGCATCCCGTGCAGTATTTGTTCTCGAATGGGTGGCTATGTCTCATGGAATCTCTCCTCATTTTAACTACTGCCTATTAGTTTAACGATCAGGTTCTCTCCTCATTGCGCACCATTGCGCACAATTATATTTCAATCAAATCGTTTGCCAATCCTGATCCTAACACACGCAATCTTTAGGATGATTTAATGAATCACCTATATAGATTATCGTCCCAAACGACGAAAAATTGAGAGAAAATCAATATTATCCTTTCTTTTATAACTAAATTTGTCATTTAACTTGTCATTCTATGGCTATCACCTTTGAATATATTGCTCAAAAAAGGCCATTCGGGCCATTTTGGGACTATTTCAGCGGACGTGTGACGCTCCAAAGGAGCGCGCCGGCCAAGATGACCGTGAGCCAGAATTCAGGCAGCCACGCGAAGCCGTACCAGAATTCTGGGCGGCGGCGGTGCCAGAATTTTACTTGGGCGTAGGCTGGGCTATTCTCGGCTTCTGGGGGACAATTTTGGAAAGTCAGGAACGCGGTGTGTTTGGTTGCGAAATGGAGATTGAAGCGTTCGTTTTTAGTATCATTTTTCCACAACGAAAAGTTTCCGAATTCTTGAATTGCGTTGCCCGAGCGGCCGCTCAGAAGGGCACATTTATCACTGTCGAACGCGTATTCGCCGTTTGGCGCGAAAAAGCCGAAATCGGGATTATTCCAAAGTTCCGCACCGGTCCGTATATCCCGCGCAGAAAATGGTTGCGAATCAAGCAGGCGATCTGGTTCCATTAATTTAGGAGCGATAAACCGTTTTGTTTTTCCTCGAAACAATGCAGTCTTCGAGTTCCAATCCCAAACCACCAACTGCAATCCACCTCCACCACTCTCGACTGTCATCAAATACCGTCCATCGGGGGAAAAAGATAGATTATCGGGATGACTCTCCAAGGGCAACTCGCTTACCACATTGCCAGTTGGGATTTCAACGAGTCTGGCGAAATTCTCATCCGCGGAATTTCGAGTGATAAAACCAAGCAGTCGGTTGTCCGGTGAGAACTCCAATTCATAGCAATTTAAATCGATTTCAAACTGATGTTGCACTGCTCCGGACACTGTAGAGATAACTTGTGCGACCTCGTCAGATGGATTGAACTCAAATGCCAACCATTTTTCGTCCGGAGAAAAAATACCATATCCTTGTGGCAGACATGCGACAACTTCGAGAGACGGAAGCTTAGCCAAAATGAGTTGGGAATTGTTTCCCATCAAAGCAAAATGATCGAACGCCGAGATTTCCTCAATACGAAACGCATCTGATTCTAGATTTTCGAATCGCAGGGGTTCTCCCGTCTCAACCGCCCATAGTTCGCAATAAACGGTCTTTGGAATGCCATTTACAAAAAAAGGATCCATCGGGGGGCGGCTTTCTCGTTTAATATAGTTGCCAGCCGGTGAAAACGATATTTCAGCGCTATGTCCATATAGTTCGCATGTGATCGTCCTATGAAGGTGCCCCGTCTCGGTGTCGTATATTTTAATGAGTTCCTTCCACTCGGATTCCGGCTGATTTTCGTCTCGATATAAATAGGTCTGGGTATACAGGTATTTATCGTCGGGAGAGAAGTCTGCCGCTATAATTTCCCGCTCCTCCTGAATCGTATACTTCACCGCCCAAGGCGCACGATTGCGCCATTGCAACATCCCGCTGCCGCACAATAACGAAGCCAGCAACAGCGTCCGCAGCGAGAAGCGCGGATGCCAGCGCGGGCGCGTTCGAGGGGTATCTGGGGTTGCTTGCGACATTTATTTTCCGCTCGCGCCGAGCCCCAGCGCGCCCATTCCAAAGATCACCGCGAAGGACACGAAAAAGAGCGTGAGTAAATTGTATCCGGCTCTCAGCCACCAGGTTGTCAGATGCTCTTTGACATCGAAGACCGCCTGCAGACACACGCGTACGCTCCAGAAGACAGTGATGTAGGCGCATAGACCGCGCGCCAAACCGCTGCCTGACGCCAGCTCGCGGGCGTTGAAAATGCTGATCAGGCCGAAGCTGATAATCGCCATCACCACGTACCCGCCATAGACCCAATACATCTGGCGGTGCAGTTTTTTCAGAACCCCAAGTTCTTCGTTCCAGTTCAAGCGGATCGGCACAAGAGACGACGCAACCAATACCGAAAGCTGGCCGAAGCCCGCGAAATAAATCAGATTTTCAAGATCGAGAGGCGGCATGATGGACCCTTTCGTTTTGAGTTGCGGAAACGTTGAATTGCAATGCCTTGATTCTTCGCCATCCCGGAGGGATGCAAAGCTATTAGCCGGTGGTTGAGGCCGTACCCGGCCGACACCACCGGAATCGAATCAAAATCGTCCCGCACCCTGACAGGGGTGCCAGCAATTTTCGAGAGTACTCAATACCTTCCACTCAATGTCAGTCTCTTGGCTGGCACCCCTGCCGGGGTGCGGAGAATTTCGCTGCGCGTATTCCGGTGGTGTCGGCCGCACGCGGCCTCAACCACCGGCTAATAGCTGAAATCCCTTCGGGATGACTGCAATGCGAAAATTTTCATGTCAATCTTTCAATCGACTCTACGCGCCCACCGCTTTCATGAACGGCACGATCACATTTCGCACGAAAGGCGGGTGAAACAATCCGCACAGCGGTGCTGCCAGAATCGTAAGCGTAAACACACGCCCGCGCCAACCCGACGACAGCCCCAGCGCGCGGCCGCTTCGCGAGCGTTCGAAAAATAAGCCGGCGGCTTGCAACAGAAAAAACACGGTCGGCCAGCCGTATCCGCCGCGTGACGGCAGCGAAATAATCGCGTCGTGGACCAACCCGCTGGCCGCGAAACCTGTGAACAGTGCCCAGCGTGTGCCGATGCGCGCCGTCAACGGACGGAATAAAAAGCGGTGCGTTAAATCGCGAAACGCCGTGTTCCAGCGCCGGCCCCAGAATTCGGAGAGGCTCTCCGCGCACAACGGCGCGCGCATCAGCGGTTGCGCGTTGACTCCGGCGGCCCGCCACGCGCAGCTCAACAGATGAAACGCGCCGAAATGCAGCATGAAAATCAGCCCGAGCATTCCGGCCCAGCCGTACAGCAAATCATAGTGTGCGGGAATGAATCGAGGAACGATCCAAAACAACGCCACACCCAGAATGGTCTTTAATGCGGCGGCAATCCATTCGCTCGGCGTCGGACGATCGTTGGGCGCAACTGTGTCGTGAAAAAATGCGCGGATGTCCATCCCCGGCCACGCAACGAAGTAACCGACTTTCCGCCCGATGGATACGCGTGCAGTGGAAACGCCACATGCCGTCGCAATTTTGCAAATCGAAAAAATCGCGACCGCAAGCGCCCACATCACGAGCCACGGAGGAATGGGTGGGGTCATGGATTCGCCGGCTTTCGGCTGGAAAAACTTTTGCACCACGGAGTCACAGAGAACACAGAGAACAGAATGAATTAGTAAATGGATTCTCTGTGTCCTCTGTGCCTCCGTGGTGAATTACTAACAGCCGGTCGAAACCCACGTCCTCGATTTCGACGATTCCGTCGCGGCCTGCAGCACCGCCTGCGTCTTTGCGGCGTCTTCGAAGTCGGGCTGCATCTTTTTGAAATTGCCGTCGCCGATTGCCGTCAAAATATCGCTGGCCTGATTGATGAACGTGTGTTCGTAGCCGATGATGTGTCCCGCCGGCCAATAGGCGCCCGCGTAGGGATGATCGCCGGTCGTCGCGCTGATCTTGATCCAACCCTGCTCGCGGCCCTTCACGCTCGCGTCGTAGAATTCGAGCCAGTTCATGTCTTCGAACTCGAACTTGATCGCGCCCTTTTCGCCGTTGATTTCAATCTTGCTGCCGTTCTTGTTGCCCTGAGCGAAGCGCGTCGCTTCGAACGTCCCGACTCCGCCGCCGCACAATTTGGCGAGCATGATCACGGCGTCGTCGACGGTCACCTTGGCCATCTCCACTTTGCCACCGGCCTGATTCGTGGAGGCGTTCAAGCCCCCAGCCATCGCGCCGGTCGGCCGTTCCTTCACGAAGGTCTCCATGTGGGCGACGACATCGGTGATTTCTTCGCCGGTGATGTACCGTGCGGCGTCGATGATGTGCGCGTTCAAATCGCCGTGCGAACCCGAGCCGGCGACATCGGCATTCAAGCGCCAGATCGCGGGGAAGTTCGGATCGATGATCCAGCTCTGGAGGTACATGGCGCGGACGTGGAACACTTTGCCGATGCGCCCTTCCTGCACGAGCTGCCGGGCGAGCGAGAGCGCCGGCACGCGGCGATAGTTGTACCAGACTGTCGTGAGCTGATTTTTCGCGGCCTGCGCGGCGGCGACCATTTTCTTCGCCTCATCCATGTTCATGCACATCGGCTTTTCGCACGCGACGTGCTTGCCGGCTTGCAGCGCGGCGATGGCGATTTCGGCGTGGTTGTTGTTGGGCGTGCAGATGTCGATCAAGTCGATGTCGGGGCGCGCGATCAGCTTGCGCCAATCGGTCTCGACGCTTTGCCAGCCCCACGTCGCGGCGAAATCCTTCGCGCGTTCGGCGTTGCGTCCACACGCCGCGGCCTTGACGGCTTTAACCGGCGTGTTGAAGAAATGGCCCACCTGGCTCCAGGCGTTGGAATGCGCCTTGCCCATGAATTGTGTGCCGATCAGTCCGACTCGAAGTTCTTTCTGTGCCATTGCAGAGGGTTTCCTTATTGAGTTGAAAGGCCCCGGCGCAAGGGGCGGGCAGACTCTTAAATCCGCGCTTTGCGCTGCAAGCGCGTAGAGAATAATCGGTTGATCTTGCTACGAACTACACCGCAGTCCGGCGAGCATTCTAAAACGTCACGACATCGTCCAGCTTGCAGATCGACACCACGCGGGCCACGCGCACGAACGTCTTCTTGCGGTTCGCGCGCGTGCCCAGAGACTTCGTCTCGTGCGTGTAGTATTCCTTCGATGTCTTGGTGTCGGCGGTATTGTGCGCGTCCAGATTCGTCATCACATAATAATCGTTTCCGACCGCTTCGAGATTGCCGATGTACACGTACGACGAATCGGTGTCGACAACGACCTGACAACCAATCAATTCGGCGAGTTGAGACGCGGATGGATCGAGCATTTTAATTTCTCCGCAGAAAAATGAGTTCGTCTATTTCTCAATGTACGTGTAGCCATCCATGCCGTTCTGGTACATGGTGATGAACGTCCGCAATTCTTCGATCGACATTTTGTTCGCGCGCACGGCCGCTTCGGCCGCGTTGCGCAGGCGTTGGATCATTTCGTTTTTGTCGTAGCTCACATACCGCAGCACGTCTTCGACGGTGTCGCCGGTTTCGACCTGCTCGACTTTGTAGCCGCCCACGGACGAATCGACCGAGACGTGAATGGCATTCGTGTCGCCGAAGAGATTATGCAGATCGCCGAGAATTTCCTGGTATGCGCCGACCAGAAACACGCCGAGATAATACTGCTCCGGCGTCAGCGGGTGCAGTTCCAGCACGCTCTTCACGTCTTTCAGATCGATGAAATGCTCGATCTTTCCGTCGCTGTCGCAGGTGATGTCCGCCAGCACGCCGCGGCGCGAGGGCCGTTCGTTCAAGCGATGAATGGGCATGATCGGGAAGAGGTGGTTGATCGCCCAATGATCGGGCATGCTTTGAAAGAGCGAGAAATTGCAGAAGTAGGTGTCCGCCATGCTGCGTTCGAGCCGGTCGAGTTCTTCGGGGACGAGCGTCAGGCCGCGCACGATCTTCAACACCCGCCGGCACGTGGCCCAGAAGAGCCGTTCGGCGAGCGCGCGCTGCTGGAGGCTCAGATAACCGAGGTTGAACATCGTCACCGCTTCGTCGCGCATCTGCACGGCGTCGTGGTACGCTTCGAGAAAATTCTTGCGCGAGACGCTGCCGCAGGTTTCGCGCAGATTCCAGAGAATATTCGGCGCGTCGTCCGTCAGTTCGAAGCCGTTGTCTTCGATGTCCCAGCCGCCGCTGGTCTCGGACACGCCCAGTACGTTGAAGACCAACACGCTGTGGTGCGCCGACAGCGCGCGCCCGGATTCGCTGACCAGAAACGGATGCTCAACGTTCGCTTCGTCGCAGACTTCCATCGTCTGAAAGACCACGTCGTTGGCGTACTCCTGCATCGAATAATTCATCGACGCGTCGAAGTTCGTCTGGCTGCCGTCGTAATCCACGGCCAGTCCGCCGCCGACGTCGAGGTACTTCAATCCCGCGCCAAGCTTCTTCAATTCGACGTAAAAGCGCGCGGCTTCTTTCAGCGCCGATTTAATATTGCGAATAGCGCTGATCTGGCTGCCGATGTGAAAGTGCAGCAGTTGCAGGCAATCCAACATGCCGCGTTCTTTCAGCGTCTCGCAGGCCTTGAGCATTTCTTCGGCGGTGAAACCGAATTTGGAACGGTCGCCGCTGGACGATTCCCAGCGCCCGGTTCCGCGCGCGTTGAGCTTCGAGCGCAGTCCGATCATCGGGCGGACTTTGTGCTTGGCGGCCATGCGCAGAACGAGGTCGAGTTCGGTGTGCTTCTCAAGCACGACGACGACTTTGCGGTCGAGCTTCGACGCCAGCAGCGCCATTTCGAGGTACTCTTCGTCCTTGTAGCCATTGCAGATGAACAGGCCTTCGGGCGAATCGAGCATCGCGAGAATGGCGATCAATTCCGGTTTGGAACCGGCTTCAAGACCGAAGTGGAATTCCTTGCCATGGCGCACGAGCGCCTCGACGACATGGCGTTCCTGATTGACTTTAATGGGAAAGACGCCGCGAAAAGCGCCCTTGTAATTCTGCTCGCGAATCGCAGTGTTGAAACACAAGTTCAACTCCTCGACGCGGCGCTTGAGGATGTCGGGGAAACGGATGAGCATCGGGGACGTGATGCCGCGCGCTTCGATGTCCGCCACCAAAACCTTCAGGTCGATGGCGATCTCTTTTTGTCCGGTGGGATGAACGGCCAAATGGCCCTGATCGTTCACGGAAAAAAATTGTTTGCCCCAGTTGTTCACGCCATAAAGTTCGATGGCGTCCTGCACCGACCAGGTCTCCACTGTCTACGTACGCCTCCGGAAATGCGAGCGAATTGAAATTATAAGACGACAGGTGGAACGCTAAACGCAAAAGAGCCAGACGCAAGAAATAAATACCGCGACATTCGAAAATAATCCGCCAAATTGAAACATGTCATTCCTGTCACGCCTAAAACTTACCCCCATCAAACGGCTGATCGGACGACACGATTGCGGTCAGCGCGAAAATACACGCGTTCGAATCGGACTGAAACACCACCGATTCAAGCACGCGCGCCGGGTCCAGTTTCAGGATCTGCGAATACAGTTGAATCTTGCCGGCTTGCAGCGCTTTGTGAACATAGATTTCCTTCGGTTCGTCGCGGCGGTTCCAATCCTGCACGCGCAATTCTTCGATGCTGTCCGCGCCGCTGTCGTAGTGCAGCGTCGCGCGGACGATGCAGTAGCTTTTGGAAGTGCCGTGCAAAACGGCCAGGCGTCCGTAATGTCCGCGCCGGTCCTGCGGAATGGTGACGGTCGCCGACGATCCCGCGGAAAATTCTATCGCGTTGGGCGCGTCCGGCAGCACGAATTGAAAAAACGCGTGCGGCACGACGCTCGGAACGACGATGCGGCCGTCCGCTGGAATGCCGTCGTCGTCGTGGTTTTCGCGCTTCCAGGTTTCGCCAATAAACGCATTGAACGCGCTCGCGATATTGAGCGTGAAATGGTCTGGCGGTTTGGGTTTTTCGGCGACAGCGGGTTCGGGTTGAGCGGCAGGCTGAACCGGCGCGGGGACCGTCACGACGGAGGTGCTATGCGTCCCAAAGAATACGCCGTAAATTAATATGGCGATGATGGCCGCTACGAGAATAGTGACTAACGACCGCATCGTTTTGTCCTTTTATTTTGCATCCAACTGCGCCGCGCGTTCATCCGGGCTACTTCGCGGTGACATCCAAACAGAGAACTTCCTTCGTGCTGCGCGCGTAGATGCGCCCGCCGCTGATCACAGCCTGATTCCAGCACTTTTCGAGACCGCCCTTGCCTTCGGGTTTGGTGATGTCGAAAGCTTTGTATTGAGCCAATTCCTTATAGCTCTTTTCAGACGCTTCGCAGAGTACGATCTGCCCCAAGTCGCCGAGGATCAGAATCTTGCCGTCCACCAGCGCCGTGCCGCCCTGGCCGAATCCCGCCTGCGTCCACATCACCTTGCCAGTGGCCATTTCGACGCATTTGAGTGGTTCTTTGCCGAACTCTTTAAAGCCGATCAGCCCGTAAAGATAGCCGTCGTGATACACGGGTGTGGACCAGTGGCTCGGCATTTTCACGTCGCTCCAAAGTTCGGTCGCTTTGAATCCGTCGCCTTCCTTTGTAATCTTGCACGCGCCACCACCCACGCCGTATCCCGCGGAGCAATACACGATATCCCCGCCGACGACCGGCGAGATCGCGGTGGATACCGCCCAGCGAAACGGGAAGCGCCATAGTTGCTTTCCAGTCTCCGTCGCAAGGCTGACAAGCCCTTTCTTGGTGAAGAAAATCACCTGCCGCTGGCCGAGAATCGTGGCGACGGTCGGCGTGCAATGAGTCAGGTCCTCGGTTTCGCCTTTCCAAGCGACATTGCCGGTTTTGAGGTCGAACGCCATCAGCGCCTGACCGGCTCCGCCGCAGTGAACGAACAGCAAGTTGCCATCGATAACGGGCGAATTCGAGCAGCCCCAAGCACCGATACCGGCGGTTTTCAATTGTACTCCGCCGCCAAACTCTTTCTCGCTGTCGTGCGCCCATACCGGCTTGCCGGAGATTGCGTCGAAGCAGGCGATGTTGAGATACGTGCCGACGGCGTAGACATGGCCGTTTGCAACAGCCGGCGTCGAGCGCGGGCCATCGTTGCCTGAATGTTCGAATAAAATCGTGGGGCCAACAGGAGCAGCCCAGATTTGTTTGCCGGTGTTGGCGTCGAGACAAACGACAGATTCGGCGCCGCCCCTTTCCGTGCCTTTGGCTTTGGCCGGGGCGCCGGTCGGACCTTGTGATTCAGCCATGATGTAGACTTTGCCGCCCACCACGGCCGGCGTGCCGAGGCCTTCGCCCACGGACGATTTCCAGAGGACTTTTGGTCCGGAGGCGGGCCACGTCGAGGCGATTTTTTCATCCGTCGAGCCGTCGTGATTGGTGCCGAACCATTGCGTCCAATCGGACGCTCCGGCGGCGCAGGTCAAGCTGAAAAGGGCGGCAGCGAGCATGATTTTGCGCATGAGACGAGAAATCCTCATTATAAGGTAATCCGAAGTTTCGATTTGCGTTTGACTACACCGAACCGGTGTGGAACGCCGGAAAATCATTCCAAGCCGAAGCTGTCGTCCACCAGAGCCGCCAAGGCTTCGAGCGCTTCCTGTGCGTCGTCGCCGCTGGCGCGGAAGACGAATGCGTTGTCGTCGTCGGCCGTCTTGCCGACCATGTAGGCGGCGAACTCGATCATGTCGAGGATGCTCTTGGCGTCGAAATCGATGTCGTTTTTGCAGGCGCGCACGTCGCATTTGAACTTGCGCGCGACAGCGACAATGCGCTGCGCGGGCCGCATGTGCAGGCCGTGTTTATGTGAGAGATTGATGTTTTTTTCCAACCAAGTACCCGTCATCACCAGTCCGCCCTGCGCGATGCCTAAAAGAAACGCTGCAACCTTGGAAGTTAAGCCGCAAACGATGAAAGTCCAGTATTGATTTCAATATAAATTGGATTAATCCTTTTTTGCGAAGGAATGACGAAGAAGAATCACATTGACTGCCTAATTTTGGCCTCAAAATAGACTTTTTTGAATCAATTGTGTCCAAACGCCACTGTAAAATGACACGCTGTCCCAAAGCTGCAAACCGGATCTCAAATACTCACAAAGATACCTTCCGATTTTTTCGCAATGTGGCCGCGAACCGGTGTAAAAACAAGCCCGTAGACAACTCGAATTATTTTCAGGAGCGCGTCAATGTTTCGATGGAACATGCTGGGATTTGCACTCGTTTTCGCTTTAGTCGCCGCACCTGTATTCGCGGAGGACGCGACGGATGTCACCGCCAAAGTTGCCGCCGCTGTGAAAGATAACAAGCTTTCCATTACAGCCGGAAACGAACTCTTCGGCGACACGGCTGAAGGGGTTCCGAAGCGTTTTCACATTGAATACAGTGTGGGCGGCGAGATCGTCAAAAAGGACTTCGCCGAGAATACCGCGCTGAACATCGCCGCGCCGGAAGGGCAGAAATTGGTTGTCAAAAAAGCGATCTACGGGCCGGCCGATGGTTCCGCTGCCGCTGTTGCGGCCGGCGGCAAACAGCCCAAGGCCGACGCGAGCGCCGATCCCGCCGCGGTTCTCGATACGTTGCCAGGTTTCAAGATTGAACATATTCTCAAAGCCGATCGCGTCAAAAACGGTTCCTGGATTTCCATGGCAAAGGATCCGAAGGGGCGCCTGCTGCTCGGTGGCCAGCGCGGCCAGCCGATTACACGCTTGACCCTCAACGACGGCAAAATCACTCAGGAAGAAATCATGAAAACCCCCATCAGCGAAACGATGGGCATGTTGTTTGTCGACAATGTACTCTATGTCAACGGCTTCGCCAAGAACGACAAAGGGAACGGCGTCTTCGGTCTCTTCCGGTGCAAAGACACGAAGGGCGACGACAGCTACGACACAGTCGAATATTTGCGCGAATGGCACGGTGGCTCGGGTGAACACGGCGCGCACGGTATTGTGCTCGGACCGGACAAGATGCTGTACATGGTCTGTGGAAATTTCACCGGCCTGCCCGACGAAATGGTGCCGACGTCGCCGCACCGCAATTACGCCGACGATCTGCTGCTCAAGCGTGCGGAGGACGGCAACGGCTTCGGCGCTGGCAAGCAGCCGCCCGGTGGATTTGTCGCGCGCATGGATTTGGACGGTAAGAACGCGGAGTTGTTTTCATCGGGCCAGCGCAACACGTATGACATTGGGTTCAATGCCGACGGCGAATTGTTCGGTTTCGACAGCGACATGGAATGGGACTGGGGCAACCCCTGGTACCGGCCGATTCGCGTCTTCCATTCGGTGCGCGGCGGCGATCAGGGTTTCCGCGAAGGCAGCGGGAAATGGCCCGAATACTACTTCGACAGTCTGCCGGCCGCGACGACCATCGGCATTGGCTGTCCGACCGGCGTCGGCTTCGGCACGGGCGCGAAGTTTCCGATGAAGTATCAGAAAGCATTCTACATTTGCGACTGGACGTACGGCCGCTTGATCGCGGTGCATCTAACGCCCAAAGGCGCGAGCTACACCGGGACGTGGGAGAATTTTGTCGCGCCCAAAGCGCTGCACGGCGGCGGGCCCAAAACGCCGCTCAATTTGACGGACGTAGTCATTGCCAATGACGGATCGATGTACTTCACCATCGGCGGGCGTGGAACGCAAGCCAGCCTGTTCCGCGTGACCTACACCGGCAACGATGCCGCCGCTCCGGCCGATCAGGCCGGTCTGCATGATGCGGACGGCACCGAAGCGCGCGAGATGCGCCACAAACTGGAGTCGCTCAACGCCAATCCGCACACGTCGTCGGTCGGATTTGCATGGCCGCATCTGAACAGCCCCGACCGCTTCATCCGCTACGCGGCACGCATGGCAATCGAACGCAATCCGATCGAAGAATGGCAGGCCAAAGCGCTGGCGGAAAAGCAGCCCGATGCGGCCTTCACCGCGCTGCTCGCCTTGGCGCGCCTCGGCGCGAAGGAAACTCAGCCGGAGATTTTGAAGGCGCTGACTTCGATTCCATTTACCGATCTAACGGAAGAACAGAAGCTCGAAAAGCTGCGCGCGATTGAAGTCTCCATGACGCGGCAGGGCGTGCCGGCCGGTGATCTGGCCAAGCAAGTGATTGCGGATGTGGACCCGCAGTATCCCGCCAAAACCGAATTCTTGAATCGGGAACTGTGCCAGATTCTTCTGGCGCTGAACGCGCCGAACGCCGTCTCCAAAACGGTTGCATTGATGACAGCCGCGACGACTCAAGAAGAACAGGTCACGTACGCGATGCATTTGCGTAATATCAAAACGGGCTGGACTCCCGAGCTGCGCCGGCCGTATCTGGCGTGGTGGAACACGGGACGCTCGACGCAGCATCCGGACCATGTCGTAAAGTGGTTCGAGGACGCCGGAATCAAATTCAACAACGGCGCGAGCTTCGGGAACTTCATGGCTCACGCGCACGAAGAAGCCAAGTTCACGATGTCCCCGGATGAAATCGCGGCGTTGAATGACGTCTTGACCGCGTACAATCCGGCGCCACCCAAGAAGGTCAAGCCCGCCAACGCCGTCGCGCGCAAACTGGTAAAAGAATGGACGACCGCCGATTTGCAGCCCATGCTTGACGCGGTGAGCAAGGGGCGAAACTTCGCCAAAGGCAAAGCCGTCTTCGAGGAGGCGCAGTGCTTCGCCTGTCATCGCTACGGCGATCAGGGCGGGGCGGTGGGGCCGGACCTGACCGCCGTCGCGGCGCGCTTCAAGCGGCAGGACATTCTGGAATCGATCACCGAACCGTCGAAGGTCGTCTCCGAGCAATACATGAACACGGCGATCAAGACGACCGAAGGCAAGATGGTCGTCGGCCGTATCGCCGAAGACACCAAGGACCAGATCGTGATCCGCCCGAACCCGCTCGAAAAGGAGTTGATCACGGTGAAGAAAACGGAGATCAAGTCGCAAGAATTGTCAAAGATCTCACCCATGCCGGAAGGCCTGATGAACAACTTCACAAAGGAAGAGATCCTGGATTTGCTGGCGTTCCTGGAATCACTGGGCGATCCAAAGCATTCGGACTTCAGCAAGTAGAAGCAAAACGATTGAAGTGTGGCCCGCCATTGGGATATCGAACGTGACCTCCGAGACTCCCGCAAGAAACCCCTTCGGCGAAGATGGTGTTAATTCGCCGTGTATCGGCGTCTGCCAATTAGATTCGGCAACAGGACTGTGTACTGGATGTCACCGCACCCTGAACGAGATCGCGCGGTGGGGTTGCGCATCGGATGACGAGAAGAGAAAAATACTAAGCGCGATTGAAATGCGGAAAAATGTCCGTTGACTGCCCCGCCAGGTAAACTCACGGCAGGATCGCCGTTTTCAGACTCGCGTTTTTCAGCGCCAGTTCGAGCAGCACGCCGGGGAGTTCTTCCAAAGGCATTTCGCGTTGCACGAATTCCCGCGCTGAAATCTTTCCCGCAGCCACTAACTCGAGTGCGCGTCGCACGTACTCGGGTGTGTGATGGAAGCTGGCTTTGCAGGCGATCTCGGAATAATGCAGGCGGTGGGTGTCGAGTTCCACGCGCGTGCCGCTGGGCGGGCCGCCGAAGAAATTGACCGTGCCGCCCGGGCGCACCAGTTCGACCGCAAGCTGCCAGGTCTCCGGCGTGCCGACCGCTTCGATGACGACGTCCGCGCCGCGTCCATTGGTGAGTTTGCCAATCGCGTCGCGATGATTTTCAAACGACCCGGCGTCCGCGCCCATCCGCATGGCATGCGTAATTTGTTCTTCGCGGCGGCCAATGGCGATCGCGTAGGCGTGGCGCAACTTCGCCGCTTTGATCAGAAACATGCCGAGCGGGCCGAGGCCGATCACGGCCACCGTGTCGCCCGCGCTGACGCCGCTGTCGTCGACGCCTTTCAGCGCACAGGCCAGCGGTTCGATCAACGCGGCATCCTGAAAGCTTGCGCACTCTGGAATTTCATAGGTGTTTTTTGCCGCGATGCGCGCGGGTACGCGGATGAATTCGGCATACGCGCCGTTGTTGAAGAGCAGATCGGCGCACAGATTCTCGCGCTTGCGGCGGCAATAAAAGCACTCTCCGCACGGCGCAGAATTGGCCGCGACGACGCGCTGGCCTTTGTGAAATTGCGCGTTCCCGATTTCAACGACACCGGCGAATTCGTGCCCGAACAATGCGGGCGGCTGGATCATCTTCGCATGATAGCCGCGGCGAAACACTTTGACATCCGTGCCGCAGGTCAGTGCCGCACACACGCGCACGAGCAGACCGCCCGGCTCGATTTCAGGCAGCGGCACGCGTTCAAGGCGCACGTCTTCCTTGCCGTACAAAACGGCCGCGCGCATCGTCCGCCCGGAGAGTGCCGTCGTCTCCATTATCGTTGAGGCTCCACGACGACTTTCAACGAGCGCTCGGTGGGGTGCGACGCGAGTTCAAACGCGGCGTTGATGTCGTCGAGCGGATAGCGGTCGGTGAGCAGTAATTCCAGCGGCAGCTTTCCGCCGAAGACCCATTCGACGGATTCTTTCTGGACATCAATCGACGCGCTGTAGCAGCCTTGCAAAATGCGTTCGCCGACGCAAATCGATGCGCCCGAAAGTTCGATGCGCTCTTTGTCGGAAGTCTGAGCGAAGAGAATGATTCGCGCACCGGGACGCGTGCATGCCACGGCGCTTTCGACGATCCCTTTTGCCGAAGCCGCGACGACGGCGGCGTCCGCGCCGCGTCCGTCCGTCAATCGTTTCAATTCGCCGGCCACGTCCGCCGAGCGCGGATCGTAGCAGGCCTCCGCGCCACATCGGAACGCCAGCGCGCGGCGGTTGGCGAGCGTGTCCGAAGAAATCACCCGCGCGCCGCGCGCGCGCAGCAGCATCGTGAAGAGCAACCCAATCGGCCCTTGTCCCGCCACGAGCACCACGTCGCCTTTCGCGGGGGCGAGTTGAACAACCGCTTTCAAGCAGGTGTTTAGCGGTTCGACGAAAGAAGCCAGCGCGAACGACACGTGGTCGGGAATACGTTCGACGCCGCGCTCAACGATCCAATCCATCACGCGCACATATTGTGCGAAGCCGCCGCCAGCCGGTTCGAAGCCGGCGGTGACGCCCACCTTCTTATAAACAGGGCATTGCGCATACAGTTTCCGCACGCAATAAAAACAAGCCCCGCAGGGAATGTGGTGAAAAACAATGACGCGGTCACCGGGTTTGAAACGGATGACGGTCTCGCCCACTTGCGCCACGACGCCGGCGGTCTCGTGCCCATACACGCGCGGCGGCGGCAGCAGGTTGTACTCGACTTTTTTCAGATCCGTATGGCACACGCCGCAGGCTTCGACGCGAATCAGAATTTCGCCGGGACCGATGGAAGGCGTGGGAATCGTCTCGACGGCGACGCGGCTCTCGCCTTTATAGACAGCAGCCCGCATAAGCTTCGGCACGTTGTGAACGGCATCCGACATAGGAAGAGAACCCCGCAGTTTAATCGCTTCTTCTAGTCGTGGAGTTTACTCTATATTGAACAAAAGCACAGTGAAGGATAGGTATCCGAGCAGCCGCTAAACTGTCGTCTTGACAAACAGTCTTGCGCTTTCACATCTTGAGGTATGCTTGGATTGCCCCCAAAATTTAAGGAGATTGCACATGGCCGACTCATTTGGTGAAACCACAAACGTCGGATGTTTTTCACGGCTCATCGAATCCATTAAAGGTGTCGTGGTCGGCTTCGTGTTGATTTGCGTATCCGTTATCGTGTTGTTTTGGGGTGAAGGGCGCGCGGTTCATCGGGCGCAGGCGCTGGCCGAAGGCGGCAAGGCGGTGGTGCCGGTCAATGCCACTCCCGTCGATCCGGCCAACGAGGGCAAGTTGATTCATCTCTCCGCCGAGGCCAATTCGCCCGGCGGTCTCTCCGATTCCGAATTTGGCGTCTCCGCTCCAAATGCGCTGCGGCTGCATCGGAAAGTCGAGATGTATCAATGGGAACAAAACGAAAAAACGGAGACAAAGAAAAATCTCGGCGGCAGCGAAGAGCGCACGACGACCTATACGTATGAAAAAGAGTGGAAGAGAGCGCGCATCGACTCGTCCAAGTTCAAAAAGCCGAACCACGACAATCCCGATGCGATGCCGTATACCGAAAAATCGTGGAACGCGGCGGATGCGACGATTGGCGCGTTCAAATTGAACGACGTCGTGCTCGAAGTCTTGTCACCGGCCAAAATCATTGTTCCGGATTCGGCGGCGCTCGACACGATTAATAAACAATCCAAGGCGAATGCCGGAACCAAAGCCAGCATTTCATCGGAGATGATCTATCTTGGGGATCCGAAGAATCCCAACATCGGCGACGTGCGCATTGGCTATGCCGCGCTGCCGTCCGGCCCGCTCAGCATCGTCGCGCGTCAAATAAAAGACACGTTCGAACCGTACAAAGCCAAGTCAGGCGACGTGCTCCTGGTTCAGACCGGCTCCGCCAGCGCCGATGCCATGTTCAAGCAGGCGGAAGAAGAAAACGCTCAGATGACGTGGATTATCCGCATTGTGGGTTTCGTGGTGATCTTGATCGGCTTCAGCCTGCTCTTCGCGCCATTGGTGACGATAGCGGATGTCGTGCCGCTGATCGGTTCGATAATCGGAGCGGGTACATTCGTCGCGGCGGTTATAATTACGATTCCCGTCTGGTTCACGACGGTGGCCATAGCTTGGGTGGTTTACCGGCCGTTGATTGGCATCGCGCTGCTCGTCGTCGCGATTGGCGTGCCCGTCGCCTTCATGGTGTTACGTAAGCCGCTGCAAAAAATGCAGCCGGCAAATTCCTGAGAGCGTGTACGAGGAGTGGCGCGTATGTTTCACGGCTAGAGAGCCGTGAGACAGTCTTCGTCAATTATTTTTCACTACTAATCGCGTCGCCGGGCAACGGACTCAAGCTTTTCGATTTCGTGTTCGTGCTCAACCAGCGTCAATGCCGCTTCCTTATGTTCCTTCACAAACACGCGGTATTCCGCGAGGCCTTCGCGGTGCTTTTCATAGATGTGTTCGAGCGCCGGCAATTCTTCGTCTCTCCGCTCTTTGATTCGAATAAATTCGGCGATCACATGATCGTCCTTTTTGGCCAGAAACTCGGTCATTTCGCGGTATGTCTTATGGTGCTTTGCGGTCCACTCAGTAAAAGCCTCGCGAAAACCGGGATGATTCTCGAAAAGCTTGAGCAATCGCGCCTTTGCAGCCGGATGTTCAATTCCCCAACTCTCCGCGGCCCGCGCGTTACTTCCCGCAAAAAGTGCGAAACCTAAAGCGATCAAAAATCCCACTCGCAGCATGTTCGTCGTCTCCGTTGATCCCAAGAATAGCACGGCTAAACCGATCATAGGAATGGCATTCCAAATCATAAAATGGCATCGTTCGAGAAAAGCCATCTCCGCGAATCGAACGCGGGACCTACGGTTTACAAAACCGTTGCTCTACCAGCTGAGCTAAGATGGCGAAGGACCTAACTATGTAACTTTTCGGCAACTTTCGTTTGTTTTGAAAGTCGATTTATGGCGTAATGCGCTCACAGTAGTGATTTTAGGGTGAAAAAAGCGCGTTATCCCTGACTCCAAAAATACTCGGTAACGGTAACGGATATAGCGTAGCCTTTCGGCATCCTTTACAAAACGGAAAGTCTGTTCGACGCGGTCAAGGCACTGCTGATGAGACGATGGCGAAGCCCTCTGCAACGACATCGTTGCATTATTCACACTTCCCGACATTTCGCAAGAGAAACCGAATCCAAAGTTCAGGGCGTACGATCGACGCGCTGTGGAAATTGTTTTCGGCGAATAATTCGCCGCAGTGTTTTGGCGATGGCATCTCGAAATCTGCATTCTCTCGCGTCGACATTTCCGACATCAACGCGATGTGCAAAAATACGGAAGCAAAGTGTTAAGAATTTTACACAATTGTGGCAGGCGTTTCCGGTAGAGTCCTTTCGGCTGAAACGGTGTATGAAAACGGACTCTTTTTCGACACATTTTTCTTTAACGAGAGGACGGTAATGTGCGCGACCTGGTCATCGCAGTCAGTTTGATTTTGCTTTTTCTTTTTCCGATAGCATGCACACACGCCGAAGGGCCTGCGTCCCGGCCGAATCTGCTTTTTATTTTGACGGACGATCAATGCTGGGATGCGATGGGCTGCATGGGCAACACGATCATTCAGACACCCAACATCGACAAACTCGCGGCGCGCGGCGTGCTCTTTCGCAACCATTTTGTGACGTCATCGATCTGCTGCGTCAGCCGCGCGTAGATCTACAGCGGGCAATATCTGCGGCGGCACCGAATCCATGATTTCACGACGTCGTTCGATCCGCAAGCATGGGCGGGGACGTATCCGGCGCTATTGCGGTCGGCGGGATATCGCACCGGGTTCATTGGGAAATTTGGAGTCGACCAAAACAATGTGTCGAAAATGGCGTCCGAATTCGACTATTTGGAAGGGTCTGCCCGGGCAGGGCGGGTTGTTCTTCGAAAAATCCGATATCCAACACGAACACCACATCATCGCGCGAATGGGCGATCGGCACATTCTCGACGCTGACCGTTCCGTCGGCGTGCAATTCCGCCGCGACAATTCCAGCGGGCGTCTCCAGTCGTGTGATGCCAGGGCGAATGCGCCCGAGATGCACGAGCGAAACGATCACCCCGATCGTTCCACGACCGCACATGCCCAAATAGCCGACATTGTTGAAAAAAATGACTCCAAAATCGCAGCCCAGAGTCGTGGATTCGAAGAGCAGTGCTCCTACAAGAACGTCAGAGCCGCGCGGCTCATTGACGACCGCCGAGCGGAATCGGTCGTTATGCGTGCGGAATTGTTCCAGACGTTCGGCGGCGCTGCCCGAGCCCAAATCCGGCCCGCCTGCGACGATGACACGTGTGGATTCACCGCCCGTGTGACTGTCTATGACGCTGATAATTCTCATTTTTAATTAAACTCAAGTTAAGCTGAAACGCATACTTTTGATCGGTTTTATTGATCATGCTCTTTGTTGTTCAATTGAGTTTGGGCCTCCTTTCCAAGCCGTCGTGAATGACCTTCAACACGCGCGCGCGCTCTTCGCCGACAAGCGGCAAGCGTGGCGCTCGCACCCATTCTTTGCCCAAACCAGCGCATTGAATCGCCAGCTTGATGTACTGAACAAATTTGACGTGCGTGTCGAGATGCAGCAGCGGCGTGAACCAGCGATACAATGCGCGCGCCTCGTCCCACTTGCCAGCTCGCGTCAGATTCCAGAAATACTGATTTTCCTTCGGGAATGCGATTCCGGTGCCGGCCACCCAGCCATCTATTCCAAGAATCGCGCTTTCGAGAACAAGATCATCCACGCCTGTGAAGATGGCGAAGCGGCTGCCGACTTCGTTGTGAATATCAGTGATGCGCCGCGTGTTTCCGGAACTCTCTTTCAGCGCTACGAGATTCTGAATATCGGCGAGTGCATTCAGCATCCGCGGCGTCACATCGACGTGATACGCAATCGGATTGTTGTAGAGCATCCAGGGCAACGCAGTTGATTGCCCGACCGTGCGAAAATGGGCGAGCGCTTCGGTTTCATCCGCTTTGTAGATCATCGCGGGCATGATCATGAATCCGGCGGCGCCGACTCTTTCGAGGTCGCGGACATAGCGGCACGCGGCTGCGGTGGTGATCTCGGCAACGCCGCTCAATACGGGCACGCGCCCCGCCGCAGCCCTAACGGCCACTTCCATCACGCGGAGCTTTTCATCCCGCTCCAGCGTTGTATTTTCTCCGAGTGATCCAAGCATGATCAGCCCGCTGATGCCAGAATCGATCAGGACTTCAAGATGGGCGGTGGTAGACTTTAAATCCAATGAGCCGTCTTGATGAAATTGAGTGGTGGCTGCGGGGAAAACCCCCGACCAAAGATGTTGTTGAGGTGTCATGCAATTCTCCTGAATAGGATATTTAATACTAACAAATAATGTTTTAACCGAAAATATCATGTTTTGTCAATAAGAATAATTATACTCGTACAAGTCCCGAGGAGTACGATTAGAGGCCCCATGAGTGAAAACCTGACCGATTACATTGCCAAAGACTTGCAATCCCGAATTCTCAACGGAAAAAACATCCCGGAGAAGCTGACGCTTTCAGTATTAGCCAAGCATTATCAGGTGAGCGAGATGCCGGTGCGCGTCGCAATTCAGCGATTGCTCGAGGATGGCATTCTGTTGAAGCTGGAGAACGGGCGCCTGATCGCCAACGCGGCGAAGAATGCTAAGCGCGCAAAGTTATCCATCGCGCCCGCCGAAGCGCCCAAAGACTGGCAGGATGAACTGGCGCGCAAATTCATTGAGCTTAGTTTTCGTGGTAAAGAAGCGCCGCTGAAGCTGGCGCAGTGCGCCGACGGATGCGGAATCAGCCACGCGGCAGTGCACACGATTTTCCATCGCCTCGCCGGTGTTGGCTTGCTCAACCACCTGCCTCGGCGCGGGTGGTTCGTGCGCCCGTTCCGACAAAGCGATTTGGATGCCTACCTGAAAGTTCGCGAAGCGCTGGAACTGCTCGCCGTGGATTCCGCGCGAGATCACTTTCAGACCGCCGAGCTAAAACGTCTACTAAATCTGAATCACTCATCCAAAGCGAATCAAACTTTAAAGCTCGACAACAGCCTGCACAAATACTGGATCGGCCTGTCAGAGAATCGTTACATCCAGGAATTCTTTGATCGTCAGCACTCCTATTTCGACACGCTGCTGACTCATGCCGGGCTGGCTCGTAAAGAAATTGAGCTGTCCAAAGCCGGTCACCGCCGCATCCTCGACGCGTTCATCAGGCAGGATTGGGATGCCGGGCGAAAAGAGCTGGTGGAGGATATCCACCGGCTTCGTCCGCTTCTGATGGAGACGATTAAGAAGCTAAGCGATTCGTAACTGGCCGGACTCGGACCTGCCAGCGGGGGGGTAAGAGTTGCGTTCTACAATTCAAAATTTACTTCCGAATCCCGCCCAAAATCGATTGCATTTCAATGTCGAGATCGGCGGCTTGATCCACGGAAGGGCCCATCGCGTCGGCTTTACGCAACACTCCGCAAGAGGTTTCCAATCTTTTTGGCATTTGTCCAAAGCGCATGCAATGACTGATCAAAAACGGATAAGGTATTATTTTACAGACCCTAATTCAGACAGCCACAGGTCGTTCCACAACCGGTCTTCCGCGCCAACAATTTCTGCTCAATACTGAGCGAAGTGGGTGTCGTCGAAAGCCCGCCAAGCGCCGTGCAACGCAGTTCGCGGGGCATCTGTGCGGAAACTCGCATGGCGGCCTCAATCACTTCATCGAACGGTATCACTGAATCGAAATCCGACAGTGCCATGTTCGCGCAGGAGACCGCGTTGCTCGCAGCCATCACGTTCTTACCAAGGCACGGCGCTTCGACGCGATTCGCGACCGGATCGCAGATCAGTCCAAGCATGGACTGAAGCGCCATGGATGCGGCACCCAGCGCTTGAGAAAGGGTTCCGCCAGCCATGGTAACCAACGCAGCAGCGGCCATGCTGGCGGCAGAACCTCCCTCTGCCTGGCAGCCACCTACCTCTGCGGCAAAAGTCCAGCGCGTCGCGATGAACACGCCAATTAATCCGCTGGCAAGCATGGCCCGGGCCATCGCTTCCTCGTCGAAATTGAGTTCTTCGGCCATCGCGATTACCGCACCAGGAAGTGCGGCACAAGCGCCGGCAGTGGGTGCGGCTACGATCACGCCCATGGAACTTTTGACTTCCATCAGTGCGGTCACATAAAGGACGATGCGGTTGAGCGCTCCCGCGTTAAGCAGCCCGCCCGCGTTCATTTTCTTTTGAAAACCACCGCTTTGATAGCCGAGCACCCGATCGTCGTAGTGTGTTCCCGCAATACCTTGCGCTATTGAGTTCCGAAGAATGCGGACAATCGCCACCATCTTGGCGATCACTTCCGATTCGGAAAGTCTGCCGCGCGCCATTTCGTATTGAACCGCATATTTCCAGAGCGATTCGTTGCGTCCGTTGTCATATCGCACCAATTGCTCGCCATTACTGAACGGCACATGCATATCTGGCCGCGACAGAACGGGCAAGATTGGTGAAAGTTGGATCACGTCCAGCGTGTTTGAATCTCGATCTGAAAGAAGCGGTTTCTCAATGAATGCTGACGATTTAACCTGAATGAGCGCGCCATCCGGCAGAGAGTGAATCACAATCGCTCCAGCAGGGTGCAGTCGCGTTACCCAATTGCGACCAGAGTCCCGAACCTGAATCAGCGTTTCGAAGTAGTCGCCGCTTATGGAAAGTTTGACTCCGTCAATCGCGATGACTTCCATCATGCCGCCGCCAGTGGAAATCGCGATGAGCGTGTGTTCTTTTCCCGGCCTCGAAAGTGTAAGCCGGTACGTGTTCGGATGTGCATCGCCGGTGTCCACAATTTCGAAACGTATTCGGACACCGCTATTACGGAGAGCCTGCGGTGAATTCGGCAGGCGCTCATCCGCCGCATCCCAACCCAGCAAGCCGCCGCACAAACCCATGTCCGAGCCCTGCGATTCATGCGTTCCAGGCAGCGATCCGTTGCGATCGAACTCAACAAGCACGTCATCAAATTCGCCATTCATGATATCGCGGGCGATTCGCCCAATGCGTAACGCTGCTGCGCAGTGGGAACTCGATGGCCCGCGCATAACAGGGCCAATCACGTCGTTGAAAATGCTGACGACCATGCGTTTTCATTCCTTTTCCAACGAGACTATGGCTTCTTAATAACGATCTTCCGCCGTAGTCAGCTCCAGACCGGGCGTGGCCATCGCGTTATCGAAAAGCCAGTGACACCTGTGCCGTACTGTCGCCATGCTCTGCTTTGTCAATTAAATCTTAACGGGTGAAACGGCATTTGGGCGCGCTACGCCCTAAACGAGCAGAACAACGAGAATTGAGAAGAATTTCACCAGGGTCTTCTTCGCGCTTGAGCACACACTATTGGCCCGCGCGTTTCTAAAGCGTCATTATCGCGCCGCGCCGGGCAAGTTGAACGAGGCGGTCGAGCAAAGGCGTATTGGGAAGATACGCCGTGCGAGACCAACGAAGTTCAACGCCGCCCGCCGCAAGCGAGA
>JBBRQD010000061.1:0-32840 GCA_038227045.1 Planctomycetota bacterium
AGTCTTTTCCCAACAGAAAACGACTGAATAGCAGATTGCACGATCAACGACTTCATGCATATTGTTTGTTTCGAGATTTGGCTTGCAATCGCATTACATAGCAGGGCCGACGAGCGGCCGTATCGCTCGCGGGGTGAGGGGGAAAGCGCGGATTAATCCTGCAAGTCCGCATGACCCGTGCGCCTCGAACAATTGCCGCCCTGAATTTTGATGCGTCCGCCCAACATTTTCACTATACTGTCATGGATTGATCTGCCCATAAAGGGCATGTTTCTGAAAGGAAAGAATTGCAATGTCGTCATCGTCCGGAAATGGAAACGCAAAAAGTCTCTTTCAAAAAGTCTGGGACGCTCACGTTGTCCGCCAGCTCCCCAGCGGTCAGGCGCAACTGCTGATCGGGCTGCACCTGATTCACGAAGTCACCAGCCCGCAGGCGTTCGGCATGTTGCGCGACCTCAAGCTCAAAGTCGCGTACCCGAAGCGCACGTTCGCGACGGTCGATCACATCATTCCAACCGACACGCGCACGCAACCCTTCGCCGATCCGCTCGCGCAGGGCATGATCGACGCGCTCAAAGCTGCGTGCGACGAATTCGGCATCACCTACTTTGATGTGCCGTCGGGACAACAGGGCATCGTTCACGTCGTCGGTCCCGAACAGGGACTCACGCAGCCCGGCCTGACCATCGCCTGCGGCGACAGCCACACCTCGACGCACGGCGCATTCGGTGCGATAGCGTTCGGCATCGGCACAAGCCAGGTCCGCGACGTGCTCGCGACGCAGACACTGGCGCTGAATAAGATCAAGGTCCGGCGCATCAACGTCAATGGGCATCTGCCGCTCGGCGTGTATTCAAAAGACGTCATCCTGCACATCATCCGCAAACTGGGCGTCAACGGCGGCACGGGCTACGCCTACGAATACGGCGGCTCCGCGATCGACGCCATGAACATGGAAGAGCGCATGACGATATGCAACATGTCCATCGAAGGCGGCGCGCGCGTGGGCTATGTCAATCCCGATGAAAAGACCTACATGTACCTCAAGGGCCGCACCTATTCGCCAAAGGGCGCCGCATGGGATGCGGCGGTCGCGAAATGGAAATCGCTCGCCAGCGATCCGGACGCAAAATACGACGATGTCGTCAACATCGAGGCGGCGAGCATCCGTCCGACGGTGACGTGGGGCATCAATCCGGGACAGGCGATCTTCGTCGACGAAAACGTGCCGACGGTTGAAGGCTCGCCGGAACAGGAAAAATCGACGGTCGCCGAAGCGCTCGAATACATGAAGCTCAAACCGGGCGCGCCGATCAAAGGGACGAAGATCGACGTGGCGTTCATCGGCTCGTGCACCAACGGCCGCATCACCGATTTCCGCGAAATCGCGAAGTATCTGGAAGGCAGACACGTGGCCCAAGGCGTGAAAGCGCTGGTCGTACCCGGTTCGATGCTGGTGCAGAAACAAGCCGTGGAAGAAGGCCTCGACAAAATATTCCGTGACGCCGGATTCGAATGGCGCGAAGCGGGCTGTTCGATGTGCCTGGCGATGAACCCGGACAAACTGATCGACGACCAGTTGTGCGCGTCCTCAAGCAACCGAAATTTCAAAGGCCGCCAAGGCTCGCCCACCGGCCGCACGCTGCTGATGAGTCCTTTGATGGTGGCCGCCGCGGCAATCGAAGGAAAAGTTTCGGACGCGCGGGATGTGTTCACGCTGGTGCATTCGCATTAGGAAACCTGACGATGTCGGCGTGAATCAAACTCAGCGCGCGGCGCGAGTTGAGCCGCGTGCTTTCGGCGTTGCCATGCTCAATACATAAAATTGGAAAAGAAGGAACTACGCCATGCCCCTCGAAAAAATAACCCAAGTCTCCGGCACCGCCGTGGTCGTCCCCGGCCACGACATCGACACCGACCGCATCATCCCGGCGCGCTTCATGAAATGCGTTACGTTTGACGGTCTCGGCGCGTACCTCTTTTACGACGTCCGCTTCGACAAGAACGGCGCGTCCAAAAATCATCCGCTCGACAAGCCCGAGCACAAGGGCGCGACGATACTCTTCTCCGGCCGCAACTTTGGCTGCGGTTCGTCGCGCGAACACGCGCCGCAGGCGCTGCAAAAGTTCGGCGTCCGCGCGGTTGTCGCCGAAAGCTTCGCCGAGATTTTCGCCGGCAATTGCACGACGCTGGGAATGCCCTGCGTCATGCTCTCCGAAGGGGATCTCGGCCGCTTCGCTGAAATAATTCAGCGCGATCCAAAGACGAAGATCGCACTCGATCTCGAAAGTTCGACAATCGCCGGCGGCGGGCATTCGGCGCGCTTCGAAATGAAAGGCGGCGCGCGCGAGGCGCTGTTGAAAGGTGAGTGGGACGCGCTCGGCCAACTGGTCGACGGCCTGCCGCAAGTTCACGCGCTCGCCGCGAAACTGGCCTACGCTTAACAATTCAAGCATAATCGGTCTTAAAGGGGAGCATCGAGTGAGACTCAATTGTCTGGTCTGTTCGGCGCAGCTTGACTTGAACGACAATCTGGCCAAAAAGCTGGTTCGCTGTCCGAAATGCGAACAGAGTTTCGTCGTTCCCGAAATTGCCCCCCCGCTGATCGCGGCAAAACCCAATTTAAAAGTCGCGCCCGAGCCGGACGAATACGAATTAAGCTCGTCGAAAGAAGAGGACGCCAACGACGCGCCGGTCGATCCAGGCACGTTGAAGTTTTGCCCGGGTTGCGGCGCTCCATGGAAAAAAGACGCACGGGAATGCAAAAAATGCCACTTCGTTCCCGCCTTGGGTGCACGGCTCAAGCCCAAGGAGAAACCCAAGAGGGATCTGCGCGTCGATCTTCAGAAATTTTATCTGCTGATTTCTCTGGCTGCGGCGGGCTGCGGAATTTATTTTCTGTATACCCATTGGAACTCGGTTAAAGAGTCCATCAATTCAATCTGGCCGCATGGATAAAGCGCCACTTTATTCAATAAATTGAAGACAAAGATTCAGCGGCGCGCGTTATACTATTTGCAATTTAATTGCGGTCGAGAATCCCTTTTTATTTCATCGAGCTGTTTTCGACGACAGCCGGAGGACACTCTTGCGTTTCGCTAATCGATCCTATTGGGCTCTTTGCACGCTCTATTGCGTCTGCGCCATTTTTGTCGTTCGAGCGGCGGACGACGCATTGCCCGCCGACATTCAGCCTGCCCTGCAAGCGGACTTGAGCTCCGATGGGATGCTGACGTGGTGGCTGATCTCACCCCAAATCGAGTCCGCCCCGGACGCAAAACCACCATCGAATGCGCGCGAAGGCGAACCGGTTTTCCCAGGCAACGCCGCGCTTCCCGGCGCGTGGGCTCCGAGCATCGCCGGTACGTTTTACAACGATCTTCGGTCGCACGTGACCGCCCCGAAAGGTTCGCTCTTCGCCGCGACGCGCTTGAACAGTTCCGCGGGCGGGCAGCGCATTTTTTATCTCCGGACATACTGCGCGGTGATCGTTTTTCTCGATGGAAAGTTGCTACTCACAAAGCCGCAGCCGGAAGGCATGTCTGTCTTCAAAGTGCCTCTTACGCTTCCGAAGGGACTCAGTGAACTTGTCGTCGAAATCGTCCCGCGCGGCGAGAATTGCGTGATGCAATGTTTGGTCCACGACGGGCGCGGAAATAACCCGCCGCAAAAACCCGTCCCCGGCGACAGCATCGTACTGCCGACTGCGAAAGGAAAGACGCCCGACGCGGACGCCGCGGCGTTCAAATGTTTTATGGTCGAATCCAAAGCGCCGTTCATTACGCCTGGCGGAAAAGCCATCATTATGGCCGGCATTCAAGGCTCGCTGCCGCGCGGTACGAACTCGCTGTCGGCTCGCCTCATCTCGCCCGCGCAAAAGGAGGCTCCGATCACGATTGGCCAATTGTTCCAGACCGAATACGTCGCGCCGGCCGAATCGCGCGGGGTCTACGAAGCTCAGCTTGAATTCCTCGCAAACGGAAAACCCATCGGCGTCAAAACAGTCTCGTTGATTTGTCTCGAAGGTTTCACGCAGGATGCCGCGGTATTGGAAAAAGATTGGCGGGAGCGTTCGGTGAAGTCGGGCCATTCGATGCCCAACACGAAACTGGCGATCGAGAAGATCAAACTCTTCGTCGACGGCATTCGAACCGGAACCGTGGACGCCGACGGCGAAGTGGCCAAAGAGATCGGCGAACTCATCGAAAACGCGCATCGCTTTGCGGAACTCGAAGAGCAGGGCAAGGATCCGTTCGAGGGCAAGAGCGGTTATATGGTGCGCGGATACACCAGCGCCATCGACGACGGCGTGCAGCCTTATATTGTGTCCGTGCCGGCAGCCGCGACGGCGAAGAACGCCGACACTTTTCCGCTGATCGTTTTCCTGCACGGCTACGATCCCAACATGAACAAGCACCGCTGGTGGGAGGCGAAGGATTACGCGGCGGTCTGCGCGCGCAACGGCTGTTTCCTCGCGATTCCGTTCGGCCGGCTGAACACCGATTTTCAAACGTGCGGCGAAGTGGACGTGCTCGATGTCATCAAGGAAATGAAGGCGCATTACCGCATCGATCCCGACCGCGTTTACCTGTGCGGAATTTCAATGGGCGGCATGGGCGTGTACTCGCTCGCGGCCCATTACCCGGACCAATTCGCCGCCGCAATGGTCCTCGCCGGCCGCGCGGACAGCCCGCTGCAAAACAACACCGCGCTGGAGAATTTTCACCCATTCAAACAATGGCTGATCAACGTCGACAACCCGATCAGTCTCTGTGAAAACCTGACAAATATCCCGCTGCGAATTTACCACGGCCAGGACGATGCCGTCGTGCCTCCAACGCAAGCCCTGCGCATGTCGGCCGCGCTGAAGAAAGCCGGATGCGACGCGAAACTGCTGCTCGTGCCCGGAGGCCATCGTTCGGGATTCGATATTCTCAGAGAAGACGAGCCGGTGCGCTGGCTGCTCTCGAACAAGCGAAATAACAAACCGGCGGCACGGCATCTCAAGACCTATTCGTTGCAATATGTTTCCGATGATTATTACGTTGCCACGACGAACGCTCTCGAGCCCATCGATATCGAGTGGAAAGGCCAAGGCAAGGGAAACGTTGAAATCCTGAAGAAAAGCGGCAACGTACTGGCCTTTGACGCTGCCGTGAGTTTCACTGGCGATGGGTTGAAAACAACAAAATCGCCGCATCTTTGCGGACCGGTTCGCCAGGCCATGTGCGGACCGTTTACCATTGTGTACGGCACGAAGGGAACTCCGGCCGCGAACGAATTCAATAAAAAGAATGCGGAGCGTTTCGCCGACGAATGGCTTCTATTCACGCGCAGCCGGGCCAAAATAAAAGCCGACACCGATGTGACGCCGGAGGAAAAGCGCGACCGCAATCTGTTCCTGTTCGGAGAAGAACAAGACAACGCGCTGCACGCCGAACTTGCTAAGGATCTGCCGATTTCAATCAAAGACGGCAACGTGACGCTCGCGGGAAAAACAGTGCCGCTCGCGGGGAAGGGGATCAGGTATATTTTCCCAAGCACATTTTCAGGCGGGAAACACGCGGTCGTAATCTGCGCCGGAATTCCCTACGGCGAAAAAATCGGTGTCAATCACAAGCTCGACCTCATCCCCGATTTTCTGCTCTACGATTCCACATTCGACACCGACGGCACCAGCACCAACCACGCGCTCTGCGCGGGATTCTTCGACAACGCATGGAAACTCGACGAGAAACTGACGTGGTGGTTCGACAAGAAATAGCGTGAACCACGCCTGATTTTCGTCGTGTTGTTCTTTGCGTCTCCGCGTCTTTGCGAGAGAATCGATTTCGGATCAGGGACAATTGAATGCAATATGTGCTGAAGGTGTTGATTGATTTGGAAGCGCGCGACGATTTCGCCGCGCGCCAGGCGGCGGGCGCTCTCGTGCTTGAAAAATTGGGATCGGTGACCGGGGTCCGCGAAATTATTCTGCATTCCAGCGCCGATCACAAATCGATCCGCATCAATCCCGACGGCACATTCGATGGCCAATGGAACAAGGGCGGTCATGGCAAATCCTGATCTTCATGACGCCGTCCCCATTGGATCGAACTCGCTTGATTCAAGCAGCGCCGCCCCAGTTCCGCCATGGGTGTTTTGGGCGGCGTGCGGATTCCTGACGGCGGCGTATCTGTGCATCGCGCTCCTCTATATAGCCGAACTGCCTCTGCTCGACCCCGACGAACCGCGCTATGCGGGCGCGGGCCGCGCCATGGCCACAGGCGGTTCGCTGCTCGTCCCGGAATTCAACGGCGAAGCACGCATCAACAAACCGCCGCTATTTTACTGGCTGGTCGCGCTGAGCGATAAACTGGCCGGCGGCGCAACCGAGACATCGTCGCGCGTACCGTCCATCGTGCTGGGGCTGTTCATGCTCTGGGGCACGATCTGGCTGGGGCGCAAAACGTTCGGCGCCGCGACGGGCCTGCTGGCGGGGATGGTGCTCGCCGCAACGCCGCTGTTCATGGCGCTGTCGCGCTGCTGTATCACCGATATGACGCTCTCCACATTTATGGCCGCTACGCTGGCGGTCCTGTTTTTGGGCATGACCGGGCTGATGCCGTTGAAAAAATCCGGCTGGATCGCGTCGCTTCTGTTCGGCCTGGCGGTGCTGACCAAAGCCACCGCCGCCTTTGCCGTGTTGCTCGCGGTGGTGATTGAACGAGCCATGTCCCTGCCAAAGGAGCAGCGGCCCGGAGTCGCGCGGTGGCTGCCGTGGGTGCTGTTGCTTGCCGTGACGTTGTCGGCAGGCGCGCTTTTTTGCGAATGGCGCGGCAAAGGCAAGCACGGATCGAAACGCGCGAAAGCGGCTGCGGTTGCGAAAGTCGATGTGGATGAATCGATCGACGAGGAAGACGCGGTTCCGATCAAGAAAAATACCTGGACGGTCTGCGACGGGATCTTGAACAAATGCGCCATCGTGGCCGCGCTGAGTGCGGTGGGATTATTGCTTGCGATGGCCTATCGCGCAGAGCGTCTCGCGCCCGCTCTGCCGCCGGCGTGGAAATGGGGACTGCTGCTGGCCATTGCGATGGGGCTGTGGTGGTACATCATGCTGATTGCCAACCAGGGCTGGGACAAGTTCAAAGATCTCCTGTATTTTGAAATCAACCAGCGCGTAGCCGGAGCGGTCCATCGAGAAGGCATGCACTACTATTTAATGCTGCTGCCGGCCCTGGCATTTCCCTGGTCAATTGGCTTGGCCGGAACTTTGGGAACGGCGTGGCCGCGCGCAACAGCGGCCGGTGAAATCGTGCCGCGCGAACGCGTCAAACGGCGCGTCGCGGCATTCCTTGTCGCGTGGATTCTGGGCATCGTTTTTTTCTTCAGCATTCCAGGCGCGAAGCTCCCGACGTACGTGCTGCCGGCCATGCCAGCCGTGGCCATACTGACCGCGCGGTTCATCTTGAAGCTCTCAGAACCAGCCGTCGGGGTCGAGCGCGTGTGGCTGCGCGCGACGCTGTATGTCTCGTTGTTTCTCGGCTTGATCCTGCTGTTGTTTCCCATTTATGTTCGCTTTTTACAGAAAGACATCGTCAATTTTATCGGTGACAAACCGGCGGTGCTTTGGGCAATGGCCGGCGGCGCGGCGCTGGTTTTTCCGGGCTCGTGGTGGCTGGCCTTGCGCGGAAAAAGCAGGCTTGCGGCGGCAATGCTGGGCTGCGGCACGATCGCGCTGATATCTGTCGCGTCGCCATTTATCATCGAGCGGTTGAAGCAGCGCTCGACCAAACAGATTTGCCTGAAAGTAAACAATTCCATTGAAGATTGCGGTAGAATAAAGGTAATGGGCATCGCCGCCGAAAGCCTCTCGTATTACTTGAACAGGCGCGTAACGTCGGTGCATTGGAAGCCGCCCGCGCCGAACACAAAGGGTATCGACAGGCTGACTGAATTGGTGGTAGACGGCGCGCAGACTGCGGTCTTTCTGGAAAAGCGCATTGTTCCGCGCATGTTCGGCAAGGACGTGGATTTGAGCACGATTTCGGCGGAGGAACTGAAGAAAAATATACCGCCGAATTTGAGCTACGTTTATTCGGACACAAATGTGCTGGTTGTTCGCACGCGGCGCAAAACGGAATGAATCATGAGTATTCAAACTGAAACGACATCTCCCCCGACGCCTGAGGCTCGCGCGAAACTCGCGGCCCTCGAACGCCAGTTGCAAGGCTATGGCAGCGTGATTGTCGCCTACTCCGGCGGAGTGGATTCGGCATTTCTGGCCGTCGTTGCCGGGCGTGTATTGAAGGAGAAAGCGCTCGCAGTGACGGCGAATTCGGAGTCGCTCGCGCCGGAAGAATTGGCGGACGCAATCGCCCTTGCCGAACGTTTCGGCTTCCGTCACGAAGTGGTTCGCACGGCTGAATTGAGCGACGAAAATTACGCGTCCAATCCGCTGAACCGCTGCTATTTTTGCAAATCCGAATTGATGACAAAGCTGCTGGAATTCGCCAGAGAGCGCGGCGAGCAGGGTGGGCCGGTGGCGTTGGGCGCGACGATGGACGACCTGGCGGACTTTCGCCCGGGCGAAAGCGCGGCCAGCGAACGCGGCGCGGTCTTTCCGTTGCGCGACGCGAAGCTCCACAAGGAAGAGATTCGCGCGCTCTCCCGCGAACTGAATTTGCCGACGTGGGACAAACCCGGCGCGGCGTGTTTGTCGAGCCGCATCCCATTCGGCGAACGCGTCACCGCGGAAAAACTCGCACAAATCGCGAGCGGGGAGTATTATCTCCACAAAGCCGGTTTTCGTGAATGTCGGTTGCGGCATCACGGATCGGTCGCGCGCCTCGAAGTGCCGCCGGAAAAGTTTGCGGAGGTGCTCGAAAAAAGCGCCGAAATCACCCGCGAATTGCGCGCGTTGGGCTTTGCGCACGTGACGCTGGATTTGCTCGGATTGCGTTCGGGTTCGCTCCTGGAAGCCGCGCTGAAAACGAAGTAAATGTAAGATGCCACGACCCATTAATTTCGATTGAGATCAAGAAAACGACATGTCCGAACCGGAACCCCAAGACCCCAATCTGCCCCACACTGACGCCGCACCCTCATCGCCCTCCGCCGAGACGCCTTCACAGTGCGCTCCAAGCGATGCGCCCTCGGAGTCCGCATTGAATTCATCGCCGGGCGAACCTCCCTCGCCAATCGCCCCAGCGGCTCCGCCGCCGGTGGCCATCCCAGCGCCCATTGTTCCGGTGACGCCGCCCCCTGCCAAAACAACTCCGCAGCGCGTGGCGCAAAAGGCTCCGGCGTCGAACGACCCGATTTCGCGTTTTCGCAACAAGACCACGGCGGATGACGACGCGCGCATGGGCTTCATCGACCATCTGCTCGAGCTGCGAAAAAGACTCTGGATTGCGCTTATTGCAGTGATGCTTTGTGTTATTCTGTCGTTCATTTTTTATAAGCCAATTTACAATTTTCTCGCGGAACCCATTCGAAAGGTAAATCGCGATCTTGTCAATCAGATGATTCGGGACGGTCGCCTGCCTCCGCCCTCGGGAAATGTGATCAATCTGACCACGACCCAGCCATTAGGTTCGATGATGATGGTGATCTGGCTCGGCTTTTGGGCGGGCTTGGTCGTCGCGTCGCCCATCGTGACCTACGAGCTATGGGCGTTTATCGCGCCGGGACTTCACGACAAGGAAAAAAACGCGATCAAGCCCGTGTTGTATGGCGGCGTGTTTTTCTTTCTCATCGGTGCGGCGATCGCCTACCAATGGCTGGCGCCCATGTCCTTCAGTTTTTTCGTCTGGCTGGATCTCGATCTCGGTCTGACGGTCAACTGGACCAGCGAAACCTGCATTGAAATGCTGATCACGATGATGATCGTCAGCGGCTTGCTGTGCGAAATTCCGCTGCTGGTTGCGGGGCTTGCGCGCCTGGGCTTGGTCGAGGCCGCGTGGTTCATCAAACATTGGAAAGTGTTTATCTTTGGCTCGGTATTTTTGGGCTTTGCCGTCTGTCCCAGCAACGATCTGCCGTCGATGTTGGCGTTTTCCGGATTGATTCTCGGAATCTATTTTGTTTCGATTTTGATGGCTTACATCTTCTATCGCAAGCCCGTGGATCCGAACGCGCCCAAGCCGAAGGACGCGGCCGCACCGAAGGACGGCATTAAAAAGCCATGATCAAAGGCGTCGCACGGCCGGAGGAAGTCGCACACCTGGGCTTGAGCAACCGCTTGCTGGCTCGCCTCGGCGCGTTGTTGAAAAAAATGACGAGTGTGACAGTGGCAGCGCTTGAAGCCGCCAAACCCGGCTCGCCGCTCGAAGCGCTGTTGCTCCGCGCCGAAGTGCTGCAAGACGCGGCGGCGATCACTTCCGAAAACTTAAACGCGCTCGCAAAAAGCGCGGGCGTCGACGCGCCCTTGTCCATCGCGGACGCAGAAGACGGTTTCCGCGTGCTGTGTCTTGAGGACGAGCTCGAATCGGACGACGCGTGGTCGAATGCAACCCCGCAGCCGTTGAGCGCGCGAAATCAATCGGACTTGACTGCGCGCCGCGATTCCGAAAAGACGGGTAATGCTGTCGAGGAAATGTTCGGCGCGGAACACTTATCGCGCGTGCGTCTCAAATTGATGACTTCCGCGAATGCCGGCGAGCGCATCGAAGCGTTGCGCATTCTGGCGTTCTCGCCGCTGATTGCCGCAGAAAAAGCCGAAGCGATTCTGCAAGCGCTGTCGGATGCGGACGACTCCGTGCGCGCCGAAGCCGCCACGCTGTTGCCGGGACTCGGAGTGAGCGCGGACATCGCGGGCGCTCTCGCCGATTTGAACAAAGGCGACACCGCCCGCCGCATCGCCGCCGCGGACAAGCTCGGCAAACTCGCCATTGCTCCCGCAAACGAACTCGCGGACGGCGCGGTGATTGTCTGCGCCATGTCGGCGCTGAAAGGCGGCGTCGAGCGCGCGTTGAAACTGCGCTTGCTGGAACTGCTCGCGCACCGCGCGGAACCGGCCGGCCGCAATCCCGCCCGGCTGAGCGAACTGATGCGCGTGGTGGTCGGGTTGATCGCTGCGGCGAACAAAATGGGTCCGTCGTCGCGCGAACTCGAAGAACTCACCGGCGCGGCGCATCGGCTCGTCCGGGAACTCGGCCGCAGCCACGCGGAGAATGTGTCGGCGATTTTGAAAACGGAACGCGAACGCGCGGCGGATTTTGCCGTCGAAGCGTTTCTACTCGTGTCGCTCTTCGATCTGATTCCGCCCGGCCACGCGGACGAAGAATTGCTCGTCGATTGGAGCGCCGCGTACCTGTCGCGCGACATGGAGGAAGGGCGCGGTTCGCGCGCGGTCGGCGCGCTGGTCTCACGGCGCGGCAGCGCGGCGCTCGCAAAACTCTGCGGCGTTTTTGCGGACGCCACGCCCGGCGCGCAGAAGCATCTATTGATTCTGCTCGATGAAATGTGTCGAAAGCCCGATGCGGCTCCAGACGATTTCGCACGTGCCTCCCAGGTGATTTTGATGGCGATGGAATCCGGCTCCAAATCGCTGCGCATGGCCGCGATGGAATGCCGCCTGGTCTGTGACACGCGCGTGCCGCCTGAAACGCGGCGCGTCCTGGCCGAGGTATTTTTGGATTCAACGCGCGACTTCTCGTTTGCCTTCGACATCGACAAGGCCGAATCCGCCGTGGAGCGCATGGGCGCGCCCGCGGTCGAGCCGTTGCTGGCGCGGTTGGGAAAAGATCGTGCGCCGAACGAACGCACGCGCGCGGCACGGCTGCTGGGCGAATTGGCGCTGGTGGCGAAACCGGAGCATTCGGGCGCCGCCGGTGGCAGTGGATTTTCGCTGCTTCAAAAAGCATTGACCGATGCGCTGCGCCGCCTCGAAGCAGCGAGCCTAGAACTGGATTTTCCCGACCGCGGCGAAGTCTTCTGCGCGCTTGGAAAAATAATTTCCAGTCCGGCGGCGTCGATCGAAGCCAACGCGATCGTCGAGCACACCCTGCTGGGCGCGGCCGGAGACGGCGATCCGAAACTCGCGCCGCGCGCGCTGGAAGGCGCGTCGTATATGGCCGCCTCGCGCCGCGCGACTCCTGAACTCGTCGCCGAAACAATCAAACTACTCAAGGCCGCTATCGACGCGCCCGAGCCGGAACAGCTCGAAACCAAGACGATCGACGCAAGCGGAGACACCCTCTTTGAAATTCACGGCGGCGAGCGTTTCGCGGTCGATCTGCCAATCGCATTAAATGGTCTCGAACGCGTGGCACTCGCGCCGAATTGCCCGGCGTCGTCCGCGCGCGAAATCGGCGCGCTGCTGCTGGAACGCTGGAAAGACGTGTGCCACGCCCGGCGCGTCTGGGGGCCCGCGAACGCGTACAATCTAGTCCAGGCGCTGCGCGCCATCGCACTTTCTAAAAAATGCGACGCGGACTTGCGTCTCGAAATCGTCAAAGGCCTGCTCGCGCGCCTCAATCAGGCTCCGCCCATGCACGCGATCACGGAGATACTCGCCGCCGACGATGCCCGCGCGTCCGGCGGCGTGGCACTGAGCGTCGGGTTCGGCATTCTCGCCAGGCACGACGCGGAAGGCCGCTTCGCCGACAGCGACCGCTCCGACATCTTGATCGCGCTGGCCCGGCTCGCCGGGCGAAAATATCTGAGCGCCTCGCCAACGGAAACCGAACGCACGCCTATCGCGTTCCACCGGGCCGTCGTCAGTGAAATGATCAAGGGCGTCAAAGACGACGTGCCCGGCGCGGCGCGAGCGTTGGGAGAATTGTCTGCAAGTGGCGCGCTTCCGGCGGAATTGCGAGCGGAGATAGAGCGGCGAATTCGCACACGCGGCGAACTGGCCCGGCGTTGAAACGCGCCGGCAACGCGCCCGAATCCGCCACCTTGACCAAATTCACACGCCGGATACAATCGCTTTTTTAATTGAAGTTTTATATCGACAAGCGTGCTCACGGGAATTGGTGCATGGTTCCATCAGAATCGAAAAACAAAAAACGCGGCGAGCCGTTTGGGGCCCGCGCCATGATGATGGGTTTCGTCACAACGGATCAAATCGAGGCCGCATTGTCGCGCCAGCAACAGCTCGCGGACGGTGGCGTAAAAAAATTGCTCGGCATGATTCTCGTCGAGATGCAGGTGATCAACACGACCCAGTTGCTGGCTGTCCTGCGAACGTATGAAGAATGAAAAGCTAACTCCGATTCCCGATGAAGCCTTTGACTTCGTCAATCAAGCTCTCTAAATTCGAACTCGCCTGTGCCTTCGCCGGCAAGGCCCTCAAAAAAGCGGCGCCGTACCGTTTGGTGATGACGCGCTTGTCGGCAAGAATCACAATACCCTTATCCTGTTTCGAGCGAATCAATCGCCCGAAACCCTGCCGCAATTTTAAAATTGCGTTGGGCACGCTGAAATGCAGGAACGCGTCTTTGCCTGCGGACTCCAGCAACTCGCAGCGTCCCTGAATCACCGGATCGGTGAACACCGCGAACGGCAGCTTGTGAATGATAAGCAGCGAGAGCGCGTCGCCCCGCACATCGACGCCCTCCCAGAAACTGGCTGTCCCCAGCAACACGCGCCGGCCGCCGGCTTTCAGAGACGACAACAGCGCTTCACGCGACCCATCGCGCCCCTGTGCCATGACTTCGATTCCTTCCGGCACCAGCATTTTGCGCAAGATCGCGCCGCTCGCATCCAGCGCCGAATACGACGTGTACAATACCAGCGCGCGCCCGCCGCTGGCCATCGCCAGCTCCGCGACCATCGCGCTGAATTGCGTGGTATATTCCTTTTCGCGCTCGCCGCCCGGTTCGGGCAGAAACGTCGGCACGAACAGCCGGCATTGCCGCTCGTAATCGAACGGACTGCCGAGCAGCATCTCGTTGAGCTTCTGCGGCTGGCAGTACGACAGCCCAAAACGCAGTTTCAAAAACTCGAAGCTCTTCGGATGCGGCTTTAACGATTCGTCATCGATTTTCGGAGCGTCGAATTTTTTGATCGCGGCCAGTGGTGCGGAATTCTTCGGCGGCAATTCGTCCCAATGCACTGCGTCTTCGACGACGCGTCCGCGCTGCCCAAATGGCGCAAGCCCCGCCGCGTCGCCGGCGTCCGCGTCGCGCACGGACAACGTCGCCGACGTCAAAATAATCGAGCGCTTTTTTTCGTAGAGCTGTCCGTGCAGCAGTGCCGCGATGTCCAGCGGAGCCGCAACCATGCGCGCGCCGCGCCGGCCCCAGCGCTCGCTCCAATAAACATAATTCGGCTCGTCGCCTTTGACGATGAATTCGATGTCGTGAATCAGTTCTTGCAGAAAACCATTTTGCGCTCTCAACTCAGTCAACAATTCGCGCCCGCGTTGAACGGGGCGTTTGCGGATTTCAGGGAAATCCTCTTCGAGCCGCTCAAGCGTCTGCCGCAACTTCCCCAGCCCTGAGATGGCCGATTCTTTTCCGTTTTTGAAACGCTCCGCGTCTTCCGGCTTCAAGCGCGACGAGGCGTAGCGTTTGCGGTCGTCGGACGATTGAAACGATTTCTTTTTCGGCGCCGACCCGAATGGCGACGCGGCGTCGCCGCGCGGCATCGCGCGCCCTCCGCGCCCGCGTTCGTACGGCACGAATGGCTGCGGCGACGCCTCTTCCGGATCGCTCTCGGGCTGCTCGGCCCATTCGCGCACAAAATCGAAGAAGCGCTCCGAACCGTCGTTCGCCGGCTGGATGGCCTGCATCGTTTCAAGAAGATGCGTGCGGATCTGCTCATGCAGCGTGTCGCCGAAATCGCCGCGCGCCTGGTCGACGTATGTCAGCAGCGTCGGCAACAATCCTTTTCCGGCGCCGCTGGAATTCGAGGAGCGGAAGAGCCGGTTGAGAATGCGGTACATGCGCCGCGGCGCGATCTCGCACGCCAGATGATCGGTCGCGACTTCCTCGAGTTTATGCGCTTCGTCGAACACGATCTCGCCGTAATGGGGCAGCGTTCCGGTTTCATTGTTCAGTGCGGAAAAAACCAGCGCATGATTCAACACCACGACATCCGCCGTTTTCGCCAGACCGCGCGCTTTGTACACGAAGCAGCGTTTGTAAAACGGGCACGCGCGCTTCAGGCAATCGTCACCCACCGTATGCAGGCGGTCCCACAGCGCCGGATTTTGCTCGGGCGAAAACGTGGCCAGCTCGCTCACATCGCCATGCGACGTCTTCACCGCCCAGCTCATCACCGGCAGCATCTGCGCGCGTTCCTCGTCGTCCAGCTCGTGCGGAGCCTCCTGAATCGTGTACATGAATTTTCGCAGGCACAGATAATTAGGCCGCCCGCGCAGCAGCGCCGCGTTGAATTCGATGCCCAGGTGTTTCTTTAAAAATGGAATGTCCTTGCCGAAAAGCTGCGACTGAAGATTTTTGGTGTGCGTCGAAATCATCACGGGGCGCTTGGCTTTTATTGCGTACAGAATTGCCGGGACCAGATACGCGAGGCTTTTTCCCACGCCCGTTCCGGCCTCGATCATCAGATGCTTCCCGCTGTTGAACGCATCGGCCACACGCGCCGACATCGTTTCCTGTTCCGGCCGCTCTTCGTAGCCGTTCAATTTTGAGAGCGGTCCTTCTGGACCCATTATTTGCCGCACGTCGTCCGGCTTGACCAATTCCCGCGGCGGCTCGTCTCGAAAGGAATTGTCCGCCTCTTCGTCCGGGCGCAGATTGTCGATGATGGCGGAAAAATCCTTGAACAGTTTTTCAAGCGATACTTTTCCCGAATGAAAACTATCGCTGAATTGCTCCTCGACGGCCTTAGCTTCCGCGGCCTTGAGCAGCTTGCGAAGCGGGTGCTCGGTCTTGGCAAGCATCCAATTCATCTCAGCCAACAGCGGCAGGGGCAAATGCAACAAATCAGTCTCAAGTCCCAGCCAAATGCGTTCAAGAAGCGCCGGCTCGCTGGCAAACTCATCCACATCCGCCGCGTCGCGATCCTCCGGCGAATCGCCGTCAAATTGTTGGGCCGTTTCTCCCTGTCTCCCTGTCTCCTTGTCTCCTTGTCTTTGCTGAGATCCGTAAAGCACCGCCAAATCCAAAACCCCGCGCCGCCCTGCCGTGGGTAGGACAATTACCGCAAGATCGTCAATGCCGATAACCGCGGGTCCGGGCAGGCCGGGGTACCCCGCCGAGCGCGCGGCGTCGCGCAGGCACTCGCGCGCCGCGCCGCCGTTCGCGACGATCCACGCATCGCCCCCTTCGGCGAACTCGACAAAATCCTGCAGCGTAGCGTCAAGATCCGGCGCGCGATCAAGCGCATTGTTAGTGATGCCCGTGAGCCGCGATTGAGCGATGGTTAGCCGCTGGCCGCGCCCAAGCTGGTCAAAGGTTTTTGGAGTGCCATCCGCGTCCGCGCGCCGGGCGACAAAGCGCACGATCGCACCGCCGCTGTTGGGTTCGGTGGTTGCGAGGGTAAGAAAGATGGGGCGAAGGATCAAGGTTGCGCTGGACATAAGTTGCCGATAGCGTATCGCGCTTCCGCGCTCGTGCAAACCGCCGTATGCGACAAGCGCTTTATTTTCCGCGCTAAAAAACTTAGACTGTTCACAGGATGTCGCTCGCCACTACCCGGATTAGAACGGAGACCGAAATGCTGCACCGCTGCTGTGTTTCAATGCTGTTGATTTTCGCCGCGCATCTTTTCGCCGGCCAGGACGCTCAAAAGCCCGGTGTCGCACCCTTGACACAGGATGAGCGCTCGACGGAATGGCTCCTCGCCATCGAAAAGTTGCGCACGCTGCCGCGTCCAGGCGACATTCAGAATGCCGGAATCCTTGCGAGCATCGGCGACGTAATCGAGACCACGCCCGATCAAAAAGCGGCCATCAAGACGGCGATGAAAGCGTTCGACGCGGCGATGGTTCAAAAAGCCGCGCAGTGGGAAAGCGACATGAAAGCGGCGCGCGCGGAGTTCGAAACGAAGATCGTCGCCGCGCTGCCCGAAGCCCGCCGCGACGCTGCAAAAAAAGCGCTGGAGTACAGCCATGTGCAGTGGGTCGCCCCGTTCGACTTCGAAGTTCGGCTGCGCGCCGAGTTCATCCAAAAAAAGGAGAAATCAGAAGACAAGACCATTCCGCAGGAAGAACTGGATGCCTACCGGAAAGAATTTTCCACGTGGCTTAAAACGCAGCGGTTAAAAGCGCAGGAGCACAATGCCGAAGTGACGAAAAATATAAAAGCGCTGCTCGACCCAAAGGAGGCCGAACGCTTGAACGATTTCGACAAGAACAAGGAAGTTCCGCCACCGCCGCCGAAGAAAAAATAAGGCATCAGCCGCCCGCCAGAGCCGCGCACGTAAGTAAGCGGCTTTTTATATGGCGAGACTTTGCCGCTTTCTTACGTGCGCGGCTCTAGTGTCACCTTCGAATCACTTCTTCGCCTTCGCACCTTTCGTTCGCGATTTCGGGCCATGGAATTTGTGTTTTCGATCCTGAAGATGAGGCCGCGGCTCCTGGATTCGAGCGCGCAGTTCCTGAATCCGGGTCATCGGTTCTTTGGCCTTAAGCGGTCGATCCGCAACTTTCGTCATGATGCCCTGCGTCGTCTTCGGCTCCGGAGCCTTTGACCCGGTATTGATTCCTTTGCGCTTCGTCACGTCATCCATCAGCGTCTTAATAAATTCTTTGATGCCCTCGCCGGTCGCCGCGGAGATTTCCAGCACTGGTTGCTTGAGTTCCTTGCGCAGGCGCTGCGCATTTTCGCGCGCGCCATCGATGTCCATTTTGTTAGCCACGATCAAGCGCGGGCGCTCAAACAGCGCTTTCGAATATTGCTTCAGTTCGTTCTCGATCATGTGAAAATTGTCGACCGGATCGGAGCCGTCCGGCGGAACGCAATCGATCACGTGAACGAGATAGCTGGTCCGTTCGACATGCCGCAGGAATTCGTCGCCCAGCCCCGCGCCCTCGTGCGCGCCTTCGATCAAGCCCGGCAGATCGGCGACGACGACCTGGCGGTAATCGCCCGAATCGACGATCCCCAATTGCGGTTGCTTGGTCGTAAATGGGTACGGCGCGATCTTCGGCCGCGCCGCGCTGATGCGTCCGAGCAGCGTGCTCTTTCCCGCGTTCGGCAGCCCGATCAGGCCGGCGTCGGCGATCAATTTCAATTCGAGATGCAACTCACGCTCTTCGCCCTCGACACCCTTTTCGGCGTGACGTGGAGTCTGATGCGTGGACGTCGCAAAATGCTGATTGCCGCGCCCGCCTTTGCCGCCGTGCACCGCAATATAATGCTGCCCGGGCTCGGTGAGATCGCAGAGAATTTCCGTTGTCAGCGCGTCGCGAATAAGCGTGCCCGGCGGAACTTGAATAATAACGTCGTCCGCGCCGCGCCCGGAGCAATTCTTATTCGAACCGTTCGCGCCGTCGCCCGCGGCGATGCGCCGCCTGCGATAGAGCGGCAGAAGCGTGTCGATATTGCGGGTGGCCTCAAAGACAACGTCGCCGCCCTTGCCCCCATCGCCGCCCGCCGGTCCGCCCCACGGCATGAACTTCAACCGCAAAAACGCGACCGCCCCGTCGCCCCCGTCGCCCGCTTTAACTTTGATTTGTGTTTCGTCGATGAACATAAAACGCATTCTCTCGCAAAGCCGCAAAGACGCAAAGAAAGGATTGGGGATTGTCGCGCCTTACAGAGCATCACCGAACGACGAGTGGCATTTCCCCTTTCCCCTTGAGGGAGAGGGCGGACGAGCGCGGCCGTTTGCGCTCGCCGGGTGAGGGGTAGGAGTTACGCCAAACCAGCGTTCTTTCGAATCTGCTCCAGCGTGTAATCAACGAGAAGTTCGCCGTTTTCAAACACCTTCACGAGCTGACACTCGACGCTCGCATCCGACATCGGTACCGTGAAAAATGTACCATCCGCGCGCCGGCCGAGTTTCAGCTTGCCCTTCTTTGACGCTTTGCTGGCGTCTTTGGGGCTTTTGTAGATGTCGTGCCAGACGCCTTTGCAGCATTGTGCGCTGCTCTTGAACGCGAAACGCTGGATGTCGCGATGGACTTTTTGCAGCAGCCCGCCGCCCATTCCGAACACGAGATTTTCGGCGCTGAAACCCGCAACCGCGGCCGCAACAAGGATTTTCTCAATCCCCTCTTTATCGATGCCGTCGCCCCAAAGCGTGCGAATTTTGGAATTCAATACTTTGAATCCTTTCGCGTTGGTCGTCCCGCCAAAGTTGCTCCAGAGACTGTTCAGAATCCAGACCATTTCGGCTTCCGGCGTTTTGTGATCGTCGGTTACGCTGTCCGGGCGCACAACGAAGCGCGCCCCGTCGCCGCGCTTCAGAATGCGCTCTTTGAATTTCTTGCCGACGATGGTGTCGACGAAATTGTAGATGTCGTAGCTGTCCGAGACGACGCTGAGGATTCCATTGGGGTACGCGTCGATCAAATCGCTGACGACCTGCTCTTCGCCTTCCTTGCCGCGGCTGGTCATGATGCTGTGTTCGGTCGCGGCGACGGAATAGGCGATTCCGTCGAAACCCTTTTCGGCGCGGTAATAATCCGCCAGCAGTTTGATCGCCGGGACTGTGTCGGTGCCCATGAAATTGAGCAGATGTGCCGCGCCGCCGATCTCCGCGCTTTCATCGGAACTTGCGCCGCGATAACCGAAATCGTGGAGCATGAAATCCAGGCCGCTGTGATCGTTGGCGGTCTTTTCGAGAAAAGACTTGAAGATTTTTTTCGTCTCGCGGCTGAGTGTCGCGACAGTGGACGGATACCACGCGTGCGTCAGCAGCGATTCAAGCGCGTTGGTCAGCCAGAAACATTCGGGTGCGGTGTTTTCAACCGTCATCAGGACGTTGCTGACGCCGACAGGCGTGCCCTCCGGAATGGCCTTGATGCGGACGGGCAGTTTCCCGCCGCAGCGATTCAAAATAAATTCCCAGCCGGCCCGGTTGAAATAACCGTCGCCGCCAAAATGAACTTTGCTCAACGCGGCAGCTTCTTCGATCATCTCCCGCGTCACGACCGCGCCCAGAAGATTTTTCTTGATCAGGTATTGCAGCCCAAAAAAAACAGTCGTATCCCATTTGGCCCCGCTCCGGCTCTCAAAATACGAATACACGTACTCCGTTCCATGCGGATACTGGTTCCAATGATTGAGCTTGTAGCTGTCGGTTTTGAGGACAATGTTGTCCATGAAAATCGCTCCAATAAAGATTGAGTTCGTCATCGAGCTTGCGATCTGTTTCCCTCTCCCCTTTAGGGAGAGGGCGGACGAGCGCGGCCGTTTGCGCTCGCCGGGTGAGGGGTAGTCGCGGATTATCCTATGATCCGCGCATACCCCTCCTATGCACCCATTTACCTACTTCAACTCCTTGCGCTTATAAAGTTGCTCGCCCTTCTTGAGTTTCTCAATCGTCTCGTCGATCTTCTTGTGCACGTCTGCGGGAATTTTGTCTTCGAGTTTTTTGTTGATCGCGACCGACACCATCCCGTCGGCGATGCCGATGAAGCGCGTCTTGTTCTCAAACTTCTTATCTTGAATCTCTTTGCAAATCTCAAGATAAGCGCCGGGAATATCGAGCGCCGCGGACGCCAGGATCACGCCGTCGAATTCCTTCTTCGTCAACGCCTGATCGTCGTTCGAACCGAAGGCATAAATGCCCTTGTCCTTGCTCTGCTGCACGGCTTCGAAAACGCCCTGTCCCGCGCTGTCCGCGTTTTGAAAAATGAAATCCGCGCCTTCGTTGATCAACTGCAGCGTCTCGTTCTTGGCGCGCCCGATATCCGAGAAATCCTCCGTCCACTTCACCGACACCTTAATATCCGGCTTGATCGACTTTGCGCCCTGTTCGAAGGCTTCGAACGTGCTGGCGATCACGGGCAGAGGCTTCGGCCCGACGCAACCCAGCACGTTGGACTTGCTCATCGACGCCGCGAGTTGTCCCAGCACATAAGTTGCGTCTTCGAGCACAAAGCGAACGCCGCAGACATTCTTGTCGGATTTTTCGCTCCCCGAAATCAGAAAGGTCGTGTTGGGATGCGCGGTGGCAATTTCGGCCGTCTTCGCATCGTTGTATTCGCTGGCGTGCCCGATGACGACGTTGGCCTTGAACACTTCGGCGAATTTGCGGAAATTCGTGTGCGCGGATTCGTCGTCTTTCGCCGCGAACTTTTTCGTCTCGGCCTTCATGACTTCAGCGATCTTTTCGAGCGCCTTGACCGCGTTCTGATTCCACCCGCCCTCGTTGAACGGACCCGGAGTCACCAACGCCACTTTGAATGCGTTGGGATCGGTCGGCTTCTTGCGCGCTTCCTGCTCCTTCTTTTTGTCGTGGTGCTTCTTTTGAATGTAGAGCGTCACGCCGCCGCCGAGCAACGCTAATACCACGACTCCAATGATGACATTTTTCATGTAAGTTCCTTTTCTCCGTTAGTTGGGGATTGGCATCAACTCTTTTATCCGGTGCGCGCGAAATCGCAATTTGAAAGTGGTATGGCCGTCCCGGCCATACATTCATCAGGGCCGGGACGACCCTGGCACTTTCCTATTTCATGGCCCGAAAAACTTCCAGCAACACCTCCGGGCTAAGCGCCTCCGCCCGCGATTCCGGCGTCACGCCCGGAACGTGTGGGACAGGCACCGGCTTGAGCAGCGCGCGCAGCGTTTTGCGGCGCTGTGAGAACACTTTCTTAATGAATTCTTGAAACGGCAGTGCCTCGTCGCGCTGCAACGAATCGCGTTGCGGCCCAGAGGCCCACGGCTTGAAATTCAATTCAATGACCGCCGATTCGACGTTGGGGCGCGGCCAGAAAATCTCCGCTCCGGCGCGCCGCGCAATTCGGCCGGTCGCCCGCAAGCCCAGCAAAGCGGAGAGCGCCCCGTAATTCGCGCGTTCGGGGCGAGCCAGCAGCCGTTCCGCCAATTCCAGTTGAATCGTGGCCAGCGCCGAACTGACACCAAGCCCCTGCTCGTCAACCGCCGCGTTGGCCAGAAAAGGCGTGGCGATGTTGTACGGAAGATTCGCGCAGATCGTCACGCGAGGCCGCGCCTCGTCGCGACCGATGCGCCGCGCTTCGTCGCAGAGTGTTTGCGAGATGCGGTGTTTGCCGTCGAGCGCATCGCCTTCCAGCAGCGTAAATCGCTTCGATTCGATATCCGCCGCAAACGTCTCGCGCAAAAGCGCGGCGAGGCCACGGTCGATTTCGATCGCCAAGACGCGCGCAAGCGGGTGGCTGTCGAGCATGGCGCGCGTCAACAATCCGGTGCCCGGCCCGGCTTCGATGGCCAGCGTTTTTTCGTCGAGTTTGGCGTCGCGCGCGATGGCGGCGGCGAAGTTCGCATCGGCCATGAAATTCTGGCCGAACATCTTGCGCGGCGACAGCCCGCGCGACTCCAGCAGCGATTGGATTGAATTGCGGGGGCGGTCGGGAGGTTCCACGACGTTTAAGACTTCACCGCGGATTCAAGCCATTCCGATGTAACCGACTTCGGCCGAACAAGCGGCATCCCCAGCGCGCGCGCCCACAGACTTTGAGCGCAAACGCCCAGCGAACGCGAGACGCCGAAGAGCACCGTGTAATAAATCGCCTCGGTTAGACCGTAGTGATACAGCAACGACCCCGACACCGCGTCAACGTTGGGCCACGGATTCTTGATTTTCTTGATATGCATCAGTACATCCGGAACCGTTTCGAAAACGGTCACCACCGTTTTAAAGACCGGATCGTTCGGACAGTGCTTTTTTCCAAACGCGTAGAAACATTCGAAGCGCGGATCGGTGACGCGCAACACGCCGTGTCCATACCCCGGAATGACTTTCCCTGAACTGAGAGTCTCGGTCGCATGTTCGCGCATCTGTTCGGCGGTGGGAGCGCCCCCGAATTTCGTCATGGCCTCGAGAATCCAATTGAGGCCTTCCTGATTGGCCAAGCCGTGCAGCGGTCCGGCGAGCCCATTCATGCCCGCGGAGTATGCATAATACATGTCGGAGAGCGCGGAGTTGACCGTATAGGTGGTCATTGCGCTGACATTGCCGTTTTCATGGTCGCAGTGCAGCACCATATAGAGGCGCATCAGCTTCACGAATTCGCCGTTGGGATCGGGAATGCCCAGCAGGCGCACATAATTGGCGGCCCAGTCGAGACCGCTGACCTCGTGCAATCGCGGCCCTTTGTTGAAACGCTTGCGATAAATGCCGGCGGAAATAGCGGGCGCGCGCGCAATAATATTCAAACAATCTTCGAACGTCGGATCCCAATAATCGTCCTTGCGCAAGCCCTGGCTGTAACGCTTGTAGAAAATGGATTCGCTCTGCATACTCAACATGGCCGTGTTGTAAAGCGTCATGGGGTGCGAATCGGCGGGCATCGCCTCCAGCACGCGCCAAACGTATTCCGGCACCTCGGACCGCTCGACCAGTTCGTTTTGAAAACTCGTCAATCCTGCTTTATCCGGCAGTTCGCCGGTCAGCAGAAGCCAGAAAATCTCTTCGGGCAGCAGATTGGCTACTTCGGCGATCGGCGTGCCGCGAACGATCAGCCCTTTGTCAGCCGGCACGCTGGAGGTGTCGCACAACAGACAGCTTATGCCGCGCATTCCGCCATAGACTTGTTCGACGGTGACATGATCGATGACCTTCGCGCCATGTTCCTTGATGAACTCTTTCGCGCGCTGTCGCTCCGTTGGAATCTTCGCAGCGAGAACTTCCTTCAGAGTTGCCACTCTGCTCTCCTTGACTTAAGCTGTCCGAAACCAATTCAAATTGTTCGAAATGCACATTTGAGTCTAGCGAAATCCAAGGCGGCGTTCCACTTCTTTTCGTGAAGATAAATCGAACAAAACGCGCCTCGACGGGTTAACGCAAGTATGATTTTTAAAGAAAAGCAGTCAGGCGGACTCGAAAATATGGAAAGAAAACGGCCGAGAACGAGCGCCTCGTATTCAGTCTCCCTGTCTCCCCGCCTCCCTGTCTTTTTGTCTGTTTTTTGCGCCCTGCTTCTAGCCGCGACGGGACCGCTCGCGGGGGCATTCGAAAAGTCGGGCCCGGAAATCGAGAGCAAGAAAGGTTTGCAGGTCCAGATGGTGGACGACGCCCTGGCTCTCGGCGTGCATCACGCCGCAATCAACGTCGATTTCGTTCAACTCGCCGCCGCGAACAGCGCGCCTGAGAATGAGGCGATGCTGTTTGAAGGCGAACGGTTCGAATTCAAACGTCGCGTCGTCGAAGAGCTCGATGCAAAGGTCCGGCCGTTCAGCAGCCACGGCATCACCGTCTATCTGATTCTTCTGGCTTACAAAACGTCCAACCCCGATTTGGCGCGGGCATTCATCCACCCAAAATTCAACGCCGCGAGCGAAGCGCCCATTTCGGCATTCAGCACAAACGAAAAAGATACAAGCCGCCACTTTCGCGCAAGTATCAGTTTTTTGGCTCGGCGCTACGCGCGGCCGGACGCGCCGCCGGTTCATTTCATCGTCGGAAACGAAGTCAATTCGCACTGGTTCTGGTACAACATGGGCGAAGCCTCGATGGAGGCGGTCGCCGAGGAATACGAGCGCGCCGTGCGGCTGTGCCACGACGCGGTCAGCGCGGTTTCGCCGGCAAGCCGCGTGTATCTCTCGCTCGATCAAAATTGGAATGCCAGCGCGACGCCGAAGGAGCCGTTGAAGTCGTTCGGCGCGCGTGCTTTTTTGGAGGCGTTCGCGGCGCTCGCTCGGCGCAACGGCGACTTCGAATGGCACCTCGCATTTCATCCCTATCCGGAGAATCTCTTCGAACCGCGCACCTGGAACGATCGGCAGGCGACGATGGCCCCCGATACGCCGAAAATTACCTTTCGGAATATCGAACTGCTCAATGAATTCATGAAGCGTCCGGAGCTGGCCTTTATGAACAAAGCGCGCCGTATCATTCTGTCCGAACAGGGTTTTCACACGACACTCACGCCGGACGGCGAACTCGTTCAGGCCGCCGCCTACGCCTATGCGTATCGCAAAGTCGCGCAACTGGACGGCATCGACGCGTTCATCCTTCATCGGCACGTCGATCACGCGCACGAGGGCGGATTGAATTTGGGGCTATGGACGGGCGATAAAGACAGCAATCCGGTAAAGAAAAAAATGATCTACGACGTGTTCCGCCTGGCGGACACAAAGGAATGGGAAAACGCCTTCAAATTCGCGTTGCCGGTGATCGGAATTAAGGATTGGAGCGAGTTGAAGTAGGTTATTCAATCGCGAGCTTATTTGGTCCCAAAGGGACGTAACATACCAGCCCAGGACGTAAGTCCTGGATAGAATTCAATGGCATGAAATTAGTCCCGAAGGGACGATACATACCAGCCCGGCACGTAAGTGCCGGGTCCAATCGTAACGATAAAAACTAGTCCTGAAAGGACGGCACAACGAGGCGCCTAGTCCCACAAATAACGTTCATCGATCTCAATGTTATAGGCGGTCAAGAGCTTCCTCAATTCATCCTGAAACGATATCGACTTATGACGTTCCTTTTGATCGAGAATATAATGTGTCACTTGTTCCACTCCGGATTCGCCAATTGAAAACGCACCGTATCCACTCTGCCAATTAAACAATGAATTCGCTGTCCCTTGCTTTTTCATCCACGAGGAAGAATTGGCTTTAACTTTTTGAATAACGTCGACAAGAGTTGTCTTCTTCGACAATCTAAATAGAGCGTGAACATGATCGGCGACACCACCAATTTGAATGGCGTGAGAATCCAATTCGCTAAAAATACCCGCCATGTATGCGTACAAATGCGGTTGAACGGCGGTATCAATGAATGGAGTACGATTCTTCGTACTGAACACGGTATGTACCCATATTTTAACGAGTGATTGAGACACGTGCGCTCCTTTGTGCCGTCCTTTCAGGACTGGGTTTTGTCTCCGCGATTTGGACCCGGCACTCACGTGCCGGGCTGGTATGTATCGCCCTTGCAGGGCGAATTAAATACACCCGCAATTACGAATCCTGCTTGATTGTCACTCGGAACCCACGGCGAAAACTGCGGTAGCCCGGCGCTTTGATTTCGCGGCATGCCGAGCGGCAATCGGTGGGTTCGTCGTCCCAGGCACCGCCGCGCAATACGCGGCCCGCTCCCTTGACTTGCTTTTGAAACTCGCCGGCTTCCGGTCCCTGCGGGTCGTGCGGCGGCGATTTCGCGTAGTATCGGCTGTCGAACCAGTCCTGGCACCACTGCGAGACATTGCCGTGCATATCGTACAATCCGAACGCATTTGGCGGCTTCATTCCCACCCGGTGCGGCCCGTAGTTGTCCTGGGTATCGAAACTGTTGGCCTTGTACCACGCGTATTTTCCCAGATCCTCGTCCTTGTCCCCGAAATAAAAACGCGTCGTCGTTCCCGCGCGGCAGGCGTACTCCCATTGCGCTTCCGTCGGTAACTGCACATGAACGCCGTTTTTTCCGAAACGCAGATTTAGTTTGTTGCAGAATTCCGCGGCGTCGAACCACGATAGCGATTCCACCGGGTTCTTTGGATTGGAGTAAGCGCTTGGATTGTTGCCCGTCACGGCTTCGTACTGCTCTTGAGTGACGTCAAATTTCCCCATGTAAAAGGCGCCGAGGGAGACGTCGTGCTGCGGCGCTTCGTCGGCGGAATGGCCGGCTTCTTTTTCCGCGCTGCCCATTTTGAATTGGCCTTCTGGAATGCGCAGCAGCTCCAGCGTCACGCGTTCCGTCAGATAAATCTCGATGGTTTTGGCCCCGGCGCGCACTTTGTCGCTCAAGTCGCGATTGCGGTCGATGAACGTCTGCGCATGGGCGCGAAGCTGTTGAGCCTCCAGAAATTTCGAATCCGCGGCCAGTTCCGGGCGGCTCAGAAACGCGTCCAGGGACCGGATCGCGTGTTCGTAATCGTTTTCTTTTTTGGAATTTGCGAGAACCGCTTCGAACGAAAGCTGCGTCTGCTGCTTCAGCGCATTCTCCGCTTTCGTTTGCTCCGAACGGATCCAAAAGAAGCCGATGGTCAGGCCCACGACAATGCTCGCGACCGCCGCGTACAAGGAAAGCCGTGTCATGCGCGCTTTGGCTTCCTTTTGCGCCAATGTGTCGTGCGTCGTGCGGGCTGCTTCCAGGAACTGTTCGTTCGTCGGCCACAATTCCAGGGCCTGATCGTAGAGCACCAAGGCGCGGGCGAGGTTTGGAATCTCCAGGATCTTCGCTTCTTTCTCGGCTTTAGTGGCGATCGCCACCGCTTCGCGGTGCTTCAGAAATTCCTGCAGCGCCTGCTGAAACGCGAGCGCGTCCGCGTGTCGTTCGCGCGGATTTTTCGCCATGGCCTTGCGGCAGATCGCGGCCAGTTCAGCCGGCACGCTGTCGGGAAATTGGGGCGGGGCGCACTGAGTGATTTTCAGGAATACGTCGTTGAGCGCCAGCCCGGCCCAGGGCGGAGCGCCCGTCAGCAATTCGTGCAGCATGGCGCCCAGCAGAAACACGTCGGTCCAGCGATCCAGGTTTGCGCCGGTGAACCTTCCAGCGGCGTCGAATTCGATCTGCTCCGGCGACATGTACGCGGGCGTGCCGCCCATGCCGCACGCGTCGCGCGTCGGCACGCGCCATTCGAGGCTGCCTGGCGCGGGTGGCGTTTCCGAAACATCCACCGCAAGGCCCCAGTCCATCACCAGCACTTCGCCGAACGCGCCCACCATCACGTTCTCAGGCTTCAAATCGCGGTGAATGACGCTCTTCGAATGCGCGAAGGCCACGGCATTGCAGATCGATTGCAGGATGCGCAGGTTGTCATCGAGATGCGCCGCGCGCCGGACCGGATCGTCGATGTCGAGATTGCGCGCGAGCGCCTTCACCCTCGTCTCTTCGTCTTTGCAGCGGCCGGGATGCAGAAGCTGCCGCCACTCCATTCCGCGCACCATTTTCATGGAAAAAAACCACTTGCCCTCCTCGTCGCGCCCCAGCGCATAGACCGGCACGATGTTGGGGTGGTCGAGGAAACCCATCACGAGCGCTTCGGAAATGAACAATTCTTCAGTCTTCAGCGCCGTGCTTTTTTCGAGGCGTTCGGGAATGATATTTTTGATTGCGACTTCGCGGCGCAATGCGTTCTGCCCGGCGAGAAACACCTGTCCCATGCCGCCTTTGCCGACCAGATTGTGAATCGTGAATTCGCTCCACCGCGCGAGGCTTTCACTGCTGTGGGAACTGCTCGCCGAAACGCCGGAGGCGCTCGATTTGGTATTGATGAGCGTGGGTGTTTCGCCACCGCCGCCCGGATTGATGATCGTCGGCGTCTCGCCCGGCGCGCGGAATTGAATCGTCTGCACATCCGCGGGGTTTTGCAAAAAAGTCGAGCGCTGGCGAATTGTCTGTTCGGGCAATGCGGTGTCGAGAACCTCCGAACCGACATTCGAACGCAGCGTCGCCATGATTGTCTCTAAGATAGGATCGAGCTTTGGGGCGTCGGCCATCGTGCGCGCTCCTGTTTCATTGAGGATGGAATGCGGTGAGAGTGTAAATGCCATGCGGCAGCATGACACGTACCTTACCCGTCGAACGAATTCTTAAAAGCCGAAAAGAAGCTTATCTTGCCCCGGCGCGCATGAGGGTATGCGCCGTTTTGTTTACCATTATTCTGAGCGGTGAGAGGTTCGAGCACGGCGAGACGGGGTATAACGTATGAGTGTTTTTAAATTGACATTGCTTGAGATGTCCCGTTTCCCTTGTTTGCTTGAGCTAACGAAGCCTATGCGAAAAGCGGCGTTGATGTTGGTGCTGTGTTGCCTGCTGTGGGGCTATTCGTTTCCCGTCATGCAACTGTCCATGGACATGCTGGGAAAGCGTTTCGCGGAAGCAGGCGGCCTTCCGGTTCAGGCGGAACCCCTGCACGAACTCGGCTTGACCGCTGCGTTTCTCGGCTGGCGCTTTGGTCTTGCCGCTCTGGCGACCGCGTTGCTTTGGGGATCGGCGCGCAGCGGGTTCAAGCGGGTGGAGATCCGCAGCGGCTTTTTTCTGGGGCTGATCTTTGCGGTGGGAATGATCTGCCAGTTGGCGGGCCTCCGTTACACGCTGCCGTCGGTGTCGAGTTTCATCACAAGCTTAACCGTCGTCTTCACCCCACTGGCGCAGGCGTTGATTTTTCGCCGCAGCGTCGGGGCGTGGACATGGCTGGGCGTGGCGCTGGCGTTGGGAGGCATGACGGTGCTCTCGCAACCCAATCCCGGAGCATGCCTCGATTGCCGCATCCTGCCGGTCCCGCCAATTCCATATTTAGGCGAAGCATTGACGACGCTGGGCGCGGTGTTTTTCACGGCGCTCATCCTGGGACTCGACCGGCTCGGTTCGCGCTGCGACCCCGCACGCCTGTCGCTGGCGATGTTTTGTTCGTCGGCGGTGTGCACCTCATTAATAGGATGGCTGCTGTGCGGTTCGGCGCTTTATCGCACGGAAGTGGTCGGCGTGCTGGCGCACGATTTTCGATTCGTTGAACTGCTCTTGACGCTGACGCTGTTCAGCTCGGTGCTGGCGATTCATTTAATGTACCGCTATCAGCAATTTGTCTCGCCCGCCGTCGCTAGCGTGATTTATGCAACCGAGTCCGTATTCGCGACGCTCTTCTCGCTGATTTTCGGCACGGAGCGCTTGACCGTAAACACGGTCGTGGGCGGAACGCTGATTCTGGCGGCATTCGCACTGGTGACGCTGCCGCGCAGTGCGGATTCGGTTGAAGGTTTAAATGTTGAAGGTTGAAAGTTAAGATTTGAGATTCAAGGTTTCTGTTTAACTTTTAACCTTTCACATTCAAACCTACAACCATTCATTCGCGAGATTAGACAAATCCGCGCGACGCATTACGATACCCGTCCTGATAAATAGATTAACGGCACAGAGGAATTCGCGTGATGGTTGAGAGCAGAGAGCGTCCGGAGTGGCTTCGCAGCGGTCGGGTGAATTACGTCGAATTGCCAGAGCCTCCAAATGTCCAGCGTTATATGGGCGGACAGCGGGCGGACGTCGAAGAGACCTACGAGGCAAGCCTGGGGCGCGACGCGTTGGCGCGGCTCAAGGCGGACGGCGCGGAACTTGTGTCGGTTCGTTTTTTCTCCGGTTTCGGGCTGGAATTCGAAGCCGCCGAATTGGAACGCGGACGCGAATTCGTGGCGCGCGCGCACGACGCCGGCTTGAAAGCGGCCGCGCGCATCTCCATCGGCTGGTGCGTTCCCGAAACGCTGATCCAGGAAGAGCCGGATTCGCAGAACTGGATGCAGCTCACCCACGACGGCAAATCCGTCTGGGGTACGCAGAGTTTCCAATGCCGTCCGTGTTACAATTCCGAAGGCTGGCTGCGCTATGTCGAAAAAGCCGCGAGTCTGGCGTCGGAAGCCGGCGCGGATTTGATTTTCTTCGACGGCGCAGGCTACAGCCCAACGGTGCGCGCCTGCCACTGCCCGCTCTGCGTCGCCTCGTTCCGCGATTTTTTGAGAAGCAAATACGGCGGACAGGAAGATGCCTCGCGCGCTGCGGGACTTGAACGGTTCGGACACAATTCGTTCATTCACGTGCGGCCGCCGGTTGAATCGGTCTCCTGTCAGGTCACAGCGCCGCACCAACAGGAATGGGTGCTGTTCAAGATTCGCACCGTGACCGACGCGCTGGCTCGCGTGGCCCGATTTGTGCGCCGGCGCAACCCGCTCTGCGCCGTCGGAGCGGAAGTGTTCGACACCTTTTTCGCGGCCGGTTCGGAGTATCTTTTCGGCATCGATCCGTCGCAGTGGCTCCCGCTGCTGGACGCCGCATTCATGCGCGAGCCGCGGATTGCAGTGCCGGACGATTGGACCGAAGGCGACCGCGCGCAGCGCGCCATCAACACGAACTTGAGCGCCAAAGTATCGCGCGCATTCGGTGCCGAGCTCCTCGACATGCTCCAGCCGCCCGCTCCGGAATCGGCCGAACCCCCGCGCATGGCAATTTTTCACGATGTCCCGAGCGCGACGTTCAGCAGTTCCGCCGCGGACAGCAGGCACGAATTGGAGACGCGCTTGATGGTGCGCGGCGTGGCCTTCGACGTACTGCACGCCGGCAATCTGGAACGCCTCAAAAATTATACCTGTACGGTGCTGGCGAATTGCGAATGCCTGTCGGACGAACTGGCGCACACCTTCGAAGACTACGCCCACGAAGGCGGAAATCTGATCGTCACCGAGGACACCGGCCGCCGCGACACATGGCGCCGCATCCGCCCGCAGAACGCACTCGCGCAATCAATCGGCCCTGACCCAACGGTGAAAATGTTCAAACAATACGGCCAGGGCCGCGTCGCCTATTTGCAGCGCGCCGTCGAAGATTTGAGCGACTTCGAAGAAGCGGTCAAATGGCTGATGGGGGAGAACATTGTTGCGACGGATGAGAAGAAAGATGCGGAGGATCAAAGAAAATAGGGCGGATTGAGACGTTGCGCCAAGCATTTCTGCGCTTGCCCTGAAATTCACCAACGGTAATCTTCTGGTATGAGCAACGTGTCTGAAATTGAAAGCGCCGTCCAGAATCTCTCTCGCAGCGATTTGACCGCGTTTCGCGACTGGTTTCTCCACTTTGACGCCGCCGCGTGGGATAAACAGTTCGAGGAGGATGTCGCGGCCGGACGCCTCGATGCTCTCGCGGATGAGGCGATCCGCGACCTGCGCGAAGGACGCTGCACAGACTTGTGAAGCACATCGCGAACCCAAAGTTCTGGAAGTTCTACGAGCAGCTTCCCAAAGAAATTCAGAAGCTCGCCGATGAGAATTTCGAGCTGTTAAAGTGCGATCCGCGGCATCCATCGCTTCATTTCAAAAAAGTAGGGCGGATGTGCTCTGCCCGCGTTGGAATCCACTATCGGGCGGCTGCAGTGGAAACCGATGCTGGCATCGTCTGGTTTTGGATCGGGCATCATAGCGAATACGACCGGCTTATTGGCCGTTTCAAATGAGAAATGAAATGAAAAATCAACCAAGGATTTCGCCATGACCGATTTCGCCGAAGCCTACGCCATCGTGGACAAGTATGTGGAGGAGCACTACGGCATTGTCTCCACGATCACCGACGTGCTCGACCCCAATACCGGCGACTTCAACGGAAGCTGGATCAAAATAGATTACCAATTGGAAGCCGAGCCGTCGTTATTCGTGCTGCTGCACCTGTTCGGACACACAGTCCAGTGGAACGTCTCCGAAGAGTTTCGCGCGCTCGGACAGGAGACAACCGAACACGCCACCGATGAGCAGCTCAAGCTCATTTACGCTTACGAGAAGCAAGCGACACAGTTCAGTCTACAACTCCTGCACGAATGCGGCATTTACGATCTGGATCGCTGGGTTTCCGACTGGTGGGGCGCCGACTGGCGCTGGTTGAAGCATTTCTACACGACCGGCGAAAAGCTCAATCAGCGCGACGTCATGGCCTGGATCAAACCCGGCGAAGCGGAATTGCTGACCCCGCTCCCCATCCCCGAATTCTCGCCAAAGGGTTTCGTGTCGCGCTGGTCGTTTTGAATCGGGACGACGAAATCGGGATACGCAAGAAGCGCAAGACAAGTTCTTGTAATTTTAGTTTCACTTCTTGGGAAGTGAGCCCAAATATCCGACGCCTTTCCCAAGCTTTAGTTCGTCAAGGATTGTCGGGTTTATACTCCACGCCTCAGCCAGCATCATGACGTCTTCTTCCGAAGGAAAATTAGATTCATCGAAGACAAGTCCTATTGATTCCAGCCTTGCCAAAGTAGACGACAGTAACAGCCGATACATAGTACATGAGACCTATCGGAAGCGCTGAAGAACTTGAACGCCGCCGCCGCCAAGCCGTTGAGGCAGTCAAACGCGGCGAAAAACAAGCTA
>JBBRQD010000062.1:0-32622 GCA_038227045.1 Planctomycetota bacterium
AAAATCAATTATTGGCAGCGCCAGCGGAAAAAAGCAGCCGTCTCGCATCGACGTAAAGCCCTTCGCCTGTTACATACGAATGGCATATACTTATGGCAGCTTACCAAATGTTTCGGTGCTCAGTTAGCGTTGTAGTGTTAGGATTCACACTGTTCGCATCTCTCGCGTTCTCCGCATTTTTGCCGGTGTTCGTTTTTCTGGCATTTCCGCGAGCAACTATTCCGCCGGAATTCCGAGACCATTGTGCAGTGCTCGGATCATTTTCAGCGTGAGCGGGCGCTTGCGAATAAGGACTTCCGATACTTTCTCGAGATTCCCGCTTGCAACTCAACGTCTTTCCCGCTTCGCATCGTTCGCACCCGGTTCAACGTTTGGCACTTGAGCGAGAGCCTTTTCATAGCAAGTCCGGTTTCCTCGTTTCGCGCGTTGGGCGAGGTACGACTCTGTCATGAGCGCTGACATTTTTTCAGCGACGGCCGAGGAGATGAATTGGTCAACTGTGATCTTGTCTTTTTTTGCCAGCGTCTTGAGTTGTTTGCGGAGCGATTCTGGGATTCGGATGCGTAAATTCATCGATTTTCTCCGATCAGGCTTAGCAGCGTTGCGGGATCAATGGCTTCGACGCCCAGTTGCTTTATCCCCACAAAATCGCGCTTATTGTAAGTGACAATGTAATTGCAGTTCGCCTTAATGGCCAATTCCAAAACCATATCATCGCTGGGATCACGCAGATGTGGCCGCCACAAAAAGTAGATCTCGTGATGCGTTCCAACGGCGCAATGGTAGTCGATGATCGCATCGACTGCCGCCTTGTTGATGCTTAGTTCTGGCAACTCCCGCATGAGCACTTCTTCGTATTCAAGCACAAGCGGAACGGAAAGATGTATATCGAAAAATCCTTTTCCCACCATGTTAAGCATTTCATACGCATATCCACGACGCGAGCGCAAGCCGGCTATTATTGCGCTGGTGTCGATGACGATTTGCGGGACGATCAAGGGCATCGACGTTTTTCCAGATTTGATGTATGTGACGAATGGCGCTTGCGCGCCATTCGTCTCAAATCAATAAACTGGGCGGGTTGGAAACCCGCCCTACTTTTTTAGCACTTGCTGTATCCGCATGCGCCGCACTTTACGCACCCTTCCATGAAGGCCAATGTTCCGGCGCCGCAGTCGGGGCATTTTAGTTTGAAGTTGTTCAGGCGTTCTTCGTTGAGCTGCTCGCGGAGAGTGCCTTTCATCAGCACTTTTGTTTCGCTGCCGTGGCCGATTACGTCCAGGACGTTGGGGCTGTGGCTCAGGCCGTTGGTCTGGGGGTGGGCGGCGTCTATGTCTACCTCTCCAAGCAGAATGGCTTTCAGGCCGTAGGCTTTTTTGGCGTTCCAGTATTTGCGGATCGTTTTGCCCAGCCCGTCTCCCAAGCTCATGACTCGGCCGTCTTTTGTGGGGATGGAGAGATGGCTTCCGATTCCTTCCAGTTGATCCATGACTAGATCCATCGATCCGCCGCTTCTCAGGAAGAGGCTGACCATGCGGCAGATTGCTTCGAGATCGCTGGCGGCTACGTCGCCGGCTTTGCCGAGCTGGGCGAAGACTTCGAGTTCGCGCTCGCTGCGCGGGTCCACCGAGATCGTCAGATGCATGTGGCCGAACGGCGTGTTCTGGCGGATGCGGACTGCCGAGAGGATCGTCGGGGTTTTGACGGGCTTCAGGACAACTTCGCGCACCACTTCGCGGATGACTTCTTTGATCACGACTTGCGACGCTTCGGCCTTCTTTTCATCCTTCTTGGCCAGGGCCATGGGCTGGCCTTTGCGGCAGCCATCGCGGTAGACCGTGACGCCTTTGCAGCCCGTGGAGAACGCGAGATCGTAAATCTTGCGGACATCGTCGGGCGTGGCGTCGTGCGGGAAGTTGGTGGTTTTGCTGATGGAACTGTCGCAGTGCTTCTGGAACGCGGCCTGCATTTTCACGTGCCAGTCGGGCGCGATGTCGTGAGCGCAGACAAAGACTTTCTTGACGTCTTCGGGAATGTTGGGGATGTGGTGGAGCGAGCCTTCGGTCGCGATGCGGTCGAAGAGTTCCTGTTCGGCGTAGCCCCAATAATTATTCGCCTTCGCGACGCTTTTGAAGATGTCGTTGACTTCGGCCATCTTCTGCGCTTTGCCCGTGTGATCGCGCATGACTTCGCGGAAGAAGGCCAGCGAGAAGAGCGGTTCGATGCCGCCGCTGCAGTTGCTGATGATCGAGATCGTGCCGGTGGGGGCGACGGTCGTCGAGCAGGCGTTGCGCTGCTTGCGCTTCCATTCGGTCTCCCAGCGGCTGCCATGCCAGTTGGCAAAGACGCCGCGTTCGTCGGCCAGACGCTCGGATTCGTTGTGGGATTCGTCGTTGACGAACTTCATGAACTTCTCGCCCCATTCGACGCCTTCGGGCGTGTTGTAGCCGATGCCCATCTTAAAGAGCGCGTCGGAGAAGCCCATAATGCCGAGGCCGATCTTGCGGTTGCTCTTGCAGATGTGTTCGATCTGCGGGATGACGTAGTTGTTGACTTCGACGACGTTTTCGAGGAAGCGCGTGGCCAGATGCACGGCGCTGCGCAGGCCTTCCCAATTGTAGTTTTGTTTGGGCGAGACGCCCGAACCACTTTCTTCACAGAACAGGCCGAGGTTGATGCTGCCGAGATTGCAGGCTTCGAAGGGCAACAGGGGCTGCTCTCCGCAGGGGTTGGTGGCTTCCATTTCGCCGACATTGGGCGTGGGATTGGTCTGGCTGATGCGGTCGATGAAGACGATGCCGGGTTCGCCGGTGAGCCAGGCGTTCTGGACGATGGTGTCCCAGATGTCGCACATGCGCCAGATTTCGGGGCGGGCGTCGGCGGCGAGGGATTCGTACTTTTCGAGCGGTATCAGGTCGTTGAGCTGATACTGCTCGATGTTTAAGTCCTTCTGCAGCACGAAGCTCTTCTTATCGCGCGGGTTGGTGACGACGTTGGGCTGCTTGGGGTCCTTGAGATACGCTTCCATCCAGGCGTCGGGGACTTTGACGGAGATGTTGTAGTTCTGGAAGCGGCTGAGATCCTGTTTGGCGAAGATGAATTTGAGGATGTCGGGCATGGTGATTGTGAGCATCATCATGTTCGCGCCGCGGCGGAACGCGCCCTGCTGGATGGCGTTGGTGGCTTCGGAGAGGACTTTCCAGAAGCTAATGGGGCCGGAGGTGGTGCCGCCGGAGGACTTGATCCAGTCACCGGTCGGGCGCAGGCGATCCATGGTGAAGCCCGTGCCGCCGCCGGCTTTTTGAATCAACGCGGTGGCTTTGACGGTGTCGAAGATTTCGTGGATGGAATCGCCGAGAGGCAGCACGAAGCAGGCGGAGAGCATGCCCATTTCGCGGCCGGCGTTCATCAGGGTCGGGCTGTTGGGCATGTAGATGCCCTTGACCATGATGTCGAAGTAACTTTTTTCGATGCGTTCGACATCGGCGGGCGTTTTGCCGTATTTCAGTTCGGCGGAGGCGATGGTGTGGGCGACGCGGTGGAAGAGGTCTTCGGGCGTTTCGGTGCATTTGCCGTCGGGGCCTTTTTTGAGGTAGCGGCTCATCAGGACGCGGATGCAGTTGTCGGTCAAGCCGAGCGCTTTGCCGTTGGCCCAGATCGGGTCGACGGGCTTGGCAGCAGGCGCGGGTTTGTGCGCGGTGGCTTCTTGAATAATTTCAGTGCGATCTTTAACAGAAATGCTCGGTGCTGATGTATCTTTTGTGCAAATCATGCGTTTCTCCTCTTTCGGCCCCCAGCAATAGGGGCACCTTCTTGGCCTATTTTATACCGTTCGCCCGTACGCCCATGCGCCCGACGCCCAATTGCATCCCACAGTATTATACATCCTAAAATATAACTAACAAGCATAATTTTAGGGACAATTCTTTTCGGATTTGAGACGCCAGGGATTTTGGAAGAATACGACTCGTTTCCGCGATCCCCAGCGCCTCAATTTCCTCACTTTAAAAGGATCGTCCATTGACAAGCCGACTTGAATGAAAAAAGTGGCTCAACAACAAACTGTTGAATGTTTCACGCATCATACCCCAACAGGTTGGGGTATCAAAATATTTTCGGAACAAAGTTTTCCACAACTTTTCCACTGCTTAAATTCATGCGCTGCTTGAATTTGCGCGGAAGGAAAAGTGGCGGTGTGGGAAATGATTTTTTGAGTGGATAACGGGAATAGTGTTATATTGACGAGTAGAATTTCTCACAAAGGCGCTGAGAACACCAAGAAGCACAAAGGAGACAAGGAGACGCATGGAAATATGGCTGCATACTTTGTGTTTTTTGGAGTTCAAAGAAGAGTCGTAGACAAGCGCACACTCTTGCAAAGAAAACACAATCCCCTTACGATTACTTCGAGATTCCTTATGCGAACGCATTTGCTCCTATGGCTCCTGCTTGCTTTTCCGCTCAACGCGGCGGAAACTCCGCGCACGTTTCCATTGTGGGACGGCAGGGAGACGGTTGAAGCTTATGTCGCGAAAGTCAATCTTCCTCCGACGAAATCCGTCGATCTTGGCGGCGGCGTCATGCTCGACCTTGTGCTGATCCCCGCCGGACAATTTATCATGGGGACGCCGGAACCTCAGAAGCCCCGCGTCTCAGTCGAAATCGCCACTTATTGGGCAATCTTTGGCGGCACGTTCCTGCTTGCGTTTTCCTCTATGCTTGTAGTGAGACTGCTGCAAAAAAAGAAGGTTTCTTTTTCGTTGCGTTACCTGTTGCTCATTACGGCGCTGTGCGGCCTATTGGTTGGCGGCCTCGCCCGCCGGTCGCTGGCATTTCAAGAATTGAATCGGTACGAAACGGCCATGAAGGCGTATCGCGAATTTGCCACCTATCCTGAAAAACCCGCGCATTCGGTAACGTTGACGCGGCCTTTTTACATGGGCAAGTACACGATTACGCAGGCACAATACGAAGCGCTAATGGGAACTAATCCAAGCATCTTTAAGAATGTTCAAGGGCCGGTGGAGAACGTCTCGTGGAACGATGCCGCGGAGTACCTCAAGAAACTCAATACGCTGTTGCACGACCCCGCGTTCAACGCAATCTTGCCCACGGAAGCACAGTGGGAGTATGCCTGCCGGGCGGGGACACAGACGCGGTTTAATTCCGGCGATCGCGACAGTGATTTGGACGCTGCCGGGTGGTTCAAGAATAACAGCGGAGGCAAGACGCATCCAGTGGGGGGAAAGAAGGCCAATGCCTTCGGTCTTTACGACATGCACGGGAACGTGAAGCAATGGTGCCAGGATTGGTTCGGCGTATACTTTGCAACGCCCGCAATCGATCCAAAGGGACCGGCAAATGGCGTGGGGCGTGTATTGCGCGGCGGCTCATCATTCGACTTCGCGTGGCACTGCCGTTCAACATGCCGGAGCATCATCTACCCTCCAGATACCCGGCAGCTCCCCTTCAGCTTTCGCATTGTCATCAATCTTAACGAATAAACTAATTTCATAATTTTGGAGTTCACAAATGATATCCAGGATCGCTCTCTTCGTACTGTTCGCCAACATCTCCCTCTTCGCCGAAGACGCCATCAAACCTGCCGACGACATCTCGATTTTCAAGAAGGATGCGCGCATTTTGTTTCAGGGGGATTCCATCACCGATGGCAATCGCGGGCGCAGCCCTGATCCGAATCACATTCTCGGGCATGGCTATCAGTTCATTGTCGCTGCGAAATATGGGGCGCTGCTGGCTGAGCGCAATTTGACGTTTATCAATCGCGGCGTCAGCGGCAACACGGTGCTCGACCTTGAAAAGCGCTGGCAGAAAGACACGCTCGATCTCAAGCCCGACGTGCTCAGCATACTGATCGGCGTCAACGACAACGGCCGCAACATTCCGATGGAGCAATACGAACAAGTCTACGACAAACTCCTGACCGACACGAAAGCCGCATTCCCGGACGTAAAGTTCGTCCTGTGCGAACCGTTCCTTTTCCCCAACAGCAAGAAAAACGCGAACCCCGGCCCCGCGAACGAAAGCATCAAGAAGCGCCAGGCGATCGTCGCCAAACTCGCCGAAAAACATCACGCCGCGCTCGTCCATTTTCAGAAAGTTTTCGACGACGCGTGCGAAAGAGTCCCTGTTGAACATTGGATCTGGGATGGAGTCCACCCAACATATTCGGGGCATCAGCTCATGGCCGAGGAATGGGAGCGGGTGGTTCGGGCGTTTTGGCCGGCAGTCGCGAAGTGACAGGGTGATTCAATACAATATTGTGAACCCGCCCTTGGAATTTGGGAATGCTGCCGCAAAGCTCCATTTTGGAATGCCGGCGTTTGTTCCTTTCACCGCGGTTGGCTTTCCGTCCTTGTCATACGCCTGCCAGGCCAGGCTGCCTCCGCGGTCCCAACCGGTTCCTTCCGTCCAGACGAAGAGTGTTTCGTGAGCGGCGTTGAGCGCTAAGGCCGGATGCTTGCGGCCCCTCCCTGCTCCGGGCGCGGCGACTGGGGAGGTGGGTTTTAGATCGCTGCCGAAGTGTGTGAAAAAGACTTGTCCGTTGTTTTCCCAGGCGCATTCCAGACCCATCGGGCTCTCATAGAAAACAGAGGAACTCATCGGACATTGATTCAACTGCCAGGTGTCCAGCTTTGTGCCGCTGAAACCGCCGCCGCTTTTGGATGAAATCAAGACCATGCCGCGCTGCACTTTTTCGGTTGCCGCGCGATAGAGGGCGAACACATTGCCGCTCGCGTCCGTGGCGGCGCTCATGCCGCAGCATCCACATGCACCGGTTTTTTCGCCGATTGCGGCGGTTTCAGCGGCGAATGTTTTGCCGTCATCGCTGGACCGCGCAACCCACGCGCGCCGCAATTCCTCGCCGGGAACGCCGGGTTCGCCCTGCCCGTGCCAGAAGACGTAGACGTTTCCTTTTTCGTCGGCGGCCACAGCCCCGCCGCCATCAAGGCCGTAATGCGTGGAGATAACATTGCGCTGCGGTTCGAAAGCCGTTCCCGCGTCGTTAAGCCGGGAGTACAGCATCGGCGTTTCTTTTTTCGGGCCTTTCGGTTCAGCGGCGTTGGAGCCGTTCCAAGCGACATGCACGCGTCCATTTTTTCCAAGTGCCAAGCGAGCGCCGCGAATGGTGCCTTTGGCAATCGCGCTGGAGGGCTGACTGTTAACTCGAAGGGGATCAGAAAACGTGACGCCATCGTCTTTCGATTGGACATAAAAAACATCGCCGGCGTCAGGTTCGCCCTTGAAATAAATAAGATGCAGCACGCTTTTTGAGTCCACCATGCCTTGCGGCTGAATGCCGCCGTTGGGGACGCGCTGCAAAGTGACTTCCGTTGCAATGACATGCACGGAAATGAGGAGACAAAATGAGAGAGCGGTAAGACACCGCGAAGATGGACCGATTAACATGATGAGTCTCCCGATTTAAGTTGCCACTCAATTCAATAAACCACGGATCGTCATTTTTTCGGCAATTGAAACGAATCGAAGAACTTCGACACGTCCGGATCGTCGATCATGGCGGCGGGAACACAGACGGAGAGTTGAAACACACGATTGTCGACGAGAAATTCGCAGAGCACGTAACGCGCCAGCCCATCTTCGCCGGAGACGACGATCATGCGTCCGGAAAAAGCTTCCTTCTTGACAGGCTTTTCCGACACGATCTTGCCATTCACCGCTTTGGCAAAACTGTCGCGGTCGGTGTCGATGAGTTTTTTTGCCGAATCCTTGTCGGTGAACTTTTCCTTCGCGTAGTCAGCAAAACCGAGTGTGTAAACAAAAGGAGGGGTCCGCGTGGGATCTTTGGCGACATAAATGTGCGTCGCCATGGCATCGACCATCTGCGTCTGATATTCCGGATTGGCGGGCATTTTGATATAGCAGGCGCCGTTGCCGGGCAGATAGACATTCCATTCGCGGTCGGCGGCGGAAACGGAGAAGCCCAGAATCGCAGTCAAGATTATCGTTGAAAAAAGTCCGCGTCGCATGCGTATTTGCTGTCCCGGTACTGTCCCTTATCCCTAAACCCTAACCCCTGCCACTATTTCCCTTCCCCTTCTTCTTCCGCTCCTGCCGCGCATTTTCTTCCAATTCGCGTTTGCGTTCGATGAACAACTGAAGTTTTCGCAGCGCATAATTTTCGATCTGGCGCACGCGTTCGCGGGTCAGGCCGATGCGTTCACCGATCTGTTCAAGCGTGTATGCTGGCTGTCTCGTTTCCACGGGGCTCATTCCGTAGCGCAGTTCGATCACCTGGCGTTCGCGTTCAGTAAGGCCGAGGTCGATCGCGGTGCGCAACGCTTCGCGATCGTATTCGTCGAGTTCCGACGTTTCCTCGTGGCTGGGCAATCCCACGAGCAGATCTTCGAGATCGAACGAACTTTCGCCGTCCGCGCCCGACGAACCGCCCCGCCCCATCGGCGCGGTGGCGCTCAAGGCTTTGCGAATGATTTCAATTTTGGATGGTGTCAATTTGAGATGCTTGCCGATTTCTTCCGACGTGGCGTCGCGCCCCAATTTCTGGGCCAGCATGGACGCCGCTTTTTTCCAGCGGGACAATTCTTCGAACATGTACGCCGGCACGCGCACGGGCTTCACCTTGTTGATGAGCGCGCGGCGTATGGTCTGCTTGATCCACCAGGTTGCGTAGGTTGAAAATTTGCAGCCTTCATCGGGCGAAAAACGCGTGACGGCTTTCAGCAGCCCGAGATTGCCTTCCTCGATTAAATCGAGGAGCGACATGCCGCGGTCGTTGTATTTTTTGGCAATGCTGACGACGAGACGGAGATTGCTGCGAATCATGTCGTGACGCGCCTCTTCGTCGCCCGTCGCGATTCGGCGGGCCAGCGAGCGCTCCTCGTCGGACGTAAGCAGCGCGTACTTGCTGATTTCCGAAAGATACAGTTCCACTTCCGCGTCATTTGCAGCCATGGAATCGTTATACCGGATTTCAATGCAGCCGCAACGGCGAACGGCTTTTAACCGCGAATCACGCGAATAAACGCGAATTGTTTTTAGAATTGGTTTGTTGGCAATGATTCAGGCTTTTCACCGATCTGCCGAGAGCATCTATTTTGTCTGAAAGCGAGAATAGCCTTGGCCGAAACGTGTTTCAATACCGGCATTGACAAACCCTAAAATTATCCGCGCTTATTCGCGTAGATTCGCGCGATTCGATGTTTAAAAAGCCGTTCGCCGTTTTCACCCAAAATCGTAAATCCCGCACCATTCTTCCTTGACAGCATCGCCAAGAATGTTAAACCTATCACCTGAACCATAAAAAATTGCTTTGAGCGAGACTGGGGATTTTCGCGTCCTCACACTTTTTGTATCAGGGCCGCGCGACTCGCTTTCTTTGGGGGAGGTCATACTTCGGTGACTAAAAACGACATGGTCATACAGATTGCTCAGGCCACGAACATCGAGCAACAGAAGGTCAAACAGATCGTTCAGATGACCTTAGATGGAATCATCGAAATTCTGGCCAAGGAGAAGCGCTACGAATTGCGCAACTTCGGCGTGTTCGAAGTGCGCATGCGCAAGGCGCGCAAGGCGCGCAATCCGCGGACGGGCCAGGAAGTCATGGTGCCCGAGAAGGCGGTGGTGACATTCAAGGCCGGCAAGATCATGGAAGAAAAGGTCGAGAAGACCGGCGGTGCCGGAGCCGGAGGCGTGCCGGCAAGCAGTTCAGAACATGCCGCCCCCGCGAAGGCCGATGCGGCCAAGGCCTGATGAGGCTGTGGCGTGCGCGAAAAATATCTCACGATCTTAAATATTGTAAATGGCAGTGACGATCCGGGACGTTGAAATTCATGGGAAAATGGGCCGGCATTGAGCGCGAATTAACATGCATAACGATGCCGCATTTGCTATGTTGCCATTCGGGATCTTAATATTTTTATAAATTTCTCTAAGAATTCAAGAATCCAACCGGGCGCGAAGAGAGTCTAACCGAATGGGAAGCCAAGACAGCGACGAAGAACTCGTTGAATTGGCGTCCCAAGGACGATTGGACGCTTTCGACGCATTGTTTGACCGCTACCAGGATCGCGTCTTCAATCTACTCGTTCGCATGTGCGGCTCCGAAGAGGATGCCGAGGATGTCGCGCAAAAAACGTTTGTGAGCGCTTGGCACGCGTTCGCATCGTTCCGCAAAGGCAGCCGTTTTTACACATGGCTTTACCGCATCGCGTTGAACGCATCGTTCACGCACGAGCGCGACAAAGCCCGCAAGCGCAAGCACGAATCCGGCAGTTTGGACGCGGAGATCGGCGCAGGCGGAGAAGATCGGAAGACGTTTGGCGCAAGCCTTGCGGACAGGCACAGTGAAGACCCGCTGCACGCGCTCCTTAATAAAGAGCGCGATGAAATAGTGCAGGATGCGCTGAATCAAGTGGACGCGGATTATCGGGTGATTCTGGTGTTGAGAGACATTGAGGATTTGGATTACGAGGCCATTGCCGAAACGCTGGCGATTTCACTCGCCGCCGTCAAATCGCGGCTGCATCGCGCTCGCAAGGAAATGGCTCGCTTGTTGAAAGATTTATAAAAGCAATTTTTTCTTTGGCATGGACGTAAAGACGGAACGAAAAAACAACGAGATTAGGAGTCAGGGGTACAGGCAATAATAAAGAGTTCTCTCGGCGGCAACCATTGATTTTTTTCGTCGTTCTTTGCGCCTTTGCGTCTTTGCGAGAGACCAAAACAAATGTATGGATTTTAGAAGAGTGTGTTTTATGTTGAACTGCAACGAAATCGAAATTGAACTCAGCGCCTACCGTGACGGCGCATTGCCGCCGCCCAACCGCGCAAACGTGGAGACGCATCTCGCGGACTGCGCGTCCTGCAAGGCAACGCTGGCCGCGATCGAGAAGGCTCGCGCGTCGCTGATGGCACTCCCTAAACTCAAATCGCCCGCTTCGTTGAGAGCCAAAGTCCGCGATCAAATCCACACCGCGCCCAAAATCGTGTCCGCGCCGTTCCGGCCTGTTGCCAGAGTGGATCAAATTCGCAACATTCCGTGGGTCTGGGCCTGCGGCATGGCCGCGGCTCTGGCCGTTTCATTAATGGGTTACGTCACGTTTTTCAGGCCTCAATTAAATACAACGACGCCGGCGGATGAACTTGCGCTGAAATTGGAACCGACTGCGAAGGACGTCAAGAAGGAAGCGCTGGAAACTCGCAAAGAAGAGCCATTGCGCAAATCCGGCGAAGCATTGCAGCGCGCGGATCGCCTGGAAGAGACTTCCAAGGATGATAAAGCAGCGCCTGAAGTAGAGAGAGCCGCAGCTCCCAAAAAACAGAATGCGCCCCTTCCAACTCAGCCGGCCGAGAAGCGTGCCCTTGCGCAGGACCGTGATGCGGTGACGGAAAAGGCGGCCGCCGGAATCGGCGCAAATAAAGATCTGGTCGGCGCAGCGCCCGGAGCGCCCAACCGGGAAGTTGCGCCGGCAAGCGATAAACTCCGCTTTGGCGCAGGTGCAGGCGCAGGCGAAGGTGGAAGCGGGAGCAGCGACGCTCGTCGGCGTCAGCTCAAGACGGACGCCGCCCCAGAAGGCGCGGCGAAACCGGGCAGCGCAGTCTTGAAAAAGGCCGCGACGGCCGCTCCGCCCGCCCCACCAGCGGCGCTGGCATCGGCTGCTGCAGCGGCCAAGGCTCTGAAGGATGGAAAGGATGGAACTGATGGAATTGCAGGCAGGGGAAAGGGCGAAAGCGCCAATGACGCGCGCAATCGAGCGGCCGCGAATGCGCAAGATGCCGTCGCAAAGCCCACTGAGCAAGCGAAGGCTCTCGGCGCGGCACGCGTCGAAAGAAAGAACGACGAGAGCGACAAAAAAAGCACGGCCCCTTTTAAAGATATCGCCATTATCGAGCAGCTTAATAAGCTCGGCGATGATAAGTCGGCGGCTGGCAAGAGCGGCGACGTTTCCGAAAAATTGAAGACCACCGGTGCGCCGAGTGACAACTCATCGCCAAAGCCAGCCACTGCGCCCGCACTTGCATCCGGAGGCGCCGTCGACGGAAATGCAAATGGCATTCAACGCGGGACGAGAAAAGATCCCTTGTTCGCCCAGCAGGAAATGCAAAAAGAAGCTGAGAACCGCTACAAAGGCGCGCTGCGCGAAAAAGCTCCGCAAACGATTGTTCTGCACACGAGCGATATGGCGGCATTGCGCGAAAAAATCAAAGTTCTGGCAGAAGCCCAAAAAGCCGTGATCGCATCGGATGTAAACGCCGCCAGTGACAAGAGTGCCGAAAAGGCCGAGAAGGCTGACCAATTGGGCACCCATCTATCGCTCACGGTCGATGCCAGTCGCCTCGACGATCTGTTGAACAGCTTGGCGGCGCTGCAAAATACGGCTGCGCCGAAAGAAGCGGCCGACCCCGCGGCGGCGGCCCCTGGCCCAATTCGTGCCGAGGCCAAAAATGCCGCAAGGCCGACCGCCGATCCGAAAGTGACAATCCGGATTGAAATCGTGCTCGACAAGTGAGAAGTTCCCGGAATCACGGCTCTCGTTTCCTACCCCTAAACCCTAGCCACTAACTCTTTCCCTTGAATCAAACTTTCGTTTGAAACGCATTTCCATTTGCCACGGCGCGGCGCGACGCTAAATTGACCTACCGCTCAACTCAATTTGAACAAGCGCTCATTCGTAATCAAGTCTGGGAGAGAAGAGACATGTCCGATGAATTCGACGACGATCTGAAGCATGAAGAAGGTCACGCGGCCAAGCCGTTTTCGGCTGTTTTGACTGCAGATGAAATTCAGGCGAAGATCAGTCTTTCCGCGGTGGATCGATACCTCATCCGGCGCGAAATCCTGCTCGGTGGACAGGGTGCCTGCAAAGTCGCTTTCGACCAGTTTGCCGAACGCGAAGTGGTGCTGAAGACCAGCGCCAATCAAGGCCCCGGCGGCGTGGAGCGGATCGTCAAGGAAGCGCGTTACGCGGCCAAACTCAACCATCCCAACGCGATTCGGCTGCTCGATTTGGGCGCCTACGGCAAAGACCAGGTGTACATGACCTTGCCGTTGATCGAGGGCGTCAGTCTCGACCAGATTTTCAAACGCATCTCCGAGACCGGCATTCCGGGTCTGACCGGCTACAGCGTCACCGCCATGGCCGAGCTATTCGACAAAATTTGCGCGGGCGTCGAACACGCTCATGCGAATGGAATTCTGCATCTCGATTTGAAGCCGGAGAACGTCGTCGTCGGCATTCGCGGCGAAGTCGTGGTCGTCGATTTCGGCGAAGGCCAGCCGACCAGCGGCCCGGATTCCGCCCGGCGTTTCGCGACGAATATCGATATTGAAAGCGCGCCGGGATTGACCACCACCCTCACGGGCGTACTCGCAAACAACCCTGACATTCGCGCAGTCGGCACGCCAGCCTACATGTCCCCCGAACAATGGAACGGCGATCCGGGCGCGTTCAGTGAGCGGACCGATATTTACGGGCTGGGCGGCATCTTGTTCTTCCTGCTCTGCGGCCACGCGCCGAATCAAGTTCAGCGCCCAACCGACCTCGAGCCGTACTTCCGCCACAGCCCAGTGCCGAAACCGTCTGATTTCACGCACCGCCGCGTGCCGCCGGAGCTCGAAGAGCTCTGTATCAAATGCCTCGCGCGCGACGAGAAGTTCCGCTACACAAGCGTCTTCCAAATCCGCCACGAACTGCGCTCATGGCTGGGCCGCCCCGAAATGTGGGAACTCTACCGCAATATGAGTTCGGTGTGATCAGGGGTTAGGAGATAGGGGATAGGGATTAGGGATTAGGGATTAGGGAAAAGAGTGCGGGCGAAAGCCCGCATTTTTGTTTTAGCGAACCAACCGACAGGGTAACTCTGCGAATTGCATTTTCATAAGATTCCCGAATCGTTAAAATCCAATCAGCGAAAACGGAGATGACTTTCTTGAGCACCGCAATCTTGGACGCCACCATTTCAGCACAACCCGACGCGCGCGGCTACTTCGGAGGCGAAGCCGGCTACGGCGGACGCTTTGTTCCCGAAACGCTGATGCCTGCCTGTGAAGAACTCGCGCGGCATTACGCGGAATCGAAGACCGATCCTGCGTTCAAAGCCGAACTCGACGGCCTCCTTCGCGATTACGTCGGCCGGCCCAATCCGCTGACCTACGCCGCGCGACTCACCGCGCACTGCGGCGGCGCGAAAATTTATCTCAAGCGCGAAGACCTCAACCACACCGGCGCGCACAAAATCAACAACACGCTGGGCCAGGCGCTGCTTGCCCGCCGCATGGGCAAAAATCGCGTCATCGCCGAAACTGGCGCGGGCCAGCACGGCGTCGCCACCGCCACAGCCGCCGCGCTTTTCGGCATGGAATGCACCGTCTACATGGGCGCCGAAGACGTCCGCCGCCAGGCGCTGAATGTCTTTCGCATGGAACTGCTCGGCACGAAAGTCGTCTCCGTCGAAAGCGGGCAGAAGACCCTCAAGGACGCCTGCAACGAAGCGATGCGCGACTGGATGTCCTCGGTTCGCACGACGCATTACATCATCGGCTCGGTGATGGGTCCGCACCCATTCCCGATGGTCGTCCGCGATTATCAATCGGTGATTGGACGCGAAGCGCGCGAACAAGCGCTGCGCATCGAAGGCCGTCTCCCCGACGCGGTCGTCGCCTGCGTCGGCGGCGGCAGCAACGCGATGGGCATTTTCTATCCGTTCGTGCCGGACAAAAGTGTCCGCCTGGTCGGCGTCGAAGCCGCCGGGCACGGCGTCGACACGCAAATGCACGCCGCGACCCTCGCGAAAGGCAAGCCCGGCATTCTACATGGTATGAAAACGTACGTCCTGCAAGACGACGACGGCCAGACCGCGCAGGTTCACTCAGTCTCCGCGGGCCTAGACTATCCGGGCGTCGGCCCCGAACACGCGTGGCTGAAAGACATCGGCCGAGCCGAATACCACGGCATTACAGACAACGAAGCGCTCGCGGCGTTTCAATTGCTGGCCAGAACCGAAGGTATCATCCCGGCACTGGAAAGTTCGCACGCCATCGCGCACACGGCGAAACTGGCGAAGCAACTCGGCAAGGACAAGCTGATTATTGTTTGTTTGAGCGGGCGCGGAGACAAGGACTGCGAAGAAGTCCGACGGCTGTTGAAGATGTAGCAACATGTAGGACGGGCTGCCAGCTCGTCCTATCTTTGATACAGCTTCGCCAACTCCGCGGGCGACTTTTTCAATACCGAAAACTCAATCATAATCCGCCAATTCGTCAGCGTCGTCGAAAGAATTCCCTTCCTTAACCAACGCCGCGCGTCAGTCTTCAAGATCGGTTTCAATATGCGCGGCGCAGCAATTTCACCCAATCGCCGCGCCAACAAAACATCTTCCAGCAGCGGTACCGAATCGAAGCCGCCGAGCGACCGAAATACTTCCGCGCGCGCAAAAATCCCCTGATCGCCATAAGGCATACTTGCAACACGCGCGCGCAAATTATCCGCCGCTTCAATCACGCGAAACCAACACGAAGGCGCGTCGATGCGATGTCGAAAACATCCCCAAACCGTATGCGCGTCAAGATCGCAAATCGCCGCAATCGACTCCGCCGCAGGTACGCCATCGGCATGGAGAAACCACAGCCATTCGCCGCGCGCGATCTCCGCGCCGCGATTCATTTGAAGCGCACGACCGCATTCGCAAGACATATACTCCGCTCCAAATTCGAGCGCCAGAGCGCAACATTCGGCGGACGCCCCGCCGTCGGCGACGACGATTTGATTTTGATCGGAATGAGTGCAATTTCGCAGCGCAGCCAAACATCGCCGCAACGCATGGGCATCGTTCAAGACGGGAATCACCGTGCTGACGCGGGCAGTCAAACGGCACGGTCCGCAAATGCGATTATTTTTTCGGCGGCGTCGGCCAGATCAAGCGCAATAAGCGTCGGTTCCTCTATGCCGGGCCTGCGTTGCGTGGAGAACGGATTGGCAACGGCCACTGTTCGGCAGCCCGCGCGCCGGCCGCATTCGATATCTGAATCCTGGTCACCCACCATCCAGCTTCGTACCAGATCGATTCCAAATTCGTCTCGCGCGTCAAACAAGAATTGTGGCTTCGGCTTCCGGCAGCGGCACGCACCAGAGTATGGTGGCACCATGCCGTCGGGATGGTGGTAACAATAATACGCACGCAAAATCGTTACGCCCGCCGCGCTCAAATGTGTCGCAATGCCGTGCGCGATCGATTGAATATTTTCAAGCGTGGTCTTGCCCTTCGCGAAACTCGGCTGATTGGACACAATAAAAAGCGCAAAGCCGGCATCTTGAAGTTTCTTCGCGGCGCTCGCCGCACCTGGCATCATGCGAACGTCGGCCGGGGCATGCGGCGATTCGTGCTCTCCAGTTTTGGGATTCAACACAAGCTCGTTGAGCACGCCATCTCGATCCAAAAACACCGCGCGTTTCGCCATCATTCCTCTCATCACGTCATTCCGATTGCCGCAGGCTCTGCGTTACGCCCCGATATACTTCGCATACGCCGTGCGAGCATCGGCGATTTTCTTCGTTCCCTTGATGATTGCGCGGCTGTCCGGGAAGACAGTGATTTCCAATCCGGTCCCGTCGTCGCCACCCGCCGCGTTGAACTTCAACAGGAATTTGTTGACCGTAATGTTTGTAATTCCGCCGGCGCCGTTCAAGCGGTTGGCCATCTCCTGAAGATCGAGTTTCGAACCGTTGCGCGGATTGATCTGCACCGCGTTGCGACCGCACAACCCAGTCGTGGTGCTGGCTCCCTGCCCTTCCAGGAATTCGAAATTGCGCTGTTTGCAGCACGGACAATTCGCTACGTCGCGCGCTTTCGCGATCTTGAATTGATGCATCTCGCCCGACCAGAGATCGATCGAAAAGAGCCGCGTGTTGATGTTCGCGCGCTTGCCGGCCAGAATCTTCAGCGCTTCGGATGCTTCGTAATTGCCAATCAACCCCGTCTGCGCGCCGAGCACACCGGCTGTGTCGCACGTCGGCGTCATGCCGGGCGGCGGAGCGGTCTCAAAAAGGCAGCGGATGCAGGGCGTCTGGCCGGGAATAATCGTCATGGTCATGCCCGTCGATCCAACCGCCGCGCCATAAACCCACGGAATATCATGCTTCACGCAGGCGTCGTTGATCACGAATCGAGTCTCAAAATTATCCGCGCCGTCCACAACAACATCCGCACCCTTGATGAGTTCCTCCACATTGGCCGGATTAATATCGGTGACGATGCCTTCGATTTTGATATCGCTATTAATGAGCTTCAATTTGCGTTCGGCGGCAGCAGCCTTGGGCATGTTCTCGCGCACGTCCTGCTCGTCGAAGAGCACCTGGCGCTGCAAGTTACTCTGCTCGACAAAATCGCGGTCAATGACGCGCAGAGTCCCCACGCCCGCGCGCGCAAGCACATTGGCAATCACAGTGCCAAGCGCCCCGCAGCCGGCAATGACGGCAGTCGAGCCACAAATCTTTTTCTGGCCCTCTTCGCCGATGAAAGGAAGAAGGATTTGGCGGTTGTAACGGTCGAGATTCATTTTAGCTTTATTGATCCTTTAAATCACTCAATGATAGAATTTCGATGACTGGAAGAATCGACTCAGTATTCCATTGCCCTTAGCAGCCCTTGTCGCGTTGCTGGCGAACCAGTTGCACCGCGTCAATTTTCTTGGCGTTAACAGTCGCCGCGCGCATCACCTCGACCAGTTTTTCATATTCCGCCAACTGTCGTTCAATTTCCGCTTTGGACGATCTTTTAATTTTGGGGAACGGATGAGGCTTTGGAATTTTATAAACTTCCGGCCGCTCGCCATTCTTCTTTATGCCAATTGCGTCGCCCGATGAGGTTGTCTTCGCCTGGCTCATGTCGGTGTCTCCCGCATCTCAATCCATGTTATCACAGCCGGATTCCATTTCTACATTATCAAAACCACCGTCCCAACGCCCATTGCCGTTACGGCTCCACCACATTCATCTCAATCGGATCGACCTTCACCCCCTGCTTGCGAATCCAATCCAGCGCCTTGTCCACTTCCTCGCGCGGGCCGCTGAATTCGACGCTCATGATTCCCATGTCTTCAGTGATCGACGCGCCGCGGATGTTCGGGATGACGTCGAATTTCTTAATCACGTGGTAAATGATCGGCTGCGTGACGCCTTCCGCCGAGAAATTCAGATAGACCCGGCGAACGATCTCGCTGACCGGCTTTTTCTTTTCGGCGTTGCCGCCCGCAATGGCCGGCAGAATCGACACGTCCGCGCCGGCCGCGAGCGGCGTTTGCAGATTTTCCTGGAAGCGAATGTCTTCTTCGTTGACGAAGACGTTGATGAAGCGCTTCACGTTGCCCTTGTCGTCGCAGATGCGTTCCTTGATGCCGGGATGATTCTTCTCCAGCGCATCGATCATTTCGGCGACGGTGGTCGCTTCGAGGGAGACGACATCGCTGCCCCCGGTAAACTTGCGCAGCACTTCGGGAATGCGAACATTTATTGCCATGATGTGTGACTCCGTTTTAAATTGTGTCGTGTCATTTTAAACTGGACGGGCTGGTAGCCCGTCCTACTTCCGCTTCTTGATCTCTTCGAGCAAGTTCTCAAAATCGCCGAGCTTCGGTTCGATCACGTCGGGCTTCGACGTTTGTTCGACGATGGCGTCGAGCGTCTTCAGCCCATTGCCGGTGATACAGATGACGGTGCACGAATCCTTGTCGATGCGGCCCTGTTCGACGAGTTTCCGCGTTACCGCCGTGGTCACGCCACCGGCTGTTTCGGTAAAGATGCCTTCGGTTTCGGCCAGCAGTTTGATGCCGTCAACGACTTCCGGGTCGGTCACATCTTCTCCCCAACCGCCGCTGTTCCGCATTGTTCTGATCGCGTAAAACCCGTCGGCTGGATTACCGATCGCGATGGACTTGGCAATCGTATTTGGCTTCACCGGCTTGAACAAATCCCAGCCCTGTTTGACGGCGTGCGTGATCGGGTTGCAGCCGGTTGCTTGCGCGCCGAAGATCTTCGTGTGCGCCGTCGGAATCAGGCCCGTTTTTTCGAACTCGTGAATCGCTTTGTCAAGCTTGCAGATCAAACTGCCGCCGGCCATCGGCGAGACGATGTTGTCGGGCGCCTTCCACCCGAGCTGTTCGCAGATTTCATGGCCCATCGCCTTGCTGCCTTCCGCGTAATAGGGGCGCAGGTTGATGTTCGCGAAGGCCCAGCCGAACTTGCCGGCGATTTCGCTGCACAACCGGTTGACGCCGTCGTAGTTTCCGCTGATGCCGACAACGTGAACACCATAGATGCTCGTCCCGAGGATCTTGCCCTGTTCGAGATTCGCGGGCATGAAGATGTAGCACTCCAGCCCCGCGCGCACGGAGAGCGCCGCGACGCTGTTGCCGAGATTGCCGGTCGTGGCGCAGGCGATGGTCTTGAAACCGAATTCGACGGCCTTGCTGATCGCGCAGCTCACCACGCGGTCTTTGAAGCTCAGCGTCGGATAATTGACCGCGTCGTTCTTGATCCACAGTTCGCGCAAGCCCAGCCGCTTGGCCAGACGGTCGGCCTTGATCAGCGGCGTGAAGCCGGTGTTCTGGCCGACGAGCGGCGCGCCATCCAGCGGCAGGAATTCCTCGTAGCGCCACATGTTGCGCCCGCGCGATTGAATCTTTTCGCGCGAAATGTCTTTGGCGATCAGCTCGTAATCGTAATCGATTTCGAGCGGCCCGAAACACAGTTCGCAGACGTGCAGGGGCTTGGTGCCATAATGGTGGCCGCACTCGCGGCACTTTAAACCGCGGACATATTTAGCAGGCATGAAAGGCTTCTCCGTTTCCCGTACCGCAGGCGTTACGCCTGTCAGCAACAAAAAAATGACGCGCAAAATGCAATGTTGCCAAACCGGCAGCGTTACAAATTCCGCGAACAAAACACAATTGGAGAAGATGATGGAGTGTTCGAATGAACACCCGACCCTTTTTTTAAAAGCGGGGGCGAGGCAATAAGAAGATCGTTGCGCCGCGCTCATCTTCCGATCCTTCGCAGCGCTCTGGTTCCAAAACCAAAACGCTTTGACGGCATCGCAGGAATTAGCACTTTTGAACGAAACGCAGGGGCACAACGGCTGGTCCTGTCTTCGCTCTCGGATGCTGTGACGTCAACGGGCCTGTCCCTCGGTCACTCTTGATAAGCGGATTACTATTCAGTTGTCGGGATGAAAATGTAGCGGAGCACCGGTCGATGTCAAGAAGTTTCACGGAGTTTTCTCACGCAGTGTATATCCGTTCACACTGGAGAGATCAGAATGGTTCGCAGCATTGTAGCCGTTATCGCGGGATGCATTGTAGCCGTGATTGTCATCATGTCGTTCGAAGCCGTCGGCATGATTATTTGGCCGCCGCCCAAAGAGCTTTCAGAGGTGTTGAAAGATCCCGCGCTCTTTAAGAAACTCCAGTCCGAGCCGGAAGCGCTGCGGGCGCTGATGGCGCAAATTCCCGTCGCGGCATTCTTGAACGTGCTGGCTGCCCATGCGGCCGGCTGTTTTGTCGGCGGCTGGCTGGCCACGCGAATTGCGAAGTCCGCACGCGTACTTCCCGGTTTGATCCTCGGAGCACTCATGACGCTAGTCGGAATCGCGAATCTGATGGCCATTCCGCATCCGGTTTGGTTTACTGCGACGGACGTGCTAATATACTTGCCGCTGGCTTTCGTGGGAGCGAAAGTCGCGGTGAGGAAAGATTCATAGCGTGTACTCCTCACAGTTTTATTGCGAAATCGCCTTGCTTTAATCCAGCGTGCGAATTATTTTTCATCAATAATCCATTAAGTAAATTCTAGTTTCACATTAAGGCAAAACCCCGGAGAGCAAGAACGTGGCGAAAGCAAAGACGATGGGAAAAAAAGCCTCAACACCTGCCAAGGCAAAGAAGGTCGCAGGCAAAAAAGCCGTCAAGTCCGCAGTTAAATCTGCCCAAAAAACCGCTGCACCGAAAGCCAAACCCAAAGCGAAACCAAAGCCTAAGTCGAAGTGAACAGTGACTGTATCCGCACCGTTGGATTGACTGCCAGTCCATCCCCTCCGTGACGAGTCCACACTACTGTATTGTGCTATTTTTTTGATTATGCAATCGCTCGATATCCCTATTAACGCAAGGAGAGTTAGAATGAAATCTGCCCCTGTTGAAAAACGCAAGCGCGGCCGCCCAACCGGATCGCATCATGTCGTGGCCGAACAAGCTCAAATTTATGGAATTTCGGAACCAGTCTTAACAGATACCGGTGTCGACTGCCTTGCGCCTCACGATGTTGCGAAGATCCTGAACGTATCGGACATCGTCGTCAAACAATGGATTTATCGCCGCAAATTGCCCGCGATGCGGCTGGCCAACGGCTTTTGGAAAATCAAAGTGTCGGACTTCGAAGCCTTTATGACCGCGCGCCAGCAGGTTGGGCGGCGTCACATATTGGTCACGGATGGCGGCAATTCAGGCATCGCTGAAGTCGTTCAGGCTATTGAAGCTCTCGGCCATCAAGCGGTTCTGTCGCACAACTACCCCGACGCGCTGCTGAAAGCGCTGGATCATTTTCCGGCTTTATTCGTGATCTGCATTTCGCCGAACGATTCGAATTGCTGGAAATTCGCCGAGCGAATTCGCACCAACAAATCGCTGCGCAGCTTCCCCATCCTGTTCATCGGCGGGAATACGATCAGCGACGCAGTCACGGATAAGGCAGTTGAAAATTCCGCAAAAGGAATACTCACGCGTCCGCTCACCGTGGAAATCGTCAAGGGCGAAATCGAACGCATCCTGAAACGATCCCTGTAGAATTCGGAAGTATTAAAGCAACCGAAGACGAGGGCCGGAGTGAAAACAGTCACGCGTTGCCACATTGTGGCGATGGTCGTTATACTGGGCTCTACCGCCCCGTCACGATCCGCCGAACCCAACCCAGGCCCAGGCGCTCCGGACTTCCACGCGACGCCTGAACACCCCTTCGGCTTTCGCGGCGACGGCACCGGCCGTTTTCCCGGCGCAACGCCAGTCACGGAGTGGTCCGAGAAAACAAAGAAAAATATCCGCTGGAGCACCGCCGTCGGCGCAAGCTTCTCATCGCCGATCCTCAGCGAAAAATTCGTCTTCGTTACGTCTGAACCCAATTTCCTGATCTGTCTCGACCGCACGGACGGCAAGATTCTTTGGAAGAACGAGATCAAGCCCGCCGACCTTACGGACGAAAAGAGCCGCAAAGCCGCTTCGGCATACGAACCGCCGAAAGACGGTGCCGGCATGTGCGGCGCAACGCCGGTTACCGACGGCAAGTTCGTTTACACGGTTCTGTCCAATGGCATCGTGTGCGCCGTCGATCTCGAAGGCAAAACGAAATGGACCGCCTATATCGACGCCGACCAGATCACCGGCTATGGCCGCAGTTCGTCACCCATTCTGTGTGCCGGCAAGCTGATCGTGCATACGACCAATCTCTATGCGTTCGATCCGGCAACAGGCAAGCAACTGTGGATGAACGCCGACGCCCCATCGACTTACGGCTCGCCCACCGCCTTCAAAGCCAACGGCGTGGACGTGCTCGTGACCCCGAACGGCGATGTCGTTCGCGCCGCGGACGGCAAGATCCTCAGCACCGAAATCGGCCGCGCCAATCACACCAGTCCGGTCGTGCACGACAACCTCGTCTACTTCGGAGAAAACGCAGTCAACGCCGTGCGTCTCAACGCCGCGTTCAAAGGCGAGGAACTGTGGTCGGCGACGATCGCGGGCGATGTGTTCAGTTCGCCGCTGTTGCACGACAATCTGCTGTTCACGGCGTCGGGAAAGGGCGCGCTTTTTGTGTTCGACACCAAGGGCAAAGGCGACCAGAATCCGCTGTTCGAACCCCGGCTGCTTTTCGGCGAGAGCGAAGCCGCTGCTCCGGTCACTTACTCCAGCGTCACTCTGGCCGGCAAGGTTCTGTTCCTCAATTCGAATCGTGGCGACGTGGTCGTACTGGAACCGGCGCGCGACGCCAAGGTGCTCGCCAAAAACCAGGTGTCCGCTGGCACGGGTTCCTCGCCGATTTTCTCGGGCAAGGATATGTTCCTGCGCGCAGGCGACAAGTTGCTGTGCATTGGCGAATGAAGCCGGATTGCGTAAACCGAAAAGAATTTTGCGCAATTTCCTGGATTGAGGATGAGACTTTTGCGAATAAGGTATATGCTGAGAATGTGTAGACGAAAATATCGTTCAACAAATCCGAAGATCACAGCCTATGATTTCAATCGCCCGCATCTCGCTGTCGCTCACCTTGATGACGTTCGCGTTGAGCGCGGTCGCATCCTCGGCAACGGTGCCTGAGAAAATCAGTTTCAATCAGCACATCCGCCCCATCCTTGCGGACAAGTGTTTCGCCTGCCATGGCCTCGACGCCAAAAAACGCAAGGCCGGTTTGCGCTTGGACACGGCGGAAGGCGCCTATCGGGAAAAAGACGGCGACCGCGCAATCGTTCCGGGCGATTTAACGAAGAGCGCCGCGTGGAAACGAATCAACAGCAAAGACCCCGAAGAAATGATGCCGCCGCCGGTATCACACAAGACACTCAGCGACGTCGAAAAGGCCACCATCAAAGCCTGGATCGAGCAGGGAGCGACTTACCAAAAGCATTGGGCGTTCGAAGCGCCGATCAAAAGCCCCGTGCCGGCAAAGGACGTTTCATCCCGCAACGAAATCGATGCGTTCCTCAGCGCGCGTTTGAAGCGTGACGGCCTGGCGTTCTCGCCGGAAGCAGATCGCGCCACACTGATCCGCCGCCTCGCGTTTGCACTCACGGGACTGCCGCCATCGGCGAAAGAAGTCGACGAATTCGTCGCCGACAAAGCGTTCGACGCTTATGACAAGTGCGTCGATCGTTACCTCGCCTCGCCGCATTTCGGCGAAGAGATGGCTCGGAATTGGCTGGACGTTGCGCGCTACGCCGATACTCACGGCATGCATCTCGACAACGAAAGACAGATGTGGGCATACCGCGATTGGGTGGTCAATATGTTCAATCGCAACGAACCTTTCAGTCAGTTCACCATTGAACAGCTTGCAGGCGATCTGCTGCCCACTCCAACCAACGAACAGCTCACCGCAACCGGATTCAATCGCTGCAACGTGACGACCGGCGAAGGCGGTTCGATCGATGCGGAGTGCATCTACCGCTACGCCGTGGACCGGACAGCGACGACGGTGCAAACATGGATGGGCCTCACCGGCGGTTGCGCCGTCTGCCACGATCACAAGTTCGACCCGATTTCGCATCGCGAGTTTTATTCGCTGTACGCGTTCTTCCATTCTGCCGCCGATCCCGCCATGGACGGCAATGCCCTGCTCACCGCGCCCACCGTCAAGCTTTCGCTGCCCGAACAGATCAAGAAACAGGCTGAATACGATGAACAGATTGTGCAAAAACAAAAAGCGCTCGCCGAAAAGGCCGCGTCAATCGTTTACGCCGATCCGGCCTCCCAGCAGCCGCCTCCACCCGCGCAGGATGTGGATACGATCTGGCTTGATGACGATTTCCCAAAGGGAGCAAAAGTGACGTACGCAGGCAAATGGGTTACCGCGGCCGAAGGCGGCCAGGTTTACTCGGGCAAGCGCGCGCTCAAGCGCTCGGGCGCGGGAATTTCGCAGGACTTTTACGAAAGCGGGGCGCAGCCGCTTGAAATCCTGCCGAACAGCAAAATCTTCGCGTACGTCTGGCTCGATCCCAAGGACATGCCGAAAGCAATCATGATGCAGTTCAACACGGCCGCCTCGGGTTGGGAAAAGCGCGCGGTGTGGGGCGACTACGACGCCATCGCCTGGGGCGCTGCGAACACACTCGGCCGCGTCAATGCCGGGACACTGCCCGAAGCTGGCAAATGGACGCGGATCGAAATTGCGGCTGAAAAAGTGGGCCTGAATTCCGGCGATAAGGTCAACGGCTTTGCACTCACCCAATTTGGCGGGACGACGTATTGGGACAAGGCCGGAGTCAACGGGCGCATCGATCCTATTAACGATCCAGCGCGTTCCTTTGCCGCGTGGCGCAAACAGCACGCAGGAAAAGACACCCCCGGAACTCCGCCCGAAATCGCCAAATTTTTAAAGGAAGGCCCGGCCAAAGTCACCGATCCGAAACAGATCAAGACGCTACAGGACTATTTCGTGCAGTTCGTCTGCGAAGACACGAAACCTCTTCTAATGGCACAGGAAACCGAACTGGCCGCGCTCAAGCTGCAGCGCGACACATTCGACAAATCGATACCGGGCACTTTCATTTTCAGAGACCTGCCCAACCCGCGCGAAAGTTTCGTGATGCTTCGAGGCGCGTACGACAAGCCCGGTGAAAAAGTCGAACCGGATGTCCCTGCAATTTTCCCGCCGTTGAAGAAAGCCAATCCGAAAGCGCGTGCCACGCGTCTGGACCTGGCGCAATGGCTGGTGTCGCCCGAGCATCCGCTCACGGCGCGCGTGACGGTCAACCGTTTCTGGCAGCAATTCTTCGGCACGGGATTGGTAAAAACCAGCGGCGATTTCGGCTCGCAGGGCGAACCGCCCAGCCATCTGGAACTCCTCGACTGGCTGGCTGTGACATTCCGTGACGACTCCTGGAACGTCAAGAACCTCGTTCGGCGCATGGTCACGTCCACGGCATTCAGGCAGTCGTCGCGTCTGACACCGCCGCTTTACGCGCGCGACCCGGAGAATCGCTTGTACGCGCGCGGACCGCGCTTCCGGCTGGACGCCGAACAAATTCGCGACAACGCCTTGTATGTCAGCGGACTCATAGACTTGGAGCTGGGCGGAAAGGGCGTCAAGTCTTATCAACCGCCGAATATCTGGGAGCCTGTCGGATTCGGCGGTTCCAATACGCAAAATTACAAACAAGACAGCGGACCTGCGCTGTATCGCCGCAGCCTTTACATATTCCTGAAGCGCACCGCCCCCGCCCCCTTCATGTCCAACTTCGACGCGCCGAGCCGCGAAGTCTCCTGCACGCGCCGCGAACGCAGCGACACGCCGCTGCAAGCGCTTCAACTCATGAACGACATCCAGCAATTCGAAGCCGCGCGCGCCCTGGGCCAGCGCATGATCCTCGAAGGGGGAGCCGACCCCGCAGCCCGAATCGCGTTCGCCTACAAAACGGTTCTGTCGCGCCCGCCAGCGCCGGAAGAAGCTATCATTGTTAAACAGGAACTTGAAGCCCATTTGGCGCGCTACAAGCAAGATGAAGCCTCGGCAAAAAAAGCAATCGCTCACGGCGAATCAAAACCCAAAGCAGACATACCGGCCGCGGAATTGGCCGCCTACACGTTGGTCGCAAGCATGATCCTGAATTTAGACGAGACAGTAACAAGAAATTAATTTGTGGTGCGGGCGTCCCGCCTGCACACGTTTAAGATTTATCTGCGGTAGTCCGCGTTCATCCGCGTTTAATTTAAGACGTGGGATACAGAAAAGATTAGGAATTCAACCATGGACCCAATTTTCGAGAGTAATTTGCTCCAAACCCGCCGCCAGTTCTTCGCCGGCCCCGGCCTGCGCTTCGGCGGCATGGCACTCGCCGCGATGCTGGGTGGCAAACTCGGCGGTTCGTCCGCGCACGCGGCTGAAGGCACCCGCATCTATCCGCCGCTGCCTGGCATGCCGCACCACAAGCCCACAGCCAAATCAATTATCTACCTGCACATGAACGGCGGGCCTTCGCAGATCGACATGTGGGACTACAAGCCCAAGCTGGCTGAATTCTTCGACAAAGATCTGCCCGACAGCGTCCGCAATGGGCAGCGCCTTTCGACAATGACCAGCGGGCAAACGCGATTCCCCGTTGCGCCATCAAAATACAAATTCGAACAGAAAGGCAAATGCGGGCGCTGGATCAACACCGAACTGCTGCCCTACACATCCAAAATCGTCGACGACATCGGAGTCATCAAATCGGTTCACACGAACGCGATCAACCACGATCCCGCTTGCACTTTCGTAATGACCGGTTCCGAAGTCTCCGGCAAGCCCAGTATCGGTTCGTGGCTGGCCTACGGTCTGGGCAGCGAGAGCAACGATCTCCCTGCATTCGTCGTGTTCACGCCGCAATTCCCCAGCAGCGGCAATGCGCAGGCGCTGTTTACGCGCATGTGGTCGAGCGGCTTTCTGCCGACGCGCTTCAACGGCGTGGCGTTGCGCGGCGCCGGCGATCCCGTTCTCTATTTGCGCAATCCCGACGGTGTCGCCGAAACGGACAGGCGCACGATGCTCGACGCGCTCAACAAGCTCAATCAGCGCGGCTTCGAAAAGTTTGGCGATCCCGAAATTCAGACGCGCATTTCGCAATACGAAATGGCCTTCCGCATGCAGACCAGCGTGCCGGAGCTCACTGATATTTCAAAGGAACCGCAGAGCGTGCTCGATTTATACGGCGCGGATGTGAAGAAGCCGGGGACGTTCACGCACAGCGCGCTGCTCGCCCGCAGGCTCATCGAACGCGGCGTGCGCGTGGTTCAGATTCTGCACCGCGGCTGGGACCAGCACGGCAATTTGCCGGGAGCCATTACGAATCAGTGCAAAGACACCGACCAGGCCACCGCGGCGCTGGTGCTGGACCTCAAGCAGCATGGCATGCTCGAAAACACGCTGGTGGTCTGGGGCGGCGAATTTGGCCGCACGGTTTACTCTCAGGGAGCACTGAGCAAAACCGACTACGGCCGCGATCACCACCCGCGCAATTTCTGCATGTGGATGGCCGGAGGCGGCGTGAAGGCCGGAATCGAACTCGGCGCAACCGACGACTTCAGCTACAACATCGCCACCGATCCCGTGCACGTCAACGATCTCAACGCGACGATTCTGCAATGCATGGGCGTGGACCACGAGAAATTCACGTTCAAATTCCAAGGCCTCGACCAGCGGCTAAGCGGCGTCGAACCGGCGAAAGTCATTAAGCAAATTCTGGCGTGAGACCCATGACGGGCTTTGCAGCCCGTCATGCTCTCGGATCAGCGATTCAATAAATTGGTTGCCGGAACCGTTGTGGGCGCTGACGGTGCGGGAGGTGCTGGCGGTGTGGGAGGTGCTGGTGGTGCCGGCGGCGGTACGGGCGCGGCGACGACTGGTGGCGGGGGAGAAGGCGGCGGTGTCCAAACAGGTGCCGCCTTGACCGGAGCAACCGGTGCAGCCGGGGCGGGCGCGACCACCGCTTTCTTGGGTTTTGGCTTGGGCTTCGGTTTGGGTTTGGGTTTGGGCGCGGGCTTTGGTTTTGCCTTCGGCTTGGCTTTTGGTTTGGGCTTCGGTTTGGCTTTTGGTTTGGGCTTCGGTTTGGGTTTTGGCTTGGACTTGGCCGGTGCTTTTTTGGCCGCTTGCACTGGGTGCTTGACCGCCTTCTTTTTAGCAGCCGCCTTTCCTTTAGCAGACGTTTTGACTTTACCTTTCGGTTTAGCCTTCGTCATTTTTTTCGCCACGTTCCTGTCCTCCCGAGAGTGCCTGAAGAAATTGATTTCTTAATACTGCTCACTCGTAAATCGTTTTTTCATTAAATCAAGAACATTCCTTCAATAAATAAATCAGCAAGCCAAATTTACTCACACCTCCGCACATCGAAACGGCTCTTGCCGCGATGAGACGCAACCGTTACAACGGCTGCCTTCCTTGAGATTTAACAATTCGAGACGCCCAAATGACCCGACTCCTTCAGATTCAAAACGGTTCAACCCGATCGGTCGCGATTGTAGATGAGCCGCGAATCCGCGTGCTCGATGGCCCTGATTCTATCGTCGCGCTTGCGCGGGAAGCGATTCAATCGGGATTGAAATTGACCGAAGTGATTCGGCGGAAAGCGACGCGTGAGACTCTCGATTACGATCCGATCTACGCCGGCCGCTCGCCGTGGCGGATTTTGTCCGCGATAGATCATCCCGACGAACCCGCGCGCTGCCTCGTCTCCGGCACGGGACTCACGCATCTCGGCAGCGCCAAAAACCGCAACTCCATGCACGAAGGCAAAGAGTCCGAACTCACCGACAGCATGAAAATGTTTCGCTGGGGCGTCGAAGGCGGCAAGCCCGCGCCGGGGCGCGCCGGTGTCGCGCCCGAATGGTTTTACAAAGGTCCAGGCACAATCCTGCGCGCCCACGGCGAGCCGCTGCCGGTGCCTTTCTACGCCGAGGATGGCGGCGAGGAAGCGGAGATCGCAGGCGTTTATCTTATCGGCCCCGACGGCCGCCCGCATCGCATCGGCATGGCGCTCGGAAACGAATTCTCCGATCACAAATTTGAGAAGAAGAATTACCTCAATCTCGCCGGTTCGAAAATCCGCGCCTGCGCGCTGGGACCGGAGCTTGTGATCGATCCGGCATTTCAATCCGTTTCGGGAAAGGCGACGATCGAACGCGGCGGACGCGAACTGTGGTCGAAGGACATTTCCACAGGCGAAAGCGAAATGTGCCACAGCCTGGCGAACATCGAGCATCATCATTTCAAATTCGAATCGCATCGCCGGCCCGGTGACGTTCACGTTCATTATTTCGGCGCCTGCGCGCTCAGTTTTGGTGACAATGTGCAGCTTGCCGAAGGCGACGTGATGGACATCCGTTTCGACGGCTTCGGCCGAGCGCTGCGAAATCCGCTTCACGTCGTCCAGTCGAATGACGCGGCCATTTCAGTGCAATCTCTCGCTTGATTTGCGCATGAATACTAGGGAATCCCGTCCAATGAAATTCGCCATGTTTGCTCTGGCTATCGCTGCATTAACAGCCACTAGCCTCTGCGTCGCGTTGGAAGCGGAGAACATCCCCGTCGGAATTCAGCCCGACGGCCGCATTCTCGTTCCCACAAATCAAATGCTCAAGCCCGCCGGCAGACAGCTCACATTTCCAGGCCGGCCGGTCGATCTGCAATTCTCTTCGGATGGCGCGGCAGTGATTGTCAAAAATTCCGGCGATCTGATTTTCATCGATCTCAACGAAACAAAAATTTCAGCCACGTTGCCGCTCGGCGGAAAACAGATCGGCGAGAGTGTCGTTCAGGGAAAAATCTACGAGGGCATGAGCGTCACCGGCCTGCAATATACCGGCGACAGGATATACGTGACGGATGCCGACAACTCCGTGCGCATCGCGGAGCGTCCGGCGGCGGGCGGCGCGTTCGCATGGTCGAAGCCCATTCCATTGCCTGCCCCCAAAGTTGGCGGCAAGGCCCATCCCGCCGGGCTCTGCCTCACGGGCGCTCGGGGAGACAACCGAAAACTTTGGGTGACATCCACGCGCGGCAATTGCGTGTATAGCATCGATGTTCAAAAAGGCGTGGTCGAACTCAGCCTCCCTGTTGGCGTCGCGCCCTTTACTATTTTGTTCACTTCTTCGTCAAAAGGCTACGTCAGTAATTGGGGCGGCGACACGCCCAAATCGGCGGATGACCCGCAAGCCCTGACATCAAAAACGCCGGCGCACATTGATCCGCGCACGTCCGTCGTCAATGACGGCAGCGTTTCGGTCATCACGCAGATCAAGGGCGACTGGGTCTGTTCGAAGAGCATCAAGGTGGGCTTGCACCCCAGCGCGCTGATCGCCAGCGCCAATGGCAAATTTCTCTATGCCGCCAATGCCAACAGCGACACCGTCTCCGTCATCAACACAAGCAGCGACACAGTCGTTGAAACAATCGCGTGCCGACCGGAAGCGAGTCTCCCGTTTGGCAGCGGCTGCGATGCCCTCGCGCTCAGTCCCGACGGCGCGACGCTCTATGTTGCCAACGCCTCGAACAATTGCATCGCGGTCGTGAAACTCGCCGCGACAGTTCAGGAGGCTCCGCCCCCCAACGTTGGCGCCGGCGCCGGCAGCACCGTCGAGGGACTCATTCCCACGGGTTGGTATCCGGGCGCAGTCCTGATCTCGCCGGACGGCAAGAAGCTGTTCGTCGCGAACATCAAAGGCCACGGTCTGCTTGCCGAAAGGCGCGCCAAAGAAAAGGGAAGAGGCAGCGGCGACTACCTCGGTTCGCTCTCGATCATCGACGTCCCGAATTCGAAACAATTGGCCGAATACACAAAGACCGTCAACGAAAACAACCGCCTCGCCCAAAGCCTTTCGGGACTGGAAGCACCGCGCGCCGATGCCCGGCCCGTGCCCGTACCCGAACGCCACGGCGAACCGTCCATCTTCAAACATGTCGTGTATGTGATCCGCGAAAACAAAACGTACGATCAGGTGTTTGGTGATATGACCGAAGGAAACGGCGAGAAAACGCTCTGCATTTTCCCCGAAGAAATCACGCCCAACGGCCACGCGCTGGCGCGCGAATTCGTGCTCTTCGACAACTTCTATTGCAGCGGCGCGAAAAGCCCCGATGGGCACGCCTGGGTGAATCAGGCCTACGTGACCGACTATCTCGAACGCGCGTATGGCGGTTTCGCACGCAGCTATCCATACGAGGGCAGCGACCCGCTGGCGTTCGCGGCGACCGGATTTCTCTGGGACAACGCGCTGGCCCACGGCAAGACATTTCGGAACTATGGCGAATTCTGCAAAACGACATACGTTCCAAACGCAAAGTGGAAAGACGTCTACGATGACTTCCAGAACGGCACAGCCAAAATCAAGATTGCGGTCGACCCGAATTTACAGAGTTTGAAACCCTGGTCGCATCCGGGCTATCCCGGTTTTCCGCTGACCACGCCGGACGTATATCGTGCGAAACTGTTCATCGACGAACTGCAAAAGTTCGAGCAAAAGGGCGACTTTCCAAATCTCGTTTATGTTTACTTGCCGCAGGATCACACCTCGGGAACCGCGCCCGGTAGCCCCACGCCGCGCGCCATGGTCGCCGATAACGATCTCGCGCTGGGACAGATCGTCGAAGCGATTTCGAAGAGCAAATTCTGGGCGGAGACCTGCGTGATCATCGTCGAAGACGATCCGCAAAGCGGCTACGATCACGTGGATGCGCACCGCACCATCGCGCTCATCGCCAGCCCCTACACGCGGCGGAAATTCGTCGATCACGCCAACTATACTCAACCGGGAATGGTGAAGACCATCGAACTGATCCTGGGAATTCCGCCCATGACGCAGCTCGATCTTTCCGCTCCGGCGATGCGCACCTGCTTCCAGACGCAAGCCGACCTGACGCCCTACAAATGCGTTCCGGCGAAAATCGCCATTGATGAAATGAATCCGCCATTGAACAAACTGAAAGGTGCCGCGCTGAAATGGGCGAAGAAGTCGATGGAACTGTCTTTCGCCCAGGCAGACGAAGCGGACGACGACGATCTCAACGAAGTCCTCTGGCACGCCATGCGCGGGGACGGCGTGCCGTATCCAAAAGAATTCGCCGCAGACGACGAACATTAGAAACGTGATGGTCCACTATAGCAATTCACAGTCGAATGTAGATCGCCCCTTTGGGGCTAGGAAATCTTCGTCGCCCGAAACCCAGGCCTCCGCCGGCGTACCGGCTCCAGCCTGATGTTGTGAATATGAAGGGCTCTCTCTCCAGTTGTGGTCATACGGGCTTAACCAGGTCACTGGTTGTCCCAAACACGTTAAACGGAGAGAGAGCGATGAAAACTTTACTGCGCAAGGGCAAGGGCTTCAAGGGCTAT
>JBBRQD010000063.1:0-32499 GCA_038227045.1 Planctomycetota bacterium
ACGGCACAACATTCGTAACCTGACTCATGTGGCGTATCCTTTCTGGCCCGCTGTGGGCCGGTTGGTAATCTTGATTCGATCACCAAGGATATGCCGCACTTTTCAATTTCGCTCATCCACAACTTTTGACAATATCTCCGTCAAAAGGCAGTGGCTCTTGATTTGGGCAATGGTGTGATGCTGGATATGGTCTTGATTCCAGCCGGGACGTTCATGATGGGCAGTCCGGAAAATGAAAAAGAGAGGAAAGAAGAGGAGAAACAGCACGAAGTCTCGATCACCCGGCCATTTTACATGGGCAATTTCCATGTCACACAAGAGCAATACGAGACAGTTATGGGAACGAACCCGACCTATTTTAAGGACAGGCCGACAAATCCGGTTGAACAGGTCAGTTGGTTCGAAGCGGTTGCGTTTTGTGAAAAACTAAAAAAACAATCTGGTACAGCAAATTTGCATTTTTCGTTGCCGACCGAGGCGCAGTGGGAATATGCCTGCCGAGGCGGAACACAAACTCGGTTTTATTTCGGCGACGATGAGAATCAGCTTGAGCAATACGCCTGGTATTCAAAGAATGCGGGCGTTGCGGCTGACGGATATGGAACACACCCGGCCGGCGAGAAAAATAAGCCGAACAAATACGGGCTTCACGATATGCACGGTAATGTTTACGACTGGTGTCAGGATTGGTATGACCGCAATTACTATTCAATTTCACCGAAGGAAGATCCCGTTGGCCCCGAAAAAGGTGGGTACATAAAGGCAATCAATGGCTCGTCGCGCGTGTTGCGCGGTGGGTCATGGTACGATGACGCCAAACTTTGCCGGTCGGCTTTTCGCGACGACTTCGCGCCTGTATTCCGCGACCGCAACCTCGGTTTCCGCGTGTCGGTGCCATCGTTCATGCCTCCCCCATAATCCTCACGCGGCACCGAACATGGTTCGGTTCATGCGCTCTAAGGTAGAACGAATATCTCCTGCGCCTGCTCCGGTCAAATGCCCCTTGCGGTTTTGATTTATTGTTTGTATGTGCCAATCAACTCGCCTTCAGCCACAATGTGTTTCTCCATGGCTTTCAACACCGTGTTTTTGGAAGTGCCAGGTTCCAGTTTGAGATTCGCATCCAATGCGAACAACCGGAAGCGATAGTGATGCATGCCGGTGCCGCTTGGCGGTTCGGGACCGCCGTACCCAACGCCGTCAAAATCATTTTTCCCCTGGCACGCGCCTTTGGGAGTGTCAATCGTTGGCTTGCGCGCGAGCCCTTCTGCCAGCCCCTTTGTTCCGGCAGGAATGGCGTACATCAGCCAATGCGTAAACTCACCCGCGTCAGTATCGTCGCAGATCAACACCAATTCCTTGGCCTCTTTGGGTATGCCCGACCAGTTGAGCGAGGGCGAGATATTCGCACCGTACCTGCTATGCTTGGCCGGTATGACCGCGCCAGCCTTAAAGGCGGAGCTTTCGATGACAAGTTTCGCGCTGGCCGGCTTGCCCGCCGGCGTCTCAGCTTTGCCAGGTGCCTGAGCTTTAGGGATGTCTTTACCTTTACCGGCAACCAAAATCGTTTTATCACCCCGTTTTTCAATATGGGCGCCCGCCGCTTCGGCGAGTTTGTCGAACAATTCCTCTTCATTGGCTGTGAATTCTCCTGTAAAATATTTACCAGCCAAGGCCGGCGGCACTTGTGGTGGCTGGAGATTCACCTCATTAAACTTGAGCGTTGTCGCCAGTTCCTTGAACACATTCGCCAGCTTCACGCCTGTTATTTTGACCGTGAAAACACCATTATTTCCCTGTATGCCGATGTTTCCCTCTCCAAAGGGATCCGAGGGCTGTCCTGCGTATACCAGTCCGGACAAACAGATCAACATCACACCTGCAGACAGCAATTTCATGATTTTCTCCTTTTTAGAATTCTTCTTGAGTGGGATCAGGTAATTTGGTTTCTTTGAAGCTGGCTGGCGGCGGCGTTTGCGGCGCCTGCCATTCACCGCTTGAGTAACTTCGTACCACCAGATACTGCTCCGCGGCGTGTTTAAATTCGTTTCCGCCGCCGCTGAGCTTTACCTCGATGGGGTTGGGTTCGTTGAACAATGCCACATGTATTGCAGAAGTGGTTCCAGCCGCGATCGCCACCGACGTCATCTTTCCAAGCGCTTCGAATGCATGATGATCGAAGAATGTCTTGCCGAAATCACTGGAAACCAGCAACTTCGTCGTGTGGCTGTTCCATTCACCGCCATTGGACGTTATCGTGCTGTCACCGGCTGGGATTTCAGAGGTTTTTCCCAAAAAGACACCATTTTGATCCGGCTTGACTTCGTAACGCTCTCTCTTTTCATTGGGTATCACCACTGCGACGAAGACGGATTCACCCGCAATGTGCAAACCCGACACCGCGTCGTCCGGAAATTCAGGCTGTATTTTAGTGACAGGGGCCGGCGTACTCCAGCTTTCGCCAAGATCCCTGCTCGTCAGCAGAAAGTGCTGATAAAAAGTGTCTTTGGGATCTTCAGAATCCTTCTTGCGCGTAAATTTGCATTCGATGACGAGCGCCAGGTGTTCTCCGTCTCGCTTAACGAGCAGCGGAATGGCCTGTTCTGAAATGCCCGTTGAGTCGGGTGAAAGATGCAAGGGCACCGGCTTTTTATCCCAGGACTTTCCGCCATCACGGGTCACATAATGCATCACCGTTTGCCATTGGTCCTGAGTCGTCAAAAAGCCAGCGTAGCTGGCATCTTTGGCCCACGCCGCGAGGCCCATTTCGCCGGGGAGGCCGATCTCCGCAACCTGTTTTGGACATGCGCGTTCGGCGCCAAAGGCCACGATGATCTTTTCCCGTGCAAATCCTGCCGCATCAGGCCCATTATTCCCCTTAAATATTTTTGAGCGACCCTGATCTGCGAACACCCAATTCCCTGTGTTTGTATGGACCGCCTGCGCCTGCGCTCCAAACTCATCAGTGGAAAAGTCCCAAATGATCTCCGGTTTACCCAACTGCCCCGCTTGTGAACGCGACAGCCATTGATATGAGCGCATGTACCGGGCACCCGGCTCAGAATTTTCCACGACGAACGCACAATTTCCGCTCTCGTCGACAACCACATCCGCCAGAGCCTCAGATATTTTTGTGGCGTCTGTCCACGTTTGGCCGCTGTCACTCGATGTAAACAGAACAGATTTCAATCCATTGCGCGGATCGCCAAACTCGCGGCCAATCAGCGCCACATGCTCACCAACCACCGCGATCGCACGCGGCGAGCAGGAGCCTTGCATCAGATATCTCGGAGTCTGCCACTTCTGCAGGCCACGCGAACCGGCATTTACTTGAGCGGGCTTTTCGGCGGCTGCTCCTTTAGTTTCCGCTCCCTTTGCCGTGCCGTTACTGCCCATGGTTGGTCCAGGACCGTTTGCCGCTTTTCGCGTGTTTATTGCCAGACCTAAAAAAAGGAGGGCCGCGATTCCTGCACCAGCCAAAAGCAAATATTTTCCACCCTTTGATCGGCCTTCCATAGTTCGAGCAGGCCGGAGTTCTGCCAGTATTGAAGTGCGTGAGGACTGAACAGATGGGCGGATCGTGCCCGAATTTGTAGATTCCGGCGCGCGCGATTCTGACCCGCGTGGACTGGATGCTGCCTCCGTAGCCGCCGATGCCATGGCCAGCGCGTTCCGAGTTATCCGTAAAAGTTCTTCAGGTTCGATTTCCGCCGCCCAAGCTCTCGCAGGTCTAAACATTTCGTTCAGAAGCTCCATAACCAGGACCAAACTCGCCAGAGCGACACCGCGCCGCTCCAGCCGTTCACGCAGTTGTTCCCGCCCGCGGTTTAGGCGGTGCTTGCACGCATCCACTGAAAGTCCAGTTTGTGTGGCCACCTCCGCCACGGGCAAATTCTCAAGATGATGCAGAGCCAATACTGCCGCTGTCTCTGGCGGCAACGCTCTCATTTCTTCGCGCAACGCTGCCAGGCTCTCCACCTTTTCCGCGTGATCGCCAGGCATTTCCACCTCCCTCGAGCGCTGCTGCAATACCGTTCTTTCACGGCGACCGCGGCTAATCTCCTGCCGCAACTGATCGACAGCGGCATTGTGAACGGCTACGTAGAGGCACGCCTTGAACGGCTGATTCACTCGCGCGGCCGTAATGTTTTGTGCGAGTTGCAGCATTGCCACCTGCGTGGCGTCGAGGGCGTCCTCTTTGTTTTTCAAAATCGCGCACGCATGCGCCGCCGCCGTTACCGCATGGCGTTCAAGCAGCACTTCCAAAGCGGCACGGTCACCCCGTGAGGCTTTTTCCATCAACGCGTCGTCGTCAAGACCGGTCTGGAACACAGCACCTCCTCTATTACAGTCCTCGATCGATACTCCCATCAGGCACCGCTTCCAGTCATTGGCTTCTGCGAGTAATTCGAAACAGATGCCCTGATGGTGCCATGAATTTCGTAAATTTTAATAAAAAAGTTTCAATGAACATATTTTAGCAGGGCAAATTCAAAAGTTCGGGGTTCAGCCTATAGCCTGTCTTCGTGTACAGGATAAAGCCTGAACTCGAAAACGAATCAGCACGTGTTTATTTTTCAGTGGGCAGTTTAATCACAACGTTCGAGTCGAACATCAGTTTTGGATCGCCGCGTGTTTCAAGCGTGCGGCTCAGCGTGGCGATCGTGCGACGCACAAACCCATCAAATAAAGTCCGGCCTTGAGACACGACATGCACGGGCTGATTTAAATCGCACATGCGGTCATCCAAGCGGATTGACAATTCGCTAACCTTATCAAACGATTTTATTTCTATCGTTTGGCCGGTATGCTCGGCGATCACCTCTGCTCCGGCGACGGCCGATGCATTCGCCAGCCAATAAAACCGGTCGTGCGTCACGGTGCTTTGCTTCCAGACCAACCGTTCCGGCACAGGATTGCGCCGCAGTGCCGCCATCCACGGTAGAACTTTGGCATCCTCTCGATCCATCCAATGCCCTTTATTCTCGTGAACTTTTCCAAAGTGGACGTAACCCTGAGGATCGTCACGATGCAATTCATCCAGTTTAGTGATCCATTGTTGTGCGATTTTATTGCGGTCGTAGGCCGCGTCGAGTCCACCGACCTGGACGGCGAAACCCACATTCCGAAGCCCCAGCAACGAGGCATCATTGGGATGTCCGGCCATCATTGCAGCGGCAGCCCAATGATCTGCCATCCTCGGCCCCAGTTGATACACGCCGTCCCCACCGGCTGAATAACCCATGATGTAGACGCGGTTCGGATCGACTTGTTTGAGCGCTATCAAATCTTCGATCAAGTGCTCAAACATGGGATCAATGTGCGACTCATGCCACAGATTCCAATTGTTCGTCGGAGCGCGGGGTGCGACGTAGATACCTTCCTCCAATTTGTACAACCGTTTTTGATTCTCCCATTGTTGATCATTCATCTCCTTCGGACCGCCGCCGCCACCGTGCAGCGAGATCCACAAACTCCAGCCATCCTTCGGCTGCTTTCCGAATGTGGTGAGAAAGAACGGCATTTCGTGATTCCCAAATTTCAAGATGCCATTCTTGACCTCCTCCTCGCGTTCTTTCGTCAAACGCGCGACATGATGCCGCCACAAAAGCTCGCGTGCCGCTGCGGCTTGATCCTTCGTCAACGCCACCTGAGCGAAATCTTGCTTGGCGAGCGCTACACCCCAGAGTTCGCCCTTCGTCAATGTGATTTCGAGTGCGCGTAACGCCGCACTGCCGCTTTCTTCAGCCGCGAAGGATGACAAGGCCCACAGCACCGTGACCAAAAAATAAATGCGCATCGACGACTCTCCCGGAACTGCTTTTAGCCCCGCCCGAGTTTTCTGGCTTTTTCCTCATCCTCTTTTCTCTTACGTCCGCGAAATTCCGCCGCTTAATCCTTGATCTTGGTGATTTGAAACCCGCTTAAAATATCGTGAACGCTCACCGTGTATTTACGGCCTTCGTCCTCCTTTGCCAACGGCCAACTGATCGATCCCGCGCAGCCGTCGCCGCAGATCATGTTCCGAGTGAAATGCGGAATCTCTGCCTTCGTATCCGGATCGAGAACTTCAAGGTGGAACACATGCTTCGTGAATGTTTTTGCGTCGTGGGTCAAGCGCCAGGCGACGGTCAATGTATTTTTGGTTGAGCTGATTTCCGAACTGATACCGGTGACTGCGTATGGCAAAATCGAAATGGGATAACCGGAACCGTGTGGCATGGCGATGCCGATCTTGCCGCCGACGGGGTGGAGTTCCTTCTTTTCACGCATATCGTAAAAGTGGCCCGCGCCCAGGTTCGAGACATCGATTTCAATTTGTTCGACGGCCTTGCCGCCTGTCGCGTCGGGTTCGACATGAATCACGCCGTCGGCACCGATCACATCCTTCTGTCCGATGGGCGCGCGCAGGATCGTCAATAGCCGGCCGGTCTCAGGGCCTGGAATTGTGTGCAGCGTGGCGTTGATTTTCTTGAGTTTCTGACCGCCGCTGCGGATCGTTACCCACGGTTTGGCTCCGGCTTTGGCCATGGCAGCACCCAGATCGGCTTTTACGTCGGAGAATTTGGCCAGTCGCGCCGCAAACGTTTCGGGGAGTTTCGCCGGCTGCAAGAATTCATCGAACAGAGGATCGTCCGTGACGACGACAGCGCCGCCGTCCGCCATTAATTTATCGAGTGCCGCGACGACGCTTTTGCTTAACGATAAACTCATCGGCAGCACGACGGCTCGAATGCCGCGCGCGGACAGTGCGCCGTCGGCAATCTGCTGTTCGGAGATAAAGCAGGGATCGAACTCGGCGTCGGTCAGCGCCTCCATGACGGCGGCTTCAGCCTTTTTAAACGCATCGAATTTTCCGAGCGTCCAACTGGCGCGCTGGCTGTTGGCGCTCCACAGGATCGCGACGGGCGAAAAATGACGTTGCGCCTGCATGTACTGTTTGCCGATTCCGCCGCGCATCTCGGCGATGGCGCGCTGATAATCCTGCGCCGATTTGCTAAACGTGAAATCGGAATTGCGCAGGCTGTACCACCAGAAAAGTGCGTGGCCATCGCCACCCGTGACAAGACTGCTCCAGATTTGATAGTCAACGGCCCGGCCGCTCCGGCCATATCCGCCCCACGGCGTGACCTTCAGATCGCCGGGCGCATTCTGGTAACTGAGGCGTTGGAGTTCCTGAAAGCGTCCGCTGTATCCGCAGACGGCGCCAAAGACAGGCGTCAGTTTGGCCCAATCGATGCCGTTGAAGACAGCCTGTTCCTGCGTCCCCGAAACGCTGAGGCGCGAGTGCGAATAGGTTTCTTTAAGCGCGGCGCCATACATTTTAAACGCACCGGTCCACATGTCGTCGTTGTGCGCGCGCCATTCGTTCCAGAGCCCGAAGTTGCCAGAGGCCTTTGCTTCGTCGCTCGTCGGCGGAACGACGTCCTCGAAGGACTTCGCCGAAAGATGCAGCGCGGTATTGAGCGCGTCGATCGTTCCGAATCGTGTCTTCAGTTTCTGCAGAAAGTTCTTGATGTTCTGAGGGTGAAAATCGAAATCGAACTCGGCCGTGTAGCTGGTGAGCGCCGTCTCGTCGCTCAGGATCATCGACAGCGGCGAAAACTTGGCGAGATCGGCACCGTACTTCCGCGACTGTTCGCGCTCTTTGGCGACGAAGGCTTCGTCGGCATAAGAGGGCTCGCGGATAAGATTGGATTTGTTGCCGGTTTCGCGGAACGCTTTCATCTTGGCGTTCAGGTCGTGAACATGCAATCCATTGGTCAAGCCGACGGGATGCGCAAGCATGCCGCCCCGGAACAATGTCTTAATCATCTGAAAATCGCGCGGCCCGACTGTATTTCCGGTGACGCCCAGATCGCGCATGCGCTTCATTTCGAGATTGAACAGGAACGGCAAGCCGCCTTCGAGCCAGGTGAATGTCTGGTAATCGTCCCAGACCGGATCGGGCGTCAGCGCGACCTCGGCGCGACCTTCGGCGATCAGTTCGCCGTTGCGCATGCCGGCTAGTTTCACATAGCAGATGTTCTGACGGACTCGGGCCGTTGGCAGCTCAATTTTTCCTGAAGCCGCGTTGACAGCGGCTTCTTCGAGCGTGCGCCAGGTATCGCCGCCGAACTCGCCGAGCATGGCGCTCCAGGTTGCGTCGGCCGTGCCATCCGGCGCGCTGAACGTGGCGGTGATGGTGTCCCCATGCTTCAGGACATCATCGGCCTTAATGGCAATTTGCTTCAAAGCCGGATGGGGATCTTTGAAGACCAATTCCCAATCGGTGACTTTGCCGGCGGCGTCTTTCCATTGCCTCGGAGTGAAGAACGGATCGGCATACGTGTTCGGAGCCAGATCGACGGGCGCTCCGTCGCGCTTGAATTCGCGTCCGCCCGCCCAGATCACGGCGCGATCAAGGAGGCTATACCAGGCTTCCCAGTAACGGTAGGGCGGTGCGTTGACGAAATCGGTGGGCGCGTTCATGGTTGGGGTCAGCGAAAGCGCGCGGGCCGCGAACGTGACAACCCTCCCCTTGCCGACTTGCCGCACAGCCAGAACGGGTTCGCCGCTTTCCAACGCAAGCAGGACTTCCGCGCCGGGCGCGAGTTCGTATTTCTGCGTCTCCATGTGCTTAAAGGGCAGCGCTTCGATGGGCACGCCTTGAGTGATCGGATGATCCTTGGTCTTGATCCACTTCTTGCCCGGAATCCGGCCGTTGGCCGGGTACCGAACATAGCCGTCGCGCATGAAATCGGTATCGCTGTTGATCAGCGCGCAGACTTCTTTGAGGTCCTCGGGCCACGGCTGGCCTTTGTCGCCGGTAAAGGGCATGACGAGCACTAGGCCTTCGCCATTCTCCTTGACGCGCTTGAGAATGGCCTGCCGCGCGCTGGCCGTGAAGCGGTTCCAGCCCAGCGGCGTATGCATGGCCATGGCGTGAAATTTCTCGGGCCCCTGCATGGAACTGTCGAGGTATTTCTGCATGAGTAGTTGATCGATGCTGTCACCGCGATTGCCGTAGAAATCGCCGAAACCCCACGTGTTCACGCCCCATTCGCGATCCCAGGACAGGAGGCTGACGTTGAAATCGGCGCGTTGCATCATCTCGGTTACTTCGCGGCCGTACTTCACACTTGAGAGCATGAATACATTCAACGGCCCGCCGGCGAGGTTCTTGCCTAACGGAAAATGAGGCGAAACGACGTCAAGCGACGGAATGAGATCGAAGCGCTCGGCATAGGGAATGAAATCGACCTTCTGCGCCTCCATTTTTCCGAGTTTAAAATCGTCGAACCAGAGCGTGAGGTTCGACGGCGGATGATCGGTGAAGACCGTGAGCATCTTCATTTTACTCAAGTCCAGGGTGTGCGCGATGGCCTTGGTCTCGATCTGAACGACAGTTTTTCCACGCTGCACACGAGCGGTGAAGTTGAAGCGCGAGTTGTAGTTGAAGCTTTTGGCATCGTCGATGCGAATACCAATCTGGCTGTCGTTGTTGCTCCAGACGGCAAAGGACAGGACTTCGTACTTGGACCAGTCCTTTGGGATTTTTGGGACCGAGAACGCGAAGGACGGATAGTCGCCCTTCAGCGCCACATATTTCAACACCGTGTTGAAATCGGTCACCGTGCGCGGCCCCACGCTGAGTTCCGCGAGGTTCGGATCGCGTTCCACCTTTTTCAAATCATCGGCGGTATGAAACTGCGCGATGACGAAAGGAGCGGCATCTTCCGCGACTGCGTGTGCGACCGTCGCGGAAAGAAGCAGCGCCAGAATTCGAAAGTTGATTTTCATGGGGTTCCCGAAGAAACGAAACAGGCGTTTAATTCACGTGAGAATAATTGATTCGCTACAGAATAAACCGGAGGCGCGATTTTATGTCAACCAATAGATAATAGCAGAAACAGTTCCGCCTGGTTTCCTTTCCGCGGCGGTTGTCCGACGTGACGCTTTCCAGCATTGGCGACGCGGTTGTTTCATAGTTCGAATTTTGCAGCGGTTTGAATTCCGGGTGTTTGGGTTCAACGGGGTGTACGTGGTTTGAAGAACTCGGATTTTCGGAGGCGTTTGTGACGATTGGTGCCGCATCTGCCCGCACTTTTTGGGGCTTTGTCCTGGGTGGATTGTTTTTGTGCCTTCCGGCGTTGGCGGGACAGGGACCGGCGTACAGTTATGGCGAGCAATGGTGGAGCGAATACCGCTGCGATAAGGGCACGAATTTGCTTCTGCATTTCGGCGCACCGCAGGTAACGGGCGCCCAGCGCGTCAAAACGGCCGTCGCGCGCAAGCTTGAGGATGAGAACTTGATTTCTAATGCGGAACTCAAGGGTTTGGACAATCAAAATAAAGACGACCGGCGTGTGCAGACGATGAAGGTTGCGGAGTTGCCGCCCGTGGACGAATCGACGGCCAAGCCGGGATTCGTGCTCGATTACAGCGACAAGCGGCTCAAGATTGAACTCGGAAAAGGGTGCGCGATCCAGGGCGATGCCGGAAGGTTTGGCGCGGGTTTGGCGTGCGATGGCACGGGTGCGCTGCGCGCGACGGTGAATGGTGTGGAGTCCGTCGAGGCATGGATCAAGGTTGCCGAGATTCCGAAGAATGAAGCGTGCATCTTTTCGCTGGCCAAGGACGAATCGCGGCTGTTGCTGCGTCCCGATGGAAAGCTCGAATTTCGGTTGAAAAATCCGCACGGCGAATTCGATCGCACGAAGATGAGCGACGTCGCCATTCAAGCCATGCAAAAAAAGAGCGCGGAGATTGTTTCGCCCAAGCCAATTTCGGTGGGCGAATGGACGCATGTCATCGTTCGAAAGCAACACCATGCGATGCCGGGAGGCGGGGAGCCTTGGGACGCGAAGCTGGTCGTCAACGGCGATGTCGTCGCGGGTTATCAGAGCGAGCGCTACAACAAAGGCGGCGGTTACATGGGAGAGAACGCCGCGCTGCTCGTGATCGGCAACAGCGCGGCGGGCGCGGATGGCTTCAAAGGCATGCTGGATGAAGTGCGCGTGTCGAATCGCGAGCGCGTTTTTTACGAGCGGCCGGCGATGCCGTGGCGCGATGCCGCAGCCGTTCGCGTGCCGCAGTTCGATCGTCCTTGGTTTCGAAACGACAGCACTGCGTTTCATATCTCGTTCGATAAAGGAATGACGCTCGACCGGGGACCGGCGGAAACCAAGATCGAGTTGAATTTACAGGGTCAGAAACCGGACGATCTGCTGGTGGACGGAATTCGCGGCAAAGGAATTCAGATTGACCCCGAACTGGGCTTTCCACGCGTGCGATTGCCTGGGATGAACACGGAAACCGGAGCGCTCGAATTTTGGGCGCGGCCGGTAAATTGGGACGACACGACCGGCTATTGGTCGCATTCGCCACCTTTAAACAAGGATCTGAGCATCGCACGTGTTTATACGAGAGGCAAAAATAAAGGAGAGAGGGCGGAGAATGGAAACGAGGATGTGCTGGCCTTCAACGTCACGCTTCCGCGAGCGTTCAATCTCGAGCAGCATCGGATTCCCGTCGACCCGGGTCATTGGATGCATCTCGCGCTGGTCTGGGATGCGGGCGGCTGGGGTCTGTATTGCAACGGCAAAGGGATCGGCGGCGGCCGGCGCGACCCCGCGGCGAATTTAAAAGCGGACATTTTGTATTTCGAGTTCGGCGTGAACAATCGCGTGACGGCGAAGAACGGCGAGCCGCCGCGCATTGAGATCGATGAGGTCGTCGGTTACACCGGCCATCTGCGCCAGGACGAAGTCGAGCAGGCGCGCAAACGCTGGATGGAAACGCTTCAGCCGATTCCGCTTTTTCAAGCCGATTTCGCGTACAAATATTCGTTGCAAAAACTGGAATTCGCGTTGCAACCCCTGCTGCCGGAGAGCGTGAAGCCGGCGGCGGCCAGCGTCTCGCTTGTCGATTCGGTTTCGGGCAAGGCGGTGTTTGGGCCGCTGGCCATCGCGGCGCCATCGCCGGATGGGCGGTTTCGCGCGGTAATCTCCGAGGGAAAGGCTGTCGTTCCAGGGGCGTATCGGTTCGAGTTTTCGATCACGGACGATGCGGGCAAGGAAGTCGTCAAGAATTCTCGCGATTGGAAATTTGAAGACGAGCCGTGGCGCAACAGCCGTGCGGGAATTCTCGACAAAGTGCCGCCCCCGTGGACGCCGATCACCGCGGACGGCAAGACGTTGTCAACGCGCATGACTCGCTACTCGTTCGGCGCCGACGGATTGCCCGCGGAGATTTTTGCCGATGGCGTGAACATCCTTAAGGAACCGCTGCAAATTTTGGAGGACGGCAAGCCGCTGGCCGGGAAGATCGTCTCTCCTTTAATTGCGAAAGAAATGGACGCAAGTTGGAGTGCGGCGTTTGCCGGGAGCACCTGTGACATCGCGATGCAATGCCGGGCTGAATATGACGGCATGATTCGCTACGAACTGGCGCTAAAGCCCAAGGGCAAAGTCGGGCGGATTGCGTTCGTCATGCCAATCAAAGCGGAGAATGCGACGCGCTGGCTGGCGTATCCGGCGGGGATGCGTGGACCGAACACAGGCGTCGTCGAAAATAGCGATGGCGTGCTGCTCTCTTCGCGCGACGATCCTGCGATCTGGGAAGTGTGGCATCGTTTTGAAGACGCGAAGAAGAAGAATTCGAAACTGGCGTGGGAGGATTATTTCAAGGAGGCTCGCGAGAAGCGGCAGGCGTATGGCTTCTATACGCACGCGGATCTCAATGATATGAATCGCGGATTGTGGTGGTTCTGCGACAATGCCGCGGGCTGGGCGCAGTCGAAATCCCAGGGCGCGGTTGAAATTGTCCGAAAGGGCGGCACGGTATCACTCGTGCTGAATTTGGTTGCGGAGCCCGTTGAGTACACGCCGGGAAAGCCAATTGTTTTCGCCATTCTGCCGCACCCGGCGCGGCCTTTGCCGGAGACGCACCGGCTGCTGGAGCGTGTCGATCCCAAAGTGAATCCGCTGGCGAGTTCCGCGTTCGATGCGTTCATGCCGTGGCCGACGAGTCCGCGTTCGGGCGGGGAGAGCTTGAATATGACGCTCTTCCCCGCGGCCGATCCCGCTAAACCGGAGGCGGGACCGAGCTGGGATTATGCTGCGAGCTGCATTCCGATCATGAAAGCGACGAAGCCTGCCGGCTATCGAACGCTGTATTTATCGCGCGCGTGGTTTTCATGCCGGGCCGGCGCGTACGACAATTGGGAGTGGCGCAGCGGCGAATCGGGCGCCGTGTCGTTGACGCCGTATTTCAATAATTATTTGTGCTGGGAGATGAACGAGTGGATCGGACGCGGCATTTTCGACGCGATTTATCTGGATGAATGTTACGAGACCGCTGCGCGGAATCTTGAGGCTGGATTTTCGGTTAAATTGCCCGATGGCAGCGAGCAGCCCGGCGTGACCAATTTTGCGTTTCGCGAATTGATGCAGCGCTGGCGAGGCATTTTTCATCAGCACGGATTGGAACCCATGATGATGGCGCACCACACGTACTCGTTTCAATATCCCGGACTGATGTATTGCGACGCGCTGCTGGACGGCGAGAATTTTCCGATCGTCAGCCTCAACAGCCGCGACTGGATCGACAGCGTATCGCTGACCCATTACGAAGCCACGCAAAGCGGCCGGATGTGGGGGGTGACGCCGTTCTGGATGCCGTTTGTTTCCGAAGGCGGTTTCGAGAACAAGGCGAAGAGTCAATTCAAGAAATGGCAGTGGCGCATGGCGCGGCAGGCGCAATCGGTGTTCGCGCATTTCGAAATTGCGACGGCCTATGAAGGACAGGGCGCGCAAGTGTACAAGGCGTATTGGAAGGACGTGCTGGGCTGGGGCGCCGGCGATTTAAAAATTCAGTTCGTTCCCTATTGGCAGGCGGCGCCGGCGCTGACCGTGGAAGGCCAGGGCAAGGACGCGCTCGTCTCCTACTATCGCGAAAACGGCCGGCTGCTTTTGATCGCGAGCAACCGGCTGGCGAAGGAATGCGAACTGCGCATCAAACTGGATCGCACTGCGCTGGGGCTGAAGCCGGCGGCCGCGGTGAAGGTCTTGGATTCCGGCGCGGTTGCGCCGGCCGGCGACGATTTTGTGAAAGATAAATTGTTGGGCGAGGCGAAGGCGACGGATCCCGCTGCGCTGCTAAAAGGCAATTCATTGGCGGGAGACGACGATCTGCTGGAAGACGCCGGCATGAAGGCCAAGGAAAAATTGAAGGCGTTTTTGCCGCGCTGGGATGGAGACGTATTGATTGTGCCGGTCCACGCACGCGATTTCCGGATGGTTGGCATTGAATGACGTAACGAATCTCTTGCCAATTCTCAAGGCCACTGACGCTTGCGCGCGTGGAGCCATTGAACAACCGGCAATTTCAAAAAAAGTACCCGTTTTTGAGTCGAGAGCGGTGTTGACGATAAGACCGAAGTGCTTCGTTTGCGACGGGAGATGCCAGCTAAACTGAAGCTCGCGAACTGTTACTGATGCGCGTCATTCATTCACTATTTAGAGGATGATCGGCGTTTGAAACGCAGAGGCATCTAACCGCATGAACGCCACACGATAGAAATTGGAAACCATGATCTCGGGTCTTCGCTGGCACGTCGTTTCGATTCTCGCGCTCATCGGTGCGACAGGGAACTTGTGCGCGGCTCAAGGCGATTCGTTCCGCCCGTTCTTCGACCAGCATTGCATAACATGTCACAGCGGCGACAAGCCCAAGGGCGATTGGCGCATTGACGAACTTACCTCTGACTTTGCGGACAAGAAAAACCGCGGGCTGTGGGAGGACGTGCTGGAGCAACTCACGTCGGGAGCCATGCCGCCGAAGGGCAAACCGCGTCCGCCCGAAAAAGATGCGCGCGCGTTGACCGACTGGATCGGCGCGCAGACGTCGGCCGTGGGCGCAAAAGAAGGGCGCGTGGTCCTCCGGCGGCTAAACCGGGTGGAATTTGAGAATACCGTGCACGACCTGTTTGCCGTGAACGTGCCGGTAAAAGAGATTCTGCCCGAGGACGCCATTAAAAATGGTTTTGACAATGTGGGCGCGGCGTTGAATTTGTCGCCCGTGCTGATGGAACGTTATCTTGAAGCTGCCGATGTGGTGCTCAATGCCGCCATCGCGCCCGTGCATAAGCTGGAAAGCAAAACCGAGCGCCTCGACCTCTACGATTCGCTGCCAAAGTGGTTCCTGCCGGGAGCGTATAAGCGCGACGAAGGCGTGATCCTGTTTCGATGCAGCGGCGATTCCGCGACCGATCTTCGAAAGTACAAGTCGCCGGCGGCGGGACGCTACCGCTTCCGCATCGCGGCGTCAGCGCACAATTCCCCGACGCCTCTGCCGATGGCGGTGCTGCTCGGCAACTTCGTCGTCAGCGGTTTTGGAGACGTGCGGCACCTGGGCTATTTCGATGCGCCGCCCGGCAAGCCCGCGGTCATCGAGTTCGAGGAGCGGCTTGGGGCGAAAAACGATACGGTGAAAGTGACGCCCGTTTCGCTGCCGTTTGTCTATTTGAACGAAAAGAATATGGCGGAGTACCCCGGCCCCGGATTGCAAATCCATTGGATCGAAGTCGAAGGGCCGTTGCCTGAAGCGTGGCCTAGCGAAAGTTATCGCCGTGTGTTTGGGGATGTCGATCCGAAGAGCGGCACGCTGGCCGATGCTGAGAAGATCCTGAAAACGCTTTTGCCAAAAGCGTTCCGCCGTCCGACGGCTGAAAACGAAGTGAAGCCGTTCGTGGCGCTGGTTGCAAAATCGCTCTCAGGGGGCCAGTCGTTCGAAGTGGCTCTGCGATGTGGCATCAAAGGCGTGCTGGCGTCGCCGAAGTTCCTCTATTTCCGGGAGACCACGGGCGCGCTCGATGACTATGCGCTGGCATCGCGGCTGTCGTATTTTCTCTGGAGCACAATGCCGGATGAACCCCTGCTGGAGCTCGCTAAAAGCGGCGAGCTTCACAAGCCGGCTGTGCTTCATGCGCAAGTCGAACGCATGTTGCAGCATCCCAAGGCGAAGGCGTTCACTGAAAATTTCACCGGCCAGTGGCTGGGTCTGCGCAAGATCGCCGCGAATGCGCCAGACAAAGCCTTGTACCCGGAGTTCGACGAGTTGTTGCAATGGTCGTCGGTACGCGAGACGCACTTGTTCTTTGACGAACTGCTGAAGGAAAACCTCAGCGTGAAGAATTTTGTGGACTCCGATTTCGCGATGCTCAACGGGCGGCTGGCGCGGCACTATGGCATCGAAGGGGTGGATGGAGTCGCGTTCCACAAAGTCGCGTTGAAGCCCGAATTTCATCGCGGCGGCGTCATGACGCAGGCCAGCGTTTTGAAAGTGACGGCCAATGGCACGACAACCTCGCCGGTGCTGCGCGGCGTGTGGGTTCTCGACCGCATCATCGGCAAACCGATGCCACCTCCGCCGGCCAATGTACCGGCCATTGAACCGGACATTCGCGGCGCCGTGACCATCCGCGAACAACTCGCGAAACATCGGCAAACGGAGAACTGCGCCGTATGCCACACGCGGATAGATCCACCCGGCTTCGCGTTGGAGAACTACGACGTCATCGGCGGCTGGCGCGAGAACTATCGTGCCGTTGGAACGAAAAATAAAGTGAACAACCGCGTCGGGCCGCTGGCGAAATATCTCGCCGCGTACCAATATGGCGTCGGCCAGCCGGTCGACGCCGGCGACACGCTTCCGGATGGGCGAAAATTCGCGACCGTGGAGGAGTTTAAAAAGGTGCTCCTCGCCGAGCCTGAGCAAATCGCCCGGTCCTTTACTGAAAAGCTATTAATCTACGCCACTGGTCAGCCGGTCGGCTATGGCGATCACAAGGCAGTCAATACGATTCTGGTCGACGCGAAGAAGTCCGATTATGGACTTCGCAGCCTGGTGCACGCGGTTGTCGCGAGTGAACTCTTTCTAAGCAAATAGGGGTATGGCACAATGAAAACACCTACACACTTTTCCCGCCGGACCTTCCTGCGCGGTGCCGGCGTTACACTCGCGCTTCCGATGCTGGAGGCCATGCGCCCTCTGATCGCTCATGCCGCCAATCAGGCTCCGCGCCGTCTGATTTGCATCAACACCACCCTTGGATTGCATACGGAGAACCTCTTCCCAAGCAAGGCCGGGAAGGACTACGAACTCACGCCCTATCTTGAAGCAATTAAGGATTACCGCGACGACTTTACGGTATTCTCCGGTTTGTCTCATCCACAGGTGGACGGGGGGCATGTTGCCGAGGCATCTTACCTGACCGCCGCGCCACATCCGCAAACGGACGGCTTCAAGAACACCATCTCGCTGGATCAATATGCGGTCGAACGGCTCGTGCCCGACACGCGGATTGCGTCGCTGGCGCTGGCTTCGTCATCGAGCCGCAGCATCTCCTTTACGCGCAGCGGCGTTTTGATTCCCGCCGAAGAGCGCCCGTCCCGCGTGTTCCGCAATATGTTCGTGGATGGCACGCCGGCTGAAGTCAAAACGCAGGTGCAGCGGCTTCAGCAGGGGCAGAGCATCATGGACACGGTGCTGGAAGAAGCGAAGGATTTTCAGCGCAACCTCGGCAAGTCGGATCGCGATAAACTTGATGAATATTTTACATCCGTGCGCGAGGTTGAAACCCGCATGGTGAAGGGGCAAGACTGGGCGCGGCGTCCGAAACCGAAAGTGGACGCGGCAGTGCCCGTGGATGTGCCTGCCGCCACGGAAGTGCCGAAACGCGTTCGGCTGATGATCGATCTGATGCATCTCGCTCTGCAAACCGACTCCACGCGAATTATCACCTTCGCGTTGAATGGCCTCAACGCCGTGCCTATTATCGAAGGAGTGACGCAGGACTGGCACAACCTTTCGCACCACGGCCAGGATCCCGCCAAACTGGCGGAATTGCGCATCGTTGAAATCCAGCAGATGAAGCTCTTTGGCGAACTGCTCGGGAAACTCAAGGGAACACAGGAGCAAGGCGCGACGTTGCTCGACAGAACCACCGTTCTCTTCGGCAGCAACCTCGGCAATGCCAGCAGCCACGATAACAAGAACATGCCGATCATTCTGGCCGGCGGCGGTTTCAAACATGGCCAACATCTCGCGTTCGACCTCCAGAAGCATCCGCCGCTCTGCAACCTTTTCGTCAATATGTTGCAGAGCCTTGGCATTGAGGCCGACAAGTTCGGCAGCAGCAGCGGCACGCTGACGGGTTTGGATCGGAAGGGTTAATATTTGCTCGGGCATCATGCTCCTTACCGATCTTGTCGGACCTTGTGGGTGTGATTATCCATCACCGCCGCTGCCTTTCCCTGCCCGCCCCCGCTCCAGTTTTCAACCGCCGTTTACAAAAAACGATTGCCCGGCCGTCTACCGGTACGTACAACCCTTTCAATGAAAATATCCGTAGCCAGCCCCGCCCGAGGGAGTTCGCAATTATGTTCTATACGTCTCGCTCAGTGTTACTCGCCATCGTCGCATTGACAGTTCCCTTGATCGGCCGAACCGAGGAGCCGGCTGCCGAAAAAACGGGCAACAAAGCTTCTGTCTGGCCAACTCTTGAGTGGAAGGAAGCTGCGCCGTCTCCCATTGCGCGAGTCGAGTCGCCGGCCGCAGTCGTGAATGGCAAGCTCTACTTATTTGGCGGATTCACCGAGACTCTGGATGCATCCAATCGGGTCGATGTTTATGATCCCGCAAGCGACTCCTGGACGCGAAAGAACGACATGCCGACGCGGCTCACGCATCTCAATCCGGCCGTTGACGGCAATACCATTTGGTTCGCAGGCGGCTTTAAGGGGAAACACCCCGGACCGGTCACCGCTGAAGTGTGGAAGTACGACATTACCGCGGATACGTGGGCTGCTGGGCCGCCGCTGCCGGAACCGCGCGCGGGTGGCGGCTTAGCGGTTGTTGAACGCACGTTGCATTACTTCGGCGGCTACAAAGCCAATCGCGACACAGGCGGTGCGGATCATTGGAGTTTGTCGCTCGATGGCGGGAAAGACTGGGAGCGCGTAGCTGATTTTCCCGACCCGCGCGGCCACGTGAGCGCGGCGGTGCTGGAGGGCAAGATTTATGCCCTGGGCGGCGATCATGGCCACGACATCACGCAGATTGACGTGCCATCCTGCCACCGGTTCGATCCCGCCACGAAAAAATGGAGCGAGATCGCCAGCCTGCCGCAGGGACGCAGCCATTTTGAAGCCAGCACAATCATACATAAGGGCCGGATTTTAATCGTTGGCGGGCGATGCAATAGCTCTCATCCGCCGCGAAACGTCGTGGGCGATTTACTGGAGTACGATCCCAAAGAGAATACGTGGGTCGTCGTCGGCACAATGCCCGAGAAATTGCTCGCTCCGGCCGCGGCGATCATTTCCGGACGCCTCGTGGTCACCGGTGGCGGCCTCAATAACCCGCGGCCACTCACGGCCGCCACGCGGATAGCGACACTTTCGGACGGCAAATAATCAGGCATGGCGGAAGCATCACATTAGCGCATTTGCAGCGTTCAGTTTCCGTCAGCGGGCAGCCTTCGCTTGTTTGTCCCAGAACTTTTGAAATTGCTCCTTCGTCTTCGCGATCGTCGCCTCATCCGGCTGTGTCCATTGCACCACTGCGCCGGGGTGATCGGCCTTCAGTTTCGCGATGTCGTCTTCACTGGCCACGACCTTGGTCAGGACCATCTTTTTTAGCGACGCCAGTTCTTTCAAATGCGAAAAACCCTTGTCGTAGGTCAGCCAGGTTTCGTTGAGTTCGATTTCCTCAAGCGTCTTGATGCCGCCGAGAGCGGCGAGCGTGGCGTCGGTGATGCGGGGACTGAATTGGGGACTGAGCTTGACGATGCGAAGTTTCGGCAATGCTTTGAGGGCCGCGATTCCCTCGTCGGTTACGGCATACGTGTGCTGAAGATCGACACTTTGCAGCGACTTGATCTGAGCGAGTGCCTCAGTCACGCGATTATCGACTTTGCAACCGCCAAGGCGCAGCGATTCGAGATTGGAACAGGACGCCAGATGTGCCATTCCCGGACCCAGCGTGCCCTTGCCCGCGACTTTCCAGCCCCAATGATCCAGGCCGAATGTTTTGAGACTCTTCCATCCCGCGAAAGCTTTGAACCCGTCGTCGGTCATCTCGGCCCCATTGGCGAAGAACTTTTCGAGTTGATCGAGCTGCGACAAGGCCGGGGCGGTTTCGTCAGTCAACGCAATTTCCTTGGGGCTGATGTCGGCACGTTTCAATGTGCGAAGCGTGCCAATGAATCGATAGTCCTCTATCGTTGCGGCCACGGCGCCACCGATTGAAATCTCAGTGACCGTACCGTCCTTGTCGGTTTTGAGCCTGGCACCTTTCGCTGCAAGGGACGCCGCGCCAGACGCTTCTTCCGCGACTGAACACGCGCCGAACGAAAACGCAACGATCGCGCCCACGGCAACGATCGACATCATGCGAACGGATTTTGCAGGTCTCATACCAATTCCTTTACGACATCGGTTGCCAAACCGCCCTGGAAATTCTCAGGCAGCGGCATCCCCACTTTGTTGACGATAGTCTGCCAGACATTCGCCACGGGCATATCCTTCTTGACGAGATGGCCCTGATGCTTGAGGCCCAGCGCCGAACCGCCGCAGAGGATGAGGGGGAGCATTTTTGAATCGTGCGCGTTGGGACCGCCGTTGGTCGTGGCCCACGCGGCCATGGTGTTGTCGAGCAGCGTGCCGCTGCCTTCATTCACGCTCTTGAGCTTGCCGAGGAAATAGGCCCATTCTGCCAAATAAAGGGCGTCGAGCTGCCGCCATTGGGCGAGCTTGTCGTCCTCCTGGGAATTATGAGTGATCGTGTGCAGATCCCACTTGCTCTTGGTGAGGTAGCCGTAGCACTTGGCTTCGTCGCCTTCCGTGCGGGGAATGTGACTGACTGCGCGTGTGCTGTCGGTTTGGAAAGCCAGGGCGATCATGTCGAACATCATGCGGGTGTATTCCGAGTAGCCGCGTCCGTCTCCTGCGATGCGGTCGCGCGGCGAGCCTTTTCCGAAGTCGGGGCGATCCACCTTGGGCTTGGGGCGGTCAATCCATTCGCCTTCGACTTTGATGCGTTCTTCGAGGTCGCGGATGGACGTAAAGTATTGTTCCAGACGCTCGCGGTCAGCCGTTCCCACCTGGCGCTGAAGAGAAGCCGCCTGTTCCTTGATGGAATCAAGCAGGCTGGCACGTTGTGCCATGGCCTTCTTAGCCGCCGCCACGGTGTTGTTGTCCTCGCTACCGAAGAGTTTTTCGAAGAGCACTTCGGGGCGGTTTTCGGGCGTAATGGGCGTGTGGTTTTTACTCCACGACAAGGTCATCGGGAACGGGCCGCCGAAACCCGTCTCGCGCACCGTGCCGAGCACGAGCGAGGGAAAGCGCGTTTTGCTGCCATGAAAGGCGGCAAGCTGCTGATCGACGGACGTCAAGGTCTTGCCGTTCCGAACCGTGTTGAGGCCAGTGAGCAGGCAACAGCACGCGCCGTGGCCGCCGGTGAAGGACGTGAGTCCCGTCATCAACGTGCAGTCGTCTTTGAATGGCGCGAGCGGCGCAAGCGACGGGGTCAGTGTGTAGTTCTTCCCGGTGTCCGGCGGCGTGAAGCCGAACGGCTCGGCGCCCAAACCCCAAAAGGTGAACATTGCCCGGCGCGGGATTTCCTTTTCGGGTATCTCCCCGGCATTCGTGACGGACATCGATCCGGCACTCATCGCTTCGAGCCATGGCAGGGCGACCGATATGCCGAGGCTTCTGAGAAACGTGCGTCGCGGCATGCGCCAGTTGTGAGAGTTGAAGTTCATGCGGATCGTCTCCGTTTACCGGGTTTGGAAAAATGCGCTCGACACGGTGGCTTGAATGATTTCCTGCAAGTGATAATCGCTTTTGGCGGCGTCGGCCATGATCTGGTCGACGGTCAGGTGATCGCCATAGGCGATCGGGCGGCCCAGGGCGTAGCACAGCAGCTTCTCGGCAAAGCCCTTGATGAAGACTTGCTTCTGCGCGAGAAGCGCCTTCTTGAACTCCTGTATCGTTATGAATTCGGTCCCATCGGGCAACTTGCCGCTGACGTCCAGCGCGGGCGAATTCTTGTCGCCGCGCATGCCTTCGCCGTTCTGGCGGTCGCGCCACATGCCTGTCGCGTCGTAGTTTTCCAGCGCCATGCCAAAGGGATCGACCCGGACGTGGCAGCTCGCGCAGTTTTCCGAAAGGCGATGCTCGCTGAGGCGTTCACGGACGCTGCGGGGTTTCTTATCCTTGATGGGGGGCAAGTCGCCGGCGTTCGGCGGGGGAGGCGGCACCGGCTGATTCCACAGCGTGTCGAGCACCCATGTCGCCCGGCGCACGGGAAGCGTTCGCGTGCCGTCGGCAAGATACGTCAGAATGCCCGACATGCCGAGCACGCCGCCGCGCCGGTTATCGGCCGGGACGGGCACGCGGCGGAATGAGTCGCCGTCCACGCCGTCAATGCCGTAATGTTTCGCCAGCCGTTCGTTGATGAGCAAATAGCTGCTGTCCAGAAAATCGGTGACCGGAAGATCCTGCTTCAGCACCTCGTTGAAAAACTCCAGCGGCTCGCGTTTGGAACTGTCGCGCAGTGCATCGTCGTAGAACTTGTAGAAATCGCGGTTCGGCGGATTGCCGTTGTCGAAGTTGCGCACGCTGAGCCATTGCCCCGCGAAATTGCGGACGAACTCCCAGGCCTTCGGATCGGCGATCATCCGCTTTACCTGCGCCCGCAGCACGGCGGGATCGCGCAATTTGTTTTGCCCGGCGAGACGATACAACTCGTCGTCCGGCACACTGCTCCACACGAGATATGACAGGCGGCTGGCGAATTGCCAGGCATCCACCGGCACAGGTGCCAGCACTGGCTTCGGCCCCGGCGACGACTGTGCAGCAACCGGAGCGGGAATGGCCTCGCTGCCGAGATACAGAAACTTGGGCGAGGAGAGAACGTTTTTCACGCCCTCACGCACGGCCTTGGCGAACGGCAAGCTCCGCTCGGACCTGGCCTTGATCGTCCACGTGACGATGCGATCCAGTTCCTCCGGTGTAGCCGGGCGGCGGTAGGCGAGCGGCAGAAACTTCGCGAAAATCTCCCGCAGATAGGCGTCGTCCTCGCGCTGTTCGCCCGCAAAGAAGAGTGTCTTGCGTCCTTTGGGCGGCCATTCGACAATGGGCCCTTCCATTTCCATCTTGCCGAGCCAAAGCCGGGGACGTTTGGCGATGTCGAGCTTCGGATTAAATACCCAGTACGGCCCTTCAAATGTTTTCCGGCTTTCCGTCGCAGCCGCTATTGTTTCCTCCAGCTTCTTTTTCCGTTTCTCAATTTCTTCCTCCGGCTTCTTCTCGCTCTTGGCTTTCGCGACTTCGCCGCCGACGATTACCTGCTTCCACTGCACGTCCCAATACGATGGGTTGACAATGACCGCTTCCTTTCGATCACCGAAGTCCCAACTGACTCGCCACTGCCGATTCATGCCCGGTGGTCCTACTTGCAAATACATCAGGAATTCATATTCCTTCGGGGCATCGAGCGGTGCGTCAATCACCTGGGTTTTCACCACTTCGACGGGACTCTCCTCGCCGTATTTCACGGTCAACCGCACGTCTTTTTGCGCTTCCTGGTCCGCTCCCCTGAACGCGCCGGCCCGCACACTGAAGCGATACCAACCATCCCGCGTGACGCCTTTTTTGCCAAAGTCGCCGTTAAAAAATCGGCTGCTGGCGAGATATTCGATGCCGCCGTTTTTCATCGTCCAGTCGAACGGCCCATGTGGCACGTAGCGTCTATCCTTTGATCCCATTTGATCGAAATTAGGCTGCGGAATCCAACTCAGCGGTTCCTTGAGCTTCGCGACGACTGCCGGCACGTTGCTTTCAATGTACGCACCGGACTCATCCTTGTAGGCTGTCGTAAGTCCGTGGACATACCTTTCCGCCGTGCCGTCGTAGGTTAATTTCTGCAGCTTCGGCTGTTCGTTAAAAATCGCTTCATTCAGCACCATGTCGGCCACGGCCAGGTATTGGTCAAGCTGCCCTTCGTCCATGAAGAGGCTCGCCGCGCCGCGATCAAACCCACCGACTTTCCCATCCGCGGGCAGCTCCTTTTCAATGCGCCGCGCGAAGTTTTCGTCCAGAGAAAAGAGATCGCGAACGCTGTTGGCATACTCCACGCGGTTCATCCGCCGCATCGGCACAAGCCCACCCGCGCCCTGAGCGGCCAGTTCCGTTTCGTGCAGGCGCTGCGCTATCCAGGAGGAGACGGCGAACGCATCTTTCGGATCGGGGCGCGTCTTTCTCTTCTTTGGAGGCATCTCGTTGGAATTGATTTTGTCCATAACCTCTTTCCACAAACCGGCATTGTTGCCGGCGGTGAAATCGTCGGTGAGCAAATCGATTCGAAAACCCGCTCTCGCCGAATCGGCGTCATGGCAGTCGGTGCAATGCGCCTCAATAAACGCGCGCGCCGGCTTCGGCAGCTCAGAGGTCTGAGCGCATGCCGCCAGTAATGAACTCGCAATGCCCGCGAAAAATCCAAATCTCATGGGATTTCACCTTCGGTTCCGTCGTCCGTCAAGGGCTTCCATTTTTTGGATACACCGCGCATTTACCTGCGTCATGAAAACGCTTGGCCGAATTCGCCACCCGCGCGCGGCGCATCCATTTTGTCGTGTTACACGTCATTCAATCCGATATCCTTGCAAGCAAAAGAGGTTCGCCATGCAACGCCAACCGGTCCCATCCAAAACGCCTATACGCTTCGGGCGCTTTCAATTCCATCTCACGACGGCCATTGTGTTGATGTTTGTGGCGGGCAGTATTTTGTGGATGAATATGCTGGAACGGCGCACGAAGTCCAAAGGTGGACTCGCTACGAAACCGCTTTCAAACTCCAGGAATTATTTTCTTGCCAGAACCGAAGAAGAATTTTTACAGGGTACGGTTGGTTTCGGATGGTTCGGCGACAGGGAGTCTTATTATGGATGGCCTTGTGACGCAGCACACTTTTCCGTACAGCTCTGGGTGGACAAAAGCGGGCGAGCATCAGGCGGCACATACCGTCCGGCGGATTGGCGAGTTCAGGGGATTGTTATTGACGCGTTAACGGCGATGGGAATTCTCTTGAGCGTTGCAATAGCGAGCGAATGGTGGATATGCCGGGCCAATAATGCACGTAAAGGAGCGTGAGAATATGCGGCGCTACTTGCATCCGCAACTGGAATGGCAGGCGTGCCCCAGCACGCTTGTCGGCCCCGAAACGACGGGCGCTTGAGCGCGAGACCCCGCCAATTTCTCCGACAACGAACGCGGCGACGAGGATGAAGTCGATTTCATGTAAAAGGAGTCGATCAATCGATTTTTAGTCCTGTTACCACAAGAGCACCGCAAGGCTTTGTCACGATCATTGATGCGCCGCAATTCAGTAAAGGTGTTGTCGCACAGTGAACAATGGTAAGTGTAAGATGGCATAATAGCTCCTTTACTTAAAAAGAATTCAAGCGGACGATCCGCATGAAAGAAACAGCCTGTCTGCTCTTTTCATGTGGATCGCCTGAAATTAACACGGATCTATTTCTTCGGCATGATATCCTGGTTGAAGATGCTGGTCGGAATCGCGACCGTACACGCGCAGTTCGGGATGTCCACGATACCTCCGATGCGGCCTTCGACCGGCGCGGCTGTCAGCAGCATGTATGCCTGCTCGCCTGTGTAACCGAAGTTCTGCAGGTACGAGATCGCGTTCATGCACGCGCGGCGGTATGCGACGGTGGCATCGAGATAGTATTGCTTGCCATCTTCCACGCAGATGCCTTCGAACATGATCCATTTCTCGAATTTCGGATCCGTCGGGCCAGGCACGAAGATGGGCTGCTGCAGTTTATACTTGGCCATGCCGCCCTTGATCAGGTCGAAGCCCAGATGCGTGTAGCCATCCATTTCGATTGCCCCGCAGAACGCGATTTCGCCGTCGCCTTGGGAGAAGTGCAAATCGCCCATGGCCAAGCCTGCGCCCTTGGTAAAGACCGGGAAATAGATGCGCGTGCCGATGGACAGATTTTTGATGTCGGTGTTTCCGCCGTGTTCGCGGGGGGGCACCGTTCGGCAAGCTTCCTTCGCCACGCGGTCGCGCGCCGCCCCTTTCAAAGAACCGACAAATGCCGTCGGTTCGTAAGGCGGCTTGGCCTTTCCTTCGGCGGCCAGCGGCGCTTCGCGCTTGTTCCACATGGCAACCATGTCATGCGTGGGCATTGTACCTATCAAACCCGGATGGGTAAGACCCGCGAAGCGCACGCCTGGGATATGGCGCGTTGTCGTGTAAATACCGTGGAAATCCCAGATCGCTTTCGCCGCGTGGGGAAAGTAGTCAGTTAGAAAACCGCCGCCATTTTCCTTTGCAAAGATACCTGAGAATCCATACGGCGTAATCACGCCGATATCCAACAGGTCGACAACCAGCAGATCGCCCGGTTCCGCGCCCTCAACGTGGATCGGTCCCGTCAGAGGATGCGCGCGCGTCAGATCGATATCGCGCACGTCGCTGGGATCGTCGTTGTTGGCAATCTGACAATCCAGGAAGTCGAGGGATTCGAGAATCAACTCGTCCCCCGGTTTTACCGATGCAATGAATGGAATGTCCGGATGCCACCGGTTCATGCCGATGCATTCCGGCTGTTCGCTGAGCCGAACGCCGGGTTTGATTTTCACTCGTTTGACCATTTGGATCCTCCGTTAGTAGTACTCCCTCGCCAAACGCCGCCTAATCTCGGCAGCCGAAGTTAAACAGCCAACAATTCCCTGATCTTCTTTTCGTTCAGATTCAAGCGGACGTCTTCGTAGACAAATCGCCCACCCTCGATGACCAGCACCCGTTCGCACACATCCATCGTAAAGCTCAATAATTGTTCGCAGACGATAATGCAGATATCGCGCACGCGTTTGATTTCTTTTAAAACGCGCGCGATGTCTTTGATAATGGAAGGTTGAATTCCATCCGTCGGTTCGTCGAGAATCAACACCTTCGGATCGCTGACAAGCGCCCGGGCAATGGCCACCTGCTGTTGCTGGCCGCCCGACAGATTGCCTGCCTTGCGCTTGCCCATTTCTTTTAGAATAGGAAACAGCGTATAGATTTCTTCCGGTATCTTGCCTGTCCTGGACTGCTCCATGCCGGCTCTGATGTTGTCGGTCACCGACATGTTCGGGAAAACCATGCGGCCCTGTGGCACATAGGCGAGACCCTGCTTGACGCGTTTGAAACTATCGAGTTTGCCGATGCTTGCCCCATCCAAATCCAACGTTCCGGATTTCAATGGCAACAGGCCCATCAATGCCTTCATGAGCGTTGTCTTGCCCATTCCGTTGCGGCCCATGATTGCGAGGATTTCGCCCTTATTGGCGGAAAATGAAACGCCATGCACAATTTCGCTTTGGCCGTAACACACATGCAAATCTCTTACATCGAGCATACGCATCTCCCTGAATTAATGTCCGAGGTAAACTTCGATCACGCGTTCGTTATTCTTGATGTCGTCCATCTCGCCGTCCGCGATGATCCTTCCGAGGTGCAGAACGGTCACACGATGCGCGATCTTCTTGACAAATTCCATGTCGTGTTCGATGACCAGAATGGATCTGTTCTTGCAAATGCGGTTCAGTAAATCCGCCGTCTGATCGCGTTCCCTGGCGCTCATCCCCGCGCACGGTTCGTCGAGCATCAGCAGTTCCGGGTCCTGCATCAACAACATGCCGATTTCGAGCCACTGTTTCTGCCCGTGGCTTAGTATACCGGCTTCCTGCCGCAGTTGATCCAGCAGGTAAATCTCGCCAGCAATTTCGCGCACACGATTATCGACTTCAGTCGTGCGTTCGAAAGTCAGAGAACCGTACACAGTGCGCCCGCTTGGGTAGGAGATTTCCAGGTTCTCGTACACAGACAGGTTTTCGTAGATGGCCGGGTTTTGAAACTTGCGCCAAATGCCGGCGCGCACGATTCGATGCTCCGACATCTTCGTCAATTCGTAATTCTTGAATTTAATGCTGCCTTTTGTCGATTTCGTCTTGCCGCAGATCAAATCCAGCACGGTTGTCTTACCCGCGCCGTTCGGACCGATGATGACGCGCAGTTCGTTCTTGTAAATATTGAGGTCCAACGAATCGACTGCCTTGAATCCGTCAAACGACACCGTCAGGTTCTTAATTTCGAGTACCGATTCCGCATGATTATTCATTGTGCAACTTCGCCTCCTCAACCAGATTCCCTTGTTGGATGCGCTGTGAAATCCTGCTCAATGCACCTGACGATTTCTTGGAGAAGATATTACCCATTACACGACCGCTGAAGTCCCAAATTTTCACGCCATAACTCTTGTACAGACCGGCCAATCCATTTGGAAAAAACATCACGACCGAAATGAATAGACCGCCCATCAGAAACAACCAGAGTTCCGGAAAGTGTTCGGAGAAGTATGTTTTACCGAAATTCACCACGAGGGAACCGATAATTACCCCAGTAAGAGACATGCGGCCACCCACAGCGGCAATGATGACCATTTCGATCGACGGAACGATTCCAACGAACGATGGAGACATGAAGCCTACTTGCAAGGTAAACATGGCTCCGCCAATGGCCGCCATCGTGGCTGCAATGCAGTAGATGAAGATCTTGAAATTCGAAACGTCGTAACCTGAGAAACGCACGCGATCTTCCTTGTCCTTCATTGCAAGCAGCAATTTGCCAAGCTTCGACGACAGGATGAGGCGCCCGACCAGCATGCAACCAAACAAAAGGGTCGCGTTGGCAAAATACAAAATGTAGCGCGCGCTGTTGGTGCGAATGTCCCAGCCGCACATGGTCTTCAGATCGGTAATACCATTGATGCCGCCCGTCGATCCCTGTTGCCCGACAATGAGGACTGACAGAATCAGACAGATGGCCTGGGTCACGATCGCGAAGTACACTCCGCCGACGCGGCGTTTGAACATGGCGCTTCCGATAATGAACGCGATCAGGGTTGGAATGATGAGGATCGCGGCCAGCGTGAATGGCAAACTCTTGAATGGTATCCAAAAGAATGGCAACTCCGTCAATTGGTTCCAGTCCATAAAATCAGGAATGCCGGGTGTGGACTGAATCTTGGTTGTAATGGGGTCGGATGCCTCCAGTTTCAGAAACATTGCCATGCAGTAACCACCCAAACCAAAGAACACTCCCTGGCCCAGGCTCAAAATGCCGGCATTACCCCAGAGCAACACCAAGCCCAGAGCGACGAACGCAAAACACAGGTACTTTCCGATCAGGTTGAGCCGGAAAATATCCACCGACAGCGGAAGGACGAGGAAGATAAGTGCTGCCAGGAGCAGCACACTTACCATTTCACCTTTGTCGCAGAACATGCGCTTGTACAAAGCTTTCATAGTTTGTTCCTTTCGTGGTTTTAGCGACGCACTTTCAATGCGAAAAGGCCCTGTGGCCTAATCATCAGGATGGACACAATCGTCAGCAGCGTGAATACCTTGGCCATCGAACCCGTCATGAAAAACTCCATGATGGACTGGCCTTGCGCGATGGTGAATGCGGACGCAATGGTACCGAAGATGCTCGATGCTCCACCGAATACCACCACGAGAAATGTGTCGACAATGTAAAGCGATCCGCTGGTTGGGCCGGTCGAACCGATTGTCGTAAACGCGGCACCGGCCACTCCGGCGATGCCGCAGCCCAAAGCGAACGTAAAACGATCGACCCATTTCGTGTTGATTCCAACCGCACCGGCGATCGCGCGGTTCTGTGTCGTCGCTCGAATCCGGACGCCCCACCGCGTCTTGTACATAAGGAACAAGACGGAGGCCGTCATTGCGAATGCAAGGCAGACCACAAAAATGCCATTGAGCGGAATATCGATGCTTTCCGTGGGTTTGTAAGAACCCATCAGCCAATCGGGCAGCGTCGCGCTCATTTCGCGCGGGCCGATGAAAGAGCGGAATGATTGTTGCAAAATCAGACTCAATCCCCATGTGGCCAGAAGCGTGTCCAAGGGCCGGTTGTATAGAAAACGGATCATCAACAGTTCAACCAGGTATCCGATTATAAAAGCAATAATAAATGCAGCGACGATGGCGAACAGAAAGTATGTGTTTCCAAGCGCCGGAAAGGATGCATGCACGACTTTCGAGGCCAGGCAGACGGTATAGGCGCCGATCGCCATGAATTCGCCGTGTGCCATGTTGATCACACCCATCTGACCGAAAATGAATGCCAGTCCGAGCGCCATCAGTAACAGGACACAGAAGAGGCTCAGCCCGGCGAAACCTTGCATCGTAAAAATGGAAAACAATTCGGATGCCGAATAACCGCCCATGTACCATCTCCTTTCCAGAAAGAATATCTGAAATTAAAATCGAGTAGATCCTGTTTGCCGGGCCTGTCGAAAACAGGCCCGGCGAAGTAGCAAGGTTAAAACTTACTGGTAGCCCTTTGGGAATGGATTGGGTTCGATCAACTCGGATTCATAGAGCACGTCGGCCTGGCCGTCCGCGCGCCATTTACCGATTCGCAGTTTGCTCCACAAATGATGGTTATCATGAACTTTGACGTAACCTTCAGGGGCGATCTTGAGCTCTATGCCAGGAGATGCGACAGCAATTTTGTCTACATCGAAACTTTCCGCTTTCTCACAGGCTGCCTTCCACAACCACGGACCCAGGTAAGCGGCCTGCGTGACGTCTCCAATCACCGAATCCTTGCCATATTTTTCCTTGAATGCCGCAACAAATTTCTTGTTGTTTTCATTGTCGAGGCTTTGGAAATACTTCATGGCAGAGTAGAAGCCGACGAGATTTTCGCCGCCAATTCCGAGTACTTCGTCTTCAGTGGTGGAAATGGTCAGCAAGGTCTGCTTGTCGGAAGTAATGCCCGCGGCTTTCAATTGCTTGTAGAACGCGACGTTGTTGCCGCCGACGATGATGGCATATATGACGTCAGGCTTCTTCAGCTTGATCTTGTTCAGGAGCGAGCCGAAGTTCGTGTTGCCCAAAGGATAGTACTCTTCGCCCACGACCATGCCGTGCAACACGTTTTCAATGTGCTTGCGCGCGATTTTATTGGAGGTGCGAGGCCAGATGTAATCAGAACCGATCAGGTAGAATGTTTTGGCCGACTTTTCTTTGGCGATCCAATCCAGGCCGGCTATGATTTGTTGCGTGGCTTCCTGCCCGGTATAAATCACGTTCTTGGATTGTTCGAGACCCTCGTAGAACGTCGGGTAGTAGAGCATTCCGTTTTCTTTTTCGAAGACTGGCAATACGGCCTTTCGAGAAGCGGATGTCCAACAGCCCATCACGGAAGCGACTTTATCCTGCACCAATAGTTTGCGCGCCTTTTCGGCGAACGTCGGCCAGTCGCTGGCTCCGTCCTCCTTAATAACTTTTACCTGACGCCCCAGGACGCCGCCCATGGCGTTGATCTGATCGATTGCCAGTTGTTCGGCCTGAATCGATCCGGTCTCGCTGATAGCCATCGTTCCGGTGGCCGAATGAAGCTGACCGACGGTAACAGTGTCATCCGTCACCGCCAATCCCGTGGTGTTTACCTTGGCAGTTGGAAAATCCGCGGAAGAGGCCATTACCAGCGAACACATGCTGGACAGAACGACTGCCACTGTTATTGCCCACGCCTTCACGACAACAGCGCGATCCACCCTTGTTACACGAATGCACTTGGTCATGCTCGATCTCCTATAAAGAGTGAGTAGTTTATGCTGCTTTTGATACACAATCGATTGTGTAATCGAACTTGCAAAAGCAACATAAACCATTTAACTAAGCGAGACGCAAGACCTATGCCATGCACAAGAGCATGAGTTTTACTCTCCTCCAGGTAACACGTGTTGATTCTTAATCGATCGTTGAATGCGATCCTAAGCTACTTCAAAGACGCGACTTCCAATATTTTTTGAGATACTATTATTCATCACGTGATTTTTTGTGGTCGAATCTGGCCAGACGAGTTGGTTAAAATGCGGGATGAATTGGTTCGATGTGTAAGAGGATCGGACAGGGTGATCACTTCAATGCAAAAATTACAATCGGCCATAGTGCGCGAAATGTGATGCGAGCCGCCGTGATTTGCATGTGAAATGAACTCAATTGGGCGACTCCATCCACTTGTATCAAAATGCTTTCGGCTAAAAAACAGCAACCCCGCCGCCTCTTTTGCCATCGACCGTGAAAAATATTTAAGACGATCATCGGAAAGCGCTCAAATTCACTGTGAATTCTGGCGGGCGTTGGGATGTGTAATAGATGGAATAACGGGTCTTGTTTGACCAACGTGTCTAAAAATGCAGGCACTTATTGACCCGCGCATTTCTAAAGCATCATTCTCGCTTGCGGCGGGCGGCGTTGAACTTCGTTGGTCTCGCACGGCGTATCTTCCCAATACGCCTTTGCTCGACCGCCTCGTTCAACTTGCCCGGCGCGGCGCGATAAT
>JBBRQD010000064.1:0-32469 GCA_038227045.1 Planctomycetota bacterium
AAGCGCTTCATGCAGCGTGCCGGGAGTTTCTGGCCCGCGTCAATCAAGCCCCGCTGGCCATGGTCGAGCGCCTTTGGCCGCGCTGGGAACTCGATCCCGAAGAGGAAAAACTACGGGTTTCTGCTTAGATTGAGTTTAGTGGTGGCGCCCGGTCTCGATAGCTTTGGAAGTGGGTCAGGCGCAAATGACGCCGAATGTACCTCCACCAACTTTTGGAAGTGGACCGCGAAACAAGGCGAATTTAAAGTAAAAGCTGAATGGAATCGCTGCACTGGCCGCGTTTCAATTGGCAAACAAACCTTCGACTATGCGCAAGGAAATGCGTTCGTCATTGTTCGGCTATTATCCGGCGAATTGACTGCGCAACAATGCGGACCGTTTGCCCCAACTATGCAAAAAAACGATGTCTTGAAGCACATGAAGGATTCACTGCCAGAGGAATCACCTGCAAAAAAGGTCAATGTGATTCAATGGTCTGACCAACCAAAGCCCTGATAAGCCATTTGAGAGCGTGACAACAAGTTCCAATCCGCTTCTTGGCGGGGCACGGTGTATACAAATCGTATCGAAAACTCACTCATTCCAAAGGAACCGTAATGAAACACCTCGCATTTTTGTTCTGTGTCCTGGCCCTTTCGGCTGCAACCGGAACGGCTCGGGCTGAAGATTCGAAGCGCGACGATTCCGCTTCTGAAAAGCTTGGCATCAAGCTCTCGTTGCAGTGCTACACGTATCGCGCGATCAGCTTTTTTGAGACGGTTGACAAGGCCGCCGCCATGGGGATCAAGTATCTTGAGATTTATCCCGGCCAGAAGCTTTCGCCGGCTTCGACCGCGAAAGTTGATTCAAAGCTGACCGAATCCGCGATAGAAGACATCAAGAAAAAGCTGGCCGATGCTGGCGGTTTGAAGCTGGTTGCGTTTGGGGTCACGGGCATTCCGGGGGACGAAAAAGGCGCCCGCGAAATGTTCGAATGGGCCAAGAAGATGGGTATCGAGGTGCTCGTGACGGAAGTGATGCCCACCGAAATGCACGACAAGCTTTGCACCGAATTCAACATCAAGATGGCGCTTCACAATCATCCGCAGAGCTGGCCTCCTGAGAAGGTGTTGAGCGCCACCAAGGATCGCTGCAAACTGATCGGTTCGTGCTCGGATACGGGCCACTGGATGCGCCGCGGCTGGGTTCCGGTCGAACAATTCAAGAAACTCGAAGGCCGCGTGTTGCACAGCCATTTCAAGGACTTGAACGATTTTGGACCGCTCGAATTGAAGCCCGGCGAGAAGAATCCGGGGCAGCACGACATGCCCTGGGGCACCGGCAAAGGCGACGCCGCCGGCATGTTGGCGGAACTCAAGCGCCAGAACTACAAGGGCTACACGTCGATCGAATACGAGACCGGCAGCGTGAAGGAACTCGATGAGAACCTGCCGAAGTGCATCGCGTTCTATGACAAGACGCTGACCGAATTGGCGAAGTAGAATAGCAGGGCGGATTTCTAATCCGCCGAATTCTTTGAATTCAGGTTATATTGGGCGGATTGGAAATCCGCCCTACGGAATTCCCGGCGGGGAAACTCGCCGGGATTTTTTATGTCCCGGATTTTTTGAAATATATCGGGCTCGTCTTCTTAATGAATGCGTGAACCGGTTGACGATTTCTCAGTCGAATTTAAAGTGGCCGTTATGTAACGGCTGCACGGCAAAAGACTCCGCGCATTTTGCCGTGTGTCGATCCACACGCGCGGGCAGGAGATTTTAAAAGATGGGCACAGTCACACGCAGTATTCGTCTGGCATGCGTTCTGATCGTCGTTGCGATGCTGGGGCACAGCGCCGCGGTGCGTGCTGAGACGCTCGCCGACGTCGAGAAATTCATTGGCGACAAATGGGACAAGCTCAAGTCCGCATCCTACGACATGGAAATGTCGTCGAACAACGAAGGCCAGGGCTATTCCATGAAAATGACCTCGGCCGGCAAGAGTGAAGTGATGCGCGATGGCGACAAGGTCAAGATCCACATGGATACGAAAACGACGAACGACATGGTTGCGGCCGGCAATTCGACCAAAACCGAGATGCTCAGCACCATGGTTGTCGATGGCGAATTTGCCTACACCATGATGGACAACAGCGGGCAGAAGTCGGTCATGAAAACGAAAGCTCAGTCGTTTTCGGATGGCGCCGGCGGAAAAGGCTTCTTGAAAATGCTCAAAGAGCACGGCGAGCTTGCGCTGCTGCCGGACGAAACCGTCGATGGCAAAGCCACGTACGTTATCGAAGGCAAAGCGAAGGGCGCCGCCGCGGGTGGACAGAATTCCAAGTACTATTTCAGCAAGGAAAACGGGATGGTCATCCAATCGGTTTCCGGCTCGGCGGATGGCAAGGCGAAGACGATCATGAAGATCACCAACATCAAGATCGATCCGGCGATTGCCGCCGATCGCTTTACGTTCACGGCCCCGGCCGGGGTTCAGGTCACGGATATGACCAAGCAGTAAAGCAGACAGGAAGAAGGGGAGACCGGAAGACAGGGAGCGATTACGATCGCTCCCTGTTTTTCATTTCAAAGTGTCTCGACTTTCTGTTCCGTTGGCCTGAATTGGTGTAGAATGCGGCGAGTATTTTTCATTCTCACCAGGTATAAAGGCTCTCCAGTTCATGAAACTCATTCACATCGCTCGGGTTTTGTTCGCGGGATTTATCATGGCTTGCGCCGTTTCAAACACTCGCGCCGGGGAACCCGCGGCGGCCGACTGGAAACTGGTGTGGAGCGACGAATTCGACGGGACGGAGATCGACAAGACCAAATGGGATTTCGAACACGGCACCGGTTCCTATGGTCCCGATGGAACGTGGCTTGCCGGATTTGGCAACAACGAACTTCAGTTTTACACCAAGCGCCCGGAGAATGTGTACGTCAAGGACGGGATGCTTCACATCCGCGCGACTAAGGAACAATATAAAGGAGCCGGTTACACGTCGGCTCGCATGAAGACGCGCAAGGGCGACAAGAGCGCGTTATTCAACAAGCTGTACGGGCGCTTCGAATTCCGCGCGAAGTTGCCGCTGGGCAAGGGACTCTGGCCCGCGATCTGGATGCTGCCTCAAGAGGAAAAATTCGGCGGCTGGGCCGCGTCGGGCGAGATCGACATCCTGGAAGCGCGCGGACAGGAGCCGAACAAAGTGCTGGGCACGCTGCATTATGGATCGAGCTGGCCGGCCAACGTCCACACGGGCAAGGACTATATTTTTCCGGCGAATGGGACCATCGCCGATTTCCACATTTACTCGGTGGAATGGGAACCGGGCGAAATTCGCTGGGCCGTGGACGGAACTGTTTATCAGACTCAGAATTTCTGGTGGAGCAGCAGCGAAAAGGATGGGCCCAAGGGCGTCAATCCGGCTGACGAATCCGAATTGAATCCGTGGCCCGCGCCGTTCGATCACCCGTACCACATTATATTGAATCTCGCCGTTGGAGGACAATTCCTCGGCAACCCGGACAAGAGCACCGTTTTTCCCGCCGAGATGATCGTCGATTATGTCCGCGTGTATGACAAGCCGGGCGGATACGGCGCGCCTAAGCCGCGCAGCGATGGGGCACTGCCGTTTAAGAAGTAGCACCATGCCGTGACTGCCGCTTTACCGCTGCGTAATTTCATCACGATCTTTTTTTGAGGGGTCTTCGCGCGATTTTTTGCGGCGCCTTGGGATGATGCGGATGCGCTGCTATTGGTGCGGAGAACGTCACTTTTTTCAGCGCTTCGACCACTTCTCCGGGGTTTTGAAAGCGCTGGGCCGGATCGCGCAGCATCATTCGCGTCATGATTTTTGAAAGTTCAGCGGGCAGACTGGAATTAAACTGCTGCGGGTTGGGGGCCGGAACCTGCAAGCGGCGCATCATGACTTCCTTTTGCGTGCCGCCATCGTCGAACGGCCGTTCGCCGGTCACCGCCTGGAAGAGGCAGCAGCCCAGCGAGTAAATATCCGTGCGCGTGTCTCCGGCCCTTCCGAGCGCCTGTTCGGGGGCGACGTAATACGCGTTTTCTCCGGTCAAAAAGCGCGTCTGTTCGTCCTTGACCAGGCCCAAGTCTGCGAGCTTCGCGTGCCCTTCTGACGTCACCATCACCGCATTTGGCCGGATTTCACGATGAATAATTCCAGCTCGGAAGCCATAGTCCAGCGCCGACGCCGCTTGCGAAAAAATGTGGACCGCACGCTTGACATCCATGCGCCCTTCGCTGCATTCGTCCATTAATTCGTCCAGCCGCTGGCCATCGACGTATTCCATCGAATAATAATACAGCGACCCGCTTTTGCCGACTTCGTGCATGCGCACGAGGTTGGGATGGTTGAGCCGTCCGGCGTTGCGCGCTTCCGCCAGAAATTCTTCGACGAACTTCAAGTCCTTCGTCCGTTCGGGCGGCAGCACTTTCAGCGCGACTTCGCGATCCATCGACAACTGCATCGCTTTATAGACGATGCCCATCGCGCCTTCGCCGACAACCGATTCGATTTTGTAGCCTTTGATCTCGAGCAGTTCCTTCGACAGCACCAGCGCGCCCATGCCTTCCAAAATCGCGCTTTCCGTATCGCGCAATGGCGGGCGTTTGGCAATCGGCTTCGGCGATTTCGGCACCGGCAAAGGCGGCGCAGCGAGTGCCGAAACGCGGGAGGCTTTTGGGGCGGCGCGCTTGGCTGGAGCGGAGGCGGTGGGCGCGGGCCGTGCAGGCGCGGGCAGCGGTTCACCGGCGTGAATGTGGCGGAGAATCTGTTCGCCTTGCTCGCGTCCGAGCCAGCATTTGCTGACGAGAATGCGGGCAATCGACGGCACTTCGCCACCGCGTGTTTGATAGCGCAGGGAGAGTTCCATCGCCGCACGAGCCTGCTCGGGTTGAATCCAACCCTGCTTCACCGCCAGTTGCGAAAATCGGAGTTGATCCTCCGGTATATTCGTCGCCATTTGAACCAGAATGAGATGCGCGATTTGACTTCGACGCGTGCGATTCGCACACGCTACACTGCTGCGATTATACAATGCCGGTTTGAGCAATCAAAAAACTAAAACGACTATTTTCCCAGGGTTGCGAAGGCATGTTTGCAGGCGCTGATGAGGGGTTCCGAATACACGAACAACAGCAGCAGGGCGGCGCTTTTGCTGATCGCCAGAAAATTGTAGGCGAAGGGCGTTTTCTCGGTGGGTTCCGGGCCTTCGGCCGGGGCGTCGATGGCCACGGCTTTGGCGATGCGCATGTAATAATACAGGCTGACGACCGAGTTGACGCCGATCCACACGATCATTCCATAGCGCGCGCGCTTGATGAGTTCGACGACAATGAACCACTTGCCCATGAATCCGGCGAACGGCGGCAGGCCGGTCAGACTGAATAGAAATATGCACAGCGCCAGCGCCAGGACCGGTTCGCGCCGGATGGCGCCGCGCAGGTGCCGCAGATCGGTTCCGTCGAAAATGTTTTCCATCGCCACCAGCACGAGAAACGCCCCGAAATTCATCAGGAAGTATGCGCCGAGATAAAACAAAATCGCCGCCGGACCGTAGAGCCTTTCAGCCTCCCCGCCCGGCCCTTTCAGCTCGCTCATGACCGTCAAGCCCGCAAGCATGTATCCGGCATGCGCGATGGACGAATACGCCAGCATGCGCTTGGCGTTGGTTTGACCCAATGCGGCGAGGTTTCCGATGCACATGGTCAGGACCGAAATTGTGGTGAGAATGGTTTCGAACTTGTCACGGTCGAGGCGCCACACGGCGGCACTATCGGCTGGAAAAATCGCGACGACGAACCGGATCAGCGCGGCGAAACCGGCTGCTTTGGGCACGACGGAGAAGAATCCCGCGGCAGTTGTCGGCGAACCTTCGTACACATCCGGCGACCAATAATGAAAAGGAGCCGCGGCGATTTTATAGAGGAATCCGGCGAAAATCATCGCCAGCACGGCTGCCAGTCCCGCGACGGGAACGTCCTTCATGGGGCTATCCGGCTTCGACCACGACGACAGCGCCGCCACGATGCCATGTCCGCCGTAAAGATTCAGCGTTCCCGTGAGACCGTACAGGTACGACATGCCATAGATCATGATGCCCGAGGCCATCGCGCCGTAGATCACGTATTTGATGCCGGCTTCGGCGCTCTTGCGGTCGCGGCGCAGATATCCGGCCATCGCGTAACTGACGATCGAGAGCGATTCGAGCGAGAGATAGATCATCAACAGATTGGACGCCGAGCAGAGAAACATGCCGCCCGCGCATACGGCCAGCACCAGCAGGTAGAATTCTCCGTGGTTTTTGCCGTGCAATTCCTTGGCATGAAGCGCGACGATGAGTGCCGTCATCGTTCCCAGCAGCAAGATCGTTTTAAACGCCGTTCCGAACCAGTCGAAATAAAACATTCCAGAGAAGGCGCTTTGGCTGTCGAGCTGATCACCATTGAAGAGATAATTTTGTTTGAGGTTGAGCCACAAGGCCATGGCCAAGCCGGCGATGCACAGCCACCCGGTGCCCTGACGCTTGTGGTGCGACAGCGAGAAATCGAAGATCAACGCCATCAGAAACGTGGCGACGACCATGATTTCGGGCGCGATCGTGCGGATCTCGCTGGTGTTGCGCTGTATCAGTTCGTAAAAATGTTCCATCGCGTCTCGTGTCCGCCACTTTCTTATTTTTGTTCACCGGGTTGCAGCACTTCGGCTGTCGCGTGTTTTTCCGACGACTTCAATTCCGGCACGCTAGCGACCACGTGATCGCGGAGACCTTTGCAGGATACCTGAGTCAAATTAATCAGCGGCTTGGGATAAACGCCCAGAGCGATCACGACGATCACCAGCGGAATCAAGGTGAATTTTTCGCGGCCGGTCAAGTCGGCGTAGCCTTTGTATTTTTCGTTGAGCGGCCCGAAGAACACGCGCTGCATCATCCACAACAGATAGGCCGCGGTCAGCACTACGCCGATGGCTGAAATCGCTGTCAGCGCCGTGAAATCAACCCTCATGTAGGCCCACGGTCCGCTGCCGAGATTTGAATTGAATGCGCCCAGGAAGACCAGGATTTCGCTGATGAATCCCGACAGGCCCGGCAGGCCCATCGACGCGAACAACGCGATGGTGAAGATGCCGGCGTAGACTGGCATCTGTGCCGCGAGCCCGCCGAATTTATTGACGTCGCGATGGTGCGCGCGGTCGTAGATCACGCCGACCAGCAGGAACATCATGCTTGTCGAAGTGCCGTGATTGAACATCTGCAGAACCGAACCGGTAATGCCTGAAGTCGTCAGCGCGGACAGGCCCAACATGCAGTAGCCCATGTGCGAGACTGAGGAGTAGGCGACGATCTTTTTCAAGTCGTCCTGCGCCATCGCGCAACATGCGCCATAGATGATATTGAAGACGCCGAAGAGCGCGATGGGCACGGCGTAATAGACCGCCGCGGTGGGAAAGATCGGGTAGGCGATTCGCAGGAATCCGTACACGCCCATCTTCAGCAGGATGCCGGCCAGGATCACGGAGATCGCGGTGGGCGCTTCGACGTGCGCCCAGGGCAGCCAAGTGTGGAAGGGGAAGACGGGGACTTTGATGGCGAAGGCGATGTACAGGAATACGAACATCAGCATGGCGAATCGGCCGGTGCCGCCGAAGAACGTGAATTCGCCGACGAAGAGCTGGTAGCGCGCTTTCAGTTGCAGGAAATCGAACGTGCGTTCGAGTTGAACCTTCGCGATGTCTTTGTCCGCGCCCGATGCGACGGCGGCCTTCAAGTCGTTAAAATGGGCCTTGATATTCGCCGCGGCTATTGAATCGAGCACATACTTGTTTGCGAGCGCTTCGTAATTCGGTTCTTTTTGAGTCGCGGCTTCTTCGATCAGCGGTTGATAGAGCGCGAGCGTGGCCTTTTTGGCGGCGAGTTGATTTTCGGGCGTCGCGCTGCCGTCGGACCAGTACCAGAGGCCCAGCATGGCCACGAGCATCAGCACCGATCCGGCCATGGTGTAGAGGAAGAACTTGATCGCCGCGTAGACGCGGTTGGGACCACCCCAGATGCCGATCAGGAAGTACATGGGCAGCAGCATCAATTCCCAGAAGACGTAGAAGAGGAAAAAGTCCAGCGCGCAGAAGACGCCGTTCATCCCGGCGAGCAGCAGCAGAATGAGTGCGAAATAGCCTTTGATCTGTTTTTCAATGCCCCAGCTTGCCACGACCGAAATGAATCCCACAAGGCCGCTCAGGACCAGCATGGGCGCGGAGATTCCGTCCATGCCCAGTTTGTAATATGCGTTCAAGCTGCCGAGCCACGAATGGCTTTCGTAGAAGTGGATCTTGCCGTTGTCCTCGAATGCAAAAAAGAGGTAAATGCCGATGGCCAGAGGCACCGCCGCCGCGGCCGACGCGACAGTCTTGATGATATCGCCCCGCTTCGAGGGAATGAACAGCACCGCCGCCATGCCCAGGACTGGCGCGAAGACGTACAGCGAAAGAAGAGGAAAACCGCTTTGTTCCATTTTGAATCCAAGGTTTCAGGTTTCAGGTTCCACGTCTCAGGTTTCAGATGCAAGTTCGAGGCGTTAACCCAAAACTTGAAACCTGGAACCTGAAACCGCCGTTAAGGCATTGCCAGCATCATCCACAACAGCACTGCCGCCGCGACGCCGAACGTGACGCACACGTAATATTGAATTTTTCCGTATTGGAGAATGCGCGCGAAGACGCCGAAGAAGCTTGCCGCCCAGCCGAAGAAATCGACGCATTTGTCCACGAACCAGTTGTCGATGAAGCGCGCGATGCCGGAGATTGTTTTGAGCACGGTGCTCCAGCCGTCGATCAGGATTCCGTCGAGCACGTTGGCGTCGAATTTCCAGAACGCGCGATTCATGGTCTTGAATGCCGGGACGATGCCGTCCTGGTAGACGCGGTCGAAATACCAGAGCTGGCTGAAGAGATCGTAGAGTCCTTTGCAGACTGAATTCTGCAAGAGCTTATCCGGCGAAATCGATTTTTTGATGTACATCGACCACGCCATGAAGAGCCCGGCGCAGAGCATCACGATGGAAAGGAGCGTGGCATATATGTGCGCTTTATGGTGCGTTTCTTCGTGCGCGGCGGCGTGCTCGGCTTCGTGTTCAACGGCTTGTTCGTTGAGTTTGTATTTGGCTTCAACGCTGGCGGGGGAAACCATCAGCGCATCGACCATGCCTTTCCATTCGATTTTGCTTTCGACCTTGCCGTCTTTCATTTCGTAGACTCGCACTTCGTGGGTTAAACCCGGTATTCCGATGATGTCGCCGCCGACCAGATGTCCGCCCCACCAGAAACCGAGGCAGAGCGTCGCGAGAATGCACAGTGGAATTGTCGCCAGCAGCGGGGATTCGTGCGCGTGATCGTAGATTTTCTTGTCGCGCGGTTCGCCGTGGAAGGTCATGAAGATCAGGCGGAACATATAGAAGGTGGTCAGGCCGGCGGTGACGATTCCCAGCAGGAAGGGAATCCAATGAATTCCCTGCATTTGCATGGCCTTGGCCATCGACCCGGCAAGAATCGCGTCTTTTGAATAGAAGCCGCTGAAGAACGGCACGCCGGAGATGGCCAGCGTTCCGGCGAGCATTGTGAAATAGGTGACTGGCATTTTGTCTTTCAGGCCGCCCATTTTGTTCATGTCCTGCAAATGATGACAGGCATGAATCACCGAACCGGCGCAGAGGAACAGCATGCATTTGAAGACCGCGTGTGTGAACAGATGCGCGACGCCGGCCGTGTAGGCTCCAGCGCCGAGACCGATCATCATGTAACCGAGCTGCGAGATCGTCGAGTAGGCCAGCACGGCTTTGATGTCCCATTGGACGAGCGCCATTGTCGCGGCGAGGAAAGCGGTAATTCCGCCGATGATCGCGACGAAAAAGAGCGAGCCTTCGGTCAATAGCGGGGAGATGCGCGCGGTCATGTAGACGCCTGCGGCGACCATGGTCGCGGCGTGGATGATCGACGATCCCGTCGTCGGGCCTTGCATTGCGTCCGGCAGCCAGGTGTGCAGCGGGAATTGAGCCGACTTGCCCATTGCGCCCATGAACGTAAAGATGCCCGCGATCGTCAGCAGCGCATTGCCGGTCAAGCCGAGCAAGACAATGTGGTTGAACGCGCCGAGTTCTTTCGCTTTGTAGAGCGTGGTGAAATTCAGCGGCCCGTTTTTTAGATCCAGATCTTTGAATTGCGGCATGGAGGCCAATTCGGGCGAATAAGCGATGCCCAACATGGTCGTGATGAAGATACCGATTCCGATGGCAAATCCGAAGTCGCCGATGCGGTTCATGACGAAGGCTTTTTTCTGCGCGTGGGCGGGAGACAAATAGCGCTCGTCGATTCCGGTCGCGTAGGAGGCTTTCAATTCCTGATAATGATGGTCTTTCGACACGGGCGGCTTGTAGAACCAAAAACCGATCAGGAAATAGCTGCCGAGGCCGACCAATTCCCAGAAGACATAGGTCATCAGCAGGTTGTTTGAAAGAACGATGCCGAGCATCGCGAAACAGAAGAAGCACATATAGCCGAAGTAGCGGCGGTACATCGTGTCGCCGTGCATGTAGAACATCGAATAGACCAGCACAATCGTCGCGAGTCCGGTCACGACGCAGCAGAAAAACGACGAGAGCTGATCGATCATGAAGCCCATTTGCAGATCGACGCCGTCTAAATTGATCCAAGAAAACGGCACGTTAATGGGGTGCGATTGCAAATAAGCGCCATCGGGCGCGGCGTGCGAGAAGAGACACAGCGACAACAAGAACGAAAAACCCATGGCCGCGATGGCAATGCGGTCGGCGATCTTGTCCAGCCACTTGCCGAAGAACAGGATCACGGCAAAGGCCAGCAGCGGAACGAACAAGATGCCCGCGGGCAGGTATGTGAACATTTCATTCATTCTGATTGCTTTAGGGGCTAGGGATCAGGGATTAGGGGCTAGGGAGGGTCATTGCTTTGCAATGACATAATCCGTTCACCCTGAATTTCAGCCCCGATTCTCTAATCCCTTTTCCCTAATTCCCTAATCCCTAAATCCTAGCCCCTGCCCCACTACATCTGCATCTCATCAACTTCATTCAACGCAATCGTCTTATGCGTTTGGAACACGGCCAGCACCAGCGCTAGCGCAACTGCGGCTTCCGCCGCCGCCAGGATGATGATGAAAAGCGTAAAAATCTGGCCGTCCAAATGGTTGCCTTCGATCTTGTCGTGTCCAAAGCGCGCGAAGGCGACGAAATTGATGCCGGCGGCATTGAGGATCAGCTCGACGCCCATCAAGATGCCCACCGCGTTGCGCCGGCTGACCATCGCGAAGATTCCGCAGGCGAACAGCAGGCCCGAGATCATCAGGTAGTTGGTCAACACGTTTGGACCGCTGTACAGCCATTCCATGGTTAATTCAGTTCCTTCCGCACGATCACGACCGCGCCCAGCAACGCCGCCAGCAACAACACCGAGACGACTTCGAATGGCAGAATGTATTCCCCGACCAGTTTGTGGCCTATGCCGTAGTGTCCTTTGGATTGGTGCCATGCGTCATACAGTTTCAAGCCGTCTTCCGGATTGGCCGAGCGCTTGATCATTTCGGCCTTCGCGCTCTCGTCGCTCAGTGTCGAAACCGCGCCGACAATGTCGGGATGTTTCTTGACCAGCGCCAATTCGTCTCCGCTGACCGTGGACGGGGCGACGCCGACCGTATTTGCATAATCCACCGCCGCGTATTTATTCTGTTCGTGCAACGGAACTTCAAGGCGTCGCACCAATAACAAGATCCCGATGAACACAACCAGTGCCACCGCTACGCCCGTCCACATACTGAACCATCCGCGCCGTTCGGCGGACGTATCCTCGGCGACATTTGAGGAGAACATGATGGCGAACATGATCAGCACGAGAATACCGCCGACGTAGACGATCAACTGAACGGCCGCGACGAAATCGGCGTGCAGGAACACGTACAGTGCGCCGACACCCAGGAACGCGGTGCAGAGCGCGAACGCCGCGTGCAGGATGTTCCGCGCGCCCACCACAACCAGGGAGCTGCTCACGGTCATCAGCGCGGTCAGCCAAAAAACGAAGCTCGATATCGCCATGCGAAATCCAATTCCACGCCCGCAGACATCCGCGGCCGAGATTTATTTACATCGGTTCCTGCTTTGAAGTGGGAGAAATATAACGCGTGCGGGGTGGAGTGCAAGGACGTTCGCACGAGCTTTTTGAAGAAGAGTGCTTTGAACTATTTAATCGAGAATTCCCGCTGAAAATCCGCCCGCAATTTGTTCCGCCACCAAAATCCCCAAATTCCGGACAACCCAACCATCGCCGCGCCAAGCAGTGGCGCGTACCGCAGCGTTAATTTCAGTTCTGGATTTGCGGGCGCGACAAAGCATCCGGCCGCGCCTACGATGAGCAGCAGAATGCCGCTGAGAAATAATATTCGTTGGACACTTTGCGCAGTTCGGCGGAAACCGGCTTTGTAATCGAAGACGGGATTGCCGGTGACTGTCGAAGAAGAGGGTGGCATGAAACGTTTTTCTCGAGGACGCGGAGCAGTTTCGGTGGATTGAGCTTTGGCGATATCATCGGATGACCGATGATAATATTACACGCCGCACGCGGGAAATTGATGCGTGTGAACACTTAATCGCGCGGATGGCACTTTTCAATCCGGGTGCACGCATTACACTATATCAGTATCGGGCACCTGAAGTTCCATCCGCTACCGAGAGGTTCGCCATGCCGACCGGAAAAGCAAGCCCCAAAAAAATGATTCTCAAAGCCGTACGTGCACCCAAAGCGCCGGTTCGCGCCAAAGCAAAGGTGAAGCCGCCCATCAAGCCGGCCAAGCCGATTGCTAAACCAGCGGCGAAACCGTCAGCCAAGCCTGTCGCGAAGCCGCAGGTAAAGTCTGCTGCCAAGCCGCCGGTCCCCAAAAAAATCGCGGCTGCCGCCCCCAAAATGGCCTCTGCCACCAAGCCGGCCAAGGTGACCAAGCCGACCAAGCCGAGTGGGGCCGCCGCCGAGGCTAAAATTCGGGAAAAGAAATATACTGAATTGTTCGGACCTTCTCTGCCCAAGGGCAGGGGCCTGAATCCTCAGGGCGAAGCGATTACGCCGGAGGAATTCGCCGCGCAAGGATTGAGCGTCATGCAATTCCCGCCGCGCACGGGGCGCTTGAGCTGGATTTATTCGACGCATGGGTTGTCGACTGTCCGCGCGCAGGGCAAAGACCGCTCCACACGCACCGAATTGGTGATGCACTGGCGCGAGAAGGACAATGCTGCGCTGCAAGTGCTATCCGACGCCGCGAAATACATGCTGAAAACCGGCCATCTGCTCGCGCCGGGCGAAATCGTCTCCGAGGCCGACGGCGTGCCGGGCAACGCGGCCATGTTGAAGCATTTTCTTGCGTTCGACCCCGCCCCGGTCATGCCGCGCGCGCTGGATATGCCCGGCGGCGACGTTCGGACGATCGTGCTGCTGGGCATCAGCGACGCGGAATTGGAATACGCGGCGAAAGTTCGCCCGGAACTGGCGGACGGCCGCATCGTGCTGATGGAAGCGTTGCGAGCCGGAGGCGTTTTTCCCGTCACCGACCCCAAGCGCCAGTGTCTTACCCGCCGCCGCGATTTCCTGCGCATCTGGGAAACCGCGTTCCGGGGTGTGCGCGAACGAAAACGATAAGTCCAGTGCCGCGCACGTAAGTAAGCGGCCTTATTTTGCACGGTGACATAGTTTTAGCCGCTTACTTACGTGCGCGGCTCTCGACGTCAAACACGGGAACCTCGCAAGTGAATTCACCGTCCTTGAAAGACATGCTCGACGTGGCCGTCGAAGCCGCCTACCTTGGCGGCCGGCGGACTCTGGCCTACTTCAATTCGGGCGTCGACGTCGAAATCAAAGCCGATCTCACGCCCGTCACGCGAGCCGACAAAGAGGCTGAAGAAATCATCCGCTCGCATATCGCGCGGCATTTTCCGGATCATGAAATTATCGGCGAAGAGGGTGGCATCAAGAAGGGCGACCCCAGCCACCGCTGGATCGTCGATCCCATCGATGGCACCAAGACGTTCATTTGCGGCGTGCCGTTTTACGGCGTCTTGATTGGCGTGGAGGTCGACGGCCAGGCGTCGGTCGGCGCGATTTACATGCCGGCGTTCGACGAAATGATCTGCGCCGCGACGGGGCTGGGCTGCGAGTGGAACGGGCGCAAAGCGGCCGTGTCAAAAACCGCGAAGCTTTCTGACGCCGTCCTGCTGACTACCAATATTACTGCCTGCCAAACTCGCTCCGATACTTACGACTGGTTCGCCCGCGCCACGAAGATGCAGCGGACCTGGGGCGATTGTTACGGCTATGCGCTGGTGGCGACGGGACGCGCCGACATCATGCTCGATCCCGCCATGAATCCGTGGGACTGCGCCCCGATGCTGCCCATCCTCCGCGAAGCCGGCGGGCATTTCACAACCTGGGGCGGCGAACCCACGATCTGGGGCAAAGACGGGTGCGCGACTAATGGGGCGCTGAACCGCGAGGTTTTGGATGTGTTGAAGAGCGAGAAGCAGGTGTGACGGCGACGGCGACAGTGAAAACAGCGAAGATTTTTAACATCGAATCGCGCGAATCGGCGCGGATCATCGCGGATATTTTTGGGGTTAGGTTCTCCCCTTCCTGCCGTCTTTTGCGAACCTCTGCGCTCTCCGCGGTGAAAAAATTCCGCTACACGATCAATCCATCGTAAGCCAGCCGCACGTTTTCCGGCAAACGCGGCTCAAATGCCGCGTGCCCGATTTCGTGGGCGATGTGTCCGAAGTATGCGCGCCTCGGGCGGACGCGATTAACTGCTTCCATTGCTTCGGCAAAATTCATGTGCGTCGGATGATTCGTTTCGCGCAACATGTCGAGGATCAGTGTATCGGTGCCTTCCAGGGCGCTGTAGGCTTTTTCGTCGATGCGTTTGACGTCCAGGCAATACGACGTTGCAGGACCGTTCTCGATGCCGGCGTGCGCGATTTTCAGCCCCGTATTGATGATGACTTCGTGATCCAGATCGAACGGCAGAAACTTGACACAGCCGATTTGAAACGGCTCGCCAATCTTGATTTCGCGGGCGACCAGCGACGGCCAGCCGGCGCGCAACGTGTCGCTGAAAACATAGCCGAAACTCCTGCGCATGCTCGCCAGCGTCGCGGCGGTGCCCCAGACTTCAATGACCTCTTTTTGAATGATGTTGAAGCGCCGGACATCGTCGATGCCCATGACGTGGTCGGCGTGAAAATGCGTGATCACGATGCCGTCAATCCGCCGCACATTCGAACGCAGCATCTGCTGCCGAAAATCGGGGGACGTGTCGATCAGCACCGTCGTTTCGACGCTCCCATCCGCGCCATACCCGCGCACCAACGCCGACGAGCGCAGGCGTTTGTCGCGCGGATCGGTCGAGCGGCACACGGCGCAGTCGCAGCCAATCATCGGCACGCCCACGGACGTGCCAGTCCCCAGAAATTCAAGGCTCAGCTTCATGCCGCAAAGTGTAGCGGGATTTTGGAAAAAACGAAGGAAACGAATTTAAGGATGAACGATGAATTAAAGATTCTCATCCTTCATCCTTCATCCCTGATTTGATTCCGCGTCTTGTGACCCACCGCCCATTCTGCTATTTTAATGAATGAGGGCTTCATGACACGAAGAACCGGGAACACATCGTTTATGGTACGCTTGCCAGTATTGCTCGCCGCACTTCTTGCAACCGCCGCGTTTGCCGGCGACGAAAAGGAATACACGCCGGCGATGCCCGCCGTGACAGTCAACGGCGAAAAAATCTCCGCCGATGCAATTCGAAAAATCTACGACTATTGGGTGAAAATCTACAGCGCGCCCGGAAAGCATCTCCCGAACGATCTGCTGGACAAGCTGGCGTCGATGTCGCGCGGACAGGCGGTGCGGCATGTTGCGGTGCGCCAGCATATCGAGAAAAACAAACTGGCCCTTGCGCCCGAGGCGCTCAAGGCAGATATGGACGCATTCAAAGCGGAGTTGACGGCGCAGGGCAAGAACTTCGACGAGTATTTGAAAACGCGCGGGAAAACCGAAGAGGGGTTCAGCGTGGAATTCGCGCTGCGGGCGGCGTTGACTCGCGCCACCGCGGCCGACGCCGAAAAAAATGCGGATGCGATTAAGAAAGATTTTTCAAAAGACAAGGAGAAGATGCCCTTGCGGCGGGGCAGCCAGATTCGCTTCTCTTATGAAAAATCCAAGTATACCGCCCACCCCGAGCGCTCCAAGGACGACGCCAAAAAGCAGGCGGTCTACGCGCAGGAGCGCGCGAAAAAAGGCGAGGATTTTTCGACGCTGGCCAAGGAACTCTCCGATGAAAGCGTTTCGCGGGAAAAGGGCGGAGATATGGGCTGGATCAAGCCCGGAGCCGAACCCAAGCCCCTGAGCGACGCCCTCTATGCGCTCGAAAAAGCCGGTGACGTCGCGGACCTCGTCGAAAGCGAACAGGGCTTTCACGTCGTCAAAATGACGGAATTAAAAACCGAGGATGCGGAATACCAGAAGTATCTCAAGCAGCGCATCTACAGCCTGACATTGGCCGCCGAGAACCGCCTGGAGAAAGAGGCCAAGGTCGAAGTCGAAAAGCCCCCGGAGCCAGCAAAGCCGCCAGAACCGGTCAAACCGCCCGATGCGGTAAAACCGCCGGAATCTGAAAAGAAAAAAGACCCAGAACCGAAAAAGTAGCAAAGAGCCATTTCGATCCCGGTTCCTTCATCCCTCCATTCCTCGAAGGCCGCATCCCCGCGCTGCCTGCCGTTGCGGCGCTCGGAAAATCGTTTATCCTGATCTCATTAAGATCGCATGAAGATTTCTCATCGACAAGCCCCCGGCTTGGCAGGAGCACATTGTGTCCATTGACAGAGCAATCAAATGGCTGTTGCCGCACGAAAATCGATTCTTTCTCTATTTGAGTTCCATCGCCGAAAGCGCGGCATCCGCGGCGGACGTGTTTTCCAAATTTCGCGACGCCAAGTCGCGCGAGGATTTTAGAAAGATCGCCGAAGTCCTGCGCGTCAAGGAGGCCGAGACCGACGAACTGGCGCATACGCTCTACGAGGAACTCGACAAGACCTTCGTGACCCCCATCGACCGCGAGGATCTGCATTCGCTGACGCACGCGCTGGACGACATCCTCGATTCGCTGGACAGCACCGCCGAGCAGATTTACCTCTTCAAACTGCCCAGCCTCACCGAACCGATGCGTGAATTGGTGCGCATCCAGTGCGAGGCGGTTCAGGAAGTGGTCAAGTGCGTCAAGCAGCTTCACGATCTGGGAAAAATCGACCAGATCCGTGTGCATATCATTCATGTCAATTCGCTTGAAAACGAAGGCGACAAAGTGTATCGCAAGTCGCTGGAAGCGCTCTTCGACAACATCGTCGATCCGATCGAACTCATCCGGCAAAAGGAAATTCTCGACGCGCTCGAAGACGGCATCGACGCGTGCGAACACGTGGTTAATGTGGTCCGCTCGGTGGTGGTGAAAAATGGATAGCGGTTTTATCTTGCTGATCGGGGTCGTGATCTGCGCGGTGGCGTTCGACTACATCAACGGATTCCACGACACGGCCAACGCGATCGCCACGGTGGTCTCGACCAACGTGCTGCACCCGCGTACGGCGATACTCCTGGCGGCAGTGTTCAATTTCGCGGGCGCGTTTTACGGCACGAGCGTGGCCAAGACGATCGGCGGCGACATCGCAGATCCCACCACGATTACGCAGACGGTGGTCTTGAGCGCGCTGCTCGGCGCGATCGTCTGGAACTTGATCACGTGGTACTTCGGCATTCCGTCGAGTTCGTCGCACGCGTTGGTGGGCGGGCTGATCGGTTCCGTGCTGGTCCATCGCGTTCTGGACAATGGCGCACCGTTCGGCGGCGAACTGTGGAATCTGTTGAATTCGAAGGGCTCGCAGAAGGTTCTGAAGGGACTGGTTATTTCGCCGGTGTGCGGATTGCTGGGCGGATTCGTGCTCCTGTTTATGCTGATCTGGCTCATGAAGATCCTGCGCATGTCGCCGACGTGGGTAAACCGCATCTTTCGAAAACTGCAGTTGGTTTCCGCCAGCGGAATGGCGTTGGCGCACGGTTCGAACGATGCACAAAAGGCAATGGGTATCATCACGATGGCGCTGGTGGGTTATTTCAGCGCGCATCCCGGCATCGCAAATGGGACACACTGGTTCGACGCGCCGAAACAAGCTGGAGGCGGGCATGACGTGCCCGCCTGGGTGATCCTGACCTGCGCCTCCGCGATGGCTCTGGGCACGTCGGCGGGCGGATGGCGCATCATGAAAACGATGGGCCACAAGATCATCAAGTTGAAACCGATTGACGGTTTCGCGGCCGAAACGGCGGGAGCCGTCGTGATCCTGATTGCCACCCATAATGGCGCACCGGTCTCCACGACGCACGTGATCGCGTCGTCGATCATGGGAGTAGGCACCTGCAAGCGCTTCTCCGCGGTGCGCTGGGGCCTGGCCGGAAACATCCTCGTCGCGTGGGTGTTGACGATCCCGATCTCCGCGACCGTGGCCGGACTTTTGTATTTGGCATTGCGGAATTTGCTTGGGAAATAGCTTATCAGGTTGATTGCTCTTAAAATGCATAGTGATTATTGAACGAATTCGGTGATAATCAAATTCCTCGTTTGCGGCATCAACAGTAAACTAGGGATCTGAATTCTGAAATCCGAACCCTTAAACCTGAAACTTGGAACCGATATTAATATCGAAGCCGTTATCTTCGATATTGGCGGCGTTTTCATCGGTCTGGATTTTTCGCGCGCTGTGAACCGGACGGCGGCAGCTTTGGGGATGCCTGCCGCGGATGTCCGGCGGCGGCTCTTTGGCGCCGGCACTCGGGTCGGTGCCGACCACATGGCCTACATGAACGATTACGAATGCGGACTCCTGGATGATGCCGCATTCCACCGCTGTGTCGAACGCGCGCTGGACGCGCCTCTGCCTTTTGATGAATTCAAAGCGGCATGGAACGGCATTTTTCTCGATCCCATTCACGAGACGATGCGCATGGCCGAAGCGCTGTGCGTGCGAAAAGATTTGAAACTGGGAATTCTTTCCAACAACAACGCCCTGCATTGGTCCACGCTGCGGCCGATTCTGCCGGTTGTCGAAAAATTCGAACACGTGTTCCTAAGCCACGAAATCGGATTGAAAAAGCCCAGTCCCGAGGCCTTTCATCACGCGCTAAAGGGCATGTCCGTGCGCGCGGAGCGAACCTTGTTCGTGGACGATCTCGAGGACAATATCAAAGCGGCGGAACGCATCGGAATCAAAACGATTCACGCCGTCAATCCCCACGCAGTGCGAAAAGGATTGGCGGCGCATGGATTCGTGTTTGAGCCGATTTCGACGGCAGACCGTTAATCAATGGCCTAATTAATCGCGGATGGACGCAGATAACGTCTGCGTGAAATTGGCCTATTTCTCCGGATGATCTTTTGCGAAATCGTGGCAGATTGACAGGCCGCGGAGCGCGAATGAGGTGACCATTACCGTGTCGTTTTCCATCCAGCGCGAGGATTGTTTGTTGTGCCAGGAACCGTCAGGATCCTGGAGGGAAATGATTTTGTCGCTGAGTTCTTTTGCCCAGACGTGCGACTTTCCGTCGCTGGTAACGATGGTGGGTTCGCCATAAGCCGCGAGAGCCTTGGCCATGGTTTGAAAGTAGTAGTACAAACCATCCGCGCCGATGTTTTTGTTTTCGTCGAGCGTGTAGTTGTCCTTCACCCACTTATACGCCGACTCGACGCGCGGATCGGTTTTTGGGACGTTCATGTACATGAAGCTTTTCAGGCCCGCGTAGCTCATCAGGCCGTAGCTCTTCAGCACGTGGACGCCATTCTTGATTTCGTCCGGCGGCTTGCTTTCGCCGGGTCGGTAATTAAAGCCGCCGTCGCTGCCGACGGTCTTCCCGCCGACATTCGGCTTGTCATTTTTTTCGGGATTGTTCTGAATGCGCTGGAAGAATTTCTCCGCGTTCTTGAACGCCGGATCGCCCTCTTTGACGCCGGCGGCTTTCAACGCCTCGACCCAATTGGCGGTCATGTCGCCGCTGGTCCTGCCGCCTTTTGTGTAGCCGGCCGAGCCGAAATTGGGGTTGTTGTCCTCATCGTCTTTGTACTGAACGTCGAGCAGATACTGCTTCGCTTTGTCGATGACCGTGTTGTATTCCGGATTTTCGAGCGCCGTCAGGGCCAGCACGCTCATGCAGGTGCTGTACGTGTCGAGGCTCACGGCGGGCGTACAGATCGAACCGTTGGGCTGCTGCTTGGCGACGATCGCGTCCGCCGCTTTTTTCAAGAAGGGATTATCCTTCTCGCGGTATTTTTCCGGCGAGCGCGCCAGCGCGTCGACGATCAGCGCGGTAAACGCCGGTTTGGGGTCGAGGATGCCTTTTGAGAAGTGCCCGTCGTCTTCCTGATGACGCTTGACGAAGTCCGCGCCGCGGCGGATGGAGTCGACGATCTTGTCGCCGCTGTCGGCGATTTTTTCAGGCGCACGTTTGGGCGACGAATGCCCGGTCGTTTCAAAGAACCAGATGTATGCGCCGACCGCGCCGAGAAGGCAGATCAAGATTCCTAGAAATTTGAGCGCCGTTTTCCAGAAGGGAGTGGCGGATTTAGCGCCAGCGGATGGCGATTTTTCAGACAGATTTTCAGTGTTTTGCATTGTTTTATGATCCTCAGTATTCAGCATGGCGAACGCAGTGCCAGTTTGTTCCCCCCTCTCCCTCAAGGGGAGAGGGCAACGGCTCCACAACTGCTTGGCATTCTACCTCGCCACTGTATTATCTACACTGTTTTGAAGAAGCTAACCGTTTCTTAATGCAACTGTTTCGAGGCAACTACTAATGGCAGCGGGAATGCCGGGCAAGAAAACTCGCACCGTGTTGCTCGTGGAGGATCACGAGACCACGCGCATCACGCTCGCGGGCGTCATTGAGCGCGAAGGGGCGAAAGTCACCGCGGTGGCGTCGGCGGGCGCGGCGCGGGAGAAATTGCGCGAGGAGGAATTTGATCTCGTCATCACCGATCTGCGCCTTCCCGATGGCGACGGCATGGAACTGCTCGAAGAGACCAAGCGCCTCTCTGGCGGTTCGCCGGTGATTCTCGTCACCGGGCATGGCAGCGAAGAGACTGCAGTGCAGGCGATGAAAAAGGGCGCGTTCAATTATCTCTCCAAGCCCATCGATTTGAACCGTCTGCGCGCCGAAATGGAAGGCGCGTTGCGCTGGCGTAAAGTCCAGCTTGAAACCGCTGAACTGCAGCAGGAGATTTTGACGCGGCGGCGCGGCGACAGCGAACTGATCGGCGTCTCTCCGGCAATTCAGCGCATTCGCGAAAAGATCAAACAGATCGGCCCGACCAACGCGACCGTGCTGCTCACGGGTGAATCCGGTGTTGGAAAAGAAGTCGTCGCCGGCGCGCTGCAGGCCGCCAGCGATCGCGCCGTGAAACCGTTCGTCAAAGTCAACGTCGCGGCACTGCCGAAGGAGCTTCTCGAAAGCGAACTCTTCGGCCACGAGCGCGGCGCGTTCACCAATGCCGTGCGCATGCGCAAAGGACGCTTCGAACTGGCCGACGGCGGCACGCTGTTCCTCGACGAGTTCGCCGAATGCCCGCCGGAAACGCAGGTCAAACTGCTGCGCGTGCTGCAGGAACAAGAGTTCGAGCGCGTCGGCGGCACCGAGACCATTCGCGTGGACGTGCGCCTGATTTGCGCGACGAATCGCGATTTGAAGGCCGAGATGCAAGCCGGACGTTTTCGCCAGGATCTGTATTTTCGCGTCAACGTGATCCAGATTCCCGTTCCGCCGCTGCGCGAGCGGCGCGACGACATCGACGTGCTCGCCATCTATTTTCTCAACGAATTCAACACGCGCAACGGCAAGATCAAGACGATGACGCCGCGCGTCGCCGAACTCCTAAAGAGGTACGATTGGCCGGGCAATGTGCGCGAGCTGCGCAACGCCATCGAACACGCGCACCTGCTGTCGATCGGCTCGGAGCTCGAACCCGAAGCGCTGCCGGAGGACATTTTGCAGAGCGCCGGAGTGCCGCTCCCGTCGTCGTCGCTCGGGCAGGGAGCGTCGAGCGTCCAATCGAAATTACCTTCCGGGGAAGACGCCATCACGCTGCCGCTGTCGATGAAAATGGACGATGTCGAGCAGCGCTTTATTCTGGCGGTTTATGAAAAAGCTCGCGGAAATAAGACACAAGCGGCGAAGATGCTGGGGATTGGATTGAAGACGCTGTATCGGAAACTGGTTAAATATGGGATGGAAAAGGGGGATGAGAAGGGGGATGAGGAAGAGGAATAGGGTTCACGTTATTGGTCGCGGGTTGTAGTTTATTGAAGTGAAGCTCGCAGGCATAGGTGGAGCTTTTTTTGAAAATAATGCGCCGTTTGTCCCGGAGTTTCCATACCTTACTGGATCTTTCCCACGTTGACATTATTTCTTCGCACGCACGCGCTTAAGTACGGCCGCAAATCAATAGCAATCAACCACGCCAACTCAAACTGTGTCGCAAGAAGTACATCATTCTCCTTATCCAAAATAAACGTCGGTCGCCCGGAAATATCCGCCGGCAAAGGAATTTCCCCCACAATCTGTTTTCTGTCGGTATCAACCAATAATATATAGCAGGGTTTGTCCTTTACTTTTGCTAATTCAGGTACAGCTCCAATTGGATAGCTCGTAGGAACGAATGCGGCGAGTGTTAGATAGGGCGTATGGTCAAACGGAATGACCGAGCCGATAATTTTAAAGTCCTTAGTATGAAAGGATATTGCAAGCGCTGGTTCTTTCCATTCGGGTGGTAGATGCGTAAAACCGATAATGCCCCCTGTCATTGTCGATTGGTCCGGATGATCTTCACTGAAATGTGTTCCCTCGGCCTCGTTTCGCGGTTGTTTTTGAATGGTACCTTTTGCCCAATCCACATCTAGTGTATTCCCAATTTTATTGCTCCATATCGTCGTAATGATCTCATTATTCGGCCCACGTTTGTTGCTTGCGCGAACATGAAACGACTGTGTGTTCGTATCCGCCTCCAATATGGGCCGCATTTTTACCAATGTCCAATAAGCCACTTCGCCATTGTTGATTTTTCCGCCGGACACTTTTGCTTGCGCCCAGTCCTGTGCTGTCGCCGATGTCGGCGCAATTAACATTGTCAACGCCACCACCAGCACTTTTAGACAGAGGATACCGATGATCAATACCGCAAGAATAACAAATGCCACATGCTTCGCTTTGATCATGTCAACGTTTCCCCACAAATACAATCTTGCGGTCGTTCAAGTTATTGCCCGGTCCACCGGGCTGGGTGCCGCAGGCACAAAAAGTCATTTCCCATGCCGTACGATTATATCGAGATCGCGAGTATTGGGAAGCGCTTCTTGTCGCTATCGTGACCCACTCCAGCAAGCTGCAGAGGGGCATCCGTCCTAGATTGAGCACCAGCGCCGCTCGGATTATAATGCAAAATTGGCATAAATAAATGCGCGGTTCGCGGGGTATCTATTTTGACGGCGGGAAGTCGCCGGAGTTGCGGAGCGTTTACCCCTCACCCGGCGAGCGCTAACAGCCGCGTTCGTCCTCACTCTTGCTCAAGGGGAGAGGGGGAACGATCCCGAAGTTCAGCATGATTAGTGAAGATCGATCCATTTTCGAGGACCGCGAAACAATGCTTACCACTCAACCCTCCCGCCGCGGATTTTTGAAAGGGGCTGGCGCCATGATGGCGCTGCCGTTCCTGGAATCGCTGGCGCGAGTCTCGGCGTTTGCGGGCGAAGTCTCCGCCACGCCGCCGCTGCGCATGGGCATTTTCACGGTCACCGGCGGAACGGTGCTTGAATCGTGGAAAATGAAGGAGGCGGGCGCATTCACGAAATTGCCGTCGATCCTCCGGCCGCTCGAATTTGCCAAGGACGACATGCTGCTGCTGACCGGTCTTGCGCACAGCGGCCGCAACGAGAATCTGAATGGACACGAGGCCTGCGGCTACTCGCATTTGACGGGGGCGGACCTGGCCAAGAAGGAGGGCGGCCGGCCGTTTTCGAGCATCTCCGTCGATCAGGCCGCGGCGAATGCCGTGGGCGACAAGACGGTGATGCCCTCGCTCGAAATGGGTTTGAGCAACCAGGAAACAAAATATTCGTTTCGCGACAAAAACACCGCGGTCCCTTATGAAGCGAATCCTCGCCTGGTCTTTGAACGCATGTTTCGCGGACGCCAGCCGGTGGTGCCGAATTGGGCGCGCCGCGCCGCGGCCAGCGCGCAAGCTGTAGCCAAGACTGCGACGCGCGGTTCCTACGAACAGAGCGTCATCGACCTGGTGCTCGAGGATGCCAAGGGGCTGCGCGGGCAGTTGGGCAAATCGGATCAAATTAAACTCGAAGAATACTTGCAGTCTGTACGTTCCGTCGAGACGCGTCTGCATTTTCTGGAAGCGAAGCAGATTGAAGAACAATTGGATGCGAAAAATCCGGGGCCGTCGAAACTGAGCGTGCCGCCGGCAAACACGCTGGAATTGTTCAAAAATCCGCACAACGTCGAGAGAGATGCCGAGCGGCATGCCGAGTACATTCGTCTGATGAGCGACTTGATGGTGCTGGCGTTCCAGACCGATTCGACGCGTGTCTGCACGCTTGCAGTCGGCAGCGACGAATCGATGTTCCAAGGCGTCGTGACGGTCGGCTATGAGCGGCACTGCCATACGCTCGAGCACCAGGGCAACGCCGGGCGCGTCGAGGACGCCGATCCGATCGCGCGTGAAGCCTGCCGCCAGATTCACGCATGGTATACGTCGCTCTTTGCCGAAACAGTGCGCAAAATGAAGAGCATCGATGAAGGCGGTTCGTCGCTGCTGGACAATACCATGTTACTATATACCAGCTACATGGCCGACGGCGGACACGGCCGCACGGAATATCCGGCGCTGCTGGTGGGCAAGGCCGGCGGGACGCTCAAGCCGGGCCGGCAGATCGACTTTAAGAAGAATACTCCCGTTTCGAATCTGTACATTGAGATGCTCGACCGTATGGGTGCGAAGGTTAAGACTTTCGGCGAGAGTGCGACTTCGAAGTATGCGAGTTACGATGGGCGGCTGCCGGGGTTGAACGGCTGAGGGGAGACACGGTGAGGGGGTGAAACGGCTTATTTATCCAGCGACATTTTTGACTACCGGGTGTTTTACCCATTTGCCTTTTCATGTTGTCATTCCCTTACGTCCTCTTGCGGTACTATAACTTGGAGTTTCCAAAATGTTTCTAGCCGTCGGCCACCAGGGCCAGCGCATTGTTTCTGAAAATGGGACCGATTGGAAGAATCGGCAGTTGGGCAAGGAAGGCGAATACTATCGCGCGGCTGCTTTCGCGGCTGGCAAGTATGTGGCTGTTGGCACATTCGGCGGGAATAATGTACTCTCCTCCAGCGCCGATGGCAATACCTGGAAAACAACCAACAAAGACGGCAAATACTCGAAATACATTCGCGGGCTGGGCTTTGCGAACGGTACGTTTTTGGCCATGGGCGGCGATCCGGGATCTGTGGGCGCGACGGCATCGTTCGTGATGATGTCGACCGATGGCGAAACCTGGACCGATTTCATTCCCGTCGCGGGCAAATTTCTGATTCGCCGCTTCGTCTTCGGCAATAGCCTCTGGGTGGGGGTCGGCGACCGCGGCCGGCGCGCCGTGTCCAGCGACGGAAAAGAATGGAAGGACGCGCCCGAAGCGAAAGCCATCGACACGCTGGTGGACGTGGCCTTCGGCAACGGCGTCTTCGTGGGTGTCGGCCTGCACGGGCTGCGCATGTCCAGTAAAGACGGCCTGAAATGGGAAAACACGCAGCGCGGCGAAGAAGGCATTCATCTCAATTCGGTGGTCTGGACGGGCACGCAATTCGTCGCGGCTGGCATGGGCGCTACAGCGGGTGCGGCGGGGCTGACGTATTTTTCGCCGGACGGCGCAGCGTGGAAAACGCAGCCCAACGAAGACGCTCCGCAATCGATGTGCGTTGGCAAAGGCCTGTTCGTCGGAGTAAATTGGCGCGGCCGAATCCTGACCTCCGCGGACGCGCTCAAGTGGACGCAGGTTTATAAATCGGAGCATCATTTTGAAGCGGTGGCGTTTGGCGAGGGTTGAGGACTTTTTATAATCCACATTTTTTTCTGATTCCACGGTTAAATGTAAACGCAGATGGACGCGGATTGCCGCAGATGGACGCGGATATTTTTCAGTATATAAACCGAGTGCACTGTCCCTGAACCCCATGAATTTTGTGTTGCCAAGTTGAAGCTTTTTGCAGGCTTTTTAAGAGAGGGAAATTTCATGCGTTCTTCGAGTTGGTTGGCTGCCTTATTTGCGGTCGTGGCTTTGTCGGCTGGAAGTGTCTTCGCCGCTACGCCATTTTCGTTTATCACTCCGTCGGGAGGCGAAGTCTACATCCCGGGAGAGTCGTACACCGTCAAGCTTCAGGCGAGCGGAAATGTGAAGTCGATCACTTTGGAAGTCAGCACCGATAATGGGCAGACGTTCAGCCCGTTGGGTTCGATCGATAATACCGGCAAGGACAAGTCCATGCACAACACCTTTTTCTGGACGATACCGGCCAGCCTGAGCGCCAATGCCGTCCTGCGCGCCAAAGGGCAGAGCGGTAAAACACCGGTCTCAACTCTTTCCAGCTTCTTTACCATCGGCAACGGATCGACGATCAGCTCCGTCGTATTGGGAGCCGGCGCGCTAGGCCCCAATTCGGTGACGAATCCAACCATTGCCCCCGGTGCCGTCGATAGCTCCAAGATCACCAGTTCGGCTGCTTCCAGCGGGTTCCTCCTGAGCGCCGATGGCAACGGCGGGACGCTTTGGTCGCCGATCAATGCGGTGCTTTCGACCATCACAATTACCACGGCAATGCTGGCCGACGGTTCAGTGACCACTCCGAAGATTGCCGATTTGAACGTGACCACGGCCAAAATCGCCGACGGTGCAATCACGACGGCCAAACTTGTGGCAGGGGCCACGGCCACCAACTTCAGCGGTAATTTGGTTGGCGATGTGACTGGAACTCAGGGTGCGACGGTCGTCTCCTTGATTAACTCACAAACCGCCGCGACCGTGGCTGCTGGAGCGCTATTGGCCAATGCCGCGACCAATGCCAATACTCCCAGCACCATCGTCAAACGCGATGCGTCCGGGAATTTCATAGCGGGAACGATTACCGCCAACTTGACCGGTTTAGCTTCCAACGCAACAACGTCGGTGAGCTTCAGCGGCGCTTTGCTTGGCGATGTGACGGGAACTCAGGGAGCCACTGTGGTTTCGAAGGTCAACTTTGGAACCGCGACGCTGACGGGAAACGTGCCAGTAGCCAATCTGCCCATTGCGGGAACAACCGCCGGTACGCGGGGCGCGGCTTACGCAGACGGTACGACAATCGGCGTGGCGGTAGACGGAAAGCTGAGCACCATTGGCGCGGCGCCAACAGGCGCCGCCGGCGGCGATTTGAGCGGAACATATCCCACTCCTGCGGTCGCCACGGTAGGGGGACAGACTGCGGCAAACGTTGCAGCGGGAGCCATACTGGCCAACGCTGCGACCGACGTCAATACTCCCAGCACCATTGTTCAACGCGATGCTTCCGGCAACTTTGCAGCGGGAACGATTACCGCCAACTTGACCGGCCTGGCATCCACTGCAACGACGTCGGTCAGCTTCAGTGGTGCACTGATCGGCGATGTCTCGGGGACTCAGGGAGCCACGGTGGTTTCGAAGGTTGGCGGACAGACTGCGGCCAACGTTGCGGCGGGAGCCGTGCTGGCCAATGCCGCGATCGACATCAATACCGCCAACGCGATTGTTAAACGCGATCCGTCCGGCAACTTCACTGCGGGAACGATTACGGCCAACTTGACCGGCCTGGCGTCCACTGCTACGACGTCGGTCAGCTTCAGTGGTGCTCTGCTTGGCAATGTCACGGGGACTCAGGGAGCTACCGTGGTTTCCACCGTAGGGGGACAGACTGCGGCCAATGTTGCGGCGGGAGCCGTTTTGGCCAACGCCGCGACCAACGTCAACACTGCCAGTACCATTGTTAAACGCGATGCGTCCGGCAACTTTGCAGCGGGAACGATTACCGGCAACTTGACCGGTCTGGCATCCAATGCAACTACGTCGGTGAGTTTCAGCGGCGCTTTGATTGGAGATGTCACGGGGACTCAGAGCGCCACTGTGGTTTCGACTGTTGGCGGGCAGACTGCGGCCAATGTGGCAGCGGCAACTGTACTTTCAAATTCAGGCGCGGCGGGCGCGGGTTTTTATGGCAGCGGTAACGATGGAAACGTTACGCTTTCAGTGAATAACACGCTCGCCCGGGACATGTACTACAACAACCTAACTATCAATTCAGGTGTCACCCTTAATACTGGCGGTTTCCGCGTCTTCGTAAAGAGAACATTGACCCTGAACGGCGGCGGATGTGTCATCCAAAATAACGGCGCTACAGGCACGTCAAGCGGACCTTTTCCAGGGGCCATCGGAGGTGCTGGGGGGGCCGGGAGCACCTTTGGGGGCGGTGCCAGTGCCAATCCTACTAACAATGGGGGTAGTAACGGCGCTAATGGCAACGCAACGTTTAACTCGGTGGGTGGTGCGGGCGGAAATGGCGGGAACTCACCTAATTTTGCGGAAACGGGCGGAATTGGTGGCTCGGTAACTCCTCCCTCGTTAGCCAACGGCGGTGCAGGAATATTGAATGCCCTGCCCAATACGCTCACTGGTAGGGACTTGAGCAACTCTCAGGTAACCGGCGGTGCTAGCGGCGGCGGCGGGTCGGCAGGCGCCAACTGGCCCGGCGGCGGCGGTGGCGGCGGCGGCATCGTCCTCGTCGCGGCAAAGTTGATCGCGGGGACTGGTGCAATTCAGGCGAACGGCGGTAACGGAGGCAGTAGCGTAGGCATCAATGAGGCTGGCGGCGGTGGTGGCGGTGGCGGTGTCGCGATTGTCATATCCGCCAACATTGTGCCTGTTACTGTCTCAGTTACAGCTAGCGGCGGCAACCCCGGTACCGGTGGTACCTCGACAACTCCAGCCTTTGCCGGATCGCCAGGACAAGTTATTTTGCTGACCCCGTAAGCGCTGAACCGCGGACGGCCTTTTAACCGCGGATACCGCGGATCTTCGCGGATAATTTTTAGAGATTGTTTTCGCAAACCATCAGTTGCGTTCGCTCCTTGGGCGCGCTATTATCGTTGGCACTGTGATGCTTCATCCCTTTTGCGCCGACAATGCGTCCGTGCGGGTTGGGCATTTTACTTTTTTTCAACGGGTCTTGGGCTACGTGACAATTTAGCTTAAGCAAGATAAGGATGGTTTTTTAATTAATGGTTAAACGGTTTAGCACGCTCGATATCGGCCTCAGCCAGAAGGATTTGGATGCTGAAATCGAAGCCGCAATGAAGGATTTTTCCGCTCAGGACGGCGCCAACAACGCGGTGATCGATTCGGCCGCGAATTTCGCGCAGGGCGCAATTCTCAAAGGCCGTGTGGTGCGCATTGCCGGTGACGACATCGTCGTCGATATCGGTTACAAGTCCGAAGGTTTCATTCCCAAATCTGAATTCGAATTCGGCCTCGAAGACATCGAGCCGGGCGTCGAATTGGAAGTGTATCTCGACCAGATTGAAGACGCGTCGGGCCTCGTGGTTCTCTCCAAGAAAAAAGCCGACCGCATCCGCGGCTGGGAACGCGTCATGCAGGCCTACAAGGTCGGCGACGTGGTCAAGGGCAAGGCGGTCCGCAAGATCAAGGGCGGCCTGTTGATCGACATCGGCGTGCATGTGTTCCTGCCGGCAAGCCAGATCGACGTGCGCCGCGTGGGCGATCCGGGCGATTGGATTGGCCGCGAACTCGAGTGCAAGATCATCAAGATCGACGAGGAACGCCGCAACATCGTGCTCTCGCGCAGAAAGATGCTCGAAGAAGAGCGCGACAAGATGAAGAAGGATCTGCTGGGCAGCATTCAGCGCGGCGAAGTGCGCCGTGGCGTGGTCAAGAATATCACCGAGTTCGGCGCGTTCATCGACCTCGGCGGCATCGACGGCCTGCTGCACATCACCGACATGAGCTGGGGCCGCATCCAGCACCCCAGCGAGATGCTCAAGGTCGATCAGATGATCGAGGTGAAGGTCCTCGACTTCGATCCCGTCCGCGAACGCATCAGCCTGGGACTCAAGCAGCTCAGCCAGAATCCCTGGCAGTCCGCGCCGACGAAGTACCCCATCGGCAGCAAGGTCAAGGGCGAGATCGTCAACATCATGCCGTATGGCGCGTTCGTCAAGCTCGAACCGGGCGTCGAAGGCCTCGTCCACATTTCCGAGATGTCGTGGACGCGCAGCATTCAACACCCCAACGACATCGTCCAGCTCCAGCAGCAGGTCGAAGTCGTGGTGCTCGACATCAACCCGGAGAAGCAGGAAATCAGCCTGGGGATGAAACAGGCCGAAGCCAATCCGTGGACGAACGTCGAAGAGCGCTACCCGGCCGGCACGAAGATCAAGGGCAAGGTCCGCAACATGACCACGTACGGCGCGTTCGTCGAATTGGAAGAAGGCATCGACGGCCTGCTGCACGTGTCCGACATGAGCTGGACCAAAAAGGTGACACACCCGAGCGCGCTGCTGAAGAAGGGTGACGAAGTCGAAGCGGTCGTGTTGAGCGTCGACAAGGAACGCAAGCGCGTCGCGCTCGGCCTGAAGCAACTGGCCGACGATCCGTGGGCGACCGACATCCCCAGCCGCTTCAAGGCCGGCGACAAGGTCAGCGGCGAAGTGACGAAGCTCACGAGCTTCGGCGCGTTCGTCGAAATCGACAAAGACCTCGAAGGCTTGCTGCACATCTCCGAGATGTCCGACAACAAAGTCGAGAAACCGGAAGACGTGGTCAAGCCCAATCAGAAGCTGGAACTGCGCGTGCTGAACGTCGATCCGAACGAACGCAAGATCGGCCTGAGCCTGCGCACAAATCCTGGCACTGGCGTGGCGCAGATGGAAGCCGAAGCGGCGGAATTGAAGGCGAAGGAAGCCGCGGAGGCGGCCGCTGCGAAGGAAGCAGGGGCGGCTCCGGTGGAAGAGGCGAAGTAGGTTTGGGGCTTCTGGTTGTTTTATAATTGAAAATGGCGCGCCGCGATTTTTAAAGAGTCGCGGCGCGTTTTTATGGATGGATGCCGCGGTTTTTTGGGAGAATTGCTTGCAATTTGAGGATCTCATCAGTTGTATTATAGAAAGATGATGGCATTCTAAAACACGGGCGAATTGTCCCTTTTGGCGTGTCCCGCACAAAGGAGGTTGGCAATGACACAATTGCTTCAGCGCGCGTTAAAAAAGATCAAAGCGCTTCCGGAATCTGAGCAGGATGGAATTGCCGAATTGATTTTGAGCGAATTGGAGGATGAGCACCGCTGGGACGAAGCGTTCGCAAAGTCCAAGGGCAAACTCGCAAAGCTCTCCGCGAAAGTCGATGCGGATATTAAGGCCGGGCGCGTGAGCAACGCGGGTATCGACGAATTGTGAAATCGCAGATCACGGATGATTTTCGCAAGTGCTTCGCGAGACTGCCGGACGAAGTCAAGGATTCCGCACGCAAGGCATACAGACACTGGTGCGACAATCCACGCCATCCGAGCTTGCGATTCAAAAGAGTGGACCCAAAAGAACCTATTTACTCGGTTCGCGTTTCGCTGGGTTGGCGAGCGCTAGGAAAGCTTCATGGCGATACAGTGACGTGGTTTTGGATTGGCTCTCACGCCGAATATGACAAGCTATTGGATTAAACCAATAGCGCTCATTTTGGTGTGCTCTGACACTTCAAGTTCTGTTTTATTTCGGAGATTTCATGCGTCTTGTAGCTGCAATAATTGTAATTTTCTTGTTCTCCAATTGCGCTGCCCCTCAGTCGGCCAGCGACAATCAAACAATTCCAACTGGCACCGATGCGGCGGCAACGAAGGAGAAGGGAAAGGTGAAATGGTTCAACAGTGATAAAGATTTTGGGTTTGTCATTCCAGAAACAGGCGGAAAGAGTTTGATCTTCATCCACCAGGGAATCAAGAATCTTAAAGAAGATCAGCGAGTGGAGTTTGAGCGCGTAACGGACGAAAAGGGAGTCAAGGCGGTTAAACTTAAGTTGCTCGACTAACAAGGTGCTGTGATGGAGCACTCTCTAAACTCCGTTCACGCCGGGATACGTAGTTTTTCTTCTTCGGGATCGAGTTCAAAGCGTGGCCACAGGCGGTCAATCATGGTCCTCGCCTGCGCGTTTACATCGTCGATGAACTTTTTGCATGCGGCGAACAAGGCATCC
>JBBRQD010000065.1:0-32125 GCA_038227045.1 Planctomycetota bacterium
AGCGCGGCAAAAGGCTGGAGGAAATTAAATAAATCGGAGTTGTTGGCAGACGTGATCAAGCTTGTTCGTTTCGTGGATGGCATCAAGGAAAACGCCGCATGATTTCAACATCGCCATCCACATCATTTGACAATTGCTCCTGCGCAACCCGGCCACAATGTTGTAACCATCGATTTGGTAGTGCAGATTCGGAACGATGTTTCGAATGCGTAATATTATGTGCAGGTCCGTATCCCTTCGAACGCGACATTGATTTTCACGGAGCATGACAAATACCCGCAATGCTTGAAGTAGTTCGCGCACCCAGTGTCGGGAAAGAAGCGATGAGTGCGCCGAGCCGGTTCCACAATCCATCCATCCATCGTTCGATCGCGATATTTACGCAGGAGCGCTTTGAGTTTGAAGAAGACCTGCTCGATAGGATTGAGATCAGGGCTGTTCGGCGACAGGTAAAACAGCCTTGCTCCGGTGGCTTTGATCGCCTCACCAGTTCATTTTTGTCAAGAAAAAACCCGCCGAAGGGCGGGTTCATTTTCATAGGAATATTTGCCATTTAAGGCCTTATGCGGACGGAGGGAGTTGAACCCTCATACCTTTCGGTACCAGATCCTAAGTCTGGCGCGTCTGCCAGTTCCGCCACGTCCGCAACTGCACACTCTTACTATGTCCGTAAATGAAATCGACACAGAGATTGATTTTTGTCAATGCCTGTGTCGATTTGACTGCCTTTAAATTGTACCGCGCATGCCATCACTTTGCAGACTTTTTCAACTCCTCCAATTCCTGGCGTTTGGCGGCGTTCTTCTCGAACTGGATCTTCTCCGTCAAGTCCTTGATTAGATCGTTCACTTTCGCCGCAGGCGCTGGCGTCTCGGCTTATTTGGTCGGAACCGGCGTTCCGCCCCCGGCCTTCAAATCTTCGAGTTCCTTTTTCAAGGTCTCCACTTCTTTTTCCAGCTTGCGCTTCTTGGCTCCTGCAGCGTCCTTGATGTCGTCTTCTTTATCCTTGATTTCCTTTGCAAGTTCTTTAATCCGCGGATTGGCTGCGCCACCCCCGGCCTTTTTCAGTTGCTCAAGTTCTTCCTTCTTCTTTTCGATATCCTTTTCCAACTTCTTCTTCTTCGCGCCGGATGCATCCTTCGCATCCTCTTCCAAATCCTTGATTTCCTTTGCGAGTTCTTTGATTCGCGGATTGGCTGCACCGCCGCCGGCTTTTTTCAACTGCTCGAGTTCTTCCTTCTTCTTTTCGATATCCTTTTCCAATTTCTTCTTCTTTGCGCCAGATGCATCCTTTGCATCCTCTTCCAAATCCTTGATCTCCTTCGCGAGTGCCTTGATCTTGGGATCTTCCTCGTCGCCGCCGCCGTTCTTGGCTTCTTCGTTGGCTGCGGCAAACAGGTCGTACAGTTCCTTCTGCTTGGCCAGACGCTTCGAATCGTCGCAGAGTTTGTCAATTTCTTCGCGCTTCTCTTTGATCTTCTTCTGTGAATCGTCGCTGATCTTGTAGAACTGCTTGTCCGACTTGACCCCCGGTTCGTATTCCTTCTTGTCCGTCGTGACCATGAAGACCTTGCCGTCGATCTTGTACATCCGCTCCATTTCTTCTTTGTTGAACGGCCGCGAACCGACTCGATTGAATACGGATAGCTGGTTCCCACTTTCGTCGACGCCTCGATCGCGCTGCAAACCTTCCGAGATCACCAGCGGCGTTCCCGGCAGTTTCCGGATTGCAATCAAGACGGGATTCGGGTGCGGTGCCCATCCGAAACTGTTCGGATCGGACTCGGGGCTGGTCAACTGCATGACTGCGAGTTTCCCGGTCGCATCCGCGGCATAGGCGAATAGCGATGTGTTGGTCATGCCGATTTTTACGTCGCGCACATCGCACAGCGCGCCATTCGCGTTGTACAACTGGTCCAGAACTGGATGCTCGGCCTTTTCGATGTCCACAATGCCGATGCCTTGCGTCCCGGCGGCGACATAAGCGTAGGTTCTGGAAAGATACACATTGCTCGCACACGTGAAGGGCACCAACGCGCCGTCCACCAACCGCGATTGCGCCGGGTCGGTCACGTCGACAACTTTCAGTCCGTCGGCGTCCACCACGAACGCGTAGCGGAATTGAATTCGAACGGCCTTCGGCTTGTTCAGCGGAATAACGCTGACCACTTTCAGCGTGTTCGGATCGGCCTTGCACGCTTCTTTTTGCAACGCGTCCACCGAAATCACTTTCGTGCCATCGGGGTTCAAGCGTTTTGCGGCTTCGATCAGTTCCACACCAATGCCCGAAATATCGATCACAACCAAACCCGCGTCGCAGCACACATACAGGAAGTTGCCCGCGACCGTGGCGTTGACGGCGCCGTTCAGAATGCCGCCTGGATTGAACGTCATGTGGCGATGGAGGAAGTTGTTTGTCGGATCGCCGTCAAGCAGCGTCCCTGCCATCACCGTAAAGAGACCTTCTTCGCAATCCGTGCAATACAGGAATGCGTAGACCAGACTAATGGGCTGCTCAAGATTTCTGGGATCGCGCGGCCGCAACGGGGGCTGGCGCGTCGGATCGACGCCGAGCACCGTCGGCGACACAACGGACGTGCAGTTCTTGCTCTTCACGTAGAAGCGCTGGCCCAAGGGGCTGACCGGCGCCGTCGTGATCTTTTCGCTGAAGTCTTTGTTGTCGATGTTGGCGACGTCGTACACCGTCATGCCACCCGTGCCCCGCGCGGCGTACAGATACTCGCCTCGCAGTTGGACACCGAGCACGGTCCCAGTATGGTGGTCGCCTTCTTCCAACTCGCAGTTGTGCTTCTTGTGCTTTTCGTATTCCTCCGGATAGGCATCGCGATGCAAGGTGCTGCCGATCACCGCCTGAGGTTCTTCGCGTTCGGTGACGACTGTTGCGCTCAACCCGCCGCTGCCGTTGGCTGTGTACACGTAACGGAACATGAAGTTCGTCTGGTTGGTGCCCTGCATCAACAGTTGGGCCATCTGGGCATTGTTATCGCCGTTCTTTGAAATGTGACAATCGACGCAGTTCTTCGTTTCCTTCGCACGAACCGAATGCGGGAAATGAGGGCTGAATGCCGTGCCGGCGAAGCCTTCGGCAGAGATCGTCTGCTGCTGGCTGTAGATCCAATCGCGCTGGGCGTTTTGAGATGCCACCATCACGGCGCACGTCGACCGCACCGGCGTGACTTTGTTTCCCTTGACCTTGCCGTCGATTCCCAGCATGAACACGTCTTCGCGCAGCGTTTGGAAATTGTACTGCGTCCAATTGCGGCTCTTCTGGCCTTCGTAATGATTATTGAAGCGCGCCTGATTGGCCTTCATCGGAAGATGACAACCGAAACACGAGGCCACCCATGACGTGTGGCACGTGTAGCAGTCCATTTTGTCATCTTGATGCGCCAGTTTGCTGTTATCCTTAACGTCCAAAACGGTTCCCCACGTCTTGGCGTCACGCTGCATGGTCTTGGCGCGAGCCGACGCTTCGTTGTAGTCCGGGTGTCCAATCGTCACCGTATCTTTGACCTGCTTGACGATCCATTCTTTGTCTTTGTAAATCGCCGAATGCTGAATGATCATCCCGTCGCGTACCGTGAAGCGGTCGGATTTGATGCCTTCCGGAATGACCGTTTGGGAGTTGCCGCTGTTGAGCTTTGTTCCACCCAGCGGATTCTTGTCTGTTTTCCACGGCGCGGCGTTGCCCGTTGTTCTCAGTTCAATCTTGTCGTCCTTCACAAAGCGTTCATCGGCGCGCTGGCGAATTGAACCGTGGCAATCCTGACAGGTGATTTCGACCGCGTTGCGAACCTCGCCATACAGTTTTCCGTCGCCGTGATTGTCCTGGCTAAAGTGACAATCGATGCAATGCATGCCCTTTTCCTGATGAATATCCTGCATGTGCACGGCCGAACCGGGAACGGGCTCGCCGTTGCAGCCTTTGTTGAATACCGCCGCGGAATCCCACTTCACCACATCGTTGTTCCTGTCCAGCAGATTGCCCTTTTTATCGCGCTTGTATACGTTGCGGTAAATCCAGCCGTGGCCGTTGTAGTCGGCGAACTGGACCAGCTTGAATTCGCTGTTTCGGTCGGCGACACTTTCCAGGAAGTCCACATCGCCCCATTTGCCTCGGAGTGCTGCGCCTTCCGGGTTTCGCGATTTGATTTTGTACAGATCACGTTCCGTCTTCTTCGGCTGGCAGGGCGGGTACATCTTCGAGCCTTCGGTTTCGTTGTCCCACCACAAATTGCCGTAGTACGTCATGGTCACCGTCGTACCGGGGTGCATGTGGCACACAATGCACTGGCTTGACGGAATCGACCGGGTAAACACGTGGCTGATCGGGTGGCCGTTTTCCTTGCCCACGACCTCGCGCATGGCTTCGTCTTTGGTGAACGTCTGGCCGTCTTTTCCGTATTTCGCGAACGATCCGGAATGCGCGGGGTCGCGATCGTTGGCGTAGACCGTGTGACACGCGGTGCAGCCGGATGAGCGATAGTCGCCGGCCTGATCGTTGGTGCCCAAGTGCCAAAGAGTCGGATCCATCAAGCGAGTCTTCTGCAAACCGAGGAACACCGGATCGGTCGCCAATTCCGTGCCGATACCGCGGGTGCTCAATTTCATTTCAGGCCGGCCCGGATCGCTCTCTTTATTGGGCAATGCCGTCTCGGGTTTGCTCTTTCCGCCGCGTTCAAACGCGCGCAGAATGTTACCGGGCTGAGAAATATTGTAGCGCAGCAGGGGATCTAGGAATTCCAGCACGCCGCGTTGTTCCCATTCCGGCTTCCAGCCCTTCGTGATCAAGCGCGCGGGCTGCCCGTCGTATGTATACGCTTCACCGTAGCGCGCGACTTTCTGGTTGCTTGCACCATTGTTGTACAATGCGGCGTTCCACAGCATCGCGCCGTGCGCCATCATGCTGTGAGCTGAATTTTCGGCGTATCCGATGTGGCACTTGCCGCAGGCGTATTTGGCGACGCGCAAATCGCCGGGATTGACGAACCGCACGAACTCCGGCGATTCCATTTCCCATGCGGAACCCGATCGGCGCGGATTCGCCGCCGATTCGTGGTGTTCGCCGTGAAACGCGCCAATGTTGCCGCCGCCTTCGTGGCGTTCTTCCGATGACGCTCCGCCTTCAACGACTTCCGCCGCGGGCTCCTTTTCCTTCTCTTTTTCTTTATCCTTTGGGGTCTCGTCAGGCTGGCCCGGTCGCGCCGTCACGTTTAATGGGGTGCCGTCTTTTTTAGCGGTTTCGGGTCCGTCGGCTCCGATAAATTCGACGACCACTTTTCCATCGTCGCTCTTGACCGTCGCAGACACCTTCTTAATTGGGACTTGGCCGGGAAGTTTCAACGTGGGACGCTTTGGCGTTTCGCTCGGGTGCTGCGAATACCAATGGCCGCGGGGTTGAACGTGTGCCAGTTCCTTGATCGTGCAATTGGCGTTGCCGCCGTGACAATCGGTGCAGCCAATCGTGCGTTTCGGTTCGTGCATCGAGGGATTTTCGATCCCCTTGTGACATGTCATGCAGCCTTCCGACTTGGACTTGACCTCTGCATCGTCCTTCGAAATTCCATAGGGCATCCGGGGCTCGGCGACGAGCGTGCCCGGCGGATCGTAGAACTCGTCCGTGGTCGGATGTGCTTTACCTAACTCCTCCGGTTTGCAGGCCGAAAGCAGCACCAGCAGCACCGTCAAGAAGCTGGCCGGCAAAATGTATTTAATGACTGACTTCATCCGCATTTCCTCAGCAGCAGGCACTCTTGATTTAAACCGCCTACGTCGTTGAGCACTTTCTAAGCGTCTCAATCAATGCACCCAAAAACGACCACCGCACGTAAAAAACAAACAGCTTGCCCGAGCGACTCGGCTTTAAGCCTTTAGTATCTTAACGTAATGCCCATGAATCCCGCATACAGAGTCTTGGGCGAATAAATTTGTGAGAATCCTTTTTGCGGCGTCAATCCGGAGACGCCGGCGTTGATGATCACCTGATTGTTCAGCCAGGGACGGTAAATCATTCCCATTGAATAATCAAAGCCGATGTTGCGGCTGATGTTGTTCTGATGCAACAGTTCTTCGATGGACGACGTGTTGTCGAATTGAAGGTAGTTCACATTCAGGACCGCCTTCAAATTCTGTGTCAGTTCGGCGTCGTATCCAAGGTTCAGGAGGCGCACTCCGGGATTGACGAAGTTTCGCTGGCCCTCGCCTTTGCTGGTGTTGAGGCTAGGGAGCAACGAATTGCGCTGCTTCAAAGCGGTCAACGCATTGCCGGCTCCAAATCCACCCTGCCGGACCCAGAAGCTGAACTGTCCGCCCGCGAAATTGGGATCGTCGAAAATCGAATCGAATCCGCCCGCTTTGTGATCGAATGTATTGTGATCGCCCGACGCGTAGAAGGTCGAAGCCCGGAAACGCATCCAATCCATGTCATAGGAATATTCGGACGCATACATGTTGGCGTTAATGCTCAGGCGCTTGCCCGCCAAATTATTGTCCGTGTCGGTTCCAAACGCGTGGTAAAACTGCTGCGTGACGTTAAAGCGGCCGGAGTGCCCGTCTGCTCCCATTCCCACGTAATACACTTTGTTCGCGTGCGTGTGCAGATTGCCGATGGGAGCCGGGCGGACAACGACGCCGTTTGAATTGTACTGCCGGCTGCTTTCTTCGTCGTTGAACGCAAAGTTTCCAATGATGTTGTAACCCTTCCAGAACGTGTCCTGGCGGATCAGGTTAGCCAGCACCACATGCTGATCCTTGAAATCGAACGAATTCAAACCGGAATTGGTGTCCTTGTCCAGCATCTCGAAATAAGCCAAATTATATTGCAGACGGTTGCTTTCCAGGATGCCGAACGTGCGCGTTCCGAGATTGTTGTCGGCGAAGAGGAAACCACGGAAATCTTCATTGAAGAACTGCACGCCGGTTCGGTTTGCGATGAAATCGTAATTCGGCGACAGATCGGCGAAATGGTACTCGCCGAAGAACTCGTTGAACGTGACTTGGTGATCTAGACGGTCGGCGCCTTTTCGCGGATCGATATTGACTGCGAAGTTTTCCTGAACGCTGGCATAATTCACGTTAAAAATGGGTGTCACGTGCACTTCCCACTCGCGCGGCTTGAAATCCGTCTCGCCCTTGAACAATTCCAGCGAAATCTCAAAATTCTGCTGATAGATGAATTGGTCGGGACGTCCAAAGAAATTGAAACTGCCTGGGCGCTGAGCGCTGACGCCGCCCGCCGTCGGATTCGCGTGACCTTCGACCAGCGAATCGGACGTAAAGGTTGCGTTCATGAAAATCGACTGTCCCATGATGGGGTAGTCGCCTTTGATGATATTCTGACTGTATGGATTCCAGAGATTCCCTTTTACGTGCCGCGAATCCTTGGGAATTCCGATGCGCCAGCGATCGGGAATGCCGATCATGTCGTTGTCAATCAGCATCTCGTGGCGCACTTTATTTTTCTTCCAGCCGCTGAACCCTTCGATCGTCGGCGGAGCATAGACGGACTCGAGGTCTTCATCGTCGCATTCACCGCGATTCGATTTCGCGTATGCGCCAGACTGCGCCACGGTCGTAGTAGTTGTGGCCACCGGCTTATCCTTGTCGGCGGCGGGCGTCGCAGGCTTATCTTTTTCGTCGCCGGGCGTGGCAAGCGGGGCTGGATTTGCGGCTGGAACAGGATCAAGCGCGACAGCGGCACTTTTTTCGGAGCGCAGCGGCGAAACCATGACGGGCGGACGATGACTCATGAATTTCATCAACTTCGGTGCACACAACTCACCTTCTTTAGCCGTCTTTTTGGCCGGCAACTCGATGACAATCTCATCGGGCATAATAATGTCCGGGAGATGCGATCCGCTCACTGCAATGGGAACTTCCGAGGAGCTCTTCTGAGCGCCCTTGGTGGGAACGGCGGTCGGTGCGGGCTTATCCGGCGTGCCGCTTTCCGCAGCACCACAAAGTCCTGCGACTCCTATTAAGGAGAGTACAACCGCAAGTAAACAACGGCCTCGGAGCATAGTAAACCCTTGCCGACTGCAAAAGCTGCCAAAAAACGATTCGTGTCTCTGTTTTACATAACACCATTATTCCCATAGCGTTATGTAGTCCATCCGCGCAGAATGAATTCGTGAAACACTTCGCCAAGTCACGATAAAACCAAGGCGATTCGTTTCGTTTTCACAGATTCTTTGAACGATGGACCCCCATGTCGTATCACGCGAGTAGAATTAGTCAACGAATAATGTAAAATTTCAGGCAAATTAACGCGGGCAAGAACGTCTGTTTGAAATGCGAAATTCGCACCCGAGCGGATGGACTCTCGCAAATCTCAAATCACGCGCGGCGTCCCACCGCGATTTCCAGCTTTACTCCTTTATGAAAGAATCGATACGTTCGCTGCTATCTTATTTAAAGACGGCTTGGCGGAAATAATCGCGCGTTGCTTTGCGGTTGTGGCTCTTTGGTTTCGGATGCGGTCTTCGAATTTTGTCGGATGAATTAAAGATTGCGGATGAGCAGACGTCTTTCCGACTGCTTCCCAAATTGCGATCCGCGACTAAACGGTTTTGGCCGCGAATCAAATAATTATGGAGACGCGCCGGAAATATGTTGAATCTGCCGAAAGGCTTGATAAATCGGTGGCTCTTAATGTTTGTAAAAGTGGAAATGCGGATCACTCTTTTTGCATTGGACTCTGACATGGCATTGACCAAAGACCAATTGAACAAAGCCCGAGAAATTCTTTTCGAAAAACGCACTCATCTCGTGCGGCAGGTGGAACGACTGGCCAAAGATGCCGCCGAATCGACCGAAGCCACTGAAAATTCAAAATCTCCTCTCAACAGCGCAGACAATGCCTCCGACGCCTACGAACAGGATTTCGCCTTCATCAGCATGGAGAGTGAAGAAGAGATCATGCGCAAAGTCGATGTGGCCCTGCTGCGCATCCGCGACAAAACGTATGGCACCTGCGACGACTGCGGCAAGGAAATCAATCCGGAACGTCTCGAGTATCTTCCGTGGGCCACGCTCTGCATCAAATGCCAGGAACTCGAAGAACGCGGCATCCGCCGCCGCAAGCCCGGCCGCGATTTTGAAATCAACGACGACGGCGAAGAAGCGCTGATCGGCGACGACAAGGAACACGCATAACTTTCCAAAGAATCCGATTCCAGAGCCGCGCACGTAAGTAAGCGGCCTTTTCTTGAATGGCGAAACAATCTTTGCCGCTTACTGACGTGCGCGGCTCTGGGAATTCGAAGACTATGCGCAAGCCCATTCCTTTTGCCATCCTCGTCCTATTGGGCATCGTCTTCGACCTGCTCACCAAGAACCTCGCGTTTAGTGCGCTCTCTCCAACCACGACATACGTGCTGATTCCCAATGTGCTGGAATTCGTAAACGCGAAGAATTTCGGCGTCGCTTTCAGTCTGCTCGCCGGTTTTCCCTGGCTCATTTTAGTAGTCACCAGCGGCGCGATAATTTTTTTGATCTGGCTTTACACACGAATTCGCGAGAAGGGGCACGGTCTCTTGATTGCAGCAATCGCGTTGCTGCTGATCGGCGCGACCGGCAATTTGATCGACCGGCTCTTTCTGGGCTACGTCCGCGATTTCATCGATTTCACGCCGCGCTTGCCGCTGATCGGCCATTGGGCCGTCTTCAACGTGGCCGACATCGGCATCACGGTCGGCGTGATTCTGTTTGTGATCGCGGAGTTCTTTTTCGCAACGGCATCTGAAAAAAAAACGCCTGACGAACCGAACCAATCGGCTGAAAACATGCCGAGTGCTTAACACATAAATCCGCGCGAATGGTTCCGAAGTGCATGTCTTTCAGGAGCACCGTTGATGTCGCACATTCCCGACCCTTCTTTGGTTCCGCAAGTCCCCGCGCCAAACCCTGAACGGAATTTAGTTCTGGCGATCAACGGCGGCTCATCGAGCATTAAGTTTGCCGCGTTTCAGGCTGACCAAGAAATCCGCCGGTCGCTCGTCGGAAAAATCGAGCGCATCGCTATGCCCGGCACGGTGATTTCGTTTGACGATTCTTCGCGCCATGAGAAAGACCGTTTTGAAGCCGGGTCGCTCGACTTCGCCGCGGCCGGCAACTACATCAACGAGTGGCTCGCGCAACACGTCGATTTCAATGCGGTGCGAGCCATCGGCCACCGTGTGGTTCACGGCGGAGCGCGCTACAGCGAACCGCAGATCGTCACCGACGCGGTGCTCGACGAGCTGCGCCGCATCAGTCCTTACGATCCGGAACACATGCCCGCCGAGATCGCACTGATCGATTTGTTTCGCAGACTGCGCCCCGGCGTGCCGCAGGTCGCGTGCTTCGACACAGCCTTTCACAGCGCTATGCCGCGCGTCGCTCAAATTCTACCGATCCCGCGAAAATACGAAGCGCTGGGCGTTCGGCGCTATGGCTTTCACGGCCTCTCTTACGCGTACTTAATGGAGGAACTCGCGCGCGCCGCCGGACCCGCCGCCGCGCAGGGTCGCGTGATTCTCGCGCACTTCGGCAACGGAGCCAGCCTCGCCGCTGTTAAGAACGGCAAGAGCATCGACACCAGCATGGCCTTTACGCCGACGGCTGGAATGGTAATGGGCACGCGCACCGGAAATCTTGATCCGGGATTGGCCTGGTTTCTGGCGCGAACTCAAAATTTGTCGCCCGAACAATTTCACGCGATGGTCAACCACGAATCCGGATTGCTCGGCGTCTCCGAAACAAGTTCCGACATGCGCGATCTGGAGGCGCGCGAAAAAACCGACATTCGCGCGGCCGAAGCGGTCGAACTGTTCTGCTACGAAGCGCGAAAATGGATCGGTGCTTATGCGGCCGCGTTAGGCGGACTCGATACGCTTGTATTCGCCGGCGGCATCGGCGAACATGGCCACGCCATTCGCGAAAGAATATGCAGCGAACTGAAATTTCTCGGCATTGAAATAGATGCCGCGCGAAACGCCGCGCACGCGCCAGTGATCTCTTCCGATGCGAGTCGCGTCGCCGTGCGCGTGATTCCGACTGACGAGGAGTTGATGATCGCGCGGGCGGTTTGGAAAATTGTGCCCGGTTTTTGAAAATGGCATTATAAGAGCAAATATGAATCAACTTTACTACGGCGACAATCTGAATGTACTCCGTGATCGGACGCGATTCCCGGACGAATTCGTCGATCTCATCTATCTCGATCCGCCATTTAATTCGAAACGCGATTACAACCTCCTCTTCAAGTCGCCCAAAGGGCAAGAAAGCGAGGCGCAGATCGAAGCGTTCAAGGATTCCTGGTTTTGGGGCGATCAGGCGGAAAGAGAACTTGACGACCTGATCCAGCGGGCCACCAGCGACATTGCGCTTGTGATGAACGCATTCGTCTCGTTCCTTGGGCGCAACGATATGATGGCCTATCTCGTGATGATGACCAACCGCCTGCTGGAAATGCACCGTGTCTTAAAGCCCACCGGCTCGCTCTACCTCCATTGCGACCCGTCTGCCTCGCACTATTTGAAGATCGTGCTCGATGCCGTTTTCGGAAAGGAGAACTTTAAGAACGAAATCATTTGGAAAAGAACAAGCGCCCACAGTGGTTCGAAACGGTGGGGACCGGTGCACGATTCAATTCTCTTTGTGTCGAAATCCAACGAGTATGTTTGGAACAACGTCTTCCAGACTTACGATGACGAGTACGTTGAAAGTTTTTACCGGTACAACGACGCAAAAGGGCGCTTCCGTGTCGGGGATTTAACGGGCGCAGGAACACGAAAAGGCGAATCGGGCCAGGACTGGCGCGGTATTAATCCGACCCACAACGGGCGTCACTGGGCTGTCCCAAATAAAATTCTCCTCGATCGTTTCGGCGAGACAAGTTCCACTTGGAGCGTTCAAGAAAAGCTCGACGTGCTCGACAAAGAAGGCCTGATCTTTTGGCCCGCGAAAGGGAAGATGCCGGGATTTAAGCGTTATTTAAATCTCGCCGCCGGTGTTTCCATTGTCGATGTGATTACAGACGTGGACGTGATTGGCGCGCAAGCTCAGGAACGTCTCGGTTATCCGACACAAAAGCCATTGGCTTTGCTGGAGCGAATTGTCTCTGCGAGCAGTACCGAAGGCGGCGTCGTGCTCGACCCGTTCTGCGGGTGCGGCACAGCCGTACATGCGGCGCAAAGGCTCAAGCGCAAATGGATCGGTATCGACATAACCTGCCTCGCCATTTCCCTGATCGAGAAGCGGCTCAAGGACGCCTTTGGCGCGCGTTGCAAGTTCGAGGTCCAAGGCACGCCCAAAGATCTGGAGTCCGCGCGCGATCTTGCCGTGCGCGACAAGTATCAATTCCAGTGGTGGGCCGTTTCGCTCGTCGGGGCAAAGCCCTTCCAAGGCAAGAAGAAAGGCGCGGACACGGGCATTGATGGCTTGAAATTCTTCTATGATCTGGAGGGAGGTGCGAAAAAGATCGTCATTAGTGTCAAGGGGGGCACGCTGAAGCCCGACGATATTCGGGCTCTCAACCATGTTCGAGAGCGCGAAAAAGCGGAAATCGGCATACTCGTCTCTCTCCATGAACCGACACCCAAAATGCGCGCCGATGCGGCATCGGCAGGAATTTACGCCGGTGGCAAAAAACAATTTCCCCGCGTCCAATTGCTCACCATCGAGGGCTTGCTGTCCGGAAAAGAGCGGGCCGAACACCCGGATTATGTTCCGGATGTAAACTTTAAAAAGGCGAAGCGAGAGCCGGAAGAGGCAAGTGAAGACGATTTATTTGAATGACTGCCAATTGCCGAGAACCTTGAGCCGAAGACGCGGGACGAAATGTTCTGATTAATTAAAAGGATGATACAATGGAAAAGCCGCTCCCCCCCGACCTGCTGCGAAAAATGCATGCCTACTGGCGCGCCGCCAATTATCTTTCCGTCGGCCAGATTTATCTTTACGACAATCCGCTGCTGAGAGAGCCGTTGTCAATCGAGCACGTCAAGCCGCGCTTGCTCGGCCATTGGGGCACGACGCCGGGATTGAATTTTATTTATGTGCATCTCAATCGCGTCATCAAAGAACACGATCTGAACACGATCTATATCGCCGGGCCGGGCCACGGCGGGCCGGGACTGGTCGCCAATACGTATCTGGAAGGCACTTATAGCGAGACCTATCCCGACATTTCACAAGATGAAGCCGGCATGAAACGGCTTTTCACGCAATTCTCATTTCCCGGCGGAATTCCCAGCCACGTTGCGCCGGAGACGCCCGGGTCGATCCACGAAGGCGGAGAACTCGGCTACTCGCTCGCGCACGCCTATGGCGCGGTCTTCGACAATCCCGATCTGCTGGTGGCATGCGTCGTCGGCGACGGCGAAGCCGAGACCGGGCCGCTGGCGACGAGCTGGCAGTCGAACAAATTCTTGAATCCGGTTCACGACGGTGCCGTGCTGCCCATTCTGCATCTCAACGGCTACAAGATCGCTAACCCCACCGTGCTCGCGCGCATTCCACACGCGGAACTGGAGCAGTTTTTTCTGGGCTGCGGTTACAAGCCGTATTTTGTCGAAGGCGACGATCCGGAGATCGTTCATCAACTGATGGCCGCGACGCTCGACACCGCGCTCACCGAAATCAAACGCATCCAAACCGACGCGCGCACGAATGGATTTAAGCTCCGGCCGCAATGGCCGATGATTGTGCTTCGCACGCCGAAAGGCTGGACCGGCCCGAAAATGGTGGACGGAAAACCGGCCGAAGGTTCGTGGCGCTCGCATCAAGTTCCGTTTTCGGAAATGACCGGAAATCCCGGTCACGTGAAACTGCTCGAAGATTGGATGCGCAGCTACAAGCCCGAAGAACTGTTTGATGCATCCGGCAAGCTCATTCCCGAGTTGGCCGAACTTGCGCCCAAGGGCGAACGGCGCATGGGCGCCAATCCGCACGCCAACGGTGGGCTTCTCTTGCACGCCTTGAAGCTGCCCGAATTCCACGACTACGCGATGGTCATCGACAAGCCCGGAACGATCATGGGCGAGGCCACGCGCGTCATGGGAAATTTCGTGCGCGACGCAATGAAGGCCAATTGGGACAGCCGCAATTTCCGCGTCTTCGGCCCGGACGAAACGGCCTCGAATCGTCTCGGCAGCGTCTTCGATATTACCGAACGCGTATCCACCGCCGAAATTATAAAGAGCGACGATCACGTCTCGCCCGACGGCCGCGTCATGGAAGTCTTGAGCGAGCATCTCTGCCAGGGATGGCTCGAAGGCTATCTGCTCACGGGTCGCCACGGACTGTTCTCGTGCTACGAAGCGTTCATTCACATCATCGATTCGATGTTCAATCAGCACGCAAAGTGGCTGAAGGTGACGCGCCATATTCCATGGCGCCGCCCGATCGCGTCGCTGAATTATCTGCTCACGTCGCACGTCTGGCGGCAGGATCACAACGGCTTCAGCCATCAGGATCCGGGATTCATCGATCACGTCATCAACAAAAAAGCGGAGATCGTCCGCGTGTATCTGCCGCCGGACGCGAACACGCTGCTCTCGGTCACCGACCATTGCCTGCGCAGCCGCAATTACATCAATGTGATCGTCGCCGGCAAACAACCCGCGCTGCAATGGCTGGGGATGGACGAAGCCGTCCGGCATTGCACCGCCGGCCTGGGCATTTGGGAATGGGCCAGCAACGACAAGGGCTGCGAACCGGATGTCGTCATGGCCTGCGCGGGTGACGTGCCAACGCTTGAAACGCTGGCCGCCGTCGATCTGCTGCGAACGCATCTCCCGGAATTGAAAATTCGCGTGATCAACGTGGTGGATCTGATGACGCTGCAGCCGCAGAGCGAACACCCGCACGGACTCAGCGACCGGGATTTCGATGCTCTTTTTACGACGGACAAACCCATCGTTTTCGCCTACCACGGCTACCCGTGGCTCATCCACCGGCTCACGTATCGCCGGACCAATCACAGAAATCTGCACGTGCGCGGCTATAAAGAAGAAGGCACGACGACGACGCCGTTCGACATGGTGGTGCTCAACGATCTCGATCGTTTCCACCTGGCCGGCGACGTGATCGACCGCGTGACGCATCTCGGCGCGCGCGCCGCATACGCGAAGCAATTCCTGCGCGACAAACTGCTCGAACACAAAATGTACATCCGCAAACACGGCGACGACATGCCGGAGATTCGCGACTGGAAATGGAACGCGAAATAGGTTTCAGGTTTCAGGTTAAATCGATCCGCGATTTAGGGAGCTAACAATGCCCACATCAGTCGTCTTTCTGCTCGATGTCGACAACACCCTGCTGGACAACGACAAGGTCACGGCCGACTTGAAGCGTCATTTGATCAAGTCGTTCGGCGCCGAGCGGCAGGAGCGTTACTGGGCGATCTTCGAGGATCTGCGCAAGGAACTCGGTTACGCGGATTATCTCGGCGCGTTGCAGCGTTATCGCATCGAGAATCCGCGCGATCCGAATTTCCTGGAGTTCTCGTACTATCTGCTGGAATACCCCTTCGCCAATCGGCTCTACCCGGGATCGCTGGACGTGATCGAAGGCTTCAACGCGTGGGGAAAAACAGTGGTCCTCTCCGACGGCGACGTGATTTTCCAGCCGCGCAAAATCGATCGCGCGGGGATTTACGACGCGGTCGAAGGCCGGGTGCTGATTTATATTCACAAAGAATTGGAACTCAGCGACGTGGAAAAGCGCTTCCCGGCCGATCACTACGTCATGGTAGACGACAAGATTCGCATTTTGACGGAGATGAAAAAATACTGGGGCACGCGATTGACCGCCATTTTTCCACGGCAAGGACATTACGCGCTCGACCCGAAAATCGTGAGCCAATATCCACCGGCGGACATCACAGTGGAGCGCGTCGGGGAGTTAGTGCAGTTTGATTTGGCGACGATTGTGGCGGCGGCGAAGAAGTGATTCGCATTTTTAAAAATTACTGTGCCGCTATCCTCACCAGCACATTCTTAAACGCCGGAGTCTTCGACGCCGGATCGATGGTGCGCGGCACCAGCACATTTACCTCGGGATAATACATCATCGCGTTGCCTGCTTTGATTTTCTCAAATGCACGAACCAGGATTCCCGGCATCTTTCCCGTCTCGTTCCACACCGTGACGCGCGTTTCCGGGCGCAAGTGAAAGCGTTCAATGTCCGCCGGATTGAGCAGAATAATGTCGCGCCGGTCCTGGCCGCGATACAGGTCTTCGTCCTCGTAAACGACCGTGTTGAATTGCCCTTCGCTGCGCACCGTCATCAAGCGCAACGCGCCGTCGCTGCTCGATAATTCCGGCAGGTCGAACACTTTCAATTGCGCTTTCCCGGACGGCGTCGGAAATTTCGGCGTGTGCAGCGTGCGGCCGGGAATTTGAAATTCCTGTTTCGTTTTGCCGATCTCCGCAATCTTGTCCCAGCCCGGCACGATTTTGCCGATGGCTTCGCGAATGCGGTTCGTGTCGCCCATCGCCAGCCAATCGACCGGCCCCGAGTTACCCAATACGCGATGCGCGAGTTCGCCGATGACTGCGATCTCGCTCTTCGGCCCGGCATGTCGCGCCGGGCCACCGTCGCTCAAGCGCACATAATTGAACATCGATTCTTGCGTCGTCGCCTGCGGTTCTTCGTCGCGCGCGAGCACCGGAAGAATGATCGTCTCCGCCGCCAGTCCGTGCGCGTGGCCGTTGTTAAGAGTCGTGTTCAAATAAACGATCTGGTCGAGTTTGCCGAGTGCGTTCGCCGCGTACGTTGAATCCGGATTCGACCCGTACAGATTTCCGCCCAGGCAAAAACCGGTTCGCAGCCGGCCGGCGGCCGCGGCATCCATGCAGCCCATGGTGTCAAGTCCGATGTCCGTCGGCAATTTCACGCCGAAATATTTCTCGAGTGATTTAAACACCGCATCTTTCAATTGCGGCGTCACGCCGACAGACCCGATGCCCTGGACATTGGAGTGTCCGCGAATCGGCATCAAGCCCGCGCCGGGGCGCCCGATCATGCCGCGCAGCAGCGCCAGATTGGCAATCGCCTGCACATTTTGAACGCCGTGAACGTGATGCGTGATGCCCATGGTCCAACTGAACACTACGTTCCGCGCTTTCGCGTAGCGTGTGGAAATCTCCTCAATCTCCGCGCGGCCCACGCCGGATTTGAGTTCGATTTCGTCCCACGAAAGCGCGCTCAACCGTGCCTTCAATTCCGGCCAGCCGTCGCAATGATTTTCGAGAAATGCCGTGTCGTGAACGTTCATTTCGACGATGCGCTTCGCAATTCCGGTGAGCAGCGCCGCGTCGCCGCCGATGTCAGGCTGCACGTAAAGGCTGGCGATCTTGCTGCCAAACAGCAGGCTGCGCACATCGCTGGGAACACCGAATTGGACCAGCCCGGTTTCAATCACCGGATTGATCACAATCACTTCCCCCCCGCCCCGCCGCACGTTCATCAGCGTGCGCATCAAGCGCGGATGATTGCTGGCCGGATTGCCGCCGATCAGAAACACGCAATCGGCGTGTTCGACATCGTCGAGCGTGATCGTGCCCGTGCCGTTGCCGATGGAACTCGACAGCCCCACGCCGCTGGCCTGATGACAATAAAAGCTGCAATTGTTGACGTTGTTCGTGCCGTAGAGCCGCGCCATGAGCTGCAGCAGAAAACCGGCTTCGTTCGAACTGCGGCCGCTGAAATACCAGAACGATTCCTTCGGCGCGACGCTGCGCAGTTTGGATGCGATGCGCTCATATACGTCGTCCCAGCTTATCGGCTTGTAGTGATCTTCTCCGCGCACGAGCAGCATCGGCGTCGTCAGCCGTCCGCACGCTTCCAGTTCGCGCGGCGAGAATTTTTTCAATTGAGCGATTGAATATGTTTTGAAAAAATCGTCCTTGATCGCGCCCTGCATATCGGAGGTCATCGCCTGCAGCGACTTCTTGCAGACTTCCGGAAAGTGGCCGGCTTCGTTGACCATGCCCCCGGCCTGGCCGCCCATGCCCAGCGCGCAGGTCTTGCACGCATTTTTGCTGCGCATGGCCTTCCACAGTTTCAGCAGCCCGCCTGCCTCGCGTGCTTTGCGCCACGTGTACCACACCGCCGGCCAGCCGCCGCCTCGATCGACTTTGCGCATGATAAACTCCGTTGCAGGCTGGAAGCCTGCCTATTTTACTGTTTCAATTCAAACCCGAAATAATTTGCCGCGTTGTTATAGCAAATATCCCGCGCCATGCCGCCGATCAATTTCATATCGCGCGGAAGCAGTCCGCGCTCGATTTCACCGCCCAGAATATTGCACAGCAGCCGGCGGAAATAGTCGTGCCGCGTGTACGACAGGAACGAACGCGAATCGGTGATCATTCCCACGAAGCGGCTGAGCAGGCCCATGTTCGAAAGCGCGTCGATCTGCTTTGCCATGCCATCAAGCTGGTCGAGGTGCCACCAGCCGCTGCCGAATTGCATTTTCCCCGCGCGCGTCCCGTCTTGAAAATTCCCGGTCATCGTTGCATACACTTCATTGTCGCGCGGATTGTTGTTATACAGAATCGTGCGCGGTAATTTGTTTTCGGTGTCGAGACGATCGAGGAATCTCGACAGCGGCTGCGCGATCGGCCAGTCGCCCATCGAGTCGAAACCGGTGTCCGCGCCGAGCGCGGAGAGCAGCCGCGTGTTGTTGTTGCGCAGCGCGCCGAAGTGGAATTGCTGCGTCCAGTTGCGCGCGTGATCCATGATTCCGAATTCATACAGCATCGCGGATTTGAATTTCAGGATTTCTTCACCATCGAGTTCGCAATCATCTCGAATAATTCCAAATGCGCGCTGTATTTCAGCGTCCGTATACTCTACCGCGTATGCCGTTTCGAGACCGTGATCCGAGAGGCGGCATCCAACTGAATGGAAAAATTCGTGCCGCTTGCGAATCGCGTCCATAAACGATTTGAAATCCGAAATGTGCACGCCGCTGACGGCTTCGAGCTTGTTGACCCACGCGTTAAAGGACTCTGCGTTCTCGACCGCCATCGCTTTGTCCGGGCGGAATGTCGGCAGAATTTTGATGCCGAACGATTTGTCCGCCGCGATTTTGATGTGGTGTTCGAGACTATCTGTTGGATCGTCGGTCGTGCAGACGAGCACGACGTTCATCTGTTTCATGATACCACGGCAGGAAAATTTGGGCTGCGCGAGTTTGGCGTTACACTCGTCCCAAATGCTCTTCGCGGTATCGGGATTCAACAGGCGGTCGCCGATGCCAAACGGGCGCTTGAGTTCGAGATGCGACCAGTGATACAGCGGATTGCGCAGCGTGTGCGGCACAACCTCGGCCCATTTCTGAAACTTTTCCCAATCCGATGCCGCGCCGGTAATGAAGCGCTCGTCGACACCGTCAGCCCGCATGGCGCGCCATTTGTAATGGTCGCCATTCAACCAGATTTGCGTGAGGTTCGCAAAGCGGTGATCGTCGGCAATTTCCTTCGGCGGGAGATGACAATGGTAGTCAAGGATCGGCGCGTCCTTCGCGTATTCGTGATACAGCGCGATGGCCGGTTTGCTTTCGAGAAGAAAGTTTTCGGTGATGAAGATGTCGCTCATGAATGCTCCGGAATATCATTGGCAAATGGGTGGCCCACCCCAGCGGGGTGGGCGCCGAAGGCGCAAGAAGCCTCACCCTTGTCTCTCGCGCTACTGGAAATTCGGACGACAAGGGAGACGCTTCTTGTCGCTTCGCGACCCAGCCCGCTGGCTGGGCCACCCATTCTTTCACGGCTTCACCACGATCTCATACAGCATCCTCGCGCCCTCTTCGGGATTGCCGTTCACATTTGCAACGAATTCCAACGTTCCGACTTTCCCTTGAGACTCCACTTTGCCCAAGCGCTTTCCGCCGGTCGATAGCGCCCAGACTTCAAACTTCTCCGGCGACGCCAGACGCACTCGCACGATGGCTTTGCCATTGCGAACGAGATGCGGCAATTTACCCCAGTCGAGCAGTGTTTTGCACGCGTTTTCGGCGTAACGGATATCGGTATTTTGCAGATCGGTCAGATGCGTGACCAGCAGGCGCTTGCTTGTTGCAATGGGTTCGGTGTCGAGCGCGCTGATCCATACCGTCGCATCGGCATCCTGGATATTAATGGTGACGACGCCGTCGCGCGTGGAGATCGTCGCACCGGATTTTGCATAGCCCCCGGCGGTCTTCGGCGTGTCGAGAGTCATCTGGTCGTTGGGCGCATCAATGGTGATTTCGCCGGTCTCGCTGCGGAAAACATTTTTCGCGGGATCGGTGGGATTGTCGGCACTCACGATTCCTTTTTTCTTGAATTCGTCAATGATCTCAGGCGCTTTCACTTCATACCCGCCCGGAACATGTTCGTTTTCGACCTTGCCCCACCCCAGCGGAAAATCAATATTGGTTCCGCCTGGATTGGGTGCTTTATTCGAAACAGTCGTCCCAATTTTCGTCACCCATGCCGCCCAATGCCAGCTTGCCGCCAATCCAGGGATCTTGGCTGGCGGATTGTGAAGCTCGCCGGTTTCCATGGCGATCGTCGCCGCGTGCGGTGCCATCTTCATATCGCCGCGTAGGAACAAACACATCGACGCGCGCTCAGCCGCCTGGCCCAGCGGATCGCCGACCATGTCGAAATAATCCATGCGGCCCGGCGTAAATAATTTACTGTGATCGTGGCAATAGGCGAAGCGCCAGAGGCCCGACCAGCCTTGCAGCGCGCCCATTGCGCCCGTCAAAATTCCGCCGACGCCGCGAAATCGCCCGGGCGCGGCATAGTTGTATTCGGTGATCGTAAATGGCTTGCCGAAGATGCGTGTGAACGCGCAGGTTCGGCCGCCGGTCGCGCCGCTGGCGATTGGGCTGGTGTTGTCGCAGCGGCTCGGCAGATGCCAGTCACCTTGCAGAAACTGCGGGTGATCGACATAGAAATGATCGTCGACGTAATCGTACGATTCGCGCTTGAGCTGATCGGTGGCGTGATTCGTCCATGCGTTTGAATTCGTGATCAGCGCGGCGCAGCGAATTTCGTTGTGAAGGAAATCCTTCATTTTCAAAACCATCTCACCTTCTTTTTCGGCGAGAAAGATATTCTCGTCGCGTGCGCGCGCGTTTCCGCCGTAAACATTGTTCGGCGTTGCAACGCTTCCGTTCACCGCGTCTTCGCCGTCTTTCAGCGCTTTACCCCAGGCCTGGGCGAGATCGTCGCGCGTGGCGTAGCGCTTCGCGAGCCATTCGTTCCAGAGCGTTTTCCATTCGGGAATGCCTTGCATCTGCTTGGTAAAGTTTCCAAAGCAGCCTTCATTAATCAGCGACAGCCACGCCAGCGCCGGGTCGTCCGCGTTGCGCTTGCCCGTGTGCGGATTGACGTGGGTGAGCAGCGACGTCGCGAACGCCTTCCAATTTTCGTAAGCCGCCGGCCGCGCGGGGATCATGACTTTAAAATCGTCCATCCCGACATTGCCGGGTTTGTCGATGCCGACGTCCTTAAAGGGGACAGGGCGTGAGACGAAGAGATCGGTCGTAATATAAATGCCGCGTTTTCCGAGCGCCGCGAAGAGATAATCGAGCTGCTCGATCTTCTCGTCGTTCAATTCGGTGCTCTTCTTGCCCTTGGTCAGTTCCCATTCGTAATGATGAATGCGGACCGCGTTGTAGCCCAGGCGCGCGAAGCGTTCGGCGAGTTTGTCGGCTTCGTCGTGCGTCATGTACTGGGCGCTGAAACACAGATTTACGCCGTAAAAACGGCGCGGAGTTTTCTTATCGTTCTCAAAGACGAACTGCCCGCCGTCGCCGCAGATCACGCGGCCATATTTTCCAGCGGGCGCTTCGGTCATTCCCATCGTCGAAAAATCGAGCGCCGATCCGGCTTCGATGTCGAGTTCGGTCTTGAGCGGAATCCAGTCGGCCCCGGCGACAATTGTGACAGGTTCATCCAACGTGAGTTTGATCGGCGCACCGGTGGAGAGCGTGAATCCGAATTTGACCGTTTCGCCTTGCTTGAATTTTCCGGAGAGTCCGATGCGAATTGAAAACGTTTGCGTGTTCCACTGGCGGTTGTCTTGAAGCAGCACGTCGATGGGTTCATTGAACGCGAGCGTCAACTCCGGACCCTTTGCCGGAGCAAGTTTGAGCGATTTGATTTTCGCGGAGCGCAGCCCTGTCTCTTTGTGCTCGTTGGGAAAAACGCCTTCCGCGTCGTCCATTTTCCAGCCCGTCCCCACCAGAGCCGCGATGGGAAAATCGGCGGAGACGTTCAGGCTGCTGAGTGTCGCGTTCGAAGCGGGGGTGAATGCGTAACTCGCGACCACGGCTCCGTCGGTACCGCGCGTGAATGTGGCTTCGCCGTTAATGCGAATTCCCGATTGCGTTTTCAGCGAAAACTTTTTCGACGCCGACGCCACCGCGCTTGCGTTTCGCCATGCGTCGTCGAAGAGACCGATGAAGAAATCGCACAGATGGCGGCTGCCCGCGTTCAAGCTCAACGTGCCATTTGGCGACGCGGTGGCTTCGAGCGCAGCCGGTTCAGCGGCGTGGCATGTAGCCGCAATCAGAATGGCGAGCACGAGCGCCTGACGCGCTTTACACACGATCATGGATGACTCCTGCATTTTTCATTGAACGTGCCGACCAGTTCGCGGATCGACGACAGCTTTTTCTTTTCGCACCACGCCTGCAATTCGCCGGGCAGCCGGTTGAGCATGTCTGGATCAAAATAATTGGCGGTGCCGATCTGGACCGCCGACGCGCCGACGATTAAAAATTCCAGCGCGTCTTCCAGCGAGCGGATGCCGCCGATGCCCATGATCGGCATTCCCGGGCAGGCTTTCGCGGCCTGATACACGCAGCGCAGCGCGACGGGCTTCACACAGGGGCCGGAGAGTCCGCCGGTCACGTTTGCGATGCGCGGGCCGCGCGTTTCAACATCGACCGCCATGCCCAGCAATGTGTTGATCAGCGACAGCGCGTCCGCGCCGTTCGTCGCCGCGGCGCGCGCGATCTCGGCGATGTCGGTTACGTTTGGCGAAAGTTTGACCATCAGCATTTTCGCCGTCACCGGGCGCAGCGCTTTCATCAGGCGTTCGCAGTCGTGTGGATCAGAGGCGAAGCGGCAGCCTTGCTTCACGTTCGGGCAGGAAATGTTGATTTCAAAACCCGCGACGCAGGCGAGGGAATCCAGCCGCGCGCAGACCGTGGCGTATTCTTCGACGCTGTTGCCGACCACGTTCACGAGCACTTTCGTCGGGAGCTTTTCAAGCTCCGGGATGCGCCCTTCGACGAATGCGTCAAGCCCGCAATTTTCGAGGCCGATGGCATTTAGCATCCCCGCCGTGGTCTCCCAGATTCGCGGCGGCGGATTGCCTTCGCGCGGCAACACGCTCAAACTTTTCGTGACAACCGCGCCGAGGTTTCGCAGATCGACAATCGGGCTGTATTCGCTGCCATAGCCGAACGTGCCGGACGCGGCGACGAACGGAGTGGCGAGTTTCAAGGAACCAAATTGTACGGAGATATCGGTCATTTCGTTCATCCAGATTGAGTGACCTTTGTACCGCAGAGGACACGGAGAGGACAGTTCAAGCCCGCGAATTTTCAATCAAACTCGAATAGGCGTCGCGCAATTCCAATCCCAATCGCGCCCGCGAAAATCGCTCGAGCGCCGCGCGGCGTGCATTGATTCCGAGCGATTTGCGCAAGCCTGGATTGCGCAGCAACTCTTCTATCGTTCGCGCCAGTTCGACGGCGTCGTTCAGCTTCACGCCCATGGCGTCATCGCCCGGCCGAAACAATTCGATCGCGCCACCGGCGAACGTTGCCACGACCGCCCGGCCGCAGGACATCGCTTCGGCAATCGTGCGGCCAAACGGTTCGGGCTGCGTGCTGCAATGGACCACGACGTCCAGTGCCCGATAAATCTCTTCCGGCGCGTCTTGAAATGGAACGAAACCCATATTCTCGGCGATGCCCAATTCGTCCGCCAGTTTGTGCAGTTCTTCCATGCTGAATTGCGAGCCTTGCGTTTTATGGATCGGTCCGCCGACGATGTAGAATCGCACGCACAGATCCGGCGCGTGCTCTTTCAAGAGTGCCGCCGTTTTCAAAAACAGATCCTGGCCCTTCCAACGTGCGAACGACGCCAGCAAACCCACGCGCAAAACACCCCTTGCCGCTGGCGGAATTCCACTTCGTTCGTCGAGCGATGCGCCGCTCGGCACACCGGGCGAAAAACGCTCGGTGTCGACGCAATTGAAAATCGTCCGAACCTGCACGCCCCGCAGAACGGTGCGCGCGTCTGCCGCCACGGCGTTTGAATTGGCAATCGCCAGCGACGCGGCGGGCGCGGCCCAGCGCAACGCGCGGCGCATCGCGTTTCGTGCGCCGATAAAATCGCGGATATGCCAGATCACAGGAACGCGCAGCGGGTCCATCAGGCGCGTGAGCAGATGGAATTTCACACCGTTGGAATGAACGAGGTCCGGCTTCAGTTCCTCAATGCGCGCACGCAACTCCGCCGCGCAGCGCTTCGCGCCAACGCCCGCGAGCGCGGCACGCTTTGCGAGCCTGAACGCCGCGCCCACTTTGCCGGCGCTGCCTCCTCGTGCCGAATCGTCGAGCACCAGAAGTTCGTCCGGAAGCGGCAGCGTTTCCGTGCGCACGCCGAGGCGCTCTGCCGCGCTATTGAGCGCGCCATCCGCACCGGTTATCAGCCGCAATTCCCACGACGGTTCCAACACGCGCAACGCCGCAAAAATATCCAGCAGGCTGCGCTCCGCTCCGCCCAATGCGCCGATGGGATGTAGATACAAAATCCGCATAGTCTTCGTAACCGGGCATGGATTTCCAAGAGGGTGCTCATGGGCCCAGGCGATTCAATCCCACCAGAATATCGTACATCGCATGGCTGGCCGCGGCGATGCCGAATGAGCGATTGTAATAAAGCGCGGAGAAATAGAGTCCCGCGATGAGCCGCTGCAAAAACACGTTCAATTCAAATTTATCGCCGCTCGCGCCGATGTGATGGTAGGCCGAAAAAATAATCGCGCCGAGCGCCACCGACCACGCCGCCGCGTATGCGTGTTCCATGTGCATCCACTGGGTCAGCACCAGCATCAGCAGCCCCAGCAACAACACGCGAAACACCAGCTCTTCGTAGACGCCCGCGCCACAATACAAGACGAAATCGCGCAGTTCCGTTCCCGATTCGGCGCTGGAGCGGCTCGCGCACGGAACCGGCGACCGTCTTTGTGGCGCGTCGTTCGACACCGCTTCACGGCTCGTGGCGTGCCGGCGCGGAGGATTGCTCAGAGGGTCTTCCGCGACATAGTGAACGAATACGCGCAGGACAAGAAAAAGCAGCAACGCGAAGAAGAAGCTTTCGACAAACATCGCGGCCAGAACCGGCGGCTGGATTTTCCATGTGCCTTTGCAGCGGATCTGCCAGATGACGAACGCGGCCGCGATAATAACGATGGACACCAGGCTTCCCGACACGCCCAGACTGCGGACGATCGGCGCGCCAAGCTGTTTCAGAATCGCCTGTCCGCCGTTGATCAAATCCGAGCGCAGAACGATCAATCCGATTTCGTAAACAAGAAGAAAGGGAAGCACCAGCGCGGCGGAATAAATCGGCTGCTTGCTCTCTTTAAGATACCCCTGTTCCAGGATGCCGGGCCGGCCGGAAGTCCGGCCCGGGGAGTTCGGTTGCAGTGAAAGCGCCATAGTCTCTTTTGCTTCGATTTGATTCTTAGTGTGCGGCCATACTTATTATCAATCGACTTTTCGCGGATGAAGATGCAATCCAAATACGATTTAGAAAGTCTCGGCGTCACTGCGAGAGAAAAACCGTCAGCCAATTTCTTCGAATTCGTCGCCGAACACCGACTGTTTTTCCGGATCCTCGTCTAATGCCGGCGGCGGCGCAACCGGCGGCGAATGGCGTCTGTTGGTGGCTTCGTGCGCTTCGTGTTCGACTGCGGTCAAACGCGGTCGCTTCGACGTATCGAACACGATCGGCTCGTCGTCCAGCCCGGAGAGCATGGCGAGCATGTTGTCAACATCGGGCTTGGCAGAATTATCGGGCGGTAAAATGACCACACATTCCTTGCACGCCAATTTATCTTGAATGACGCGCGCAAGACCGGATGACCTGTCCGCATCGGAAATTTTCGCGCCGCAGTAACCGCAATAAACCGGCTCGCTTTTCAATGGCGACGCAGCGCTGGCAGGCGGCGGCTCCGGCGGCAACTGGAGGCTCATTTCATATAGGGCGGCCAGCAGGGCATCCGGATCCGTTGAACTTTCCGGCTCGCCAACCGCATTTTCTTCCTCGTCATCGTCCGAGACTATCGTCACCGAGGCCGCCGGTATATGAACGGCTTTGGGGAACGACGAACTTTCGCCGATCCCTTTCACGATGGGCAAATGGTCGTCGCTGGAAACGGCCGGATTCCGTTCGCCATCCTCCGACAGGTACAGCTCAATTTCAGTATCGCCCAGAACGATGCGGTCGAACTCGATCAATTCCAACTGCAGTCCGGCTTCGATCCGATTGCCGTTGACGAACGTGCCGTTGGTGCTGGAAAGATCGGTGATGACGCAACCGTTTTGAGTCGCTGTAATCTGACAGTGACGGCGCGACAATTTGGCGTCGTTCAGCGGCAAATCGACATCGCGGTTGCGGCCCAGAACGATGGCTTTGCCTTGCGGCAGGCTCATGTTCTTGCCCAAATGCATACCGCTTTTAAAAACCAATTTAGCCACAGTTTTCCGCCTCATCTCGGGACAACAATAAGATGCAAGATTGTCCCATACATCGTGCGTAATTCAAGGGGAAACGATACAGGCCAATCGCCCCGCCTACGAACCTGCGCACTGTGGCTGCGAACCGGATTGAAAAATAAGCTATAGCATGAACATTTTAACATCTTTAATAAATAGAAGAACGGAGCGGCCCAAAGGCCGCCCCGTCCCACATTTTTTCTCTGACTTCAAGCCAATAAATTACTTCTTCTTTTTCGCAGGCTTGCCCTTTACGGATGACTTGCCTTTGGATGCCGGCTTGCCTTTCGCCACCACCGCTTTTTTCATTGGCGCACGAGTTGTTTTCTTCGCGCTTGCGGCTGCCTTCTTTGCCGGTGCCGCGGCTTTCTTTGCAGGCGCTGCAACTTTTTTCTTAGCCGGGGCCGCTTTTGCCGCCGCGGCCCTTGCGGCATCCTTTTCTTCCACCACGGCCTGAGCGGCCGCGAGACGCGCGATCGGCACGCGGAACGGCGAACAGCTCACATAGTTCAGCCCGATCTTGTGGCAGAACTTGACGCTCGCCGCGTCGCCGCCGTGCTCGCCGCAGATTCCGATCTTCAATTTCGGATTCGTCCTGCGGCCACCTTCAATGCCGATCTTCATCAGCTTGCCCACGCCCGCCTGATCCAGCGATTGGAACGGATCGGCATTGAAAATGCCGGCCTTTTTCGAGTCCACGTAATCCGGCAGGAAGCGCCCCGCGTCATCGCGGCTCAACGCCATCGTCATCTGCGTCAAATCGTTCGTGCCGAAGCTGAAGAACTGCGCCTTCTGAGCGATTTCGTCCGCCAGGAGCGCCGCGCGCGGCACTTCGATCATCGTGCCGACCAGATAATCGAGCTTCACCCCCGCCGCGTCCAAGACTTCCTTGGCAATCGCGCGGGTCTGAGCTTCGAGGATGTTGTATTCCTTCGCATCGAAGACCAGCGGGTGCATGATTTCCGGATATACCTTGATGCCTTCTTTCTTGCATTGCACCGCCGCTTCGATGATCGCGCGCACCTGCATGTCGAGAATTTCGGGATACGTGATGCACAGGCGGCAGCCGCGATGTCCCAGCATCGGGTTGGATTCGTGGAGCTGTTCGACGCGGTGCTTCACCTTCTCGAACGGCACGCCGATCGCTTCCGCCAGTTGGCGCTGAGCGGCTTCTTCGTGCGGCACGAATTCGTGCAGCGGCGGATCGATTAGGCGAATCGTGACGGGCAGGCCGTTCATCGCCTTGAAGATACCATAGAAGTCTTCGCGCTGAATCGGCAGCAGCTTCGCCAGCGCCGCCTTGCGCGCCCCAATCGTATCGGCGACGATCATTTCGCGGATCGCGCGAATGCGCTCTTCCGTGTCGAAGAACATGTGTTCGGTGCGGCACAGGCCGATGCCTTCCGCGCCCATATTAATCGCGTTCTGCGCGTCGTACGGCGTGTCGGCGTTGGTGCGAACCTTGAGCGTGCGAATCTCGTCGCAATACTTCATCACCGTGTAATACGCCGGCGGCAATTCCGGCTTGATGAGTTCCAGTTTCCCGAGATAGACGATGCCTTCCGATCCATCGAGCGTCACGAAATCGCCGCGCTTGACGATCGTCGAGCCGATCGAGAATTCCTGCTTCTCGTAACTGATGTTCAACGCTTCGCAGCCGACGATGCAGCACTTGCCCCAGCCGCGCGCGACGACCGCCGCATGGGACGTTTTGCCGCCCGTCGCGGTCAGAATACCGTTGGCCGCGTGCATGCCGCCGACGTCTTCCGGCGACGTTTCCTTGCGGACGAGAATCACCGGCGTGCCCTTCGCCGCCAGCGCTTCCGCGTCTTCGGCATTGAACACAACCTCGCCGCTCGCCGCGCCCGGAACCGCATTAATTCCGGTGGTCAGCTTCTTCGCTTCGAGATCTTTCTTCGGCGTCTTCGGATCGATCACGGGATAGAACAGGCGGTCGATGTCGTCCGAGGCGATGCGCTTGATCGCCTCTTCCTTGGTAATGAGCTTTTCTTTCACCATGTCCAGCGCCATCACGAAAATCGCCTGCGGGCTGCGTTTTCCCGAGCGGCACTGCAACATGTAGAGCTTTTCGTCTTCGACGGTGAATTCGAGATCCTGCATGTCCTTGTAATGCTTCTCGAGCGTCTTGCGGACGTCGCAGAGCTGTTTGTAAGCAGCCGGATACTTGGTATCCATTTCGATGAGCTTCATCGGCGTGCGGATGCCGGCGACCACGTCTTCACCCTGCGCGTTGATCAGCCAGTCGCCGTAGAAGACGTTCTCGCCCGTGTTCGGATCGCGCGTGAAGCACACACCCGTGCCGGAGCGGTCGTTCTTGTTTCCGAAGACCATCTGCTGCACATTGACCGCGGTGCCTTTGAGGAAGTTGAGCTTCTCGACGTTGCGGTACTTGATGGCCTTGTCGGCTTCCCAGCAGTTAAACACCGCCGAGATCGCGCCCCAGAGCTGAACGACGGGATCCTGCGGAAACTCCTCGCCTTTCTTTTCCTTGTAGAACGCCTTGAAATCGTGGCACAGCTTCTTCAACGCATTCGCGGGAATGGCAGAATCGTCTTTGATATGCAGCGTGTGCTTGACGTGGTGGAGCATTTCTTCCATCGGCTCTTTGGAGAGGCCCATTGCCGTGGTGGAGTACATCTGAATGAAGCGGCGATACGAATCGTAAGCGAAGCGCGCGTCGCCGAACGTGCGGGCCATGCCTTCGACGGAGATGTCGTTGAGTCCGAGATTGAGGATGGTTTCCATCATGCCGGGCATGGAGCGCGCGGCGCCGGAGCGCACCGAAACGAGCAGCGGATCGCTGGCGTCGCCAAGCTTTTTGCCGGTGGCCAATTCGAGCTTGGAGATGTGCGCGCGGATTTCCTTGTCGAGTTCTTTGGGATAGCGTTTGCCTGCCGCGTAATATTCGGCGCAGGTATCGATGGTGATGGTGAAACCGCCGGGAACGGGCAAGCCGATCATGGTCATTTCAGCCAGGCCGGCGCCTTTGCCGCCGAGCAATTCTTTCTGAGTACCGTTGCCTTCGGCTTTTCCGCCACCAAAGAAATAAACACGTTTGGGCATCTGACGATCTCCACCAAAAAAAGGGAAACTGAGCGCGCCTTCTCAATACTGCGCAAAAAGTTGCGCAAAGACACTGGCGTGCTTCTAAAAACCCGTCAAAGAGAGCGGGCCGGCGCAGCGACTCCTGGCTTCACCGAAAAGAAGCGAGATAATATAACGGAAGAACTCATCGTCAAGCAGAAGAATTCAGCAATGACGAGCAGCGGGTGAAGTAGTCCTATTGTGATATTCCTTCAGGTGGTGGCGTGCGGGATATATGACTGCTCTAGCCGGCTTCAGCCCGCTTGTTCCAGTGTGCCTTCAGGAATCGTGGCCGGGTAGCCTAACGATCTTGCTCCGATCCGTCCGTCCCGAAGTTAAAATTCTTCTCAAAGCGCGCCGCACCAACGCCTTCAAGAATGCACAATGTGTACTCATTTTATCAAAAGCAAACTATATGCCAAAATGTTACACGTGAAACATCGGGTCTTGTTAGGTATTTCATAGGTTCCCGATCGGACATATTAAAATCGCGAAGCGGCGCGTACATCTCTCAGACATCACGCCGAATCCCATGGCCTCGATTGCCCACTCACAAACGAGCAATAAATTCAGTTGGGCGGATGGCCCCGCCTACTGGGGAAAGCACTTTCCGAACGCCACCAGCAGCCTGAGTGGGCCATCGAACCGAATCTTCCGCCGCAGCAGTGCCCATACCACGTTTCTTTCCTTCCTCAGAAAGCCGATCCACGTTTGTGAGTCAGCGGTAACGTGCAGATCGGGCTTGCCGACATGCCCCTCTTTCACGCTGATCTTCTGTTCCTGAATCACGACAGTTGCCTGCCGCTGCTCATGTCCGGTGAAGGTGAAGTGGAACGTGGCATTCAACCCCGCCGACTTGCCTGGCTGGAAGACGTTTGGCATTCCTTTCAGGAAAACCTCGACGGTGTTCGGCCGCAGCGTGTTGCCTACGTGCTTGATCCTTTTGTGGGGAAACCGTTTGGCGACATGATCCTCGGCGTCGGAGTTTTTGGTGACGTAAATTGTCTCTTCCTTTTCTTGCAGAGGCCGCACGATTTCCTTGAGATGTGCCTTCCGATCAGTGAGGAATGGTCCAATGACGTCTTCTCCCGCGGGACAAACCGCCAGGCAGTACGCCGCTTTGTAGTTCGCTCCGAACGACAGACTCTGCCACATCGACGCCGACTCTGCATCGCTGACCCGGCTGCGATAGTCGCGCGCGTCCTTGCTGTCGGCCACCTGCTCGACCCAATCGGTGAAGCCGCCCATGAACTCCCGGTAGTTATGGGTGTAGCATGCCGAGAAGTTAAAATCTCCTTCCAACGAAATGGCCCCCACAGGACACGCGGCCACGCACAGTTTGCATTCCACGCAGGGGTTGTAGTTGATCGGCTGGTTAGTCTCTGAAACCTCGGCATCCAGGAAGATCGTCCCCAACAGGATGAAATTGCCGAACTTCTCATGGATCACGTTGCGGTGAATGCCCATCATGCCCATCCCTGCCGCCACCGCGACCGGCTTGTGTGACACCACCCAGACCTTGCCAGGGAACCGGCCCATCTCCATCGGGAAGCCCATCGCCGGGTTCATGGCTCGGATTCCTCGCTTTTCCAGGGTCTGAACCACGCTCCGGGCAATGTCGTTGACCTCTTCCCCGCTATGGTGGAATTCGGTGTTGGAGACTGAGCGTGCCGGTGTCCGAATGGCCTCTCGATTCATGCGAACCACGAAGCTGATAAGAGTCTTGGTGTGGGGGAACGCCTGGAAGATGTCTTGGCGCTGATCGTCCAAAACAGGTCTGCCGATCTCGACAAATCCCACGTCATCGGCACCAGCATCGAGGACCAGTTGCTTCAGCCATCCGGCATCCAGCGATTCCTTCTTGGACGGAACGGAAGGTACGGACTTGAGGCGAATTGCTTGCACGGTCGGGTGATCTTCGAGTGTAACTGATTACCGTGTTATTAATTTGACCCCATCCATTTTTCACTATTTTTCTGCGCCCGTGGTCCGATGATATTGGCATGGACGAGCGAAGCTATCGAGAGGACATTGCCAGGCTCAACGCGCGGATCGAGCAGTTGGAGCGCGCGCTGGCCGCCAGCGAGGAGCGCAACCGCAAGCTTTTGGAACGGGTCGAGAACCTCCAGCGCGGAAACAAGCGCCAGGCGGCTCCGTTTTCCAAAGGTCCGCCCCGATCCGATCCCAAACCGCCCGGGCGCAAACCCGGCGACG
>JBBRQD010000066.1:0-31821 GCA_038227045.1 Planctomycetota bacterium
CTTTCCGTCCCGCTCGGCATCCTTCAATATCCGAACAATCTGCTCCTCGCTAAATCGTTTCCGCTGCATTCCTGGTCCCTTCCTTTTGAGGAGGACCCAACATATCACCTGGCCCTGATTTCGGGGGGCAGGTCAAAGGAACCCATTCTACATTTAGTCTTTGAACTCTTCCAACGGCGCTTTGAAAGCATCCGGAAATTTAATCATTCCTTAAAAGTTCACGGCGAATTCTTCTGGGGCAGCGAATGAGCTCCTTCAACCGCCGTTCACAGAAATCTGCTTGTCTCCATCCGCGCAATACGTGTCCGCGATTTGACCCCGGGGGCGCTCGACGTCTTTCTCGCACGCCTTGCAAATGAAGGGTACGCCGCGAATTCAATCAACGCGCCGCTTATTGCGATCAAAGCCCTGCTGAATTGGGCCGTAACAACACGTCGCCTGCTCTATAACCCGTTGACCTGCGTCAAACGCGTCAAAGGCGAACCAGTCAAGGTCCGGCGCGCCCTGAGCGAAGAAGAAATTTCTCGGTTATTGGCGGCAGCGGTGGAAGGGCCAATGCGCCGATTGCGTCGTTCTCGCTCGAACCGTCCGCGCAAAGACGGTACCTACAAGAATGTGACAATTCCGCTTTCAGACCAAGCGCGTATGGCCAGTGACGGTCGCAACATGGTTCTAATCTATAGACTGATGATCGAAGTTGGTTTGAGAAAGAATGAAACAGCTTGTCTTCGGTGGGCTGATCTCGACCTTGATACTGGAATCATCCGCCTTCGCGCAGAGACGACCAAGAACCAAAAGACCGAAGAATTGCCGATGTCGCCCGGACTTCTTACCACGGTGAAGGCCAGAAAGGCGGAGTTGAATCCGCAGCCGATTTCGTCCGTCGTGACCCTGTCAGATCGGGCGCTTCGATCATTCGACGACGACCTTGTGGCAGCGGGGTTGGCACATCGCGTGCCCTTTGACAAACGCGGAAATCCAATTCCGACGAACGCCGAAGGACGCCCGATCCGCACGCCTCATTCTTGGAAGATGGAAAAGACTGATGCCGCGGGTCGCAGCATCGACCTTCATGCGTTGCGCCATACGTGCGGAACGAGACTGGTCGCCCATGGTGCAGACATCAAAACAGTTCAATTGATAATGAGACATGCCTCAGCCGCGTTCACATTGGCCGTTTACGTCCACCAGGATAAGAAGCGAATGGCAGCGGCCGTCGCCTGTTTGCCGGACCTCTGGCCATCCCGAGAAATGTCAATTGTCGACGCGGGTGCTAACGCAAACGCTGCGAGTTGACCGTACCACTGCCACGACTCCATTTGCCGAGCAACGCGGTCAATGCTGAGCGCTCGGTCATGTAAACGCCAGTGCTGTGACAGGCGATGCAACTCTTTTCGCGCACCCCCTGCTAAATAGCCGCAATCATTGAGGAGCACGGAGAACATGTAGACTACTTTTTCAAGCTCCCGTTCTTCCCCGCCGCCCCCTTGTATATAGGCATGATGTTATCTTCGTATGTCTGGCCGACGTACAGCACGTCGACTTTGATCGGAATCGGAACGCCGTTTCCACCTCCCGCCGGAATTCCCCACGCACTCGCGAAATTGCCATGTTTTAGATTCGCTTTGAAGGGGATGTTCCCGCCTTGATAACCGGGTATCTTCACGCCGTGTACGCGCGGAATGGCCTTGAGTTTGAATGAAAAATTGCTGGTCCCCCTCTGCCGACCGTGTGCATCCAGAGTAAACGTAACCATCACGCCGTTGACGTTCAAAACCAACGTACCCGCAGGATTGAATGGCGTCGGCAGATTGGGCAGCGTACCGCTTATCGAACACGTGTCGCTGCCGGGCGGTTTAACTTTGATGGCGGCAACGAATTTGGTGACGATCATTGGAATGGTCTGCGGCGGCGTAACGTTCGATACAGTAATCGTCAAGGATCCCTGAACCGTATTTGCGAACGCATCCACGGCGCTAGCCTGAACCGTATACGTTCCCGCTGCGGTATACGCGTGCGCGACCGACGCGGCACCGCTCGTATCGGACATCCCGTCGCCGAAAGTCCACGTGAACGTGAACGCATTCGTACCGGGCGGCGTGGCACTGAAATGCACCAGCGTACCCACGACTGGATTAGTCGTATCCGCAGTCGGGCCGCTTAGGAATGAACTGCCGCTGTTGACCACCGCAAGCGTTTTCGAAGCGCTTGCGCCGCCTCCGGGTGCCGGATTCGTTACGGTAATTGCTGCCATGCCTGTTGATGCGATGTACGCTGCCGGGACGCTGACCGTGATCTGTGTTCCCGTGACGGTGGCTGGCGTCAAATCCAATTGTCCGGCCCAATTGACAACCGAAGACGCGACGAAGTTCGTACCCGTCAACGTGAGGATGAACGAACCGCTTCCCGCCGTCGCGGAAGCGGGGGCAATGCTGCCCAGCGTTGGCGCCGGATTCGACACGAAAGCGTTGATCGTGAATGTTTGCGACGAGCTTACCCCGCCGCCGGGCGACGGGTTCGTTATTGTAATTGCAGGCGTTCCTGCTGATGCGATGTATGCAGTCGGAACACTGACGGTGATTTGAGTTCCTGTAACTGTGGCCGGCGTCAAATCCGCGTGCCCTGCCCAATTGACGACGGATGACGCAACGAAGTTCGTACCAGTCAGTGTGAGCGTAAACGATGCGCCGCCTGATGTGGCGGATTGGGGGACGATGGTCACTAGCGTGGGACTCGGGTTAGCGATTGTAAACCTTTGCGGCGAACTGACTCCGCCTCCTGGCGTTGGATTGGTGACTGTGATCGCTGCCGTACCTGCTGTTGCGATATACGCCGCCGGAACGCTGACGGTGATTTGCGTTCCTGTGAAAGTAGCCGGTGTCAAATTCGCATGGCCTGGCCAATTGACGACGGAAGACGCAATGAAGTTCGTTCCAGTCAATGTAAGCGTAAACGATGCACCCCCTACTATGGCCGATGTGGGTGCGATGGATGTCAGCGTGGGAAGCGGGTTCGCAATTGTGAACGTCTGTGACGAACTGACTCCGCCTCCTGGTGTCGGATTGGTGACAGTGATCGCTGCTGTGCCTGCTGCCGTTATGTACGCCGTCGGAACGCTGACGGTAATTTTTGTTCCTGTGACAGTGACCGGCGTCAAGTTCGTCTGGCCTGGCCAGTTGACGACGGAAGACGCAATGAAGTTCGACCCGTTCAGTGTGAGCGTAAACGAAGCGCCCCCAACTATGGCGGATGTGGGTGCGATGGTCGTCAGCGTGGGGACGGGGTTGTTGACCGTGAAGGTTTGCGCGGAACTTGCTCCACCTCCGGGCGCAGGGTTCGTGACCGTGATCGCGGCGGTGCCCGTTGAAGTCATGTACGCAGACGGCACTGTCACTGTGAATTGAGTCGGAGTGACGCTTGTCGGAGTCAAGTCTGCGTGCCCAGCCCAATTGACGACCGACGTCGCGAGAAAATTCGTGCCGTTGACTGTCAGCGAGAATGCACCGCTTCCCACAATGGTGTTTGCGGGAGTGATAGTGGTCAGCGTTGGCGCGGGGTTCGTAACACTGAACGTTTTCGAGCCGCTGGTTCCGCCACCCGGCAGGGGATTGGTCACAGTGATTGCTACACTGCCGGCTGAAGCGATGTAAGCGGCCGGAATGCTTACGGTGATCTGCGTCGCCGAGACAGTAGCAGGCGTCAAATCGGTATGTCCGGGCCAATTGACGACCGAAGCGGAGCCAAAATTCGTCCCTGTCAACGTCAGCGTAAACGCTGCGCCGCCCGTCGTGGCCGTTGTGGGCGCAATGTTGGTCAACGTTGGCACTGGATTCGAGACGGTGTTGGCGACGGTGATGTTCACCGCGTCGAAGGTCTTGGCGTGAACGCCATCGTCGGCGCTGAGCATCAGGATGTACGTTCCGGGGGCACTGAACGTTGCGGTCGTCGATGCCACCGACGCGTTGCCGAAATTAACCGTTCCGGGCTGGGGCGCGTAGGGGTATGCGTACCATTGAATCGTTGGATTCGTCCCGCCTGAGACTGTGCCAGCGAGCGTCGCGCCGGTGGCCAGCGTGATGGACTGGTCCACGCCAGCATTGACCACCATCGGGTTGGACGACCGCGGGCCGCCGCTGACACCCGTTGCTGCCACGATTTCGAAATTGCTTGTGGCGATCGTCGATAGATTGTCGAAACAGCCCGCCGGGAAACGATCGTCGGGGCAATACGAGATCGAGAAAAAACCGCCGTTATCTGCAACAAGCCCGCCGTATTTTTTTAGCGCAAGTGCGACGGCCTTCTCTTCTTTCGTCCAGTTGCCGGGACTCGTAAATCCGGCGTTTAAGCGGATACGTTGTCCCATCGCCGGAGTGTCGGGATCGGTCGTCGATCCAGCATCGTGCGTTGCCGGGTAAATATGAGATTTTTGACTGATCTTGACCACAATTCGCATGGCGTGCTCCACCATGCCGCGTTCGCATTCGTCGTATCGGACCAACGCCCCGAACATCGACAACCCGGCCGCGTCGCCAGATGTAAAACCATCGGGCCGAAGAGTATTGCTGTTGAGATCAAACTTCGCGCCGTTCGATGCCTGCCACGGTGGAGTTTGGCCGGGGAAAGCCTGCGTCAGCCACGTCTCCCACACAAAACCCGCGCCCGGCATGACCGAGATTGAGTGCCGGTCGCCGCCATCGTTGTTGATATCCTGCTGCCACTGAGCAAGCGTCAAGGCCCCGGTACCCGCAGGCCAGGTTTCGATGGGCATGTTCACATCGATCGGGTACGAACCGGTCGTCGTTGAACCCGATTTCAAATCGTCCGACTCATCCGGGTAATTAAAGAAAAAGACGTCCTGTTTAGGCTCGGAATCGGGCACCAGAATGTAGTTCATTTCAGCAAACATGCGTAGAGTGCGGCGGCTTGAGGCCAGATCGTTGGTAATCTTCGTGATCATCGCCGCCGAATTCGACAGCAGCGGAAGTTTTGAGATATCTTCGTTCCATGCGCTGGTCAGGGGATAAATTTGCATCGCCGAAACGATCGTGTCGGCGGCAGGAGTATTGAATAAAACGGGTGTTGTCACCGTGGGAGCCGGACCCAGAATGCGCCCCTCTTGATTAATCCGCTCAGCGGCATAGCCCGTGGCGCAGGCCGCAAGCAGCAAAAACCACATCACACGAGAAAATCCGATCAAGCGCATACCGAGTTCCTCCACCTTTGAGCAGCCCTTTACACGGATAGTGCTGTCACAGAGAGCGGAACCTACACGAAAAAAGCAGAATGGCAGTCGCAGGTGCATGGAACTGGGGATGCTGATCCGGACTATGTCTTCAAGAATGACGGTCATTTGCCGGGAGTTTCTTGCTGGGCGTCGTCCGCGCGCTTCATGAGCTCGAAGAATTGCTGCTCAGCTAGCACTTTACGCATGTCCGCCCACGTTCGCGCTCCGTCGCACTGTGGACACCACGTTGCCACCGACCCGTTAAGACTTTCGGGTCGCGAAATCGCGTATTAACCGCATTCACACCGCGACGAAGATAGTTGAATGCATCGCCAATGCGTGCATAAAGGCAGCCACTATGGTTAGTAGCTCTCTATTTTCCGACGACAAGGATCGTGAACGAACCCGGGACGATTGCACCACGGCGTTCTCCCGGAGCTGGGGCGGAGCGCTCGGCGGTGATCAAATAAATCCGGCCGGTCTTTGAGTCCAGCGTCGAACATTTCGCGCCCACTTTTGTTTGGATGGTCTGCTCAACTGCAAATGCGGTCGGGCTGCTTTCTTTGATCACGGTTAAGGTTCCATCGCCCTGAGAGCTAAACGCCTCCATCGACTTCGGACTAAACTCGGCGGCGTCCACACCGCTTCCCGTCGGCAATGTGGTGAGAATTTTACCCTCAGCGGCATTCATGATCACACACGAAGAAGGTTTGCGGCAGTAGACAAAGAGAATCCCATTTGAAATATCCATCGCCATGCCGGCCGGCGTGCCGCCCTTATCGCCCAGGTCATAATGTCCCGTCGCCTTCATCGCAGCAGTGTCGACGACCGCGACTTGGTCCTTGTCTTCGAGGCAAATATAGACGTGACCTTTGCCATCGCTGCATGCTTGCTCGGGTGCGCCATCCAGATCGATCGTGCCTTTAATCGAACCGTCTTTGGGATTGATGATCGTCACGTTTGGCGACTTATGGCTCAGGACGTAAATCGTCTCCGTGGACGGTTCGAACAGAATTCCGTCGGGGTTGCCTTTCACGTCAATTGTCTTGATCGTTTCCAATGTCTTGGCGTCAAACATCACAACGGGATTGCTACTGGAAAATGCATGGCCGGATACGGGGTCGATGGCCACGCCATGCCCTGCTTTGACATCCGGAATTTCCTTCACCAACTTTAACGAGTCCAAATCATAAACCGAAATGCGCCCGCTGGGACCACTCCGCACGACATAAAGATGCCGCGTATCGCTGTCAGCATAGACATAATCGAAACCGCCGTCGCCGCCGACTTTCGCGGTGTTCAACAGCTTATATGGGCCGTCCGTGGGAGCCAATTCGGCAAAGGCGATCGAGAGAAATAACGAAAATGCGGCAAAGAGAGTTTTCAAAAGAAGCATGGTTGCGTTTCTCCTTGGAAACACACTGCACAACCATCGATCATACGATGTTTTGAAGGTGCTCCGCTGAAAATTAATGTTGTTTAATAAATCACTCAGGTTCGATTGCCCCTTTTTTCAATGAAGGCTTACCGACGCGGGTGCTAACGTAAACGCGGCAAGTTGAACATACAACCGTCATGCCGGTGCCGTCGAAGCCCTAGCGCAAAATTACGAATGTCTACACTTCTTGGGTACCTTGGAATATGATAGTTGCGTTCAACGGCAAGGAACCGCCAAAGTGAATGTTTGAAATCGTACAACCTCAAATTTCTTATACATTTCCGTGTGCGTGCAGACGCCCTGTGACTCAGAAGGTCGGGGTTCGAATCCCCTCAATCACCCCATATCTGATGCCCGTTCGAACCGCTCGCCATAGGCGACCAAGCGGTCGTCGGGTCGATCAACTGAAGATCAACGCCCGTTTCGGAAACCAAGACCTGCTTGACGAGGGCTTGGGCGATCTTCTGTTTCTGCTTTGCCCCGTCCTTCCACTCCGACAGCATTTTCCTCAAAGCCGTGACGAATTTCTCCGTGCTGAGTTTCCCAACGGGATTCGTCTTGATCTTAAGTTCGGCGATCTGCTTTTGGATGACCGCGATATACTGCTCGATGGAGACGAGTTCTTCGCCCCAACTCATCGAAGGCAGCCGTCCTTCCCTGAAAAACGAGTCGAGATATTCCTTTATGGTCTTTTCCATCGTCACCTGAATCTTCAAGGCATCCTCAAGCGACGCCATCAGCGCCCTATCCGTGGCGTTGACGGCTCCGGCGTTGCGTTCGTATTCGTCGAGCGCACCGTCTTTCAAAACTACGTTGGAGTATCTCCGTCCCGATTCAGACACAGCGCAACGCCGGCCAAGTCTCCGTGATGTGTTAGTGAGAAGACGCTTGCATCTTACATAGGCCGGTATTCTAATCCGCATCTGGCTTCGGTTGAGCCTGACCGCAAAAGCACTGAACGGATGGGAAATAATCAATGAAGTTGACGCTCTTTGATGCTCTCGTCGTAAAGGCCTTTCTGCTTGTACCGATGTCACTCGGCGCAACGGAAGTCTCTGCTGTTCTGGAACGCTATTGTACGGATTGCCACGATGCGGCGACGAAGAAGGGCGGGCTTTCGCTGGAGGGCGTCAAAAAATATCAGGATGCTCCTCCGACCGTCTGGTCGGCGATTCGTGAGAAGATTCAACTCCGCGAGATGCCCCCGAAAAAGAAGTTGCAGCCGGCTACCGATGAGAAACAGTCGCTGGTGACATGGATTGAACAGTCGCTCCTGGCTGCAGGTGAGCATATCGAGAGCAAACTCGATTTGCCGAACTACGGAAATTACGTGGATCACGATGCGCTGTTCCGCGCCAAGGCGCACCCTGCCCCGGCGACACTGGTGCGCGTCTGGCGGCATCGGCCTGAGGCCTACGAACGATCCAGCGCTGGCGCCGGAATTCAACCGTTCTCGATGGCTCCGGGGCATCAGTTCAATGATTTCAGCCGGCTTTACGCTGTGGATGAATCGTCCGCCGAAATAATTTTGCGCAACGCCCAACAACTGGTCGAAACGCAGACTCGGGCGAAATTGGAAAACGGAAAGATGATCGGCGAACCCGGCGGTGCCGGAGCCGGAGGGAGTAAAACGCCCGGACCCTTTCTCCCACTTCTCCACCCGGAGAAAGCGGCGACGTCCGCAGAGATCAAGATAGCGATTGATTGGCAGTTTCACCAATGCCTCCTACGATCACCCACCGAAGAGGAGTTCTCCCGTGTGACCGGGCTTCTGGAGCGCGTTTCCGAAAAGTATGGGAAATTAAACGGCGTGCGTGCCGCGCTGACGGTGCCGCTGCTCATGCCCGAAGCTGTCTACCGGCTGGAGTTGGGTGCGGGAAAGTTGGACGAATTCGGCCGGCGAAGACTCGCGCCGCGCGAAATCCGCATGGCACTCCATTATACTCTTTTGAACACGCAGCCGGGTGAGACGCTGGGCAAGAAGGCCGATCTCGACACGCGCGAAGGGGTGGGGGCATTTGTCGGCCAGCTTCTGGAGGGAGATCCCAAGCCGCGGGTGCTGAGGTTTTTTGACGAATATTTTGACTATGAAAAAGCGAGCGGTGTCTTCAAAGAGCCGCCGGATAAACTGCCGTTTGACGCCAACTCGCTCGTGCGCGACACGCGCAAATTGATCCAGTCCATCGTGACGGAGGACAAGGACGTTTTGCGCACGCTACTGACGACCACCCGGACTTACGCCACCGATGGCAACAATTATCAACGCGGCGGACCCAGAATCTACGGGTTGCCGTACGACTGGAAACCCCGTGATGGCGAGCTGGTTGAGCTTCCGCCCGACCAGCGCGCGGGAATCCTGACGCAGCCCGCCTGGCTCATTGCTCATTCCGGGAACTTCGACAACGACCCCGTGCGCCGCGGCAAATGGATTCGCGAGCGCCTGCTGGGTGGAACGATTCCCGATCTACCCATCAGCGTGGACGCGGTCGTTCCCGAAGACAAAGCCAAGACGTTGCGCGAGCGCTTCGAAGTCATCCGCAAGAGCGACTATTGCTGGAGATGTCACCAGCACATGAACCCGCTCGGGATGCCGTTTGAAGCGTACGACCACTTTGGACGTTTCCGCACGAAAGAGTTGAAACGCCCGGTCGAAACAAGCGGCGCCATTACCGGCACTGGTGATGCCGGCATCGATAGCACCGTTTCCGACGCGGTCGACATGATTCGCCGGCTTGCGCAACAGGATCGAACGCAGGAGGTTTTCGTGCGCTATGCGTTCCGCTATTTCCTGGGCCGAAATGAGATTACCCGCGACGCCCGGACGCTTCAAGAGGCCAACGCGGTGTACAAGAACAGCGGTGGCAGCATGAAGGCGTTGATTGCTTCGCTCTTGAGTTCGGATTCTTTCTTGTATCGGGCGCCGGAACTGTAGACTTGCAAACGAGAAGTTTTTTGAATGGAGAGAATTGCATGAATCGTCCAAACCGCCGATCATTCTTAAAAACGCTCTCGCTCGGTGCCAGCGCGCCGGTTCTGGGGACGCTGGTTTCCCGCCTGCATGCAGGGGAAAAGGGAATCAAGCCTCGGCGCTTCGTATTCCTGGTCGAAGGCAACGGACTTCCTGCCAAACATATTCAACCTGTCGGAATCGCGCGCAAGGTTCAGCCTAATCTTCGCAATCCGCAGGTCGAGCAGAGTGCCGAAGACAAACTCATTGACGTTCAACTCTCCGCTCCCAAGTATCAATTGCCAACCAGTCTGGAGCCGCTGGCAAAATTCCGAGATCGCATGACGATCGTGCAGGGTCTTTCCGGCCGCGTCTGCGGCGGCGGGCATTCCAATGATTATGGTGCGCTGGGCGCTTATTCGTCTCGAGCCGGCGCGAAGGATATCACGATCGATGCCGCGGTGGCGCGTCAGATTCCGGGTGTGTTCCAGCATGTCGCTCTGGGCATCTCGGTGAACGCCAACTCGGATGTTATCTATGGTTGCTCCGCATCCGGCCCCGACCAGAAAGTGCCGATTTATACCAATCCGAAACTCGCGTACGACATGCTGTTCGGTAAAATTATCGCCGGGAATCCTAAAGGGGAAGCGGGCACCCAAGCCATGCTCCTGGATTACATGGCCGACGACATCAAGCGTATTGAGACACAACTTCCCCGCGATGAAAAACAGAAGTTGCAGCAATACCGCGACGCCTTTCAAACCATCGCTGCGCGTCAATCCGGTCTGGGAGAAATCGATCCCCGCCGGATTCCGCCCGCGACGGAAAAATACAACTCCAAAGTCGAAACCAGCCGGCTGGAATCGCATTTCAATCTGGCTGCAACGGCGCTGATCACCGGGATGACCAACGTCGTCACTCTGGCCTCCGGCGCAGGCAACCCGCACTTCGCAGTGACCTTCACCGGTCTGGGAATCAATTCCGATTTGCACGCCATTGGGCACGGCCAGGTCGCCGGCTCAGAGGATCTGGCAATCAAGATCCGCCGCTTCCACACCGGATTGCTCGCGCAATTAATGGAGCAGCTTCAGGCGATCCCCGAGGCCGGGGGTACGATGCTGGACAACACGCTGATTGTGTATCTCAGCGACAGCGCCGAGAATCACCACTCCACTTGCTATGAGTGGCCGGTGGTGCTGCTTGGAAACCTGGGTGGCCGGCTGAAGGCTGGCGACCGTTTCCTGAACTACCCAAAGTACGGTCTCGCGGGCCACCGTACCATGAGCAATCTTTACACGACGTTTTTGCACGCGGTCGGCGCGCCACGCGATTTCTTCGGCCAGAAAGATCGTGAACTGGAAGGCGCCATCGACCTGAATGGGCCGCTGCGGGAATTGCTCGCATGAAGTGTGTGTTTGGACTAACAGCCGCAGCGATGCTGAGCGTGCTGATTTGCAAGAGCGTTCATGCGGAACACCGTTTCGCGCTGATCATTGGTAACAGCAACTATCCGAATGCACCGCTGGTCTCGCCGCCGAACGATGTTCAGGCGGTTGGCATTGCGCTGCGGAAACGCGGCTTCACGGTTACGACCGTTCAGAATGTCGACGCCAAGCAACTTCAATCCGCCGTTGAACAGTTTTCCCGGACGGTTGCCACGCGAGGCACCGCTCTGGTTTACTTCTCCGGCTACGCCCTGCGGGGGGGAAGCGATAAAAACGCCGACAATATTTTCTTTCCCGTCGATGGAAATGCCAGCAATGCCGGTTCGGTCGCCCAATCGCGCATCGGCGTAAGATGGGTTCTCGATCACCTGCAAACCTTGAGCGGCAGTGCCGCGAATATTGTCCTGGTGGATGGTTGTTACGACTTTCCCCGCAAGAACGCCAAGCCGGATTTGCGCCTCCAGGAAACGCCGCGATTCCCCACGGAAAGCCTGGCCATTTATGCCGCTCCGATGGGCAACGTAGTGGAACCGGTCAAAGATGGGATGTCGACTTTCTCGAAGGGGCTGGTGGACGGATTGAACTCCAGTAAATCGCTGCGCGAAGTCCTGGAATCCCTCAGCCCGACGAAAGAATCCACTTTAGAAAAGCTCGACTTTCTGACTCAACCGGCTTCGATGGCGATCCTACCTGAAACCGAACTGAAGACCGGCGCTAAAGCCGGCGATGAATGGGTGAACGCCAACGGAATGGTCTTCTGCTGGTGTCCACCTGGCACATTTCAGATGGGAACGCCGCCGGACGATCCGCTTCGCGGCGACGACCCCCCGCCAAAATCAATCCCAATCAAGGACGGCTTCTGGATTGCCAAATATGAGTTCACGCGTCAACAATGCAAATCATTGACAGGGCAGCACACTTATCTGTCCACGGGAAACCACAAGCTGATGCCGCTTGATAAATCCCGCAAGGACGACGCGTCAAAATGGCTGGCCATCCTGAACAAAACCGTTGTTGAAAAGTGGGAATACGCTCTTCCGACGGAGCAACAGTGGGAATACGCAGCCCGCGCGGGAACGACCACGCCATTTTACTTTGGAACCCACGTCAGTGATTTGGTCAAGCACGCCAATTTTGCCGACGTGACGCTGTACAACACTGATGAAGGTTTCTACGCCTACGCCAACCGGAAGCTGAACGACGGCTTCGCGAGCATCGCGCCAGTAGGCAGTTTTTTGCCAAACCCGTGGGGTTTGCACGACGTCTACGGGAACCTCTCCGAACTCTGTGATACGCCCTATGAGGCCGCAAACGTAAAAGCAAACAATTACCCCAATGTCGTCATCCGCGGCGGGAGTTGGCTCAGCCAGCCTGAATACTGCCGCTCCGCGTTTCGGAACTATTTTTCGTTTGGCGCGAGTGAGAACGTTGTTCCAAACCATGTGGGATATCGGTTTGTCATCCGGCAGAAAGCCCCGTGAGTCGCGGGTTACATCCCTTGCCGCATTGTTGTTTCTCTCGGCCAGAAAAACACTAACGCGGTCAACGCAATCATCGGCAACACACATGCCACAAGCATGCCCAAATCATAGGACTTCGTCAGATCTACCCACCGCCCGAATTGCCAATGCCACAACGCCGGCACAATCCACGCGCACGTCGCCAGCGTTCCAACCACTTTCCCCTGATGCGTTGTCGACAGCTCTTGCGTAAACGCGTAGTAACACGGAAACAGACCCAGCGATCCCAGCCCCACGAGCATCAACACGGCAACCAACCCCACTCCCGCCGAAAGCCACGGTATCGCCGCGCCGGTAGCAACCAAGAGCGTACATCCCGCAAAAACCCAACACCGTGCGCCATACACCGTCGCGCCCCGCCGATGCAATGCCGCCGTCGCCAATCCTGCCGCAATACAACCCGCGTCCGTCATGACATTGAACCACGTATTGATATTGAGCGTCGACGCATGCGAAAACCCGCGCCCGCGTTCCAGAAATTTCGGCATCCACACCCTGAACTGATGCGAACACACATTGATCGAAACCACCACGATCAACAGGATCATAAATCGGCGCGAAAGTAGTATGCTTCGAAAACTCAGCGCCCGATCCGCGCTCGCCGCTTGCTCCGAAACGCGATTGTCAATCCCCGGTTGCAAATCGCGCGACCGAATCGTGATCAGCCACAGCGCCACCCAGACAGTGCCGATCGCACCGACGAGCTGAAACACCGGCCGCCAACTCCCCGGCACGCCCGTATCCATCCAGCGTATGAGCATCGGCGTTGCCGCCGCGCCGATTGCCGTGCCGCTTTGCAGCACGCTGTTGCCCAGCGTGCGGCTCGCCGGCGGCAGCAACCGCTGCGTCGTTTTCAACGCGCATGGCCAGTGCGCCGATTCAAACAATCCCAGAAACAAACGACACAACAACAGTCCCGTGTAAGTCTCAGCCCACCCCGTGACAAATCCCATCGCCGACCACAACAGCATCACAATCGGATACAACCATCGAACATTCGTGCGATCCGCAATCACACCGAACAAACTTGCTCCGGCCGCAAATGCCAGCCCAAACGCGAGTTCAAGCTTCCCATACTGCTCCTCGCTCAATTTTAACTCGTCCGTAATTTGAACCGAGGTATTCACCAGAGTCTGACGGTCCATGTAGTTGATCGTACTGGCCAGGAACAGCAACCCGCACACCCACCACACCCACATCGGCTTGTGCTCGGACTCATTGGGTAAGTTCATCAAATCGCCGTCTCCCAGGACGTGCCGTCCCAGGCAATGACGTGCTCAAGCAGGTTGCACACACCGCGCGAAAACGCCTCGAAAAGATACTCGCCCTTCTCCGCGGTGGCATCGCGCGGCGAACCGATATGACCCGGCACGGAACGATCCTTCATTGTCCACCCGCGATAAGCCGGATCGAATGCAAAGCTGAATGTCACGGGATCAATCTGCGAAATATCCTTCACCAATTGGGGCGCGATCCGCAAAATCATGGACGTCTCCCATTCGCATGCATGCCCCATCTCTTTCTGCACAAGATCCGCGCGCCCGGACGCCGGCTTCGCATTGTCCCAGTAGGTCGAAAACAACAGCAGCAAATCCTGCCGCTCCCGATGCCGCTGTCGAACCTCAAACACCGCTTGCTTTCCCGGAATGGTATTGCCGCCATGTCCATTCAAAAACACAATGCGCCGGAACCCATGCGCCAGCAGATTCTCAACCAGGCCATTCAGCAGATCGAGATAGACGCGCGGACAGGCCGACAGCGTCCCCGGAAAATCCATGTGGTGATGCGAATTCCCCAGCCACATCAGCGGCGCAACTAGAACCCGCGCGCTCATCGCCTCGTTCACCCGCCGCACCACTTCGCCCAGCAGCATGCTGTCCGTAAACAAAGGCAAGTGCCGCCCATGCTGTTCCAACGCCGCCACGGGAACCACAATCGGCATATCACGCGACAAGCCTTCAACATCAGGCCACGTCAGATCGGCAAGATTCATCGCTCTTCCTTTATTGAAGAGGTAGTCATTGATTAAACTTTGCAACGGCTCTTGAAAACAACACCGCAGCCAAAGAATTAGCGCGCAAATTCCGCAGGACGCGTTTCGCTCAAGGCGAATTTACTTTTTCTTGAAAACTGCATCCTGCAACCGCCACGCTTTGAGAAATACATCGCGCCTATACCGTGACAACAACTTGCCCGTCGCATCGCTCAGCTTCAGTTCGACGGTCATGGCAGGAGTACTTTGAGGAATTGCAGACAAGTCGATTGATTCCACGAGGACCGAGTCGAGCGCCAGGGCGTCAGCCTGTTTTTTCCCTTGCAGCAGCGTCTTGCCATCCGCATCGATACTCCAGGCGACGCGGCATGAGGCAAGCGTTCGGGGCAGGTCATTGGCCAGCCATATCTCCACCGATTTGCCGAGCAATTGAGCTGCAGCGTTCCCGCCAGCACGGTCGTCGTCCCGGTGTACTGGCTTCCGGTGCTCGCAATCAGCATCGTTCCGTTAGAAACGTGATGTTGGTGATGGCTATGGCGCCCAAGTCCGCGGCGGAGGTGCTGGCAAATCCGATGAAACTCACGCCATCGTTCGCAATGGGCTTGGACGTCGGGCTGCCGCCAGGGCTGTCGGGCCAGTTGGCGTTGGTCGACCAAACGCCGTCGCTCGCCGGACCCACCCAGTATTTCTGGGTCGCATGAGCCGGCAGCGCCAGACTCAGCCCAATCAGCATCGCACAACAAACTGTCGACGCGCGCATATCTTTTCCTTTGGTTGGCACAAATTCAAACAGTCTGCAAACGTTCGCATGAAAATCGTGTAAGGTTCTTTTCTTGCCACCCTCCGGATAATCAACAATTATCTGGTTTTCTATACGACGATTTTTACGCTTAAGCAGATGCGCGTTCGAACCACTATCCCTATCACTGGCTACTGGAAGAGCTTTATCGGTTTTTATACAATCTCCCAAAATATCCCAATATGTATCAATGCGCAGTGTATGCAAGACTTTGAACCGTCTAACCTCTAAAATTGAGTGAATCCCATGAAACTGAACCGTCGAATCCTCGTCCTGTCCGTGCTGGTCAGCTCGCTCTTTTTCCTCGCCCCGCTGCGTGGTGCGGAGCCGGAGAAAATTTCGCTTCAAAAGGGCGATCATGTTGCGATCATCGGCGAGGGGCTTGCCGATCGCCTGCAACATGACGGGTGGCTTGAGACGCTCTTGCAGAAAGCCTATCCGCAGAACGAACTGGTGATTCGCAATCTTGCCTTCTCGGGCGATGAGGTGGTTTCGCGCGTGCTTACGGATACCGGTGCCACGCGCGAACAGTGGTTGGCCAATATCAAGGCCGACGTCGTTCTGGCGTTCTACGGTTTCAATGAATCGTTTGCCGGCGAGGCGGGCTTTGCCAAGTTCAAGCTGGAACTCGACGGCTTTCTGAAGGACAAGCTCAAGGCGAATTACAGTGGCAAGGGTGCGCCGCGCCTGGTGCTGTTTTCGCCGATCGCACAAGAGAAAGTTTCCGATCCGAATCTGCCCGACCCGACAGAGAACAACAAGAATCTGAGCGCCTACACGGCGGCGATGGCCGAAGTGGCTACGGCGAACAACGTCAAGTTTGTCGATCTCTTCACCCCATCCCAGGCACTTTATGCCGCTGCCCAGAAGCCGCTCACCTTTAATGGGATCCATCTCACCGCAGCCGGTAATGAGACGCTGGCTCCGGTGATCTTCAAGGCCGCGATCGCCGCCGAACTGCCAGCGCCCAGCGGCGCGATGGATGCGTTGCGCGCGGCCGTGATTGAAAAAAGCGAGACCTGGCACGACCGCTACCGCACTGTCGACAGCTTCAATATTTTCGGCGGACGTTCCAAACTCAGCTACCAATCCGGCAAAGGCGGCCCCAAGGTCAGCAACGCCGAAGTGATGCTTCAGGAAATGTCCGTTCGCGACGTGATGACCGCCAATCGCGATAAGCGCGTATGGGCCGCGGCTCAGGGCAACGACCTCAAGGTGGATGATACGAACTTGCCCGAAGTGATGAAAGTGGCGACCAACTTGCAGGGCTCAAATCCGGACGGTTCGCATCCGTTTCTCAGCGGCGAGGAAGCGATCAAGCACATGACCATGCCCAAGGGCTGCAAGGTCACGCTTTTCGCCAGCGAAGAGCAGTTCCCGGAACTGGTCAAGCCCGTGCAAATGGCTTGGGACACCAAGGGCCGGTTGTGGGTTTCCGCGTGGAAGAATTACCCGGAACGCACGCCGACCAACAAAGACGGCGACAAGCTGCTGATTTTCGAGGACACCAAAGGCGTCGGCAAAGCGGACAAGTGCACTACCTTCACCGATACATTGAACTGCCCGACCGGGTTCACATTTTTCAAGGACGGCGTGCTGGTGATGCGCTCGCCGGATTTGCTGTTCCTGCGCGACACTACTGGCGGCGACAAAGCCAATTGGAACGAGCGCGTGCTGATGGGCCTCGACGCCGCCGACTCGCATCACGAAACCAACTCGATGGTGCTCGATCCGGGCGGCGCAACGTATCTCAGCGACGGAGTCTTTCATCGGACCCAGGTGGAGACCGCCGCGGGTGCCGTTCGGAACACCGATGGTTGCATTTACCGCTATGAACCGTTGAGTCAGCGTTTCGAACGCTACGTAGCCTACGGTTTCGCCAATCCTCACGGGCGCGTCTTCGATTATTGGGGCACTGACATCATCACCGATGCCACGGGCAACGAAAATTTCTTCGCGCCGGCATTCAGCGGCCATCTCGATTTTCCGGCCAAACATGGCAGGTTGGAACAATTCTGGAAGCGTCCGTCGCGCCCCTGTCCGGGCACGGCGTACCTCTCCAGCCGCCACTTTCCCGAAGAATTTCAGGGCAACTTCCTCAACTGCAATTGCATCGGCATGCAGGGCATCTTCCGCGTCAAAGTCACCGAAGACGGCTCGGGTCTTAAAGGCGAAACATTGGAAAACCTGCTCACCTCCGACGACAAGAATTTCCGCCCGACCGGCGTCAGCGTTGCGCCCGACGGGTCGCTGTATATCATCGACTGGTCAAACGCGATCATCGGCCACATGCAGCACCACTTGCGCGATCCCAACCGCGACCAGATTCACGGCCGCATTTACCGCATGACCTTCGAAGACCGCCCGCTGCTCAAGCCCATCAAGATCGATGGCGAACCCATCGCGGCGCTGCTCGATGTGCTGAAAGAGCCTGAAGACAACACGCGCCTTCGCGCCAAACTGGAACTCGGCAAGCATCCCGCGGCGGAAGTCATCGCCGCCACCGACAAGTGGGCCGCCGCGCTCGATAAGAACGATCCGGCGTATGAGCACAACCTGCTCGAAGCGCTGTGGGTGCATCAGTGGCACAACGTGGTCGATCTGGCGTTGCTCAAGCGCGAATTGCGTTCGCCGGATCATCATGTCCGCGCCGCATCCACGCACGTGCTCTGTTATTGGCGCGACCGGGTGCCGGAGGCGCTGGCCTTGTTCAAGGAACAGGCCAACGACGAGCATCCGCGCGTGCGCATCGAAGCGGTGCGTGCCGCGAGTTTCTTCAACGGCAAGGATGTGCCCGCCGCCTACGATGTCCTCTACGCCAGCCTCAAGCATCCCAGCGATTACTATCTCGACTACACATATCGGGAGTCCATCAAGCAACTCACCACGTTGAGCAAGGAGCAGCCGATCCCCGCCGATCCCGAACTGGCGGCTCTTGTCGCGAAAAAGAAAGCGGCTCCCCCGATGGGAAGCGAAGAGAAGAAATACGGCCCGACGCGCAAGCTCGGCAAGCCCGAACAGAAAATCTACGATCTCGGATTCGCGGTCTTCAATCGCGACGCGCACTGCGCCACATGCCATCAGCAAAATGGGCTGGGTCTCGCGCCCATGTATCCGCCTTTGACGGACAAAGAGTGGCTGGCGGGTAACGACGAACGCCTGATCAAATTTGTTCTGAAAGGTTTGTGGGGGCCGGTGAATGTAGGCGGCAAGCACTACGACCCGACAAAGGGCACGCCGCCCATGACTGGCTTCGAGCAACTGCTGAAAGACGACGAAGTCGCCGCAGTGCTCACATACGTCCGTCAGTCCTTCGGCAACAACTACGATCCGATCAAACCCGCGGACGTGAAGAAGATCCGCCAGGAAGTCGAGTCTCAGGCCAGCTTCTACATGATTGAGGATTTAATGAAACTGCACCCCATCGCCGGCTGGGAAAAATGGGCCACGGCACAACTGCTGACCGACAAGAATCCCGCCGAGGAGATTGAGTTCTTCAAGGAATCGTTGGCGGGCGGCGATGCAGCGCTGGGAAAGAAATTGTTTTTCGAAAGCGAGAAAGTGCAGTGCGCGAAGTGCCACAAGATCGGCGGCAAAGGCGCCGACGTCGGGCCGGACTTGAGCAAGATCGCGGCGACGAAGGAAAAGGACAGAAACTACTTCCTCGAATCGCTCATTCTTCCAAGCAAAGTGATCGCGCAGGGCTTTGAAACCGAAATGATCAAAACCAACGACGGCCGAGTCATTGTGGGAATCATCAAAGCGGCCGACGAAAAGAAACTGAGCGTCATGGGCGCCGACGGAAAAAAGATCGAGGTTCCCATCGATCAGATCAAATCGCGAAAGAAGCAAACGATATCCGCGATGCCACCCATGGGCGAGGTGCTGACCAAGAAAGAGATTGCCAATGTTATTGAATACTTATCGACGTTGAAGTAGATGAGTCGACACCTTTAATCCCCAGACAATTCCAACGGAAGCCGTGGAAACACGCTGCTTTCATAACGGTGGCAGAGAATATCCATTCCGCTGATTGAAAAGGATTTTGCGCTGAGGACGTACCGGCCCTGGGGCAGCGCATCCAGGGCTGCCGGGGTGATTAGGATTTCCATTTTTTCAGCTAGATCCTCGCCCAGTTTGCAGGCCACGTTCATCTCCGAACCGAACAGGTCGCGGTCTTCGATAATGAGCGTGTCGCCGTAACCGATCCCGATGCTTCCGTAAATATCGCGCTCTTCCGGCAGCACGGCGTTCATGGCGTCGAAGGCGCGAAAGATGTCCAGCGCGGCCTCCAGAGCGTGAGCGGGTTCGGCGAAAACGGCGTAGAGGTTGTCGGCCTCCTGCTTGATGACTTGCCCGCCATTGGCGATCACCGCCGGACGCGCAGCCTGGTCCATTTGATGAATCATGGCAAGAAAATGCATGATGCCATACTTGGCGGTCAAGCGGGAAAAGCCGCACATGTCCAGCACGAGAATCGCCACCGTGCGCCCAAACGCTTCATGAACCAGCGCATCTATTTCCGGAGCACGCTCATGGTGCTGATTGCGCTCGGAGAGGAGCCGCTTGAAATACTCATGGTTGGGTTGTTTGGGGTGGTCGTGGTGTTCGTGCATGGGTGAAGGCCGCCTGAAGAGTAATTGAGCTGTTCCGCGCAATTGGACAGGAATGCGGTTTTATCCAGTTACCGAATTGGCTCAACATCTATTCTCGCAGGAAACCAAATACCGCGCACAAATTTTAGCCACAACCGGCAGCACGTGGAGAATATTTGTCACTTATTTTCAAATCTTTCCACAATTGGCACGAAACCGAATTGACAATGCCGTGCCAATCGTGTTTAATATGGAGTAATTAATTCGGGCCGATTGTCACGCGGTTTACGGCATCCCGCTGCGCGTCGCAGGCCCTGACCTCAGGGATTCCTCGCTGTCCGAGCTTGTTTTCGCTTCGTTTCCGGAGCCTGAATTTTTAAGCTCGTTGCAAAGAAAGCACGGCCACCATCAAGATGGTCGCAGAGAAATAGCTGGTTTTTGTTGCACTTGGGACCTCATGGCCGCGTCGAGGCGCGGACTTGTGTTGTTCCTTTTTGTCGTTTGATGATTTTTAAATTGGCACTTGCTCACTTGGTATTTGTGAGCTTCGATAATTTAGACCGTCGTTTTGACCCAGGAGCTGCTTTTTAATCATGCTGCCCATCCGCTACTTTGGCCGTGCCAAACATTTGATCGATATTCCCAACCTCTGCGAAACACAACGCAAATTCTACGCCGAGTTCCTTCAGGCTGATGTTTTGCCCAATGAACGCAAGCGCGACGGGTTGCAGGCCATCTTTCAAGAGGTCTTTCCCGTCCTCTCCTACGACGAAACGATCTCGCTCGATTTCCTCGAGTACGATCTCGGCGAGCCGCGCCACACGCCCGACGAGTGCCGCTCGCTGGGCCTCACGTATGGCGCGCCTCTCAAAATCAAGTGCCGGCTGAAACGCGAAGAATCGGTCATTGACGAAGAAGTGTATCTCGGCGCGGTGCCGCTGATGATCGGTGGCGGCGAATTCATTATCAATGGCGCCGAACGCGTGATCGTCACGCAGATTCAGCGCTCGCCCGGCGCGGACTTCTCCGAAGAAGTCCATCCGTCCGGCAAACGCCTGCACTCCTGCCGCATCATCCCTGAACGCGGAAGCTGGATTCAGGTCGAAGTCACGGCCAAGGACCTGCTGTATCTGCGCATCGACCGCTCGGGCAAGATCATCGGCACGACGTTCCTGCGCGCGTTGAGCGAGAAGTTCGGCACGACGCACGATATATTGAAAGCGTTCTACCCGGTCGAAGCCGTGTCGCTGTCGTCGAAGACCGAGCGGCTCAAGGGCGCGGTGCTGACCAAGGACATTGCCGATCCGAATTCGGGCGAAGTTGTGGTGCCGGCGCTGACCAAGCTGACCGAAGAGATCATCGACACGATCCGCGGGCTTAAGATCAAAGAAATCGATGTGATTATCGCCGCCGACATCAAGGACGAGTTCATCCTCAACTCGATCAAGGAAGACGACGTGGAGAGCCACGAAGACGCCATGCTGCGTATTTATCAGCGCATGCGCCCGGGCAATCCGCCCCAGAAAGAAAAGGCGATCGAGCTCTTCAACGAACTGTTCTTCGACGACAAGCGCTACAACTTCGGGCGCATCGGCCGTTTCCGCTTGAACCGCAAATTCGGCCAGACGGTGCCGGAAGAAGTGCTAACGCTGACGGCCGAAGATTATTACAACGTCCTGAAGTACATCATGAACCTGCGCGCGGGCAAGGGCAATCCTGACGACATCGATCATTTGGAAAACCGCCGCGTCCGCACGATCAAGGATCTCGTCATGGACGAGTTCCGCAAGGGCATGATCAAACTGCGCCGCAGCGTTCGCGAACGCATGAGCTTGAAGGACGCGGGGGAAATGACGCCGCGCACGCTGATCAACAGCCAGACGGTGGCGTCGAGCATCGAATATTTCTTCGCGCGCGGCGAACTGTCGCAGGTCGTCGATCAAAGCAATCCGCTCTCGCAGTTGACGCACGAACGGCGCTTGAGTGCACTCGGACCGGGGGGCTTGAACCGCAAACGGGCAGGCTTCGAAGTCCGCGACGTGCATCCTTCGCATTATGGGCGCATCTGCCCGATTGAAACGCCGGAAGGCACGAACATCGGACTGATCGTGTCGCTGGCGATTTACGGCAGCATTAACGATTACGGATTCCTGGTCACGCCATTCGTGGTGGTCAAGAAGGGCGTGGTGACGGACGAAGTCGTGTTCCTCCGCGCTGACGAAGAACACGAACACACGATCGCGAACGCCGAAGTGGCTCAAGACCGGAAGACGGGCAGAATTCTGGTGGACCGCCTGATCGCGCGGCGCCGCTCGGAATTCGTCAACATTGCGGCCGACGAAGCGACGCTGATGGACATTTCGCCCAAGCAACTCGTGGGCGTGGCCGCAGCATTGATTCCGTTCCTGGAACACGACGACGCGAATCGCGCCTTGATGGGATCGAACATGCAACGCCAGGCCGTGCCGCTGGTGCGGCCTCATCCGCCGCTGGTTGGAACCGGCATGGAACCGTACGTGGCGAAGAACTCGGGCATGATGCTGGTCGCCGAAGACGATGGCGTGATCGATTACGCTGACGGAACGCGCATTGCCGTGAAATACGGCACGGGCGAGAAAGCACGCATTGTCGACACGCCGTTGCGCAAGTATTTCGGCCTGAACGAACGCACGTGCATGAATCAGACGCCGATCATCAAGCAGGGCGACAAGGTTGTCAAGCAGCAGGTGCTCACCGAAGGCGCGGCGACGCGCTGGGGCGAACTGGCGCTGGGCAACAACATCCTGGTCGCGTTCATGAGCTGGGAAGGCTACAACTTCGAAGACGCGATTCTGGTCAGCGAACGAGCGGTTCGCGAAGACGTGTTCACCTCGATTCACATCGAAGAGTTCGCGGTGGAAATTCGCGAAACGAAACTGGGCCGCGAGGAAATCACACGCGACATTCCGAACGTGTCGGAAGCCGCGCTGCGAAACCTCGATGACAAGGGCCTGGTGCGCATCGGCACGCGTGTCAAACCCGGCGATATTCTCGTCGGCAAGATCGCGCCGAAGAGCAAGAGCGAACTGTCGAGCGAAGAAAAGCTGCTGCACGCCATCTTCGGCCGAGCGGGCGAAGACGTGAAGAACGATTCGCTCGAAGTCAAGCCCGGCTGCGAAGGCTATGTGATCAACGTGGAACGTTTCACGCGCGCATCGCCGTCCGGCGAAGAGGAACGCGGTGAAAACCGCAAGACGATCAAGCGGATCGAAGCCGAGTACAAGCAGAAGATCGCCGAAGTCGTCAAAGCCAAGATCGAGGCCTTGAAGGACATCGTCGACGGCAAGCTGATCAATGCGGAAACCGGCCAGCGCTACGAAGTTGCCAAGGGCGCAACCGATGAAGACGTGATTGCGGTCGATCAGGCGATGGATCTGAACAAGATCGAAATGCATCCGGCCACGCGGCGCAAGGCGCGCATGACGGCATACGCGTTCGACAAGCGCAAGCGTGTGCTGGAAGTGGAGCTGGACCGCAAAGTCGGCAAGCTCAAGCGCGGCGACGAACTCCAGCCGGGCGTGTTGGAACTGGTGAAGGTGTACGTGGCCGTCAAACGCCGCCTGTCCGTGGGCGACAAGATGGCCGGCCGGCACGGCAACAAGGGCGTTGTCAGCCGCATCCTCCCGGAAGAAGACATGCCGTTCCTGGCAGATGGAACGCCCATCGAGATGATTTTGAATCCGCTGGGCGTGCCTTCGCGCATGAACTTCGGACAGATCCTCGAATTGCATCTGGGCTATGCGGCGCAGAAGCTCGGATTCCGCGCGGTGACGCCGGTGTTCGACGGCGCGGCGGAAAAAGAAATCATCGAAGCGGCTAAGGAAGCCGGGATGAATCCGGATATGAAGAGCCAGTTGTACGACGGCCGCACAGGCGACCCGCTGGATCAGAAGACCGGCGTGGGCATCATGTACATGCTGAAGCTGCATCATCTCGTTGCCGACAAGATCCACGCGCGCGCGACGGGACCGTACTCGCTGATCACCCAGCAGCCGCTGGGAGGAAAAGCGCGTTCGGGCGGACAGCGCTTCGGCGAAATGGAAGTGTGGGCGCTCCAGGCATACGGCGCGGCCAACATTCTCCAGGAACTGCTGACGGTGAAATCCGACGACGTGGAAGGCCGCACCAAGATCTACGAGAGCATGGTCAAAGGCGAGAACATCCTGGAACCCGGCACGCCGGTGAGCTTCGACGTGCTTTGCAATGAAATCAAGGGTCTGGGGTTGAACATCAAGCTGGAGAAGAAGCAGCGGCCGGGGTAGGGCCGTTTCGGGAGGTAAATAATGGTTACGAGCGATTTAAATCTCAAACAACGCTGGCTCGAAACACTACAGGCCCCTCCGCGCCAATTAGTAGAGATGATAATCAAAAAGCATCTCGGAACGTCTCCGCATCTCCGAATCAAAATGGCGATCTGGATGAATGTGGGGCAGGACCCGTGGAGGACAGGGGTCGAATTAGTGGAGATCTGCGGAAAGTCATTCGGTGTCGGTGAGCCAGATTTCCGGCCCACCTCGTTTGCACCGCACGACGGATGGCCACGGCTTCGTTTAATTCTGACTGACGTTCAGTCGTTGGTTGAGGATGTGGCAATTTCCGGTGTTGCCACAAGCTATGCAGAAAAAATACGGATGGTTTTGGCGCAGCACGGAACGGAAGCTTTGATTTTTCCAGCGGGAAGCATGTCTCCCGAAAATGACTTTCGGAATTGCGTGGGCGGAGTGGTATAGAATGCCCTCATCCAATTCAAATTATGAATGGGCTGTCGGTTTCTTTAAACAGGCATGTTACGATTTGTTTCATGGGCAGAGAATTCAGGGTAATTCGCAATTCAAAAAGGGCTGGGCATTGTCGCTTGCACAGTTTCAACAAGCTGCGGAAAAAGCGATGAAGGCAGCGGCGATTTGGGAAACAAAGAAGCGAATCGGTCAAGATGAAATGATTTTGTTGACACATCAGATATGGCAGGATGTCCTTCGTAAAGAAGCGCATTTGCGCCCCTTAAAAAATTCCTTGTTGGATTCGATCGCTCCATGGCCAGAAGAAATGATTTGTGAGTTAGAGGATTTTGCTCCGCATGGAACGACAGATCGGGAAAATTCAGAATATCCGTGGCAGACGGGTGACGATGTAGTTATTCCTGCGGAGCACTTTTCGGAAGAAAGACTTCAAAGCAAGGTGTCGCAATTGCGTGGAATAGCCGATGGATTGGTTTTGTATGTAAAAGATTCTCGCAGAGAATTCAGTCGAGTGTTTGAGGCTGTAAAGTTGGATTTTACTGAAGCAGATTTGACCGGCGAACTAAACGGCGGAGAAACTGAACAATGATCGGACCTAAATTTTTCGAAAAAAATGATTCCATGGGCGGCCGCGGTGGCCGGGGCGATGGCGGCGGACGCGGCGGCGATGGCGGTTCTTCGCGCGATGGCGGCGACCGCGCGGCTCAGCGCGATGAGCGCGAGCGCGGCGACTTTGGCGGTGGACGCGGCGGTGGCGGCGATCGGGGAGATCGAAGCGAGCGCGGTGGCGGACGCGGCGACAGTGGCGCGCCGGGCGGTCCGGAACGGCATTATGAGAAGATCAACGACTTCTCCGCCGTTTCCATTACGCTGGCCAGCCCCAACGACATTCGATCGTGGTCGTACGGCGAAGTCAAGAAACCTGAAACGATCAATTACCGCAGCTACCGCGCGGAAAAGGACGGTCTGTTCTGCGAGCGTATCTTCGGACCCGAGCGCGATTGGGAGTGCTCCTGCGGCAAATACAAAGGCATCAAATACAAGGATATCATCTGCGACCGCTGCGGTGTGAAAATCACCCACAGCAAGGTCCGCCGTGCGCGTTTTGGCCACATTAATCTGGCCGCGCCGGTCGTGCACATCTGGTTTTTCCGCTCGATGCCGTCGAAACTCGGCAATTTGCTCGGCATCAAGACGACTGCGCTGCAACAGGTCGTGTATTTCCAGCGCTATATCGTCACCGATCCGGGCGACAGCGGGATGACCAAAGGCAAGCTGCTGTCGGACGAAGAGCATCGCAAAGCGCGCGACCAATTCGGCAGCACGTTCAAAGCCGAAATGGGCGCGGAAGCGATTCGCGAATTGTTGCGTGGCGTCGATTTGAAGAAACTAGCCGAAGAACTGCGCGAGTTGCTCAAGACCAGCAAGAGCAAGCAGAAGACCGAGACGTTGATCAAGCGCCTGCGCATCCTCGACGCGCTGGTCTCTTCGGGAAACAGTCCCGAATGGATGATCATGGACGTGATCCCGGTCATCCCGCCGGATCTGCGCCCGCTCGTGCCTTTGGAAAGCGGCAACTTCGCGACGTCGGATTTGAACGACCTGTACCGCCGCGTGATCAACCGAAACAACCGCCTGCGCAAGCTGCTGGATTTGAACGCCCCGAGCGTCATCATCCGCAACGAAAAGCGCATGTTGCAGCAGGCCGTCGATGCCTTGTTCGACAACGGCCGCTGCAAACGCGCTGTGCTGGGCACCGGCAACCGCCCGCTGAAATCCCTGACCGACATGATCAAGGGCAAGCAGGGCCGGTTCCGCGAAAATCTGCTCGGAAAACGCGTCGATTATTCCGCGCGTTCGGTCATCGTCATCGGCCCGAATTTGAAGCTCAATCAGTGCGGCATCCCGAAGAAGATCGCGCTGGAACTGTTCCAGCCGTTCATCATCCGCAAGCTGAAAGAGCAGGGCTACGCCGATACGATCAAGAGCGCCAAGAAAATTCTGGAGCGCAAGGACGACGAAGTCTGGGACGTGCTGGAAGAGGTCATCAAGGGCCATCCCGTGATGCTCAACCGCGCGCCCACGCTGCATCGCATGGGCATCCAGGCGTTCTATCCCGTGCTGGTCGAAGGCGACGCAATCAAACTGCACCCGCTTGTCTGCGCCGGATTCAACGCCGATTTCGACGGCGATCAGATGGCCGTGCATTTGCCGCTGTCGCTTGAAGCGCAAGTCGAAGCCGGCATGTTGATGATTTCGACCAACAACATCTTCTCGCCCGCGCACGGCAACCCGGTCATCACGCCCGATTTGGACATCGTGATGGGCACGTATTTCCTGACGTCGGAAGGAAAAGCCATCAAGGGCCAGCACGGTTATCGTGTGTACGACGCCGGCAAGACGGACTTGAAATCGCACCAGTTGCTCACCGCCGATGACTTCAAATTGGCGCGCGAAAAACACGGTCGTGGCAGCTTCCGCGTCACCGAACAGGGCGTCTTCAACTCCAAAGAAGAAGTCTTCCTCGCTCACGACGAAGGCCGTGTGGGCAAGCGCGCGAAGATTTTCGTGCGCATCAAGGGCCGCAAAGTGGTCGGTCCCGAATGGACGCAGATGACGTCCAAGAACGACCTGTACGAAACCACCGTCGGCCGTGTCATTTTCAACGACGTGCTGCCGCAGGGCATGCCGTTCTACAACATGACGCTCGACAAGGGCAAGCTGAAGAAGGTTGTCTCCGATTGCTATCAGATCCTCAATCGTTCCGATACGGTCGCGCTGCTGGATCGCTTGAAGGAGCAGGGTTTCCACGAAGCGATGCTCTCGGGCATCAGCTTCTCGGCGTCCGATTTGAAGATTCCTGAAATCAAGGAACGTGAAGTCGGGATCGCGGACGGATTGGTCGCCCAGACGCAAAAAGCGTATGAACGCGGCTTGATCACGGACGGCGAACGCTACCGCAAGACGATCGACATCTGGACCCATGTCCGCGAAAAGATCTGGAAGTCCGTGATGGAAGCGCTGCGGCAGGACGAACGGCCGGAAGATCCGCACTACGTCAATCCGATCTATTACATCGTGCACTCCGGCTCACGCGGAAACTTGCAGCAGATCGGCCAGTTGTGCGGAATCCGCGGATTGATGGCGAAGCCCAACGGCACGATCATTGAAACGCCGATCAAGGCGAATTTCCGCGAAGGCTTGAAGGGCTTGGAGTACTTCTCTTCGACGCACGGCGCCCGCAAGGGACTGGCCGACACCGCGCTGAAGACGGCGAACTCCGGCTACCTCACGCGCAAACTGGTCGAAGTCGCTCAAGACGTGGTGGTCACCTGCACCGACTGCGGCACGCTCAACGGCCTGACGAAGGGTGCGGTGTACCGTGGCGAACAAGTTGAAGTGAATCTGGCGGATTCCATCCGCGGCCGCACCGCGTGCGACAAGATCGTGCACTTGATGACCGGCGAAGTGATCGTCAAGGAAGGCCAGCTCATCACGCCGCAGGTTGGCGTGAAGATCGAAGACTTCCTGGGCCGCGACGGCAAGATCCGCGTGCGTTCGCCGCTGTTGTGCGAAGCCTCGCACGGCTGCTGCGCGAAGTGCTACGGCATGGACATGTCCACGGGCGGGCTGGTCGAAATCGGCACGTCGGTCGGAGTCATCGCGGCGCAGTCGGTTGGCGAACCGGGCACGCAGTTGACCATGCGCACCTTCCACGTCGGCGGACTGGGCACGAAAGCCGTTGAAGAATCCGAAATCAAGACGCGCACCGCGGGCATCGTGAAGCTCGTCGGCGTTCAGGCGGTGATCAACGAAAAGAATGAAAACATCATTCTGAACCGCAACGCCGAAATCCTGATCGTGGACGAAAAGGACCGCGAGCTGGAAAAATACATCGTACAGACCGGCTCGGTCTTGCAGGTCAGCGCCGGTGAAAAAGTCGCGGCGCGCAAATCGCTGGTGAAATGGGATCCGCACAATATTCCGATCCTCACCGAAGTCGGCGGAACCGTCGCCTTCGAAGATTTCATCGCCGACGTGACCTTTAAGGAAGAGACGGACACGGGCACCGGACACAAGCGACTGGTCATCGTCGAACATCGCGGCGATCATCATCCGCAGATCGTCATCAAGACCAAAGACGGCACGATTCTGGGAATTTATTCGATCCCGGAAAAGGCGATCGTCGATGCCACCGAAGGACAGAAGGTCGTCCCCGGCCAATTGCTGGCGAAGACGCCGCGCGAAATGTCCGGCACGCAGGATATCACCGGCGGGTTGCCGCGCGTCACGGAACTCTTCGAGGCTCGCCGCCCGAAGGATCCCGCGATCATGGCCGAAGTCGACGGCGTGGTGGAATTCGGCGACCGCAAGCGTGGCAAGCGCACGCTGATCGTGAAGTCGGATTCGGGCCTGGAAATGGAACACCTGGTGCCGCAGGGCAAGCACATCCTCGTCCGCAAGGGCGACAAAGTGCGCGCCGGCGACCGCCTGGTGGACGGCCCGCTGATTCCGCACGACATTCTGCGCATCAACGGCGAGGACAAGTTGCAGACGTACATCCTCAACGAAGTCCAGGCCGTGTACCGCAGCCAGGCCGTGCGCATCGACGACAAGCACATCGAAATCCTGATCCGCCAGATGATGCGGAAAGTGCAGATCGAAGATCCGGGCGACAGCGATTATCTGCCGACGGATATCAAGAGCCGCATGGAGTTCGCGGCAAAGAACAAGGACATCGTGGCCAAGGGCGGACGTCCGGCGTCGGCCAGCCCGATGCTCCTCGGTATCGCGCGCGCGAGCTTGCAGGCGGAATCGTGGATCGCGGCAGCCTCCTTCCAGGAAACGACGAAGGTGCTGACCGAAGCTGCAATCGCCGGCCGCAGGGACGAGTTGCGCGGCCTGAAAGAAAACGTGATCCTGGGCCACATCATTCCCGCCGGAACGGGTTTCCGCGACTTCATGCTCGGCATGATCAAGCGCGACACGCCGCCGGAACTGGAAGAAGCATCGCGGGAAGAAATGAAGGAATTGGGCGCGGGAGTTGGCGCGGCCAGTTATGGCGGCAAGGGCGACGAGTAGCGTGGCGGGGAGCGGTTCGCTCCTGCATAAATAGTGGAATCGACAACCGGCGGAAAGCGCAAGCTTTCCGTTGGTTTATTTTGAGAGTTGACATTGTAGATTCTTCACTAGTAATATCGAAAGGTCGTCGCCATGGATTTTCGTTGGATCGATTGGAACATCGACCATATCGCGAAGCATGGAGTCACGCCTGAAGAAGCGGAATGGGTTGTTCGAAATGCAAAGCCACCGTATCCCGAACACCAAGACGACGAGAAATGGCTGGTCGTTGGACGCGGGGACGGTAATCGGTATTTGCAGGTGGCATTCTTGTTGGATGACGATGGAACGATTTTTGTAATTCATGCGCGCCCGTTGAATGACAAAGAAAAGCGCCGATACAGACGGAGAATCAGATCATGAAAACCAAAGCGGAGCAAAAAATCTTCAAAGATCTAACTGCGACCAAGCTTGAAGAAATGACGAGGGATTTGGATCGTGAATTTATCGCAGACACGTTCCGGCCCATGACGCCCAGGGAACAAGAGCGCTGGGAGCGCGCCAAACGAAAAACCAAGAGTGGAACTGCGGCATCCAATGTGAAAACAATCGCGGTCAACGTCGAAAAGTCGCTCCTGGAACGTTCGGAGAATCTTGCAAAGAAGAAGGGCTTGACACGCGACGCGCTGATTGGTCGGGCGCTTAAGACTGTTTTGGCGGCGGATGGGCAAGATGTGTGAGGAAACAAAAAGGAAAGCCTAAGATCGCGCTGTGATAAATGGGTGAAGTCCAGGGGGAAATTGGAGTGGCCTGTCATCGAATATCGACTAAATTGAGGAAAACGAAGAAACTTTGAATCACTTCACAAACGCAGATTTCTAGACATGCTATTGGCGAATGTCAGCTAAGATGGAGACGGAAAAATGCTACCAAATCGAGAGGAAGTATCGGGATGGACAACGTCTGCTTCGATTTCCGAAACACTTGGTAGCCTATTAAAAGCGGATTCAAACGATCCAATCAAAAATTTCCGAATGTTCGCGTTTCCGGCGCTTATACGTGTGCTGTGGCTTACTATATCCTGGATTTGGGTTCTTTCTTGCGTTGGTTCGATTATTTTCGCTACTTTGCAAGAACTTATTCAAGCTAAAGCAGAAAACCAAAATCAATAAATGTCGATTGAAGAAGAAAATGAACGATTTTCCCGCAGTGTTGTAGAAAAATCTACGAAACTATTAACGCGAGTTGGCGTGGACTCGTTCCTCACTGGAACATCGATTGACGATCGAAGCCTACTTGCTCTTAAGCAAGAAATTTTGGCTGGGGGCGAAATCGAAGACATTCTAATTTCTGACGAAAATCTTCAAAGTTTAACCGGAACCGAATCATTTGACCTCAAATCTGAGATAAAGAAAAATGTATGGCGCGCTGAAATTAAGAAACGAAGTTATACGTTTTTTAAATGGACTGCCGCTGATTCAGGCCTGAAACGATGGATTGCAGTAATTTGGAAAGAAGTTCCACCTAACAAAGTAGTTGTGGATCAAACATTCAAGCATGTGGCGATTTCCATATTATATGGGTTTATGATAGTAGTCGCGTTGTTAGCTGGTCTTCTTGTGATTCGCTTGTATTGCGAGGCAGCGATACTTCTTTTTCGGTTCGTTGACGAAATAGTGGCGATTCACGATACGATGAAGAAAAAACTTCAATCGGAGAGCAAATAACATGAGACTCTCAATTGCAATAATGCTCTGCGTTTTATTGAGCGGTTGCGGCGACGTTAACCATGTGGAAAAGATTAAGCACATTGATTTAGGCCAGGCGGAAGAAAACGAACGCAAAGAAAAGCTATTGTCACAAGAAGCTGAGCAAGCAAAAGTGAGCAATTGTCAAATGATGTGGATGGCGATGTTGAAATCATGCGGCGTTTTCCTTGATGCCATCCACGAAACGAACAAGCTTGATCACGTCTGCCAACAACTCCGATTTATTTAATTTCCTCCAGCCTTTTGCCGCGC
>JBBRQD010000067.1:0-31373 GCA_038227045.1 Planctomycetota bacterium
AATGATGTCGTTCATCAAGACTCATAACCAGGATTCAACACCCATGCTGTGGACCGCCAAGGCCGAGAAGATCATCGAAAAAGTGGAGCGCGCACGTGCAGCGCTCCAAATCGTCAAACAGTGTGAATCAGTAGACTAGCCCCTGATCCCCCAGCAAAACGGATCGCTCGTATCCAGATACAATTCCGCGCGGCCCGTCACATGAGCCGTTCCGGTTATCGTCGGTATGATTTCCCCGTCGCGTTCGCCCCGCCGGTAGCGGCCTTTGAATGTGCTGCCGAGGATGCCGGACTGAATCCATGTTTCGCCTTCCTTGAGTTTGCCTTCGGCGGCGAGACAGGCGAGTTTCGCGCTCGTCCCCGTGCCGCAGGGAGAGCGGTCGTATGCTTTGCCCGGGCAGAGCACGAAATTCGTTGAGTTCACGCCGGGCGTATCGGACTTTGCGAAGAGTTCGATGTGATCGATCTCGCCGCCGTTTGCACCCGTGATCTGCGGCGCAGCCAGCGCTTGCCGAACGGCCCATGCGTATGCCGCCAGCGATTCGACATTCCGCACATCAATGCGCTGGCCATGTTCTTCGATCAGATAGAACCAGTTGCCGCTCCAGGCGATGTCGCCGCGTACTGTTCCGATGCCCGGCACAACCACTTCCACCGCTTTTTTGTAGCGGTAGCTCGGCACGTTTTCGACACTGACCGAACCGTCTTCATGCAACTCCGCATGGACAATTCCGACGGGCGTCTCGATGGGCGTAATTCCGGGGAAGACCATTCCCAATTGAGCCAGCGTGACCATCAAGCCGATGGTCCCGTGTCCGCACATTCCGAGGTAGCCGACATTGTTGAAATAGATCACGCCAATCTTGCAGCCGGGCGTGCTTGACTTGAATAACAGCGCGCCGACAAGCACGTCCGAGCCGCGCGGTTCGTTCACTACCGCCGAACGAAAATTGTCGTGCTTTTCACGAAAAACAGCCAGTTTCTCGGCTGCGGTCCCCGGCCCTAAATCCGGCCCGCCGAACGTAACGACCCGCGTCGGCTCCCCGCCGGTGTGGCTGTCGATGACTCTAATCTTACGCATGACGACTGCTCCGAGAAAAAAGAGCCGCGACCGCAAGGGAGCGGCTGCGCTGGAACTCGCTTTAACTCAATGTACTGCATCTGTAGCCAAATAGTGACATCGATTCACCTTGGTCATGGTTTATTTTAATGCGCACGAAAATGAACGTGACTGTGGCGTATAGAGTAATGTTGACTGAGTGTGCAAAAAAGCAGGAGTCCCCGATGTCCATCAAAGCTTTGGTAATGTGCGCAGCCGTTTTGTGCGGCGCGGTGGCGGCTTCGACCGCTGAGATCAAAATCGATTTCAATCGCGACGTGCGGCCGATTCTGTCCGAGAACTGTTTTGCCTGCCACGGCCCTGATGCCGGCAAGCGCAAGGCGAATCTGCGTTTGGACACTAAAGAGGGGGCGTCGGCCGAAGCGGAGTCTGGCATTTCGCCGCTCGTTCCGGGCAAGCCGGAGAAGAGCGAGTTGATCGCGCGCATCCTTTCCAAAGATCCCAACGAGGCCATGCCGCCCGCGAAAGAGCACAAGACGGTGTCAGCGGCTCAATTGGAGATGTTGAAATTATGGATCAAACAGGGCGCGAACTACGACAAGCATTGGTCATTCAAAAAGATTGAAATGCCGCCTGTGCCGGAGGTCAAGAACGCAGCTTGGCCGAAGAACGAGATCGATAAATTCATCCTCGCCCGGCTGGAGAAAGAGGGCTTGAAGCCTTCGCCCGAAGAAGAAAAAGCGCGCTTGCTGCGCCGCCTCACGCTGGACCTCACCGGCCTTCCGCCCACGCCAGAAGAGGTGGACGCGTACCTGGCGGACATGGCGCCGAACGCGTACGAAAAAGTGATCGACCGCCTGCTGGCGTCGCCGCATTTCGGTGAGCGCATGACCGTGCCGTGGCTGGATCTGGCGCGCTATGCCGACACATCCGGCTACCACAACGATTCGCTTCGCGACATGTGGATGTGGCGCGACTGGGTGGTCAAAGCCTTCAACGACAACAAGCCGTTCGATCAATTCACGATCGAACAAATTGCTGGCGATTTGATTCCCAACGCCAAAGTCGAACAGAAGGTCGCCAGCGGTTTCCACCGCAACGTCATGACCAGCGACGAAGGCGGCCTAATCGACGCCGAGTACCTCAATCTCTACATCGTTGACCGCGTCAGCACCACCGGCGTCACGTGGCTCGGCCTGACCGTGGGCTGCGCGCAATGCCACGATCACAAATACGATCCGCTGAAGACCCGCGATTTTTACCGCATGTACGCGTTCTTTAACAATGTGCCGGAAAATGGCAAGGACGGCGTGCGCGACCGAAATCCCAAACCGGTCCTGTTTGTCGCCACGGACGAACAAAAGGTGCGCGAAGCCAAAATTGATACGGACCTCGTCGCCGCTGAAAAAGCGCTGAAAGACCTCGCCACCACACTTGATCCTCAGCAGAAAGAATGGGAGAAAAAACTCGCGGCGGGAGGCAAGCCGGAAGAGCCGCGCGGCCCCGTGACAAAATTTCCGCTCGACGCCGACGGAAACGGCGTGACCGATGCTGGCGGCAAGTTCGCCGGCACCGCGAAGGGCGAAGTCAAATTCGACTTCGCAGCGCCCGGGAAGAGCGAAGCCAATTTCGATGCGGCCGCGCCGGGCAAGGCCTTTCACGTGCAGAAAAAAGGCTGGTTCGAATTCGGCAATTCATTCGATTTTGAAAAGAATCAACCGTTCACCGTAACCGCGCAATTGAAGTGCACGAAAGATGGCGGGTCGCCCTTCGGAAAGATGGAAAACGGCGGGACCACTCGCGGCTGGGACGTCGAGTTTCACGGATTGAAGCCAAGTGTTCATCTGATCCACAAATTTCCGGAGAATGCCATTCACGTGCAGGCGGAGAAAGACCTGGCGGAGAACACACTTCTGCATTTTGCGTTCACTTACGACGGTTCTGGAAAAGCGGCCGGCGTGAAGCTGTTCGTCAATGGTTCTGAAATCAAGACCACCGTACAGATTGACAAATTGAGCGAGACGATCAAGACGCCCGAAGCATTCAGCATCGGGCGGCGCGGCGCGGCGGGGCCGCAGTTCGGCGGCACGGTCAACGATCTGCGCATTTACAACCGCGCGCTGAGCAACGCTGATATCGCCACGCTCGGCGGCGCGGCGCAACTGGCGCTCGTCAACATTCCGGACGACAAGCGCACGCCGCAGCAGAAAGATCAGATCAAGAAGTTCTTCCGCGAGAACTTCGCGCACGAGTATGTCGCCGCGCAGGCCAAATCCGAGGGTATGAAAAAAGAAAAAGCCGCCATCGAAAAAGAGATTCCGAACGTGATGGTCATGGAAGAAATGGCCAAGCCGCGCGACACCTTTATCAAACTGCGCGGAAATTACGACAAGAATGGCGAAAAGGTCGAAACCGGCGTTCCGGATTTCCTGCCGCCCATTGCGCCGCCGATGGATGGCAAGCGCCACACGCGCCTCGATTTCGCCAACTGGATCGTCTCGCCGGACCAGCCGCTGACCGCGCGCGTGGCGGCGAATCGTTTCTGGGCGGCGATCTTCGGCACCGGCCTGGTCAAGACACTCAATGATTTTGGCATGCAGGGCGAATGGCCAAGTCATCCCGACTTGCTCGAATGGCTGGCTGCCGATTTCAAACGCGATTGGAATATGAAGCGGGCGATCAAGCAACTGCTGCTAACCTCGACGTACCGCCAGACCGCGCGCGTCACGAAGGAATTGCTCGATAAGGATTCCGCCAACCGCCTGCTGGCGCGCGGCCCGCGCAATCGCCTGGACGCCGAATTCGTCCGCGACAACGCGTTGGCGATCTCCGGTCTGTTGAATCCGCAGATGGGCGGAAAAGGCATCCTGCCGTTTCAGCCGCCGGGCATTTGGGAGATCAACGAAATGGGTGGACAGGGCTACAAAAAGACCATGGGTTCCGAACAGTATCGGCGCGGTTTGTACGTCTATTGGCGGCGCTCGACGCCCTATCCATCGTTCCTCACTTTCGACGCGCCCAACCGCGAATTTTGCTCGGCGGTGCGCGCGCGAACCATGACGCCGTTGCAGTCGCTGGTGCTGATGAACGATCCGGTTTACGTCGAAGCCGCGCGGTCTTTCGCACTGCTGGCGATCAAAGACGGCGGCGCCGACGCGCGTGCGCGGTTGACATGGATGTGGAAACGTGCGCTGGGCCGCCAGCCGAGCGCGCAGGAACTGGCGCTGCTCGAAGGCGAATTGCAGAAAGAACGCGAGAATTTCACGAAAGAGAAGAAGTCGGCCGAAGCGTTCCTGAAAGTGGGCGACTCGCCTCTTCCGAAGGAGTCCGATCCAAGCGAGGTTGCGGCGTGGACGGCGCTGGCGAGCGTGATTTTGAATTTGAATGAAACCATTACGAAGTAGACGAGGTATCTATGAATCTTGAAGAAATCTGCCGGTGTCAGTCGCGCCGTGCGTTTTTGCAGAAAAGTTCGACCGGACTTGGCGCTCTTGCGCTGGCGTCATTGGTCAATGGGCCGGCGCGGGCTGATGACAATCTGGCGGTGCCCGGTGCCATGAAAATGCTGAATTGGGCGCCGAAGGCCAAGCGCGTCATTCACATGTTCATGTCCGGCGCGCCGTCGCATCTGGATCTCTTCGATCCGAAACCGAAGTTGATCGAAATGACCGGCAAAGATTTGCCCGAAAGCGTTCGCCAGGGCCAACGCATCACGACGATGACATCCGGACAGAAGAATCTGTTTTGCGTCGGGTCGCCGTTTAAATTCGAAAAATACGGCAAGGCGCAGATGACGCTCTCCGAATTGCTGCCACACACGTCGAAGATCGTCGACGACTGTCTGTGGATCAAGACGATGTTCACCGAGCCGATCAACCACGATCCGGCATTCACCTTTTTTAACACGGGCCACCAGCAGCCCGGCCGGCCGACGATGGGCGCGTGGGCCAGTTACGGTCTGGGCGGCATGAACCAGAATTTGCCGGCGTATGTCGTGATGAACTCCGGCGGCGGCGGCCAGCCGCTGCAGTCGCGCTATTGGGGCAACGGATTTCTGCCCGCGCAGCACGGCGGCTGTCTTTTCCGGAGCGATGGCGACGCGGTGTTGTATCTCTCCAATCCGCCCGGTATCACGCCCGACGCGCGGCGGCGCATGCTAGACACGTCCAACGGCTTGAACAAATTGGCGCTGGCGGACCTCGGCGATCCGGCGATTTCGGCGCAGATCGAAAATTACGAACTCGCGTTCAGAATGCAGACGAGCGTGCCGGAACTGATGGACCTCGCCAAGGAAAAGAAGGAGACGCTGGACCTGTACGGCGCGACGCCGGGGCGGGGGTCCTTCGCCAACAATTGTCTGCTGGCGCGGCGCTTGGCCGAGCGCGGCGTGCGTTTTATTCAGCTCAACCATCGCGACTGGGATCATCACGGCGGATTGCCCGGCGGATTGAAAGGCAAGTGCAAAGAGACCGATCAAGCCTGCGCGGCGTTGGTCACCGATTTGAAGCAGCGCGGAATGCTGGAGGACACGATCGTCATCTGGGGCGGCGAATTCGGCCGCACGGCCTACAGCCAGGGCGACATCAAGCCCGACAATTTCGGCCGCGACCACCACCCGCGCTGTTTCACAATGTGGATGGCGGGCGGCGGCATGAAGGCCGGCCATGTACATGGCGAGACCGACGACTTTGGGTACAACATTGTCCGCGATGGAGTGCATGTTCATGATTTCCACGCCACGCTGCTGCATCTGCTCGGAGTCGATCACAAGAAAATGATCTACCGGCACGAAGGCCGCGATTACCGGCTCACGGATATTGCGGGAAATGTGGTAAAGGAATTGTTGGCGTAAAGTAATGCCGGCGAATCTTACTAATGAGCCCCATTACTCACGCGCTGGCCGGTTGGGTCGTCGCCAATGCCGATTCCAAAAACACACCGCGCGAACGCGCGCTGATTGCGTTCGCGGGCGTCGCGCCGGACCTTGATGGACTGACGATCGTTGCCGAATGGGCGTCACGCTTTACGAAATCGCCGGTCACCTGGTGGTCGGATTATCATCATGTATTCTGCCACAATATCGGATTCGGCATCGTGCTCGTCGGCATCTGCGCCGCGTTTTCGAAGCGGCGGCTGGCGACAGCCTGCTGGGCGTGCCTTGCATTTCATCTCCACCTATTTTGCGATATCCTCGGCAGCCGCGGACCCGGCGGGGAGATTTGGGAGGTGCCGTATCTGCTCCCGTTTTCGCGTGCGGGAACCATCGTGTGGAGCGGGCAATGGCCGCTGAATGGCTGGCCGAATTTTGTGGTGACGGCGATCTGCGTGTGGCTCACGTTTGTGTTCGCGGCGAAGCGAGGGTGTTCGCCGCTGGAGATAATTTCAGCGCGCGCTGATGCTGCGTTCGTGGGCGCGCTGCGCAAGCGGTTTAGGAAATCGCATTCTTGAACGACCAGAATTGCCTTGTCTGAATTCCAGCAAGATAAACATGCGGAATTTTCGAAATCGCCGTCTGCTTTTTAATACGCCGATCAACATTGACTAGGGATGGATTCTCTCAATTTCCATCGAAATTCGCAGCACACGTGCACTAAAAAAAATGAAAGCCGTCAAAGTTAGCACCGTTCCGGCTTGATTTGTCAAATCCATGGGGTAGTATGTGCACGTAGTGATACTTAACTCGTTAGAGATATAACCGACTATGTACACTCAAATTCATAAGCCATACGACATTAGAAAAACGAGCCTGAGATATGGCGGGCTTTCCCTTCTGGAATTGTTGATTTTTCTAGCCGTTATGGCTGTTGGGATGACGGCGGCCTTGTCGATGTACATCAGTTCCAGATTGGCAGAACGGGTGGGAGAGGAGCGGCGCCTAGCCAGCCTCGCCGCCGAACAAAAAATCGATGAGATTCGCAATTTCGTTTCGGGCAACAACAATACGCTCGATCAAGCGTATGGTTATTACGGCCCCGTTAATTTGCCCGTTGGCGGGCCAGGTGCCATGTTCAATGTGCCGGGTTTGACCGCCTATTACGATACCAATACAGTCGATGGCTCGCGGCCCAATCCGCGCTCAATCGGCACTGTCACGGTCATCAATGACGAAACGCCCAGTGAACGCCAATTCGGATACGACTACGCCAACAGTACCGCGTCGACGGTGCCGACGCCACCGTTTGGCGTGGATATCAACGGCAATGGCACCCGCCTGATTCAAACGGGCTTCGGAAACACCGGTGCCGCTGACTACAATGACGTCATTCCTCCGCCATTTCCGCTCGACCTCAACGGCAATGGCTCCAACGGCACTACGGTGGCGTGGGACCACGTTGTTACGTCGGGATTTGTGATGCTTCCCGTGGTCATCAGTATTCAATGGCAGGGTGCCGCCGGACCGCAACGGCTCGACATGTTTGCGATCATCATTCCTGACCAATTAACTGGGGAGCCTCACTGATCATGCGCAATCAAACCCTTGTTCGCCGCACCGCACGCGGTGTTACGCTCGTCGAAATGACCGTGGCCATGGCCATTCTTGGCACGGCCTTCGTCGGTATCTCGCTTTTTATGAACGTGATGGTCAATGGTCTTTACTCGGAAACCATTGAGTCCGATCAGCAAACCCGCACGGCTGGAAAAATGTACGACATCCTTGCCGAACTCCGCCAGGCCACGGCGCAAAGTCCCAATTTTCACGTCGTCACAGCGACCTCGTCTGTCCCTTCAAGCATTACCTTCGATTTGCCCGCGTCCACAAACCCAGCCGGAAACGTGGTTTGGGGTAGCAAGGTAACATACCGATTGGCCCTCAACTCAGGCCAGTATATCGATTCGGCTGCCACGGTACAGGATGCGATGATTATGCGCGACGCACTTGATCCCGTCAGCGGGACGACTACGACCACGGTGATTGAACAGCACGTGCCATATAAGATCACCGAAAACTCGGTGCCTCAATGGGGCTTCAACGTCACCGTCAATACAAATGTGCTCACGATAGCGATCCGCAGATCTGGCGATACCAACGTCAATTTGGGTACAACCGTGACCGCCACGGGCTCGACACAAGGCACGCTCGCCACGGCGATTTTTACCGGTACTTATTATTTGAGAAACTCCCAAACGGCCATGGTTGCGACGCAGTAATGAACAATGCAACGACAAATTAAGACAACCCCTGAAAGGCAGGCCCATCGTGCTGAACAATAAAATGACCCGCAGTAACGGCAGCGCATTGATCATCGGGCTGGTCATGGTCGCGTTCCTGGCGACCGTAGCGCTCTCCTTCGCCAGCCGCATCGGGGCGAATCAATTGCGCGTGGAGAGCGACATTGCGGGTTCCCGTGCGCTTGAGATGGCTCAGACCGCCAGCACGCTGAAGATTGAGCAGATTTGGGCGCAATACAAAGCCAAGGTCACCAGCCAGCGCATCCCGTGGCTGGCTGGCGAGGATCTCAATGGCAACGGTGTGCTCGATTCGGGTGAGGATGCCAATTTCAACGGCGTACTCGACGCCGCAGCCGCGCCGACGTTCTCGGATGCTGATTGGACGGCGTTTTCAACGAGCGGCGACACATGCACGCGCGTGAAAGTCATGGCGGTCGCTGCGGACGCAAGTTGGACCGACATTCGCTTCACCACTTGGGCTCGCGTGCAAGACGATTTTCACGGGAATTACAATTACCGAAAAATTCAACGCACAGTCCGCTATTCCCTCGGAGCGGCAAATGTCTTCGATTACGTCTATTTTGCGAACAACTACGGATGGATGTACGGCAGCGGGCTTAACCTTTACGGACCCATGGGTGCCAACGCGAATCTGGGCTTCTCCGGAAGTCCGTACGTGGACGGTCCGCTTTTCGCCGCCGCCAACCCTGCTCTCGGCGCCGCGGGTGTCGTCAACGGAACGGCTTACTTCGATACCTTGGCTCAGTATCAGGCAAAAGGCAACGCTGATCCTCTTTTCCACCCTACGAATCCTGCCGGTCCTGGCATTCCATACTCAATCGGCTACGACGGTACGCAGCCCCATAAAACGGTGCAGACCCCGGAAAACATGCCGTACCTTGGAGACTTGTCGATGTACAAGGGTCTCGCCGGTGCATTCATCCGGCCGGCGCGCACGGATTTGGGCGAGGCGGGTGGCACGACGGGTGGAATCGTGAAACAGCTTTCGGCACCTGGACTGGATCCAACAGTTGCAGCGAATTACACAACCTTGATCAATAAGACGTACGGTTATAACGGCGAAACCGGCTTCATGTCCAACGTGGCGGGGAACGGCGCGGTGACCACGCAGGACTTCGCGCACCCGCTGGATGCCACGGCAGGCCAAGGTTGGAAGAACGGCAATGTCGCGCTGATCGGCACGCCTCAACAACCCATCGTTATTCTCGGGCCGGTGGTGGTTTCGAACGATGTGGTGATCAAGGGAACGATTACCGGTCAAGGCACGCTGTATGTAGGACGGAACGTGCACGTTGTTGGCGATTTGACCTACAAAAACTCGCCGCAATGGACACAAAACGATGCGAATTTCGCTACGCCGGTCACTGGGACGGCGGTCGTGAATAAAACCAAGGACGGCGTAGGATTTGGCGTCAAGGGCAACGTGGTTTTGGGAAATTACACCGATGCCGACTCTGGTGCGGACTCTTGGGGCTCCGCAGTCTACTACATTAAGCCGCCCTTCACGGCGCCCTACGTGGCCGACCCGTCCGACGCGGGAATCGGTTACGGAAATGGCACCGTGGGCAGCAAGTTCAGCGGCAATTACACGAGCCAAGATGGCGGCATGTTTTACAACGACGACAACACCTCGCCGGGCACCGCAAACCGCGCTTATTATCAATCCGCCTTCTCCAAGGCGTACATTAAATCAATCGCCCTCGCAAAGCCCACGAATCTGGAAGGCATCTTTTACACCAACCACTACTTCGGGGGCCGCACTAATAAAATGAAGTTGTACGGAGCGATGATCGCGCGCGACGAGGCAATCGTGACCAACACCTCCGCCGATTTCCTGTGGGATCCGCGCGTGTCGAAGGGCGCGCTCAGTACCTACATCAATCTGTTTCTTCCGCGAGCGGCGATTTATGGCTGCCTCATGTGGAAGGAAAGCGACGCGGACGACGCCAACGCCAATTCACCGGATTGGCAATAAAGTGGAAGGTGGGAGGGCCGTCAAGGCCCTCATTTTTTTCTGCGCATAAGGTGTGCGCAGGGGCTAAAGTTCAATCGAACGGTAACTATGAGAAAAGTATTTCCTCTTTGCTTTGCCCTGCTGGCATTCACCGCAGCCATGCGCCCCTGCCACGCGGCCGCTATTGCGCCCAAGAACGATGAAGAGGCAAAGACGCAATACGAGCAAGCTTTGATCTTGCGCAGTGCGATGAACGTCGCAAACAAGGAAGCGGAAGCGAAATATGCGCGTGAAAGAGTTGCGCAGGTCAACGCCTTGATGGCAATGCGAAACACCGCTCCGTCCGGGCCGCAAGTGGTTGAAGCTGTGATTGTTGAAAATCGAGCCATCGCCGACCGTACCGGCAATTTGTATTATCTTGCCGGAATAGCGGGGGTGGTTGCCGCGATAATCGGATTCTTTTACCTCCTGACGCAAAGCGCAATTGCGGCGCGCTTAACTGGAAAGAAGCCCAAGCCGAAAATTGCCGCCTTACCTGCCATGCCCCATCGTGCGGCGCCGGATTCCACCAAGCGGAAAGAATTCGTGAACGAGATTGACCAATTGATCGCAAACATCGATTCGGATGAACAATAAAAAGACCGCGCCCGCGTCATTATTGGGCTTTTGTCTCGACCCAGTGCGTGAAAAAATCGTTACACAAGCACCACAACCGCCTCGGCATTCGCATCCGCCGCGTCCTCGACGTGTCCGATCACGCTGCTTTCGCAATCGTTCTCGCGCAGAATTTTCTGGATCGGATTGGCGTTGAATTTCGGACAAACGATCGTCATGCCGACACCCATGTTGAACGTGTCGAACATTTCCGCATCGGCGACATTGCCCGCCTTTTGGATCAGTTGAAAAATCGGCTGAACCGGCCAGCTTCCTTTTTGAATTTTGACGATCTTGCCATTCGGAATCGTGCGCGGAACATTTCCGGGAAGGCCGCTGCCCGTGATGTTGGCCATCGCGTGCACGTTTTCCTTGACCTGGTAATGCTTCAAAATCGCTCGCACGGCGTCGGCGTAAATAATCGTCGGCTTGAGCAGTTCGTCGGCCAGTGTGCAGCCCAGTTCAGGAAGCGTGTCGTCGAGTGTGTGCCCAGCGGTATCCAGCAGCGCTTTTCGAGCGAGACTGTAGCCGTTGCTGTGCAGGCCGCTGGAATGCACGCCGATCACGACGTCGCCGGCAGTCACTTTCTTGCCGTCGATGATTTTGCTCCGCTCGATAACCCCCACACAGAATCCGGCCAGATCGTATTCGCCCTTCGCGTACATCGCCGGCAACGACGCCGTTTCTCCGCCCAGCAGCGCGCAGCCCGCTTTCCTGCAGCCTGCAACGACTCCGAGCATCAGCTCGTGGCAGACTTTCGGATCTTTCTTTTCAATGCCGATGTAGTCGAGAAAGAACAACGGTTCAGCGCCCTGCACGATCAAATCGTTGACCGACATGGCCACCAGATCGATGCCCACGGTGTCGTGGCGGCCGGTCATGAACGCGATTTTGAGCTTGGTGCCCACGCCGTCGGTGCAGGCCACCAGCACGGGATCCTTGTACGTCCCGCGCAGCAGGCTCACCTCGCCGCCCATCGAGAATAACCCGGCGAATCCGCCGATGCCGCCGATCACTTCAGGGCCGTACGTTTTTTTGGCGAGTGCGCCGATATCCTCGGCAATCGCGTCCCCCGCGTGGATGTCAACGCCCGCGTCTTTGTATGTCAGGCCGGTGGTCATGAATTCTCCGCTAGATCGCTAATTGTAGTGCTATGAGCCCGACGTCTTCGGCTTGTCAATTCGGTACGCACTGGCTTCCATCGCATATTTGTCCATCGCGTCTTCCGGTGTGACCGGGTATTTTCCCGTCCAGCAGGCCGTGCAATAATGCGAGGCCGGCTTCGACACGGCCGCCAAAAGTCCTTCGATGCTGATATACCCCAGAGAATCAACGCCCAACCAGGCCGCAATCGCCTCCGTCGTCTTCATGCGCGACGCGATCAACTCTTCTTTGCGCGGAAAATCGATGCCGTAATAACAGGCGTGTAGCGTAGGCGGGCAGGTGATGCGCAGATGCACTTCCTTCGCGCCCGACCGGCGCAGGATCTGCGCCTGGTGTTTGAACGTCGTTCCGCGCACCAGGCTGTCTTCGACGACCACCACGCGTTTGCCGCGCACGGCGCTGCGGACGACGTTGAACTTCATCGCCACCACGTTTTCGCGCTCGTGCTGATTGGGTTTGATAAAACTGCGTCCGACGTAATGATTGCGGATGAAACCCATGTCCAGCGGAATGCCCGACCGGCGCGAGTAGCCAATTGCGCCGGCATTGCCCGAGTCCGGCACGGCGAAGACAATGTCGGCCTCAACCGGATGCTCTTCAGCCAGACGCGCGCCGAGCTTCATGCGCACGGCGTGGACATCGTCGCCAAAAATGTGCGAATCGGGGCGTGCGAAATAAACGTGCTCGAAAATGCAATGCGACGATTTGCATTCCTCGACGGGCACGATGCGCGACGAGCGGATGCCTTCGGCGTCGATCGTCACGATTTCGCCGGGCTCGATCTCCCGGATCATTTCGGCGCCGACCTGGTCTAGCGCGCACGTCTCGCTGCACAATACGTAACCTTCGCCGATCTGTCCCAAATTTGGCTCGCTGGCCATGCGTCCCAGAATCAACGGCCTGAAGCCCTGCGGATCGCGCGCGCCGATCAACTGGCTGCGCGTCATAATCACCAGGCTGTAGGCGCCTTTCAATTGGCGCAGGCAATGAGCGATGTGATCCTGTCGCCCGAGGTTCTCCGGGCGGGCCATAATATGCAGCAGCACTTCGCTGTCCGTCGAGGTCTGAAAAATCGAGCCGTACGCTTCGTGTTCGTCGCGCAGCCGCTTCGCGTTCACGAGGTTGCCATTGTGCGCGACCGCGACCGAGCCATGCGAATAGTCGATCAGCAGCGGTTGAATATTCTGCGGACGGCTGGAACCGGTCGTCGAATAGCGCACGTGTCCGACGGCGATGTGCCCGCGCAACGCCGCAAGCTCAGCCTTCGAAAAAACCTCGGTGACGAGGCCCATGCCTTTTTTCGAATCGATCGTCTTGCCATCGGAGACGACGATGCCTGCCGACTCCTGTCCGCGATGCTGCAGAGCGAACAAGCCCAGATACGTTTTGCTTGCGGCTTCCGGCACATTGTAAACGCCGAAAAGTCCGCAGTGATGTCCGACGCTGTCGTCCAAGAGAACGCTCCCTGGGTAAGAGTGCTGCGATGCCGGCTTAACGCAGTGCTATTTTGCCGCAACGTTTTCTATATTCAATGTCTTAATTAAGAGCCGCGCACGTAAGTAAGCGGCCAAGACAGCTCTTCGCGCAAGATAAAGCCGCTTACTTGCGTGCGCGGCTCTGGCATACCGAACGCTTACGCGTCTTTTAATATCCGCATCAGCGCCTGCGCGAGCTTTTTCGAATCGTGCCGGAGCGGATAGGCGGAGTTGACCACGTCGTCCGCCACTACCTTGAACGCCGCTTTCGCATACGCGGCGAGGTCGTAGCGCACAGGATGGGCGTTGCGCTCTTTGACGGTCAGCATGCCCGTGTCGCCGTATTTGCCGCTGTTGACCAGCACCACATCGTATAAGCGCTGCTTGTTCGAATGTTCGTCGAGCGCTTTCAACAAATCGGGCAGATCGTAGCCGCGCGTTTCGCCTTCGTAGGTCATGATGTTGGACACGAACACTTTCACCGCTTTGCTGTTCGCCAGCGCGTCCGTCATGCCGCGGATCAACAGATTCGGAATGATCGACGTGTAGAGGCTGCCGGGGCCCATGACGATCAAATCGGCGTCCTCGATGGCGCGGACGATATCCTCTGCGAGCGGTTCGGGATCGGGGCGCAGTTCGAGCGCTTTGATGCGCTTTTGAGTTTTGCTGATCACCGCCTGCCCGGTCGTTTTGCTGCCATCCTCATGCGTCGCCACGAGCGAAATTTTATCGAGAGTCGACGGCAGCACCCGTCCGCGCACGGACAGAATCCGGTTGGCCTCACGCACCGCTTCGCCGAAATCACCGCGAATGCGCGCCAATGCGGTCAGGAACAGGTTGCCAAAATTGTGTCCGCCCAGTTCATTGTCGGGAAAACGAAAGTCCAGCAGTTCGCTCATCAAGGGCTCTTCGTCGGCCAGCGCGATGAGGCACTTGCGGATATCGCCCGGCGGAACGATGCCCAGCTCCTGGCGCAGTTTGCCGGAACTGCCGCCATCGTCGGCCATCGAAACCACCGCGGTAATGTCGAACGAATATTCTTTCAATCCGGTCAGCACGCACGACAACCCCGTGCCGCCGCCCAACGCGACGATTTTCGGTCCTTCCGTCAATATTGCGCGTTCATACGCCGCATTCACGAGTCCTTTGCGCGCCGCGCGCCGGTCGACGAGACCCCACATGGATTTGATCAGGCGGTAAATGCCGGTGATGAGACAGAATCCGGAAAGGATAAACCCCAGCGCCGCGCAGCCCACCAATTCCGCACCGCCGAGCGTGACGATAAAGCCTAGGAACGTCTGGCCGGCCATGCCCCGGACGGACGTGGCTAGGAGGATCAGCATCACCGACGCGAGTACCGCGAAGATCATTCCCAACATGATCAGCGCGATCCAACGCTTGATGCGCAGACCCGGTCGCAGCCATTTGATGAATTTCGGTAGGGCCATTGATTCTTGTCTGAAAAAGAGAACAAAATGGGGGAGCCCGGCCGACTGATTTATCATTAGGCAATTATCATTTGCGATTTGTCATTTGTGTACAAAAACGACAAATCACAAATGACAAATCAACAATGACAAATAAAGCGTCGCCTGACGTCAGTCAGCGTACCGTAAAAATTGAGGGCTGAATTCAATTATGATCAACCGCCGCCGAGGCGTTGATCCGCTTCGCCAAGCAGATCGCGCAGTTCCTGCGTGTCTTTCGCATCGCGCAAGTGCTTGACGTATTTATCGTCGCGCACCAGCCTTGAAATATAGGCCAGCGATTCCAGATGCGCTCCGGACGCGCCCTTGGAACTCAGCAGCATGAACAACACGTGGACCGGTTCGCCGTCCAGCGCGTCGAAGCTGATGCCCTTCTTCGAGCGTCCAAATGCACCGAGCAATTCGGTAATTGAATCGTGCCGCGCGTGCGGCACCGCGACGCCCGCGCCGATGCCCGTCGATCCAAGTTCCTCGCGGTCCATCAACGCTTTGACGACCTTCTTCGAGGTGCCGTCGTCGATTCGGCCGGCCTTGACGAGCGCCTGCACCATTTCCTTGATGACTTCTTCCTTGGTGGTGGACTTCAAATCGTCCAGGATGCCACCTTCCGGTATGATTTCGGCCAGCTTCATTTACTCAGTGCCTCCGTCGCGGGCCCCTGTTTGGATAAAGAGGGTGCCCATTTCATGCGTTCCAATTTAAATAAATCCGCGCGCAACACTGCGCATTTGCCGCTTGGGTAAACAGTGTTCGATTCCGGCTCGGCGTTCGTCGTGCGACGCGGAAACTTCCATGGCACAAAACCACCACCTGCCGTTGCTTCACGACGGCGTCGAGTCGGAAAACCGCACCGCGTTACTGCTCTTCTTCGACGGGTTCCGCTTCTTCCGTCAAGATCTGCGCGGTCTTTTTGCCTCGCATGACAGGGTGCAGCTTCGCCTTGTACTTCTTCATTTCCGTCAGCATTTTCTTTTCGGCCTGATCGATCGCGACATATAGGTCGTCGGCCGAACCAGTGGATACGAGCGTATGGCGCTTGGCAACCGTGCAGACCAATTCGACGGTCTGCTTCTGTCCGTGCTTCTCCATATCGAGAATCACGTGCATCCGGTGGATCCCATCGAAATACTTTTCGAGCTTCGACAATTTTTCTTCTAAATGCGTTTGAATAGCTTCGGTGACCTTAAAATGCCGGCCTTCAATCTGCAATTCCATGCGACCTCCTCAATAAGCTCTCACGGCGGGCCTCCCATCCGGTGGGGGCGTCCGCAAATCCGCCGCGAGCAAATGCCTTTCTGCGCGGTTTTCGATCTTCACGCAAGAAAAGCCAATTCATATCGTAAAATTCAGGGCCTCTACCGTCAAATACTTTATCGGTCCGGCAGTCTTGATATATTCTTTGCACGGAATCCTCCCACGACAGCGCCCGATTTGTGGCGGTCGAACGCCTCATCATTTAGACTCCGCTCCGTGGCAAGTATTCGAGTAATTCGACGAATAGTGGAGTTTCCAAGCGGCGGCGGTATACTTTGCCGCTCAAATCGCCGCTCATTTACGAGAACCGAAACATTATGCCGCGACTCTATATTGCCGCCAACCTCAAACGCAAACCCGAGATTGAGGCGATCCTCACCAAACTGCTTCCCTGGCTGCGCACGCAGGCCGACATTGTGAAAGTGGATCACGACTGGTCGCGCGACCTCAGCCGCGTGAAAGCCGACCTGATGCTGGTCTTCGGCGGGGACGGCAGCATTCTCTCCGTCGCCAGGCGGCTCAACGGCAATCCCATTCCCGTCTTCGGCGTGAACATGGGACAATTGGGATTTCTGGCGGACACGTCGCCGGCCGAATTGAAGCGCACTCTGCCGTGCGTGCTGCGCGGCGATTGCGCGCGAATCCCGCGCATGATGTTGAAAATCTCCGTCCCCGGCGGCATCGAATTGATGCGCGGCGCGCGGAAAAAAAGCGCCAACGGTTCGGCCGAATTTCTGGCGCTCAACGATGCCGTGCTGCTCCGCCAGCCCATGGCGTCGATGATGACCGTAGCCGTGCGCGTCAGCGGCGAGGAGATTTCGAGCTACAAAGGCGACGGCCTGATCGTCTCGACCGCCACCGGTTCGACGGGCTACAGTCTCTCGGCAGGCGGGCCGATTCTCAGCGAGCGGCTCAAGGCGATGATCATCACCCCCGTCTGTCCGCACACGCTGGCCAATCGCTGCATCGTGCTCGACGGCGGAGAACGGCTCGAAATCCGAGCCGAAACGCGCGCCGGCTCGCCGGTGGATCTGGTGATGGACGGGCAGGTTAGTTGCCGTATCAAGAGCGGGACGACAGTCACCGTTGAACGCGCCGCCCAGGAATTCAACATCGTCGCGACAGGGAAAAAAGGCCGTTACGAAATCATCCGCGACAAACTTCACTGGGCGGGATGGGTTAAAAAGGGGTAAGGGGATAGGGATTAGGGAATAGGGAAAAAATCTTTGTCAGAGCCTTATGTTAGTTTGGCGGCAAAGCCGCTCACCCCTAGCCCCTGACCCCTCTTGCCCTAGCCCCCCAAATATGCCTTCATGATTGTATCGTCGCACAATAGTTTCTTCGGATCACCCTGGTTGACCACGCGCCCGGTTTCGAGCACGTAGGCCTGATCGGCGATTTCAAGCGCTTGCCGCGCGTTTTGTTCAACCAGCAGAATCGTCACGCGCCGAGCCTTCAAATCTTTCAAGACGCCGAAAATGCGGTCCACGATCAGCGGCGCGAGGCCCAGGCTGGGTTCGTCGAGCATCAGTAATTTCGGCCGCGACATCAGCGCCCGCGAGAGAGCCAGCATCTGCTGCTCGCCGCCCGACAGAGTCCCCGCCGATTGCCCCGCGCGTTCTTTCAGAATCGGAAACATCTCGTGCATGAGTTTCATGTCGGAGCCGATTTCGGAATCGTTGCGCGTGTACGCGCCCAGCGCCAGATTTTCGTCCACGGTCAGATCGGGAAAAATCCGCCGCCCTTCCGGGCACAACACCAGTCCACGCTTGACGCACACATGCGGCGGCGAACCGGTGATGTTCTGTCCGTCGAAAACAACCATGCCGTCGCGCGGCGGCTGCAATCCGCAGATCGCCTTTAGCGCGGTCGTCTTGCCCGCGCCGTTCGCGCCGATCAGAGCCGTCAACTGCCCGCGCCGCACCGCAAGACTCACCTTCTTGATGGCATGAATCCCGCCGTAAAAAACGTCGATGTTCTGGACGTCGAGCATGGGGTGGTCAGGCAAGGTTTCAGGTTCCACGTTACAGATTCCAGGTGTCCGAATGTCACGCCGCCGAATTGTCTTTCCCCAAATACGCTTCAATGACCTTCGGATTTTCCCGGACTTCCGCCGGCGTGCCCTGCGCGATCGTGATGCCGTGATCCAGCACCATCAAGCGCTGGACCATGCCCATCACAAACGGCATGTCGTGTTCGATCACCAATAAACTGACGTTGAATTTTTCGCGGATGTCGAGCAGCAGGCATTGCAGCGATTCGGATTCGGTGTCGTTCATTCCGGCGGCGGGTTCGTCGAGCAGTAATATTTTGGGCGCGGTGGCCAGCGCGCGGGCGATCTCCAATTTGCGCTGTTCGCCGTAGCACAGAGTAGTACTAACCATCTCCGCCCGTTCGGCCAGGCCCATGAGGTTCAGGAGTTCCTGTGCATCATTGCGGATCTTCGCTTCCTCATCGCGGTGCGACCGCGAATTCAGCACGGCCGATACCATGCTCGATTTGCATTGCGTTTGAAAACCGGTCATCACGTTTTCAAGCACGCTCATGTCGCGAAAAAGGCGAATGTTCTGAAACGTCCGCGCCACGCCCAGCGCCGTGACGCGGTGAGGTTTCAAGCGCAGCGTATCGATTCCAGCGGCCCGAATGTGCCCGGAATCGGGTTTGTACGCGCCGGTCAGCAGATTGAAAACAGTGGTCTTCCCAGCGCCATTCGGGCCGATGAGGCCGACGATCTCACCCGGCCCGACGGACACGGAAAAATCCGTCACCGCAGCCAATCCGCCGAAGCGTTTATCGATGTGTTCGGCAACAAGAAGCATACGCGTTTTAAAGCAGGTATCTTAAATACCGGCCGCTTTTTTCCTCCACGGAATCCTGAAATCCACGCCTTTAAGCAATCCCTGTGGCCGTACGAGAACCACAACAATCAGCAACACCGAATACAAGACCTGCCACAGGTCCTTGATCTGGCTATAGACGATGCCGCCTTGTGTCGGATCGTAAAATACCGGCACGCTTACCGCCGGCAGCCATTTTAAAAAAACATTGCCGACAAAATATAGAAGAATCGTCGCGGCGGCGGTGCCGCGCATGTTGCCCATCCCACCGAGCACCACCATCACGACCATCATAACGCCCTGATTGAAATCGAAATGTCCGATTGTCACGAAGGAATTGAAGTTGGCGAAGAGCGCGCCTGCCAGACCGGCAAACGCCGCACCGGTGACAAAGACGAAGACTTTGTAAAACGTCAGATTGACCCCCAGGAGTTCCGCCGCCCGTTCGTCGTCGCGCACCGCCTGAATCGCCCGCCCGTGCGACGAATCGATCAGGTTTCGCAGCACGATGACCGTCAGTGCCACGGCCGCCCAGCAAAGTACGAGGTAAATCGCGTATGTCGCATTGGTGCCCACGGCATTCTGCACGACATTCGGCGGACTCAATCCCAGCGACAATCCCAGCGCTTCCGAATTCTGAATGACGTTGCGCAAAATCTCGCTGAAACCCAGCGTGGCGATCGCCAGGTAATCGCCCTTCAGCCGCAAACAGGGCAGACCCACGATCAATCCAAACAACGCGGCGACGAAAATGGCAATCGGAAAGCTCAGGAAGACGCCCAGCCAGTTGTGCTCCCCCCCTGGCGGCATGTATTTCACCGTTGCTGCGGCCGCATACGCGCCCGCAGCCCAAAAGCCCTGGTGCCCTAGTGAAAACAAACCGCAATAACCATTGATCAAATTCAACGACAGCGTCAGCACCAGCCAGATGGCCACGATAATCAGATGTTCGCCCCAAAACGCAAATGCGTGATCGAAAGTCATACTCACCCGTTTAAAAGCGGTTTCAGGTTTCAGACGGTTCGCAGTTTGCCAACTTGAAACCTGGAACCTGAAACTTGAAACCGTCGTTAAAGTTTGTCGCTCGCCGGTTTGCCCAGCAAACCGCTCGGCCGGACCAGCAGCATCAAAATCAAAATGGCGAATGTCACCGCGTCGGAATAGAGCGAGAGACCGGCATGGAGCCGATTTCCGTAGGCGATGACGAGCGCTTCCGCAATCCCCAGCGCCAGCGCCCCCACTACTGCTCCGGGAATGCTGCCGATTCCACCGATGACCGCCGCGACAAAGGCTTTCAGGCCCATTGTCACACCCATTAACGGGAAGATCTTGGAATAGTACATACCGCCGCCCAGCGTGCCGCCGACGCCCGCCACGAATGCTCCGATAAAGAAAGTGCCCGCAACAACCCGGTTGACATCGATGCCCATTAATGCGGCCGCATCGAAATCATGCGACACCGCCCGCATCGCGCGTCCGAAGCGCGTGTGCTGGACCAGCCCATACAACAACGCCGAAATGGCCGCCAGCGCCAAGATAATTACGCCGTAGTTGTTCGACACCGTGACGGCGGGAAACCGATAGACGGCCGCCGCCGAGCCGTCGTTGGCCGATCGCTGCAAAATTGCGTTCATTTTAGCGACGTCTGAGGCAGCTATCTTATTGCCGCTCTGCGCGACATTATCAATCTGGGTCAAGCGGCCATCGTCTTTCGGGACCGAATAAATAACCGCGGCATCGCGTTCCGCGATCTCGCCGACGACGAGTGAGGACGGTTCGATCCGTTCGCGCGGATAGCGTTGCACGGTAAATGTGTTGGGGAACGTCTTAACTTTCGCGCCGACACCCTGCTGTGCATAATTCTGTAACAATAGAGAAACGCCCAACGCCGCCAGCAGTGCGACGACGCGTCCGGATTTTCGCAGCGGACGGTAGACGATTCGCTCGACACAGATCGCCAGAATTCCGGTGGCGAGTCCGGCGATCAGCGCGGCAGTCAGCAGCGCGAACATGCCCAATTCGCGCCCGCCTTCCTTTCCGCCGAAAACCAAAATCAACACATAATACCCGACGAATGCGCCGAACATGTAAAACTCGCCATGCGCAAAATTGATCAGTTTGATAATCCCATAAACCATCGTGTAACCCACCGCGATCAGCGCGTAAATGCTGCCAAGCGTCAGGCCATTGAGAATGGTCGAAATGAAATAGAGCATGGAATCCTGGAAAAATCAGTCACTTCGCGTCGGCGGATTTTATCGTTTCCTTCGTGATGTAATTGTTTTCGCCGGTCTCCAGAATCAGCACGTCCTTTATGACTTCGCGATTGGGAGCCATGGTGATGGTGCCGCAAATGCCTTTCAAGTCCTTGATCGAATTGATCGCATCCTTGATGGCTTCGGGTTTAAGTTCTTTGGCGCGATTGACGGCGTCCGCCACTGCGTAAGTCGCGTCGTATGCCAGCGCGGCCATGGCACCGGGCGCCGTGCCGAATTTGGCCTGGAACCGCTTGACGAAATCCTGAACCTTTGGGTCCGTATCGTACGGATTGAAGTGATTGCTGAAGTAATTGCCCTTGACCGCCGGACCACCCAGCGAGAACAATTGCGGATCGTCCCAACCGTCCGCGCCCAGAAACGGCGCGGTGAACCCGGCCTCGCGCGCCTGGCGGATGAGCGGCCCCATTTGGGGAAAGTACCCCGGCACCCAGACTATGGGCGGGTTGAGTTGCTTGAGCGTCGAAATCTGGACTTTGAAATCCTGCGCGTCTTTTTGGTAGGCCAGCTCATCCATAATTTTGCCGCCCCGCTCGGTAAAAACACGCCGGAACGACGCGCACAATCCTTCCGAATACGGATTGCCTTTCTCGACGATCATGACAGCGGAATCTTTTTTCAACGTCTCGCGAGCGAAAATGGCCATCGCCGCGCCTTGTACATCGTCATTAAAACAAATGCGCGACACGTAGTCGCTGATTTTGACAATATCGACATTCGTGGACGCATGGGTCATCAAAGGAACTTTTTGATCTTTGGCCACGATGGACGCCGGGATGGTGCGGCCCGAACCCACCGCGCCAATGACAGCCAAAACGCCATCCTGCGTGACCAGTTTTTTCATCACGTCTTTCGAAGCGCCGGGATCGCTCTTGTCGTCCTCGAAAAGAAACTTCAGTTTGATTTTCTGCTCGGGCTTCGCATTGATCTCATCCCGCGCCAGTTCGATGCCATGTTTGCTGTCAACGCCCCAGGATCCTTCGCTGCCGGTGAGTTCCAGATTTGCGCCGATCAATGCCTCACTGGAATTGGAACCGCCGCCATTGCCGCATCCGGCTAAAATCGCCAATGCCAAAGCCAGCGCGGGGAGGATGCAGAAAGTCAGACGTTTCATCGCGACGCCTCCAATGGTTATCGGGCTGAATTTAAGATGCGGATACCTTGCAGGAAAGAGCGCATTCGTGCAAGGGATTTTTTATTGCGGGCCGTTGCCCTCCCGCAGGGAGAGGTGAAAGAGTCTCCGTCATTAAATTCGTGTGAAGCGTTCGATTTATTTTCAGACTGCCTTATACTTCACGCTCCAATGAAAAATCGGGAGAGCAATAATGGCCACCGCCGGACGCATGGATCACAAGCCGCGCCAGACCCTTATTAGGGCGCTTGAAAAAGAAGGCATCAATCACACGCATTTCAACAACCGCGAACTGAGCTGGCTCGAATTCAACGCGCGCGTATTGGAAGAGGCGCGGGATCCGGCCGTGCCGCTGTTGGAACGGATCAAGTTCCTGAGTATTTTCAGTTCGAATCTCGACGAGTTTTTCATGATCCGTGTCGCGGGCGTGAAACACCAGATTTCGGCAGGCGTCGAAGACGCGGGTGCGGATGGCCTCACGCCGCATCAAGTCATGGACAGCATCTCCAAGCGCTGCCACGAACTCACCCATCAGCAGCATAAATGCTTCACCGACGAACTCGTGCCGGAGCTCGAAAAGCACGGCATCCGCATCATGACACCGGAGACGCTGGATCCGGCGCAGCGCGATTTTCTGCGCAATTATTTCCGCAATACGCTCTTTCCGCTACTGACGCCGCTGGCCCTCGATCCCAGCCATCCGTTCCCTTACCTGTCCAACAAAATGCTATGCCTCGTCGTCCAGCTCAAGCCCGCGCCGGAAGGCAAGAAGTCCGGGATTCCATATAGCAACACCGCGTTCATTCACGTGCCCAGCACGGTCGTTTCTCGCTTCATCAAGCTCCCGGCCGCGCCGGGCCGGCATGAGTTTATCCTGCTGGATCATGCCATCAGTGCCCACATCCACGAGATGTTCGTCGGCTACGAAGTGACCGGCTGCAGCGCCATCCGCATCACGCGCGACAGCGACGTGCTGATCGACGAAGACAACGCCGCCGATCTGTTGAAGTCGATCGAGGAAGGCGTGCGCAGCCGGCGAAAAGGCGCCGCGCTTCGGCTGCAATACCACGCGTCCCTTCCCGAATACGCGCTCGAAGTTCTCGTGGATGCGCTCGACCTCGACGAAGACGATCTGTATCCCACCGAGGATTTCATCGCCTTCGCCGATCTCTTCCAGTTTTACAGCGCGCTCGATATGCCGGAGCTGAGGGACCAGCCCTTCGTGCCGCAGCCGTGCATCGAATTCAAAGGCACCGATCACGTCTTCGCCGATATTCGCGAGAACGATATCCTCGTCCACCATCCATTCGAGTCGTTCGATCCCGTCGTCAAATTCATGCGCCAGGCTGCCGACGATCCGAAGGTGCTGGCGATCAAAATGACGCTCTATCGCACGGGCACGAGCAGCCCCATCGCCAAGATTCTCGAGCACGCCGCGCTGAACGGAAAACAAGTCGCCGTGCTGATGGAATTGAAAGCGCGTTTCGACGAGGAAGCGAACATCTTCTGGTCGCGCCGCCTGACCGAAGCCGGCGCGCACGTCATCTACGGACTGGTCGGCTTGAAGACGCATTGCAAAAGCGCGCTCGTCGTCCGCCGCGAAGGCAACATCATTCGCCGCTACGTTCATCTGGGCACCGGAAATTACAACGACCGCACCGCGCGGCTGTACTGCGATTTCGGTTTGTTCACCTGCAACGAAAAAATCGGCGAGGACGTGACCAATCTCTTCAACATCATCACCGGATATGCCCGCCCGCCGATGTTCAACCACGTTGACATCGCGCCCAGCGGCATGCGCACGCGCCTTATTGCGTTGATTCACCGCGAAGTTGCGCTCGCCAAGGCCGGTAAATACGCCCACATGGTGATCAAGATCAACAACATTCAAGACCCCACGCTGATCGCCGAACTGTACCAGGCGTCGCGCGCAGGCGTGAAGATCGATCTGATCGTGCGCGCCGTCTGCTGTATCAAGCCGGGCGTGGCCGGCTTGAGCGAGAACATCCGCGCCATCCGCATCGTCGACCGCTTCCTCGAACACGCCCGCGTGCTCTACTTCCACAACGCCGGGCAGTCCGAATACTACCTTGCCAGCGCGGATTGGATGCAGCGCAATCTGGACAGCCGCATCGAGCTGCTCTTCCCGATTCTCGACAAGCGGCTGCACAGCGAGTTGGCCAATTTCCTGCAGCTTCAACTCATGGACAACGTCAAAGCGCGCCTGATCCAGCCCGACGGAACGAACGTCAAAATTCCATGCGACAAGGACGCGCCCCGCATCCGCAGCCAGGAAGTGCTCTCCGCCGCCGCGGCATGCCTCGTGGCAAACAACGGTTCATGGGGAAACTTGAAAATCGACCCCGTGGCCAAGGACGCGACGAAAGACGGAACAAAACCCGGGACAAAAGTCATTGCATCAAAAGAGGGTTGAGAAAAATTTTGCTCGATCTATCTATATGGGTGCATTTACCCTTCCGGCTCGGTCAATTCCAGAAACAAATCCTCGAGCCGTTTGTGTCCATCGACCTGCCGTGCCGTTTGCATTTCGCGCAGTTCTCGAACCGTACCCAGCGCGGCGAGCGTGCCCTTGTTCAGGATGCCCACGCGGTCGGCAATTTCTTCGGCGACCGAGAGCGTGTGCGTTGACATGAACACCGTCAACTGCTGCTCGCGCGACAGTTTTTTCAGCACATCCTTGACCGTGCGCGCGCTGCGCGGATCCAGCCCCACCATCGGCTCGTCAATCACCAGCAGACGCGGTTCGTGCATCAGCGCCGCGGCGATGACCGTGCGTTGTTTCATGCCGTGGCTGAAGCCCTCGATCAGATTGTCGAGAAATTCGTCGAGTTCGAATGTCGCCGACGCGGCCTCGATGCGCGGCGCAATCGTCCCGCGTTCCATGCCGTACAATTCGCAGGTCATCGAGAGGAATTCACGGGCCGTCAATTTGTCGTAGAGATGCGGCTCGTCGGGCACGTAGCTCATGATCGACCGCGCGCGCAGCCCGTCGGTCTTGAGGTCGAAACCGCCGACCGCCGCAGTGCCGGAATCCGCGCGCAGCAGTCCGGCGAGCACCTTGATCGTCGTCGTCTTCCCCGCGCCGTTCGGCCCGAGAAACGCGAAGATCTCGCCCTCGTTGACGGAAAGCGTCAAACTGTCAACGGCCACTTTGGAGCCATACGTTTTCCGCATCTCGCGCAATTCGATCATGGGCTGGGGCATCTTCGGGGGTTTCTCCTGGATTCAACGACTTATTTTTTTACCGCGAGAGGACGCAAAGGTTCGCGGAGGACAGCAAGAGGAAAAAAGAGGAATGTAAGGATTTTGGTTTATGTTTTCTTCTGCGAAACTCAGCGATCTTCGCGGTGTGAATTACTTCGCTTTATCGTCCCGCACGAGAACCACTTCGAGCACACCGGCCAATCGATACGCCTGTTTGAGCACCACGCCGTCTGGCGAGTACCATGCGCGCGCGGTGCCGTCGTCGCTGCGAACCGCGTAGGCGCGCGTCGGGACGCCGTACATCATCACCGTGGTAGTTCCGATGCATTTGACTCGAATCGGTTGTGCGCCCTGCGAGTCGCCTGTCAGAGCCAGATTGAAATCGAGCATGACGATTGTCCATTCGTGTCCGGGCCTTACGTCGGGATTGAACTGAAAGGGCACCAGTTCCGCGTTCAGCGCCGTGTTTCCGCCAATTTTTTCAGTGCGCTTTCCGCTGTACAACGTCTGCTCTTTTTGCTTGATGTTCGTTGTCATGATCAAATCGCTGCCTTCGCGCACGCCCTTCGAAAGCGCGTCGATTTCGAAGCCGCCGGCACCCAGTTTAAGATCCATGGAACAATCCTCGATGCCGTTGTCGTAAGTCAGATGAGCGGTGCCGGTATAGCTGATACGGAACTCGGTGCCGGGCAAATCCAGTTTCAACGCGGTTTCTTCATCGAGGCTGAACGCGCGCTTGTTCTTAATGCGCGTATCGAGCCGTCCGGCTTTGACGAGGGCGTTTTCGTTCATGCCGCTCCACTCTTTTTTCGCGCTGCGGACAGGCTGTTGAATTTTGGGCTTTTCGCCGCCGAACAACATGCCGCGCGCGGCCTCAAGTTCTCCCGGCTCAATGTAAATATTCCACGACCGCCGATCGACGGAGTTTTCGGAGAACATCCGGTCCAGCGCTGCGCGCGACGCCGCTTCCGCGCCCTCGATTTTCGGCGGCTTGCATTGAAAATAAACAACCGTCAGGCAACCGAGCCAGAGTGCGAACGAACCGATGAGAATAATCCAACGCAGCATTTTGAATTCCTTCGGAAGACGACAAGGTGACAAGTCACCCTCACGAGTCGCGAGTTCCACTTTTTCATCCCGCCGGAATGGTTATAGTAGGAAATGGCGTTTTGAAAAGGAGTTGAATTTCGCGTGCGAATATATGTCAATTCGGTGGAACGTGAAGTACCCGGCGACGCAACGGTGCAACGCGTGATAGAATTGCTGGACTTCACTCAGAAACGTCTCGCCGTCGAAGTCAACGCCGAACTGGTCGTCAAAGGCGCGTGGCCCTCGCATGTGTTGCAGCCGAACGACCGCGTCGAAATTGTCACCTTCGTTGGCGGCGGTTGAGCATCAGTAATTTGTGGTGCAGGCTGGAAGCCTAAACCACAATTAGCATACGTGCGAACGGCGCATTCTGTTCGCTTCCGATTCAAATCTTTGAGCAGGAATTTCACATGAACAGCCCACATTTCGACACGATCAATTCATTCAAGGTTGGCACGTACACGCTGCGTTCCAGGTTGTTGGTCGGCACTGGAAAATACACGTCGCTGGAAACGATGCGCGAGGCGCTCGACGCATCCGGTTGCCACGCTGTAACCGTGGCGGTGCGGCGCATCGAAATGGGGCAGAAAGACGCCGAGGGAATCCTCGATTACATTGATCCGAAAAAATATTTGATTCTGCCCAACACCGCCGGCTGCTTCACCGCGCAGGACGCGGTGCGCTCGGCGCGGCTGGCGCGCGAAGGGCTGGGCGTCGATTGGGTGAAACTCGAAGTTCTCGCCGATAAAAAAACGCTGCTGCCCGATCCCATCGGCACGCTCGAAGCCGCGCAGATTCTCGTCAAAGATGGCTTCCAAGTACTGTGCTACACCAGCGACGATCCGGTCATGGCGCGTCGTTTGGAAGACGCGGGTGTCGCCAGCGTCATGCCCGCGGGTTCGCCGATCGGCTCTGGCCAGGGCATACTGAATCCCAATAACATCCGCATTATTCTGGAGACGCTCAAGTGCCCGGTGATCGTCGATGCCGGAGTCGGCACGGCCAGCGACGTCTGCCTGGCGATGGAATTGGGAGCCGAAGGCGTTCTGCTGAACACCGGCATTGCGCACGCAAAAGACCCGGTGGCGATGGCGCGGGCGATGGGGCAAGCCTGCGATGCCGGCTATCTGGCCGCGCGGTCCGGGCGCATTCCAAAGAAGCTCTATGCCACTGCCAGCAGTCCGTGGGAAGGCCTCATCGAACCGGCGAAACGGCCGGCAGCACAGTCTATTCCCGGTGAATAATAGCGATAGAGGGATTGTCCGCGCGCCGGATTTCCTTGCGCCGGTCACGGCGGAATTTGCTTTTCGGAGTGCGGGACAATGTCTTCTGTCATCACAGCGCAAAATCTCAGCCCACTGGCCGCCACAGAGCCTTCGCCGGGAGTTTTGACACCGGAGGGAGTTTCCGCGGAGTTCGAGCCGTATCGGCGGGAGCGTATTCGGAACTGGGACGCGGTGGGGCGCTCGCTTGAGCGCAACCGGGTTTGGCTGGGCGGCTATTATCACCGGCGGCTCGAACAGCTTTATCGTTACGCGATTCCGGAAAATGTATCTGTTTTGGAATTGGGTTGTGGCGACGGTTCGTTGTTGGCCGCGATGAAACCCAGCGTCGGCGTCGGCATCGATTTTTCGCCGGAGATGCTGGCCAGCGCGCGAAAGCGATTCCCAAATCTCACGTTCATCGAAGCGGATGCGCACAAACTGCCGTTGCCCGAGGAGCAGAAATTCGACTGCATCATTTTGTCCGATCTGCTCAACGATCTGTGGGACGTTCAGACCGTCTTCGCGGAATTGCGGCGATTCACCAAACCCGACACGCGGATCGTCATGAATTTTTACAGCCAAGTGTGGGAAAAGCCGCTGGCGTTTGCTCAACGGCTTGGCATGAGCCGACCGCGCTTGTTGCAGAATTGGCTTACGGTCGAGGACGTCGCGAACCTGTTGAATTTATCCGGCTTCGAAGAGGTGCGGCACCAATCTGAAATCTTGATGCCGCTGGGCGTGCCGCTGATTGCGCCGTTGTGCAACCGGTTCCTTGCGAAACTGGCGCCGTTCCGATTTTTCGACATGACCAACGTGCTGGTCGCGCGGCCGAAAGCGGAGATTCGCTTGAATCCGCTGCCGCGCGTGTCGGTGGTCGTTCCGGCGCGGAACGAATCCGGCAATATCGCGGAGATATTCAGGCGCGTTCCGGAAATGGGCGGCGGCACTGAATTGATCTTCGTGGAAGGCCATTCGAAGGACGACACTTACGCGGCGATCGAACGCGAAATCAAAGCTCATCCTGAACGCCGCAGTCTGTTGTTGCGGCAGACGGGCAAAGGCAAGGGCGATGCGGTGCGCTTGGGATACGCGCACGCCACCGGCGAGATTCTCATGATCCTGGACGCGGACTTGACCGTGCGCCCCGAGGATCTGCCGCGTTTTTACGACGCGATCGTCAACAATCACGGCGAATTCATCAACGGCGTGCGGCTGGTTTATCCGATGGAAGACCAGGCGATGCGGTTTTTGAACTTGCTGGGCAACAAGTTTTTCTCTTATCTTTTTTCGTGGCTGACGGGGCAGCGGTTCAAGGACACGCTCTGCGGCACGAAAGTGCTCTGGGCTCGCGATTACAAGCGCATCGCGCAGAACCGCGCGTACTTCGGAGACTTCGATCCGTTTGGGGATTTCGACCTGCTTTTCGGCGCGGCCAAAGCCAACCTGAAAATGGTCGATCTGCCGATCCGCTACGGCGAACGCAAATACGGCACGACGAACATCGAACGCTGGAAGCACGGCCTGCTGCTGCTGCGCATGTGCTTCTTCGCGGCGCGCCGGATCAAGTTTATCTAAGCGGCGGTGTCCGTCGCAGATGATCTGTGAAATCCGAACCGGCTGAGATTATACTCGAATCATGTTGGAACAGATATTCCGGGCATTCCGGCACAAAAACTACAGATTGTATTTTTTCGGCCAGGGCATCTCCCTGATTGGAAACTGGCTGAGCGACGTGGCAATGGCCTGGATGGTGTATCGTCTCACGCGCGACAACCACGCGGGAGACGCCGCCTTCCTGCTGGGAGTCGTGGGTTTTTCCGAACAGATCCCGATGCTGCTGCTGGCACCCATCGCGGGTGTGTTCGCCGACCGCTGGAATCGACGCAACATTCTGGTCATAACCAACGCGCTCTCCATGCTGCAGAGCGCGCTGCTCTTTCTACTCACGTACTATCGCGTGATCACGATTCCCCACCTTATTGTGCTGTGCGTATTTCAAGGCCTCGTCAGCAGTTTCGACATGCCGGCGCGGCAGGCATTCCTGGTGGAGATTGTGGAAGACCGCGGCGATCTTCCCAACGCCATTGCGATGAACTCCTCCATGTTTAACGGCGCGCGGCTTGTCGGTCCGGCGGTCGCGGGGCTGTTGATTGCCGCCGTGGGAGAAGCGGCTTGCTTTGCGATCGATACCGTAAGCTACCTTGCGGTCATCGCGTCACTGCTGGCTATGGTTGTCTTGCGTGCGCCGTCCAATTCCAAACGGCTTTCCGCGGTACGCGAATTCAAGGACGGCATTGCATACGCAGCCGGATCGCCGCCTATTTTAGTTACCATTTTATATGTGGCATGGATCAGTTTCATGAGCATGCCGATCATGGTCCTAATGCCGATCTTTGCCGACCAACTCAACACCGGGCACGGCGCGCGCACCCTGGGCTTCCTCATGGCGTCGTCGGGAGTCGGCGCGTTGTGCGGCGCGGCTTATCTGGCCACGCGGAAAACGGTCGTGGGTCTCGGCAAAATCATGGTGCTCGCCGCGGTGACGCTGGGCACTTCGCTGATCGTCTTTGCGCTGACGATGAAATTCTGGTGGTGCATGGCAAGCCTGCTGACGGGCGGAATTGGCATGATACTGGTCATGGCGTCGGGCAACACATTTTTGCAAAGCGTCGTATCGGATAATAAGCGGGGCAGGGTGATGAGCTTATTTGGCACCGCCGTGATGGGCATGGCACCCTTCGGCAGCCTGCTCGCCGGCTGGCTTGCCACGCGCATTGGCGAACAGGCCACGATGATCGCGGCCGGCGCGTGCTGCATCCTGGCCGGAATTGTCTTCGCGATCACCCTGCCGTACATGCGAAAGCATGTCCATCCGATGTATCTGGAGAAAGGCATCCTTCCGCCGCCAGATTCCGGGACGTTTCATCACCCCTAAATTTGAACGCAGTCGCGTCCAAGTACGAGGGCAACAACAAGAAGGGTAACAGCGGAGGGGTAAAATCGATAGCCGTCATTCGTGCAGTGAGTTGCCCCGCCTGGATTCGAACCAAGATACCCAGAGTCAGAGTCTGGTAATAGATATCATTTTACCTATGAAGACTTGTTTCGAACCTCGTTCAAGATTACACGACAAGATTACATGAATAACTTGGCCTTCCTGCGCCTGGAAGCATTTGATGAACGACAATTATAATTCCCCCTGACGGCAAGTAGAATTCCCGGCTTTTTAAGGCGGGATCGGCCAATCTGTTTCCCTGCAAATCAGGGGGGCGGAATGGTCACAGATCGACAGGTGAAGAGAATGATGGATG
>JBBRQD010000068.1:0-31315 GCA_038227045.1 Planctomycetota bacterium
CTTAGAGAGTGTTTCAAAACCGGGCGCGAGCGGAAAACGAGCGATTTTTGTTCGGATCGAGGCGCGAACTTCATGCGCTATCCAGAGGAGATAACGCTTGAAGTTCGCAACGAAGAGCCGGACAAAAAGCGCCGTTTTACGCCGCATTCGGTTTTGAAACACTCTCTAACATCAACATTCTCGAATATTAAACGCAAAGGCTGCAAAGATCAAGATTTAGTGACCCGTTGCAGTGTGAAGGTGTACTTAATTCGCGGTAATTAATCATAAACTAAACAAAAACTGAACCCAATACTAAGATTGCGGAGGAGAACTGTTATGTCATTGATTCGCTTTTGGGCCTGCAAGTTCGGCTGTTTTTTGGCGCTGCTCCTTACCGCGCGTACTGGCTTCGCCGAGAGCATCCAGATCAAAATCGATAACACGCACATCGCACCCGAACAGAAGGGGCATGGCACCGTCATTCTTCATTTTCCTGCCGCCGAACAAGAACTCAAGGCGGCATATCTGCGTGTTACGTGCGTGCGCGAAACGGGTCCGAACATCGATCCCGCCAAAGTCCTTCCGGCCAGCAGCGAGATTCTGAAGTTCGTCATTGCGGATCATCCCGAAGCTCTCGCCGGAATTGGCAAGGAAGGGGCGGAGATTCCTTTCGATTTCGACGCCGGCGGCGAGATGCGCGGGTCGTTCCGCATCAAAGCGGAACTCTTCCAAAACGCCAGCGCATCGCGTCCCATTGCGGCCGCCTGGAGCGAGACGATCAACGTCTCGTTCCGCCCGCAAATTCGGCTCGACGGACAATGGGATGTGCTCGGAATTAAAGTGTTTGATTACAACAATGGTCAGCGGCCCAAAGACTGGGCACCTCCAAATCCTCCCAAAACGGTAGCGTTTCCAGCAGCGTTTCCATTCGATCACTGGTTTCGCGGCTGGGTGACGGTGAAGCGCGAATTCAATTGGAAGGCTCCGGCCAATCTGCGCCCACGCTTTGTCTATGCCTCCGGGATTGCCAACAGTGCGCGCATCCTCGTCGGCGGCGAAGATCTCGGCGAAACGCTGCCCGTGGAAGACATCTCCGTCCTCACACATTGGGTCGAATACCATAGTCCTTTTAAGGGCGAAGAAAATAAAGAAAAACGCATGCTCGCGCTCGACGTCGATCCACTCCCGCCAGTGACGCTTCCCCTTAAAACCGCGCTGCCAAGCGAAGGCAAGGCGGAGATCGAAGTCACTATCCGCGGCACGCATGGCCAATGGCGTCCGCAGGCTACTTATGGAATCGTGGGCGATCTGCATGTGGAATTGGCGCGCGACGTGTGCATCACGGGTGTGTCCTTCGATACTGAAAATCACGGCGAAGAGCGGCGCTTCAAATTCAAACTCACGATTCGAAACGACAGCGGGCGCGAATTCAACGGCACCCTGCGCACGTTGTACGGCCGCTACAGCGGCAAACTCGCCTACACCGGCTCGTGTCCTACCTATTCGAAAGCGGACCAGCCGCTCAAAGCGGCGGCGGGCGAATCGACCGTGGAAATCATTCGCGATGAAACTCCGCGTTTCGACACCTGTCGCGCGACATTTGAAATTCTCGACGATAAGAATCTTGTGGTGGATGCGGACGGCTTCGATTTCCACACCGTCGCCGTGGAAATTCGCGACCGCCGCGATTTGTACCTCAACAACGAACGCTTCATCGTCAAGGGACAGGGTAGTTCCGGTGATGAACCGAACGGCCGTTGGAATATGCGCATTAAAGGAGGCAACACATTTCGCGGCTGGAACCACGCCCCGTCCAAACGCTATCCCGGCCTTTGGAGTTTTGCCGACATGGCCAACGACCGCCTCACCGACGGCTTGCTGCAAAGCGCCGGTTCGGCGCTGCTGGCGTCGTGCGAAAAATGTATTTTCTGGAATCCGAAAGATACCTCAAACATTGTCAAAGCCGTGAAAAACATCACCCAAACCAGCGCGTCCTCCCCCGGCGTAATCATCTGGGAGGCCACCAACGAACTGCACGGCGAAACGGAAGAATGCCGCATCGCCATACTGGAGGCATTTCACAAAAACGACCCGTACCACCGCCCGGTCCTGGGCACAAAAGGCAGCGGTGAATGGGAAGCGGAAGCGCACGAAGGACGCGTGCAGGGCGTGGACATCGTCGGCATCCAGTACCTCTTGAGCAAGGAAGCCACCGATTCGATCACTGCCGCGGTCACGGAACAGCCGCTGCTGAGCACCGAAGTCAATTGGAACGACAACACGCTGGTCGGCAAAGGAAATATGTGGCAGACGTGGCTCGATAGCGGTGTCTGCGGCGCATTGTTATTCGACTACAGCGGATTCGCACTGCATCAACCTGTTCCGCTGGTTGCGCCCAAAGACAACGATAACACGGTCAACGATCTGCTGCGCCAAGGCTATCGCGATTTGTATCAGGATCTGGTGGCCAGCACCGAACGCACTCCGGAAGACAATTTGCGCGTGACGCTCGGCAACCGCATGCCTTACCGTTTGACGAATCTCTCGGTCACCGTGCGTGAATTTTCGAAATTCGAACTGCCCGATCTCGCTCCGGGCGACGCCGCGACAATCGTTATCCCCGCTGCATTCGCCGGTAAACTGAACGAGTACGTGGCGCTGCGCTGCGAATATCAAACCCACGGCGGCCTGCCCCACATCGCGATTTTGACCCCGGCGGTGAAAGCGAAGGTGAAGTAATGAAGACCCTATTCAAAGAGGAGAGTTCATTGAAGACCGTTTCACGCGCATCGATCGCGTTCGCGTTTTTCGCGGCCCTGATTCCAGCCGCGCTTCATGCCGCCTGCACCGTCACCGAATCCAAGCGCAAATTCGAGGGGGCCGAGCGCACGATCGTCACGATGGAGAACGAACGGCTGCTTATTGAGATCGCCCCCGACCTCGAAGGCCGGATCATTGCTTATAAGGACAAAACGCGGCCTCGTTCGCCATTTGAGTGGCTCGACGATTGTCCTTATCACTACAACTGCCGTTGGGAAGGAAAACCATTTACCTATCGCATCGACTCCAAAGGCCCGGAGCGTGCAGCGGTCACGGTGATCGGCGGCGGCAACGTGAGTGTCGGCGACATCCACCGGGTCGTGGGAGTGGAAATCGCCAGTCCTCTCGATTTAACGATCGAACGAACGATGTCCATAGATCCCGACAGTTCCCGCCTGAAGATTGAAGTCAAAATCAAAAACGTCGGCAACAGCGTGGCTCCCTCTTTTCGGTACATGGTACACGCCGTTTATGGACAGGTGCCGCACATGCCCGAAGTCGGCATGTATTGGTTTCTGGCCATGGCCAACGACATCGAAGTCTTCAGCGCCGCGCGCGGAAACGCCGAAATGTGGCAGTGCGCGAGCCTGGCGCCAGTCGGAAGCCCGTTCAATCGCTGGTCTCCGCCGGACAGGCGATCGAACAAGCCGCGTTACGAAGCCGGCGGCTGGGGAGCCATGCTCACCTCGGCCGGCCCAGCCTATATTTACTACGAGCCCGCGCAATTCGATTTCATGCAATACTGGTATGGCGGCGATGCCGAATGGCACTTTACATTCGAGCCCCAGACAAAAGCGATTGATTTGAAACCGGGCGAGACCACTGCGTTGAGTTTCACGCTGGCATACGATTCGAAGGATGTTCCCTTCAATACAAAAACGCTGGCCATGGAACGTCCGTCCGTGGCGCCGGAAGCGATGCCCGGCGGCGCGCTGCACATCAAAGCCCGTGCAACCACGGTGCAAACGCAACCCGAAAGAGCGGCGATTACAATTGAAGTTAAAGACCCGAAGAATCAGGTCGTATTGTCAAAGGAAGTATCTGGCGAAGCCAAGCCTTTTTCGTTTACCGATCTCAGCGCCGATCTCCCGCTGCCCGCCGATGCCGCGCTGGGTAAATACGCATGGACCGCAAAATATGCCGACGGCAAAACCATATCGACTGGTCAGATTGAAGTCCTGACTCCTGCTGAAGCGGACAAGCGTAAAACGGAGCGCGCCATCGGCAGTGTAAAAACAGAGTTCGAAACAAAGCTCAAGGATCAATACACACGCATCGCGTTCGATCAAAGGCTGGCGGATTACTGGCGGCAGAGTTCCAATTTGGCATTGAGCTGGCACACCAATGAAATCTGGCCGGCCCAGAATTATTCAGCGGGACAGACAAGCGTTACCGTGCAACACGGCGTGACGCCCGTATTCGGACTTTGGAAGCAAAACGAAAGCGTTCGCATCAAGTCAATCGCGGCGGCGGCTCTCGCCTGGCCTGAGAACGTTGACAAACTGATCGGCGCATTGGGCGCTGATCTGCCAGCCGTGCGCTCCATCGCCTCCGAGCCCGGCGGTAAAGGTCTGGCCGTATTGCTCGTGGATGCGAAGAAGAAACGAGTAGAGGTAGTGCGCGTCAACGAAAAGGGCATCGTCCGCCGCTTCGGACGTTTCACGGAACAACCCAGCGAAACCGACGATGCGCTGGGAGCCGGAGCGCGCGCGCTCGCCGTGGATCGCGAAGGCAACATTTGGGTGGGCACCAATTCATGGGGCGAAACGAGCGTCTTTAAACTCAATCAGGACAACTCACCATACGAGGAAAGCGTCATCGGCGTCAAAGGCGCATTGAAGAAATTCTCTCCGGACGGCCGGCTGCTGGGAACGCTGAGCTTGCTTGACACACCCACCGAACTCGTGCTCGCGGAAGCCGACAAAACGCCGGTCCTGCTGGCGCCGTACCGCAACGTGTCCGCGTATCACGGCGCCATGGTTCGCGCCGGGATGATGGTCGTCAGTCCGGGCAACGTGCGGCGCATGGGCGAACTGAAGATTCAGGGAGCCTCGATCGCCATCGACGCAAAAGGAAAAATCTGGGCCGCCGATGTAGCGGGGCACGTTGCGTGTTTTGAAGTGAGCGGCAAAAAACTGCTGGATGTCCCCAGTTCGCTGCCGCCGGCTGTCCTCGACGCCCGGCTGCCATGGACCTCGCCAATGCCAGCCGTGCTCACAACCGACGCGAACGGGCAGCTACTCATTCTTTACACGCTGCGCGCGAAATTAAGTACAATTGGAGCGGATGGCGCTGAAAAAGGAGAAGCGAAATCAATCGTCGCGCCGGGCATACAAAGCGTCATTTCACTGCCTTCAGGCACTTGGGTGCTCAGTGAAAAAGGACTCGAAAAGCAGTAAATCCAGAGGCGCGCAGCTCTGAATATGTACCTATTTTTTATAATAGGTAAATCCAGCTTGGCCAGACTTGGTTCGTGCTTCAAGTTCATTCATTGCTTTATTATCGAAAGGCGTGAATTGCCGCGCGATCCGGGCGTTGTCGTCAACCTCCGCTTCGGTCTTGCAGCCAATGATCACGTGGCTCACACCCGGTAACGAGAGCGAGTATCCCATCGCCTCGTCCATCGTGATCGTCCCGTGTTCAAGCAGCGCCCCCTGCGCGCATGTCTTCATCCCAATCGCCGCCATATTTTGACGCACCGCTTCGGGCAGCACGGTCTTGATAAACGACGCTCGGTGAACGTCAGCCGCATTCAACGCCACGAGCACGGTGTCGAACGCGAATCGTTTCATGGCATCCAATAAAATCTGTGGATCGTGATGTCCGGTGAGTCCCAGAAAACGCACGCGCCCCTCGGAACGCGCCTGAATGAGAGCTTCGAGCGCCCCACCCTTGCCGAAGATTTGGTTAAAATCCGATTGCGTGCGCAGGTCGTGAAGTTGCCAGAGGTCGAGATGATCCGTGCGCAATCGCTTCAGACTATCGTCGAGCAGTTTCAGCGAACCGTCTCGCGTGCGAATATGAGTCTTCGAGGCGAGAAACACGTCGCGCCGCCGCTCGCCCAGCGCCGCGCCGTAATAATCCATGCTGCTGGCGTATGCGGGCGCGGTGTCGCAGTAATTCACGCCCTGGTCGAGCGCCCGCTGAATGACGCGCGCCGCCGCTTTCGTTTCGCCATGCGTGCGCAAAATGCCTTCGCCCCCCAGACCGAAGAGCGTAATCGGCACACCGGTTCGGCCCAGCGGGCGGCGAGGAATGGGTGTCATCATTCAAGAATCCTACCTCAGTTTGCAGCACAATCAAAGCGCCAAGTTCCGGCTTTTGCTGCCGTGCACGACGCCATTTCGCTAACGTCACCAGCGAAAAAATGGTCCGAGCTTTGCTCGCATGATATCTCGACGCGCCTTTATGTGTCGTTCTGCATCAGCGGAGCTATTCAAAATGAAAATAGTTATTCCGGGCGGCAGCGGTCAAGTCGGAAGTCTATTGGCCCGCACCTTTCAAAGGGACGGGCATGAAGTAGTCGTCCTGAGCCGGACGCCATCGTCGGCATCGTGGCGCGTCGTCACGTGGGACGCTCACTCTCTCGGCACGTGGACCGCGGAATTGGAGAATGCGGACGCCGTGATCAATCTCGCCGGTCGCAGCGTGAATTGTCGCTATGGTTCCGCGAATCGTCACGCCATCCTAGATTCGCGAGTGCAATCCACGCGTGTTGTCGGGGAGGCGATTGCGCACGCAAAAAAACCTCCGCGATGTTGGCTGCAGATGAGTACCGCCACGATCTATGCGCATCGATTCGATGCTCCAAACGACGAAGCGAATGGAATCATCGGCGGCAACGAACCCAATGCGCCCGACACGTGGAATTTTAGCATCGATGTGGCGGCGGCATGGGAGCGCGCGGCGAACGAAGCCCGAACGCCGCACACGCGGAAAATCGTGTTGCGCTCGGCAATGGTCATGAGCCCGGATCGCGGCGGCATCTTCGATACGCTGTTGCGCCTCGTTCGTTTTGGTCTGGGCGGCCCTGCTGGCGGCGGAGCACAATTCATCTCGTGGATTCACGGCGATGATTTTGTGCGCTCCATTTATTATCTGCTCGAATGCGAACGCATTGAAGGCCCCGTCAATATTTGTGCGCCGAATCCGCTGCCGAACGCGCAATTCATGCGTGATTTGCGCGTGGCCTGGGGTGCGCGATTGGGTCTCCCGGCTTCCGCGTGGATGATTGAAATCGGCACATATTTTTTGCGCACTGAATCGGAACTCGTTCTTAAGAGCCGCCGAGTCGTGCCAGGACGGCTGCTCGAAGATGGCTTTAAATTCACTTTTCCTCAATGGCAGGACGCCGCGAAACATTTGTGCGCGTCGTGGCGCGGCGGTAAGCTCATCTAAACGTGCACGGTTTCACGGTAACACATCGAAAGGAAAACGTGTCCAACCGCATACTACTTATGATTTCCCTCTACGGAATAATGAGTTTTATTACGTTCATTACATTCGCCCTCGATAAGCGAGCAGCAATCGCCGGGAAGCACAGGATACCCGAAGCCACCTTGCATACGCTGGAATTATTCGGTGGCTGGCCAGGCGGACTTCTTGCCATGGCGTGTATTCGCCATAAAAACCGAAAACTGTCGTATCTCGCCGTTTTCGCGGTAATTATTTTACTTCACGCTGCGGGCTGGTGGATAGTGCTGCATTGAGTATCTATCAGACGCACGGCGCGCGCTCACTTCTTCTTTTCTTCCACCAAAATCGGCGGCAGATGCGTGACGAAGCCCTTCGCGTTGACTTTGCGCTTGAACACTTTTCCCTGAGTCAGCGCAAACAGCCAGCTCAGCTCGGGGCCAGACAGCGCAATGCTCGTAATTCCCGTTTCAGTCGGCGCGAGAATTAAACCAATCGGCCGACCGTTGGGATCGAAAACTTGAATGCCGGTCGCGGTGCTACAGTAGAACCGGCTGCGCGTATCGCAGACCATGCCATCGCCTTTCGCTTCCGGCACGCGGCCAAATTGGCGGTAGGGCATCACCGGCATTTTTGCGCCCAGGCTGCCGTCGGCTTCAACGCGGAACGCCCAGATTGCGCCTCCGGCATAATCCGAAACGGAGAGCGTTTCCTGATTGGGCGAGAGCGCAATTCCATTGGGCGACGGAATGCCATTGTCCACCGCGCGAATTTTACCCGGCCCTTCCCACAGGGTGATTTGCTTGCGTCCGGTCTCGGTGAAATACACGTGCCCGCTGTGAGTGATGACGAGATCGTTGACCAGCACGTCGCTCGCGAGAATGTCTTCCTTGCCGTCCTTGTCGTAGGCCACCAACTGCTTGCTTTTATTGACGCACGCATACAGCCGGCCATCGGGCCCGAACTTCATCCCGCTTACGCCTTTCGCATTGGTATTGAATGGCGCGATCGTGCCATCGAGCGCTACTTTGATAATGCCTTCGCCATTCATGTCGCTGAAATAAAAATTGCCCTCGGCATCGGTGCAGGCGGCATCGACGAATTTTTTGCCATCGACGACGAGCTTCCAATCGTCGCCGGGAATCAGCACGCCTGAGAGCGCCATGTCGTTCGGAACTTCGGGCGTTGGCGCGGGGAGTGCCTCTGCCGGCCGCCAAAGCCAGCGCAACGCGTCGGGCAGAATTGCGCCCCCCTGCTTGCCGCTGTGGCCGCCATCACCCATCACGAATTTATAATCGTATCCCGCAAACTTCAGCGCATTGGCGACTTCCTGATTGCCCAGCGGCCAGTTGCCGTGAACATTGTCGAGATCGGTGCTGCCCTCCTGAAGGAAGACGCGAAGCGGTTTGCGTTCGGTCTTGCGAATGGCCGGCGAATACCAGTAGCCGCCGCGAATGTTCGTGAAACTGCCGATGTAACTGATCACTTTGCGAAACGCGTCTGGACGCTGCCACGCCGCGTTGAAGGCGGCGATCCCGCCGCTGGAAATGCCCCACAGCGCATGATCTTCGGGCTTCGGGCTGATCTTGGCATGTTTGGCGACGAGCGGGAACATTTCGTCGAGCACGAATCGCGCGCAGACATCGTCGGGCGTGTCGTATTCGAAACTGCGCGTGCTGCGGCCCTTCGCGCCCGCGGCCACGGCGGGCACATCGCCGGGATTGATGAAGAGTCCAATCAGCGACGGAATCTCTTTCTTGTGAATCAGATTGTCGAAGACAGTCGGCGCGCGAAAGCCGCCTTTGGCACCGACCGCTCCGCCCCCGTCGAAGAACACCATGATGGGGTACTCGGTGTCGGCGTTAAAATTCGGCGGCAAATAGATCCAGTAGCCGCGCGACGTGCCGGGGTAGATTTTGCTTTCGGTGAATTTGTGCTCGGTCACGGTGCCCTTGGGCACATCAGCCTGTTCCTCGGAGTCCGGCCCAAATTTGTAATCTTCGCCCGCGTGCGCCGTCACTCCCGCGGCCACAATCATTGCAATGAGAAGTGCGAAAGAAAGAAACGGAATGCGGCGCATGGCGACGGCCTCCAAAAATGACGCGTGAAGAGTTTATGTATGGCTACGGATTATACAGTATGCCGTTGAAACACAATGATCGAGAAAAAGAGCGCTTATGCGACGACCTGCGTGACTGCCTTTCCGAATACATCCGTCAGCCGGAACTGGCGCCCCTGGAACCGGTAGGTCAGGCGTTCATGGTCGATGCCGAGCAGATGCAGCAGCGTCGCTTGAAAATCGTGGACATGAACCGGGTCGCGCGCCACGTTCATCGCGAGATCGTCGGATTCCCCATACGTGATGCCGCGCTTCACGCCGCCACCGGCCATCCACACCGTAAACGCGTAGGGATGATGATCGCGCCCCCAGCGCTTGCGGTCGTCGAGGCTGCCTTGAATGAACGGCGTCCGGCCGAACTCCCCGCCCCAGATCACGAGCGTGTCGTCGAGCAATCCGCGCGCTTTCAAATCTTTCACCAGCGCAGCGGACGGCTGATCGGTGTCCTTGCATTGCGTGTACAATTCGGTCGTCAGACTGTTGTGCTGGTCCCAGCCCGCGTGCATGACTTGAATGAAACGCACGCCGCGCTCGGCGAGGCGGCGCGCCATCAGGCAGTTGTACGCGAACGTCCCGCGCTCCTTTACCTGCGGACCGTACATGTCGAGAACCTCTTTCGGCTCTTTCGAAATATCCGACAATTCGGGCACGCTCGTCTGCATCTTGAACGCCATCTCATATTGCGCGATACGCGTCGCGATCTCCGGGTCGCCATACTCCTTCAATTTTATTTCGTTGAGCTTCGCAATGTCGTCGAGCAGCCCGCGCCGCATCGTGCTGCTCATGCCATCGGGATTGTTGAGATACAAAACGGGATCGCCGCCGCCGCGCAATTTGACGCCTTGAAAACGCGAAGGCAGAAAGCCGGAGCCCCAATAGAAATCGTAGAATATCTGGCCACAGGTTGTCCCTTTGCTCACCGACGTCATGACCACAAACGCGGGCAGATTCGCACTCGTGCTGCCCAGTCCGTATGTCAGCCATGCGCCCATTGAGGGCCGCCCTGGAATCTGCGCGCCGCTCAGCAGAAAATTCACGGCTGGCGCGTGATTGACCGCATCGGTGTGCATGCTTTTGATGAAACACAATTCGTCGACGACTTGAGCCGTGTGCGGCATGAGATCGCTAACCCACGCGCCGCTTTGCCCATATTGCTTGAACGGCTCGATCGGCCCGAGCGCCACTTTGCCCTTTGGATTTCCGGTCATGGAGCTGAACCGTTTCGTTCCAAGATATGAATCGGGCATCGGCGTGCCGTGGAGTTCCTTCAATTTGGGTTTGTAGTCGAAGATGTCCGGATGCGTCGGCGCGCCGCTTTGAAAAAGATAAATCACGCGCTTGGCCTTCGGCGCGAAGTGCGGCAATCCCGGCAGGGCGCCGAGCGCGGCTCCGGCTTTGTCGTCGGCCATAACACGGCCATCGCCTCCCAGCAGACTCGCGAGAGCCGCCACGCCAATGCCCGTCGCGCTCCGCCCGAAAAATTCGCGGCGCGGAATATTGTTTCCAAAATCGATCCGCGGGTCCATCGCTCACTCCTTTGTCAACGCTTCGTCGAGATTCAAAATCAACAAACACACCGCGGCATACGCCGCATGTTCGACGGGATCCAGCTTGTCGTTGCGTTTGAATTCCCCATTCTGAAGATACTTTTTCGCGCTCACCGGATCGGCCGCAAATTCCTTCCTGAGACGTTCAAGGCTTCCAAGCAACACGGTCTTTTCTTCTGGCGACGGTTTGCGCACCATCACGCAGCGCACCGCAAACTCGATGCGCGCGTCCGGCGCGGAGCTGGCACTCGTCAAAATGCGTTCGGCCAGCACGCGCGACGCTTCAACAAACGTGACATCGTTCAATGTGGTCAGCGCATGCATCGGTGAATTCGTGCGCAACTGTTTTACGGTGCAGGTCTGGCGCGTCGCTGAATCGAAGAACTCCGTGGGGCCGATAATGCGCCGCCAGAATGTATAGAGGCTGCGCCGATGCAGCGCGTCGTCCTTGTCCTGCGAGTAGCGCTTGTTTCCGAACGTCGCTTCCTCCCAGACGCCGGGCGGCTGATACGGTTTGACCGCTGGCCCGCCGATTTTCGCGACAAGCAAACCGCTCGCGGCCAGCGCCTGATCGCGAATCATCCACGCCGGCATTCGAAATCGCGGGCCGCGCGCCATCAGCCTGTTTTCCGGATCGCGCTCGCGCAACGCCGGCGATACTTTCGAGGATTGCCGATACGCCGCGCTGGTCACGATCTGGCGGCACAGTGCCTTCACGTCCCAGCCCGAGCGCACGAATTCGGCGGCGAGCCAGTTCAACAGATCGCGATGCGGCGGAAACTCGCTCTGCGTTCCAAAATCTTCGGGCGTTTTGACTAGGCCGATTCCGAAGAACTGCTGCCAGAACCGATTCACCGTGACGCGCGCGGGCAGCGGATTTTCCGGCGCAACGACCCAGCGCGCCAGACTCAATCGATTGATCGCCGCGCCCTTCGGCAACGCCGGTAGTACCGCCGGAACACTGGCGGTCACTTCGTCGCGCGGCTTGTCGTAGAGTCCCTTTTCAAGCATGAACGTTTTGCGCGGTTTGGCCATGTCCTCCATGATCATCACGCGCGGAATGGCTTTGCTGACCGCGTCGCGCTTGTCCACAACCGCAATCTGAGCCTTCAGCAATTTCGCGTGCTCGGGATTGGGTTTCGCGACCTCTTTTTCAATCTCGGCCAAATCGTTTCGATTGCGAGACACTGCGCTTTTCTTGAGCGCGTTTTTGACTTTGTCAGGCAATTTTGCGGCAGCCGGCGAATCGGCCGCCGATTTTCCGAAGTCGCGCGGGAAGAACGAATCTTCCTGATAATCGAGGTCTTCGGCGCCCGTTTGAACTTCGTCATCTAGCTTCGCGAGTTGAGTCTTCTGCTCGTCGTTGGGCAGTTCCAAATTTGGTTTCGTCTGCGGATCGCCGCCACCGCCATCGACCTGCGTCTGGTTGAAGAATGCGAAGAGTCCGTAATAGTCCCGGCGCGTGAGCTGGTCGTATTTGTGATCGTGGCAGCGGCAGCAATTGAACGTCATGCCGAGCCAGACCGTGCCGAGCGTTTCGATCTGATCGAAGACGTATTCGATCCGATTCTCTTCCGCGATCCGCCCGCCCTCCCCATTAATCATGTGGTTGCGGCAAAAGCCCGTGGCCATTTTCTGCTCCACGGTCGCGTTGGGCAACTGATCGCCGGCAAGCTGCCACACGGTGAATTGATCGAACGGCAGATTCGAATTGAACGCGCGCACGACCCAATCGCGCCACGGCCACATCGTCCGCTCGTTGTCGCCCTGATAACCGTTGGAGTCCGCATAACGCGCCGCGTCCAGCCAGTCCCACGCCATGCGCTCGCCAAACGCCGGTGACGCCAGCAACCGATCGACGGCCTTGCCGTAGGAATCCGCGCCGGCATCCGCAATAAACGCATCGACTTCGGCGGGCGTCGGCGGCAATCCAGTGAGATCCAGAGTCACACGCCGCAACAACGTTTCGCGCGGTGTTTCAGGAGACGGAGAGAGTCCCTCCTTCTCCAAACGAGCCAGCACGAAGCGGTCAATCGGATTGCGCGCCCACGCGCCGCTTTTCGCCGCCGGCGGTTCTGCCTGGCGCAGCGGCTCAAATGCCCAATGCCCGGCGTATTTTGCACCGTCGGCAATCCACTGTCTCAACAACTCGATTTCAGCAGAAGAGAGCGTTCGATTCGATTTCGGCGGCGGCATTTGATCGGCTGGATTTTGCGACAAAATACGAGTGACGACTTCGCTTTTATCAGGCTTTCCCGGAACAACCGCGCGGCCGTTGTCGTATGCCGCGTACGCCCCTTCCGAGGAATCGAGACGCAATCCGGCTTGTCTCTTGGACGCGTCGGGACCGTGGCAATAAAAACATTTTTCGGACAGAATCGGACGAATGTCACGCGTAAAATCAACTGTCGCCTTGACTGGAATTTGCGATGTGGTTTCAGCGGAACACGCACGGAATGCCAGTACGCCGAGGAACGCGCACAGGCAACGGCGAACGCATAATCGCATCACACGGTCCCCGATAAAAATACTGCATCGTTTCATTAAGCAAGCGCCCGCTGGTTCGATTCCGTTGGCTCCTACCATCACTACCCCGTAATCGCGTGTGTCCCGCGAGCGATTTTGAAGACAGCGAAGTTTTTTAATTTACCTCGCACTTTGTGAAGTTTTCAGTCTAACGGATGTGGCGGGCGAAGTCGTCAAAGGCATCTTCAACCCGCGCCCTACTTGTCCCCGATGCAATAGAGAAACCCCGGCGTTCGATAGTACATCCGGGTGCCCTCGAATATCGGTGAGGCAAGGTTCTGCGACTGCTCCTTGCCGTCTTTCGATTCCTCGATAAAATTGCGCGCGACCTCCTTGTACTCCTTACCCGGTTGAATAACGAGCGTCATGCCTTGATTGTCCATCAGGTAAATGTATTTACCCGCCAGCGTGGGACTGGTTGACGTCCCAGCCCAATTCCAATACTGCGTGCGCGGCTTGAGCGGCAGAACCTTTTTGTAAATCATTTCGCCGGTAGCGGCATCGTTGACCATCAATCCGCCACCTTGCGTAATTTGGTAAATGAGGCCGTCTACAAAGAGCGGCGAAGCCACGTATCCGCGGTCGAAGGGATTCGTTTTTTTGTCGACGACCAATTCGTCGTCGGCCCATTCCGATTTGAATTGATACGCCTGCGTGATTTTTCCGCTGTCGGTGCTTTCCGGAATCTTGAAAGCCCGGAAGCCGGTCTTCTCGTCGTTATTCTTCGGATAGCCGACGCGCGCGAAAATGGTGTCGCCTTCCACGATGGGGGTCTGCACGGAATCGCCGAAGATGCCCTTGTCCCAAATCATTTTGCCGTCGCGAATGCGCGTGAAAAATCCCCACTGAAACGCGGCGACGAGATCGTTGCCGGATTTAACCGGGAAGAGGGAGCCGTAGGTATTATATGCTTTTGCCGGGTTGTCCCAAAGCAGTTTGCCCGTCTCGACGTCATAGCCGCGCATGGCGTGGGCCCAGACCACCAGCGTGTTTCCGCGCAACAGCGGACTGGCGAAGTTGCCGTGTTCGCTGCCGCCCCCTTTGCCGCGCGCGATCCATTTTCGTTTGCCATCCAAATCGTAGCAGGCGCTGACGCCAGTGGTGAAGAACGCGCAGACGTGCTTGCCGTCGCTCGTCGGCGTCTGGCCGCTGAAACCAAACACCGCCTGGCCCCAGTAGCGTTCGAAGAGCTTCTTATCAATCGCAAGCTGTTGATCCTGAATTTTCTTTTCGATCTCGCGCTTCTTTACGACGGCTGGAAGCGGCTTCGACGCGGCCGCTGTCGAGGCGCTGGCCATCTGCGCATTGAGGGCTTCAACCAGCGCTGCATTGGCCTCGGTCAGTTGCGGCAATAGCAACGCCAATGCCTCGTATGGGGCCGGATTCAATTTCCGTTCCTCTTCTCCGATTCCTTCGAACTCGGGATTCGAACGAATCCAAAGAAGGCGTCCGGTCTGCTTGTCGATGCAGATAAGATCGGCGATTTCGGTGGTGATGAAAATGCGTTGGCCGACAATAATCGGACACGAGACGCCGGCCTCCGGAAGCGGCGTCATCCACAGAATGCCCTTCGTTGCATAAGCAGTCCCATTCTTTTTGCGCTCCCAGGATGTCGGCGGTGTCGCCGCGGGATAGCGGCCGGAACCATCGCCGCGCCACCCAATGGGATGCTCCGGCGTAGGCTCGAATTTCGGGGAGCCAAGAGGAGCCGCCAGATCCGCCGCACTGAGTGTGAACAATGCTCCGAAAACGCAAAGCGCTGCGACACAAAACAACCGAGTGACGCTTTCCACAATCGATCTCCCTCAATTTTTCAGCAGTTCCGACGAAACTTGTGAGCGTTGCCACTTCCTCGCTTTGAACTTTCGACAGCGCTCAGGGATGCTTTTAAGACTTTTCGGACGCCATGACAATCGCTCGAATGCGAAATTCGCGCTCGATACTCTGCGCTTCGTCTTCGTTTGCCACGAGTGCAACGAGTCGCGCGGGGTCAATGCGTGAGAAATCGAGATCGCCGCGAATACGCCATTCAGCTTCGTTTCGCCAATCGATACCGGCGGAATATTCAGTTTGCAGAAAGCAGCGCTCCTGAAGGGGAAAATCGCTGATCTTTTCGCCCGGCACATAGTGCACCGGCCGCGCGCCGAGCGGCGTAAGGTCGTCCTGCATGAACGACAGCCCGTAGTGCGAATAGGTCCAGCGCAGCAGACCCTTGCGCCAGCGGTTTTCGGCGAGCAATTCGAACGGATTACGTTGCGTCAGACAGACCATGGGAACAGCGGAATTAATGAGGCGGCCATGTGGACAAATACTCTTTGTTGCGATAATTCTCCGCAACGCTTGAAACGCATCGCGAGGAACAAATACGGGACCGGATGCGAGCCATTGCAGATAAGCCGCATAGCTTTCACGCGGCCACAACGCGTCGGGCGCACGCGTAAAGTGAGTCAGGCGATTGGCGAATGAAATCGAGCGGGCTGCGGCGGAAATTTCGATGGGTGCTGGGGGAATTTCTTGAACTTGAAGAGAGGCTTCGGGCCACGTTTCCACCGGACAGCCGCGCGCGGTCAAATCGTCACGGACCATCGCCATGTTTCCGCCGGAACGAACGCAAATTGAGTACGCGCAAGTCGCCAGCAAACCGGCCAGACGGTCGCGCTGTTGTTGACGCTCAACCTTCCGCAACGCCGGAGTTCGTTTTTCTGGCCGGACACCCTGTCCCGGCCAGACGCAGAGCGTTTTTTCTGGAAGAATTCCATGCGGCACGCCCATTTCTTCGAGCGCAATGACGGCGCTTCCCCCGGCATTTTTACAGGCCCAAAGCGCCAGATCCCATGGAAAACGGAACGTGCCGACAACCGGGGTTTCGTTGGCATCGATTGTTTTTCGCGTCGCATCGAGCGTCGCGCGAATACATGGATCGGCAGGGGTTGGTGAGCGCACACCGCGCGAAACCAGCAGTGCGCGGCGAGGGCGTTCGAGCAAGCCGATGTCGCCGTCCACGCGCAGCGTGCAGCCCAGCGCTTCTTCAGCCATTGATATAACACGGTGCGGCATGATGGACCAATCGTGGCGCATGGCGTTCGCGGCGTCAATAAATTTCAGCGAAATTGGTGCTCATTTTATTCGTCACGGGGAGAGTTTGTGCTAAAAATTCAGCGGGTGCCAGAGCCGCGCACGTCAGTAAGCGGCCAGTTTTTGGGTGCCGAACGATTCTGGCCGCTTACTAACGTGCGCGGCTCTGGAGTGCGACAACTGGCAGGCGGGACGCCTGCGGCATGGGGCTATTTTATGATTGCGAAATTTTCCGACCGGCTGGACGCCGCCATCCGCGCGAAGGGCAATCCCATCTGCGTGGGGCTCGATCCGCGTTACGAGAGTTTGCCGAAACACATTGTGGACGCCGCAACCCGCGCGTTAGGCGAAACGTTGAATGCGCGCGCCGAGGCATTCCTGGAATTCAACAAAGCGATCATCGACGCGGTCGCGGACATCGTTCCGATTTGCAAACCGCAGATCGCCTTCTACGAGGAACTCGGCGCAGATGGCATTCGCGCATACGAAGCCACCATTCTCCACGCGCAGGCAAAAGGCCTTCTTGTGATTTCGGACGCCAAGCGCGGCGACATCGGCGCGACCGCCGAAGCGTACGCTCGCGCGCACCTCGGCAGCATGGGGTTCGAAGCCGATGCGCTGACCGTCAACCCTTATATGGGGCGCGATACGTTGGAGCCCTTTTTGAAAACGGCTGCTGCGAACGGTGGCGGCGTATTCGTTTTGGTGAAGACGTCGAATCCCGGTTCAGGCGATCTGCAGGATTTGAAGCTGAGTGATGGTCGTTTCGTTTGCGAGCATGTCGCGCAGATGGTTCACGAGTTGGGAAAGAACCATCTTGGAGCGTGCGGTTTATCGGATGTCGGCGCGGTTGTCGGCGCGACGTATCCGGATGAAGCGCGGGCGCTGCGCGCACTTATGCCTGACACTTGCTTTCTCATTCCCGGCTATGGCGCGCAAGGCGGTTCGGCGCGCGATGCGGCGGCGGGATTTCGCGCGGATGGGCGCGGCGCGATCGTTAACAATTCGCGCGGCATTATTTTTGCGTACAAACAGGAACCCTACAGTATGACGCACGGCGAGCGCGACTTCGCGGGAGCCGCGCGCGCGGCAGCGTTGAAAATGGCCAACGAATTGAGAGAAGCGCTCTAACTGATTTTCGCGCAGAGAACTGTTGTACTTTCAACATTAGAATCAATCTTGGACACTCGCATGGATTTAAAACGAGCACTCGGATTTCCACCGTTGCAGGGCGAAGAAGCCGCCCGCGAACGGCTGTTGATTGTCCGGTATATCAATTTGAAACTCGCGGCGCTCGGCGTCAAGGCTCCCAGCGTAACGGCCGACAGCGAACTTTTGGATATGGCTTACGACCTGGTCCAGAATTATCGCGAAAAAGTCCGCCTGCTTTCGGCTTATCTCTGCCCGCCCGACCGGCGCATCCAGGAATTTCTCGACTCTCATTTCGCCGATGTCAAATTGAACGGACCCATCGATTTGCCGCGCAACACGCTGACGCTCGACCGCCACGGGCTGGCGCGGGAGCTGTCGCTGCCGTTGAATCGGAACACCATCGAATCGGGGATCGGCAGTTCGTATCGCGTTCAGCAGGGCGTGCTGCACAATCCCAAGAATGACCGCCGCACCACGAAGGGCGTCTTCCACATCGCGGAAGGCGGCTTGCCGGTGCCGGCCGACAAAATCGCCGTGCCCAAGCGCGTCTGTGGCAACATGCTTCACGCCGCGCTCAACCCACCGCGCGACTTGTTGAAACTGCCGTACACCGCCGGTTCGGAACAGGAAGCCGAAGTGATGCTCTCGCTGCTGCTGCGGCCCGTGGTGTGCCCGGAGGTGCCGGGCGTGCTGCCGCAGAAGACGATGGAAATACGCTTCTTCGCGCCGGGAAATCTCGTCGCCAATCTCGATTTCGTCGAATCCATTTTTGGAAATGCCGGCGATCCCTATTTGCCCGAGAACGATGCGGGCCTTGACATCGATCATTGGACCGGCCACACAGGCTGCGTGATCCTCGCGCCCCATCTTGTCGGCATTCGCAAGAAGGACGTCGGCCAGCCCAATTGGAAGGACGCCACCGAAAGGCAGCGGGCCGACGGAATATGCTGGAAAGACCCGGCGGAATGCTACAACGGCGGCAGCGCGTTCAAGCTGGTCTGCCGCACGATGGACGGCATAATGATCACGATCATCGCCGACAATTATTTCGGATATTGCAAGAAGGAAGTCAAGACTCAGATCAGCATGTCGGCGAATCTCTTCGGCCTGTGCGAAGAGGAACACGCCGGCGGCGCGCTGGCGTTTCCGCGCTACAACTACGGCGAAGACCTCGACGCCACGCGCCCCGCGCGCCGCATGCACATGGAAGGGCATTCGTTCGCCGAAGTGCAGCGTTTGTATTCGAGTTTCATCGATTTCAAGCCCGAAGGCTACGGCGTCGACAAGAAATATCCGGCCATTATTTACGTTCCGGAAGACGTGCGCATTCAACTCGCCACGCAAAAAGTGTCGTGGACGAAAGACGGTGTGGAACAGAGCATCAAGCTGCTGCGCGACCATGTGTACATCATGCCGTCGGGTTACAAAGCGCAGCTTGAAAAACACCCCTCGGCGCCATCGTGGCGGCTTGCCGGGACGGAAGCGGAACCGACGTTCTGCCACAAGCCGTGCACTGTTTCCGGCGGTGGAAAATCGGAGCTGTCGAAATCGATCACGGACGCAGTGCTCTACGGCCCCATTTTTGTCGGCGATGCGGAGAAAGATTTCGAGCAGGTTGACGCCATACTAAAGCGCAATTACAGTGGCCGATTCCTCCCCGCATTCCGGCCGAGTTACGCCGACGAACGCGCGTCGCGGCCGATCCTGAGCCCGCAGCGCTCGCTGGGATCGGTGATCAAGCTGCTCACGCCGTCCAGTGTCGAATACACGCCGGAATACAACGCGTGGCTGAACACGCTGCCCAATCATATTTTCGCGCTCGTGTTCATCATTAAACGCTTCTACCGCCCCGAATGGAGCGACGCGTGGCGCGAGCATTTTAGCGTTGACAATGTCAACGGCAGCGCCGGGCACGAACTCAAATACGACAGCCGCAAACTCGTCGGAAGCTATCTGCGCGTGGGCTTGATGCCGGACAGTTCCTGGCGCACGCATAAATTGCGGCAGGACTTTCTGCCCGCGGAAAAAGTGCAGATGGAAGACGACATCACCGCGACGGTGGTCGTGCCGCCAGAGTGGGTGAGTTCGTACTATCAGGCGAGCCACAAAGACTCGCTCAAACTCGCGCTCAATTGCGAGTACCGCTTTTTTCAGCGCCCCGACGATGCCGTGCACCGCGGCTACGACAAGCAGGCCGAATGGGACATGAGCCAGCCGGGCAATTTTATCTCCAATTTTCAGCCGCTTCCGCGCAGCGAAGCCATCGACCTGATCGAAGACACGATCCATTTCGACGAATTCACCGAGCCGATGCGCGCGCTGATCCGCAGAGCCGCCGCGGAGAAGGACGGCACTTTTTTCGTCTCGTCGGCGCATTCGCGACTGGTCGACGGCAAGCCGACGCAGAACCCCCGGTATCTGCAAGTACGGCCAACGCTGGTCAATCCGATGAGCGAGTATCTCGCCGAGGTCGGCGCGCGGCTCAACCGCAGGCTGCCTGTCGAGGCGCCGGTTATTTTTCCGGTCGATGCCGTGCTGGCGGGGCGGCGCAACAATCCGCCCGACCCGAAAAATAACGTTCAACCGCTGGCGGTTTATAACCCGATCCATTACCAGGAACTGCCCGAGCTGTTCATGGATTTCATCTGCAGCCTGACCGGAAAATCGCCTTCAACGACGGGCGCGGGGTCTGAAGGCGCACTGACGAAAGGGCCTTTCAACGCGCTGCCCACGACGACTGATTTGAACAACGCCTTGGTGTCGTTCATTCTGACCGGCCAGCAGGGCATCACGACGGCGGCGGCCTGGGTCGGCCCGAACATCCAGGTCGGGCACGACATCAGCCTGTTGATTCCGGAAATCTGGTGCCGCTTGAGGCCGGCGGAACGCGACATCGGCAAACTGATCGAGAACGGCTATTTTGAAAAAATGGAGGATTTCGAATACAAGGGCAAACAGGTGCCGGCGAGCCGGTTGGGGTATCGCATCACAGTGCGGTTCGTACACACCTACTTCGGACGCGTTTTCGACAATCCCGCGGCGGTCCTGGACGAAGCGATGCTGAAGCCCGAAACGCAGGGCATGGATATTTTCATCGACGGCATCGAAAATATCGTTGACGCGCAGAAACGCGTGGCGCAGCAATATTTCGACGACGGAACGGTGCACGACGCCTGCCCGCCACTGCAAGCGCTGTTGCATATCATGGCTCACGGCAACTGGGAAGGCAAAACGGCATCCCACCCGGATGTAAGAGCGATGTTTACCAAGAATTACTTGCTGTCGAGCGCTTGGTATCACCAGCGCCTGGCGATCAAACAGTCGCGCGACGCGGCGCATTTGGGTAAGAGCATCACGTACTTGAAGTCGTTCATTTCAAAACCCAGCCACTCCGAGCCGATCGCGCGCCTGAATTTGAAGGAGCGTCTGCACAAGGCCGAGGAAGCTCTCGCGGCGGTATTGTCGAAGGACTATTTACTGAAGCTTGCCGGCACGGTGGGGGCCGACCCGATTACTAAAGACGGCGCAAATTGAGAATCGCTACTTCTTCTCAACGCGGAACTTCCATTTCGTCGTACCGATTTCATCTAGCCTCTTACCGATCCACACGTTCTTGAGCAGTTCGCTCCACGGCGCTGGATTCTTCGAGTCCAGCAGCAGCGTGTTGAGATTGACGCCAGTGGCGAGTTCTTTCTCCGACGCCAGCCCGATCGGTTTGCCTTCGCAACTGACTTCGTATTTGCCGGGCTCCAGGCCATTGATTTTCAACATGTAGCGCGATAATTTTTCAAGTGGCACGAGCGCCCGGGCGGGAAGCTGCTGGCCGAATTTGGCTGCATAAGCAACCTGCGCGGGCGGAATTTTGGGCAGCGGGACGGCAGGCGCAGCGGAAAATTGCGCCGACGCCACCACCAACCAGGGCAGCGCGAGATCGCCGAAAGGTTTGCCGGCGCTAGGCGCATCGAAAAAGCGGCCCAACGCGAGCGGCTTGTAGAGATCTTTTATGGCTTCTTTTGCCGCCGCACCCACAACCGCGCCCGCGGAAGTCGGCAATACTTTCAGCGCGTTACCGGTGGGAATGGGGTCCGGCGGGATCAGCGGCAGAACGCTGTCGGCGCGCGTGAACTCAATGACGCCCGGCGATAAAACGATTGCGTTCGAAACAGTGCAATGTGTTTCGTGAATGATGCGCCCGTCCGCATTCAATTCCACGCTGCTTTCAACGACCGGCGGATTCATGCGCTCATACAGGTAAAAACCCCACGCGCAGTACGACGAGTCCGTCAAATGGATCCGATCCTTGTTCAATGTAAAATCGGGCGTTTCTTTCTGGCAATCGAGCTGCAACGATTCGAGCGGATGATGCGTATCGTACATCGTCCAGTTATTTTCTTTGGCGAAGCCCAGCATGGTTTCGGCATACAACTTTCGGTTGTCGAACGGCGCTTTCGAGGTCACGCGCACGTCGCCGGACTGGTGGGTCATAAACAGAACCCGCGCGCCGGCGTCCTGCGTAATCTCGACGCATTTCTGCATGTTCAGCTTGAACTGCGGAATGCCCTTCAAGCCGGCGCTGGCGTCGTTTCCGCCGTAGTTGTACAAGACGACAGTGGGCTTGAAATCGCTCAGCCAGACCGGCAGATTCTTGATGCCGGTGAGAAACGTGCCGCCGCCCGTCGTGCCGCGGCTGAACGAGAGGTTCAACTCGGGGTGCCGCGTGCGCAGCAAAAATTCCATGGTCCGGCACCATGTTCCAATGCGCGTGGAAGAACTGCCAATCCACGCCACGCGGTCGCCTGTCTTGAACGGAAATTCCGCGGGGGCGTCAGACGCGCGACTGTGGGACAGGAGCGAAATGGCGAGGACGGCAAAGAGAAGAGCGGCTCGTTTGAGATTCAATTGTGGGTTCATGGATCATCCGAAAATGGTGCAATAGGTACACCGTCGGAATGCCTAAAGCGCAAAATTTTCGCCCGCGACAACCCTGCATTTCCCATGAATTGCGAGTACCGCATTTTGACAACAGCGGCCCGGAGTGCTAGAGTTCCGCCGGTTGCGCGCCCTTAGCTCAACTGGATAGAGCGCCAGGCTTCGAACCTGGAGGTTGGGGGTTCAAGTCCCTCAGGGCGTATTAAATACGGTGAATGCAAAGTGCTGTTTGTCTCGCAAGTTACAAAAACAGTCTCAGTGCCAGCAGACAGCCTGTGCACGCTGTTAGCACTCTCTGCGGGCAAAAGTGCCTTGCCAGCGGCTTCAGCGGCTTCGGCTAGTTTGTACTCGCGGGCACGACCATAGGTGTTCAGAGTTAATGCAGAACTGGAATGTCTTGCCAGCGTTTGAACTGTCTTTAAGTCCGCCCCCGATTCCAAAAGAAACGTCGTGTACGCGGTGCGTAGCGCATGAAAGTCAATCTTTCCTCCAGGCGCATACGTCGGGATATTTGCGCGATCCAAGTCGCGCTTAAGAGACTTCGACGCGTCGCACGACACGAACAACAGCGGATCGGTGCCCGCCTTGCCCTTGACACTTAGCACCAGCCGTTCCACAAGAGCACGCGGCAAGGGTTGAAAGCCTCCTTGCCGGTTCTTGGTCCATTCCGCATGGAGCACCAGCCCACCGCGAGTGACATCCAAGTCGGCGACCTTCAGAGCAATCAATTCACCTTTGCGCAACCCTGATGCGAGAGCAACTTCGTACCCCATTCGGCGGCGCTGCGCGCGTTTGTCGTTCGACGCGTCAAGTGCTGCGAAGACGCGCGTAAAAATGAAACCATGAGCGTGACACAGCTTATATACATGAGTGACCAGCGCATTGGCCGCGGCCGCGTTTCGTGAGCACCGGTCTCGCCAGTCCCCAATTCCCTGGCAGCCATTTGCGAGCACTGCTGCTTCCCAATCGACCTGTTCGTACAGCCGCGTGAATCGGACACGGCGGTTGAACTCTGCCATAGATTTCAAGAACTCTGGAACCGCCGCCGTGGGGAAGAAATATGCTGCGCGATTGGCCGTAAACACTCTACTTTTCGCATAGAGCGGCCTCCAAGCTACATGCGTGTCTAGTTGGTAAATCAGGGCAAGTTTGCTAAGCAGGTCAGAGGTTTTTCCAAGTTCGTCGATAATGATTCCGTTCCCGTGATTTGCATGCACTGCGATTCGCCGACGTGCGCGGAAGTCTGTCCCGCCGACGCGATCAAGCGTACGAGCGACGGAGTCGTTCAATCCGCGCGCAAACCACGTTGTATTGCGTGCAACAATTGCGTGCTTGCGTGCCCCTTCGGCGTGCCGAAGATGCAGACAGAAATGTATCTGATGATGAAATGCGACATGTGCTACGACCGCACGTCCGTCGGGAAGAAGCCCATGTGCGCATCGGTCTGTCCCAGTCAGGCGTTGATGTTTGGCACGCGCGCCGAATTGGAACGACTGCGCCCGAACTCGCGGGCGATCAACACATTCCAGTTCGGCAATCAAACGATCACAACCAAGGTCGTGATGCTTGTCCCGGCACATTCACGAATCGAACGGCTGGATGTGATGTCCGGCCTCGACGATGCGTCCGTGTCACATGCGATGGACGATGTATTCGATGGCAATGTCGCAGAAGCAGGAGAGGGGCTATGAACATTCGCGATCATGAGCATGTTACGACTCCGCAGGACGGAAACACGCAAAAGCCGCAGCCCGCGTGGCGCGAGCAATTCCCGATCGATTGGCAACAAGACGAATTCCGTTCGCGGCGCAATTTTACGAAAATGCTCGGGCTGACGAGCCTGGCCTTCGTCGCGGGGCAAATCTGGATCGGCGCGCTCAGTATTTTTCGCAAGTCCCGAGCGAAGCCCGAACGCATGGATTTGGGGCTGGTCGATGAATTGGCAATTGGTACGGCGAAACGATTTGAATATCCGTCGCAAGGACATCCGTGCCTGCTTGTGCGACTTGGCAAAGAGCGCTTCGTTGCGTTCGGACAGAAGTGCACGCATCTCTCGTGTCCGGTTATTCCAAAACCGGAACAGGGGAAATTCCTTTGTCCGTGCCATCATGGATCGTTTGACATCCAGACCGGCCGCCCGCTGGCGGGTCCGCCGCGGCGTCCCTTGCCGCGCGTGATTTTGGAAATGAAAGACGGCCGCATTTTCGCGAACGGATTTTCAGAGGGTGAAGCATGAAATCTGTTTTCACTCTTCATCAGCGCTCGACGATCGTCGTTTCGATTCTTGCGATTGTGCTGTCTGTCGTGATCATGCAACTCTGGCTGTTGACGGCAACCATGGAAGCGTTCCTCGGCGGAGATGACTCGATCGTCTGGCCGGCTGCTCTGGCCAGCCTCGGACTCTTCGGCCTCAACTTTGGCCTGCTGCATTTCTACATGCGCAAATTGGTCGATGACAAATCATGAACGAAACCACTGCGCCTGCCGCGTCAACACTTGCACGGATGTTCCCGGGATACTTCGCGCTGGTGATGGCGACGGGAATTGTATCCATCGGTGCGCATTTCAACGCGATGCCATTCGTGTCGCAAGTGCTGTTGTACTTCAACATCGGCGCATACATCGTTCTGTGGATGCTGACTGCGGCGCGATTTATTCGCTTCAATCGCGAGTTCATCGCCGATCTCATCAATCCCCCGATGGCAGTCACGTTTCTAACAAAAGTTGCCGCGACATTTGTGCTTGGAAGTCAATTTGCCCTGCTCACGCCATACATGACAGTAGCGTGCGCGCTGTGGTTTTTTGGGGTGGCGCTGTGGATTGCCATTACGACGTTGTTCTTCACCGTAATCACCGTTCACGAGCCCAAGCAACCGATCGAGACGGCGCTCAACGGCGCATGGCTGTTGGTGGTTGTGTCCACTGAAGCGATTTGTGTGCTGGGAACGTTGGTTGCCCCGGCGCTGGGGCGCACCGAAATTGTGCTCTTCATCTCGCTGTGTGCCTATTTCGTCGGAGCGATGCTGTACATCGCCTTCATTTCACTGATCTTTTATCGTTGGATGTTTTTCTCCATGACACGCGACACGTTGACGCCCAGCTATTGGATCAACATGGGCGCGCTGGCGATCACGACGTTGGCGGGTTCGCGATTGATTTTGTCATCCGATCAATGGCCGTTTCTGCTTGAACTGCGTCCATTTCTAAAAGGCTTCACGCTCTTTTTCTGGGCGGCCGGCGCGTGGTGGATTCCGCTCCTGGTGATTGCTGGCATTTGGCGCCACTTCTATCAACGCTTGCCGCTGACCTACCATCCACAGTTCTGGTCGCTGGTCTTTCCACTCGGCATGTTCACGGTTGCCACGCACGTTTTCGCAAAGGCCACGGGACTGGTCTTTCTCGAAGCGATTCCCAATGCATTCATTTACGTGGCGTTGCTGGCGTGGACCGTTACGTTCCTGGGAATGCTGCGCTCGTTCGTACGGCGATGACCGCCTCGTTACCCTACGATTTTCAGCGCGGCCTCGCGCGCCACAGCCTTCGGAAACAGAATGCTGTTCTCTTTGTGAACGTGCCGATGCATGTCCGCTTCGAGTTCGGCCAAGCTATGGAGCATGACGCGATACGTATCGCATGCCCAATCCGGGGCCGTGTAACCGTTTGTCAATTTTCGCATTTCGGCGAGCGCGTCGCCCGCGTCCGTGTGTTCGCGTTCCATTACAGCGATCGGGTTTTGCACCGTGCCGCAGTGCATCGCGGGAACGTGCTCCGATTTCTCGAGCGTTCTGCACAAGGGAAAAAGAATCTGTTCCTCTTTTGCCATGTGTTGCGTCAGTTCCTCGCGGAATGCTTCAAAAACACGCGCCACAGTCTTCAATGCGGGGTTCTTTGAGCCGTGAACGCTGGCAACCTTTTCGACGATTTCGGCGAGTCGCGGTAACTCGTTTTTCAGATAAGCGTGATGCGTGGTTTCGATGTGGTCGCATAGTTCCGTTAAAGTTGCATTGCTCCAATTCTTTTCGTGTCCGAACGAAGCCTCCAGCGGATTCACATCCAGCATGCGCAGAACTGTTTCGGCGTCCAGATTGCGCTCTGCGCAGGCTTCATCCAGTGGACGCTTGCCGCCACAGCAATAGTCGATCCCAAGTCGCTCGAAGAAACGGGAGGACGCCGGATAATTGGCCACAATCTCGCCGACAGTGGGATAAGGTTTAGTCGTCATTTTGTCTCCTTTGTAATTGTGGAGTTTTAGGCAATCCACTTGCTTGATCGGTTCACGATCGCCGTCAATGTCTAATGGATCAAAGGGTGTGCCATGACTGAAATGACTCGCGAAGAAATCGATCGGTTCCTGGAGAACTCTCGCATAGGACGCCTCGGGATGGCGGATTCCAATGGCCATCCATATGTAATTCCATTTCCCTTTTGCTGGAACGATGGAGCGTTGTATGTGCGGCTGGCGATGACAGGGCGCAAGGGCGAATTATTGCATGACAATGAACGGGTATGCTTCGAGGTCGACGAGTACGCCGACGACTTCTCCGACTATGCATCGGTGCTGATCGAGGGCCGGCTTCAGCCTGTGCTGGCCACGGATGAAAAAATGCGCGTACGGGCCTTAAACGATAACAAGTATTCCAGGCTGCGAAATGGATTTCGGCCCGGACATCGGAGAACCATGGAATTAGAACAGCTGCCGCTTCAAAAAATCGTTGTCTTAAAACTCAGCGGAAGAAAAAAAAAGTCGAATTGCTGACATTTATCGGTCTGCACGGACAATTGACGAATCCACGATTATTGCATTTATGAGAATTACTCGATCAGAATTGAGAATTCATTTGTAACCCGACCACCAAAAGCGGAGCCGCGTGAATCGACGATCGTCAAAATAGTTTACTCCCGCGACCTCGATTGGTCGCCTCCCAGTTCATTCCGCAAAGAACGTTCGAGATTTTCGATTTCGTTTGCATGGTCTGTGAATCGTGCAGCGTATTGTTTAACGCAAGCCAATTTCGGCCCCATGACTCACTTTCACACCCCATTCACATTCTTGATGGAGAACACAAATGCGTGAAATCGCTCGCATAAAAATGGGATTCTTTCCCACGCAGGGACGGATCATCCGCGCCGTCGCCGGGTTGTTCAAACTGCCCGCCGCTCAGCAAAGCCCGCTCGTGGTTCTCGACGCAGGCTGCGGCACCGGTAAGGCGATCCACGATCTGCGCGAAATCTGGCGCACCCAGCAGCCGGATTTGAACGTCATGCTGCTCGGAATCGAGTCGGACAAAAATCGGTCTCAGCAAGCAGCAGAAATGTTGGCGAACGGCAAGGGCGGCGGCACAGCGCTTTGGTCGGCCATCGAAGACGCCACAGTCGATCATCCCGTCAGCCTGCTCTGGTTCAATCCGCCCTACGACCGCATCCGGGGCGTGGGCCGCACCGAAAACACACTTTTCAGCCGCGTCAAAGAATGGCCCGCACGATCCACTGGTCTGCTTCTGATGATCGTGCCGGATTATGTGCTGGCCGATGCCGAAGTCGGTCTTGCGGTTGCCGTTGAACGCGATTACGAATTGCTGGGGCTTTGGCGTTACCCCGAGCCCGAGTATCAGGATTTCAAGCAGTGCATCGTGCTCGGCCGGCGTCGTGAGAAAGCTCTCAATAAAACCAAGCTGACGTTTCCGCGGTGGGCCGCAGATCCATCGAAATGGCCCGTTCTGCGCGACGACATGAAGCCGGTCGCGACGCTTCAGCCGGTCCAGAAAGCTGTCACACTACGCCGCACACGGCTCGGTCGACGTGGATCGGCCATGCGCGGCGAAACGGCGAATGAAGCTGCGAGTCCGGCTCGACTCGAAAGACGAAATTCAGCGAGGCGACATCCAGGTTATCTGTAAACCGTTTACAGATAGCGCTGCCGAAATCGAAGTCACGCGCATCGTCGATGTCGCGTGTTGTCCGCGCTGTGGCAGAGTTGTGCAGGACGGTGAAGAGGAAAGTTCGGAACCGGTGATCTATGACGAGTACATCGCCCGCAACGAACCCACCTCCTGCAAGCACTGCGGAGACAAACTGCTGACCAATGCCCGCGGCTTCCGCAAAAACCCACACATCGACCGGTACATTCAGCGCCGGATGAAGGGCGTGTTTGATCTGCTTATCGCGGACGAGGTTCACGAACTGGCCGGCGCGGAGACGATCCAAGGCAACACATTCGGTACGCTGGCGTCGGCGTGCTGCTACACGTTGGCCCTGACCGGGACACTGATCGGGGGCCAGGCACTGGACCTGCACGCACCGCTCTGGCGAATGAGCGCGGAATTACTGAATCAACGGGGGTTCAATATCCAGAATCTCGGCGGTGCGCGCATCTCGGCCATCGCGCGGAACCAACGCGGATTCGTGACTCGGTACGGCGTGATGGAGCACCAGGTTATCCGCAATTGCCGGGGCGAAGCGGATGACTTTTCGGGGCGAGTCCAGCGCGGCGCGTGTGGGCGGCGCAAATCGTACAAGACTAACGAACGCCCACGCCCCGGCATCAGCCCCGATCTGTTCAACCACTTCTTGCTTGACCGTGCCGTGTTCATGTCGCTGGACGAATTGGGTCCGGCGCTGCCCACGCTGGAGCGTGTATTGATCCCCTGTTCGATGAGCCACGAACTGAAAGATGCCTATGGGAAGCTCGATGACGAATTGCGTGACGCGATCAAGCAGCGTGTGAATGGGAAAGGCCCGCCGGGTCTGGCCGCGACACGTGTACAGGCGCTCGACGCGTATCTGGACAAGCCGTGGGGCTGGTCCCCGATCACCGCGCCGGCATACGACGAGAACGGGCAGCGATGCGGCGTGGAAGCGGTCGCGTGGCCGTCCGATCTGGGCGAGGATCATGCCGACAGCAAGGACACGAAGCTGCTCGAAGTGGTTCGGACAGAAGTGGGGGAAGGGCGACGCTGTGCGATCTATCCTCAGTTCACGGGTGTTCACGATGTTCGCCCCAAGCTCCTGAAGCTCTTGATCGACGCCGGCATCCGGGCGTTGGTCATGCCCGACACGGTGAAACCGGAAGCGCGCGAAGATTGGATCGAGAAGCATGGGGCTGAAATGGACGTGTTGATCGTCCATCCCAAGCGTGTCATGACCGGCCTCGATTTGGTTCAGTTCCCATCGCTGATCTGGTACCAAACCGGATATAGCACGCACGTGCTTCGGCAGGCCAGCGCGAGGGCTCGCTGTCCGACCCAGACCCAATCGTGCAAGGTCTTCTTCCTGTATTACGCCGGGACAATCCAGGAACAGGCGCTCGCGTTGATGGGGGAGAAGGAAGCCGCGTCACAGGCGCTTGAGGGTACGTTCGATACCAACGCGTTGCGCGCCATGATGAACGGCGGGAAAGACGACGACATCATCGCGGCGCTCGCGAATCACCTCGAAGTGGGTCAGAAAGTGGATGCGCGGGCCGCGTGGAGGGTCGAACCCAAACCTGCACGTAAGCCAAAGGTGCCCAAGCCCAAGATAATCGAAATACCGGCGTTGCCGCGAGTGTGGGAGGACGGCTTCCTGTTCGACATGACGCCGATCCATGACCCGGCCCGCGCGCTGGCGTAACCATAATTCCATTTTAGAAGGAGAACCATCATGCTCAACAAAGTGCTTTCCGCCGCAATCACGGGCGCGTTGATCGGGGCCGCTGAGGCCCTGGCCAAGCGCTGGCGCAACAAATAACGGCACAGACTGTAATGCATAACAGTCTGTTGACTTTACGGTACTTCAGTCCCCTGTTGCTGCCCCCACGCCTAAATTCGGGCCTGAAGATCGTTACGATTGGGTAGAGAGGAATTGCTCTTCTCAAACCCAACCAGGCCCGAATCTCGTCATGGGGATTCGACGCCATAGCCAAAGGAGCACACCATGAAATCGAAACTCGAATTATTCAGTACGGCCAAGACTCTGAGTACCACCACTGGCCGGGAAGACCTGTCGAAGGCGGTGACCGAAAAGCAGGCCATCGCCGCCAAGATCGAAGCCGCCACGGACGAACTGATGAAAGTGGCCTGCGCGGTGGAGCTGCAGGATACGTTGTGCTCACAAGGCGAAGCGTTGTTCGATCGCGTGGCGAAGACGCTGAGCAGCGCCGGCATCACGGTGCGGGAACGTAACTCAACGGTGCCCCTGGTCGATCAAATCCGCAACAGCAAGTCCTTCTGGACCCGCCTCTGCTAAAGGGCGGTTCCGGGGGAAAGGCGAACGCGTGTAATTTGCACGCTTCCCTTTTGCTATGACCCAGCAGATTGTCCGTTTGGCAAGGTATCGATTAGGAATCTATAACCATGAAACGGGAATGAACAGGAGAGGCATCAGAGGCATGTTTTGATTGGAGAAACTGTCACGGATGACCCCCTTTCAACACTTTTTAAACCGGATTTTGGAAACCGCCACTTGGGCAGTTATTGTGCTGTGAGGCTTTTGTAAAAAATACGATGTGTGTAGCTAGGGGTAGATGTCGGTAGGTGATGCTGGATTTGTAACATCATCGGGAAAACAGCGCATGGGGACTATTTTTCTGCCGCGACATTTATTAGAATTCAAGGATGTCTTATCTGGAGGATCGGTAACTGATTACCGTGTTATTAATTTGACCCCATCCACTTTTCACTATTTTTCTGCGCCCGTGGTCCGATGATATTGGCATGGACGAGCGAAGCTATCAAGAGGACATTGCCAGGCTGAACGCGCGGATCGAGCAGTTGGA